>CAVAPS010000001.1:0-62244 GCA_963590775.1 Desulfovibrio piger
AGCTTTCTGGGAACACACCTGCATAGCAGGTGGTTTATTTTTATTGCCGATACAAATAAGCCCCTCACAAAGCAACAACCTTGTGAGGGGTTTATTTTATCTTATCCTCTAAACATTTTTTTTCTCATAAGCAACGCACCAATACCTATAAGTATCAAACCTATTACACAGCCAGACACTAAAGTAATGAATAATACATTTCCATTAATGCTAAGAGCTGTGCTCCAGTCAGACAGATTCATATTGCTTATTGAAAGCACCTTCTTTTTATAAAGAATAAACTCAAGAAAATCATCAGCAAATACAACCCATAATACAGATATTATCGTACTAATTCCGGCTCTCATCAGACCATGGACAGGAAGATACCTGATTACAAGAAATACAAGCCATACACCAAGCATAAGTACAACAGCAACTGTATATCCGTCCTTCATGCCTGTAAAGCCGGAATGGTAATATACTATAAACATAGTAAGGAACAGCCACAATGTATCCCATGTCATTGTTATAAGTGCTTTCTTGTCACTAAGTACCGGTGGAAGTGACACAAGACATATCACTATCGGAAAAAGCACTATTGATATACCGAATACTGCCGGTATAGCCCATAACAGGAAGTTTCCTCCGCCATTCATACGGTCAACGAAGAACAGTATAAGCATAAGTGAAGCAACTCCGGCAAGAATACATTTTAACAGACGATTATTAGTGGAGATAAGCGGAACTACCGTAAGTGCTGCAACAAGCAGCATAGAAGCAGTAACAACAGAAAATACACCTAATCCCATGCCTGTAGCAAGCTGTACTATAAATGTAATGACAATTGGCAGTAGAAGTATTGTTGCAATCACAACGCCTGCCTTGTATGCAGCGTTACGCTCTTTTTTTGCATGTCTTTCAAGTACTCCCTTTGATTCCCTTGCAAGCACTTCATCTACATTGTTTTCCTGTAATTCATCATATATTTTCTTGCAGTCACTACAGCCTGCCAGATGCTTTTCAACAAAGCTGCTGCTCGCTTCACTGCAGGCTTTGTCATAATAAAGCGGCAGTAAATCCTGCACGATATCACATTCTTTATTACTCATATCTAATCAATCCTTTCTTTTATTTTCAGTCTGGCCCTGTGATAAGTTACTCTGGCCCAGTTCTCAGTTTTTCCGAATACCATTCCAATCTGTGCAAATGTGAGTTCTCCGAAAACTCTTAACTGAAATACTTCTTTATACGGCTCCGGCAGTTCATGAAGAACCATATGAATCCTCAAAGCAGAGTCCGTATCCGAAACTTTATCTGCCAAATCAGCCGTCTGCTGCGGCAAAGCTTCGTCTAGTTCAGTAAATTTTCCATTCTTCCGACACTCATCAATTGCAAGATTTTTTGCAATACTACACAGCCATGTTAGCTCACCCGCCTTACCTTCATATTGTCTCCTGGCGGTCATGGCTTTGTAAAAAGTATTCTGTATTATTTCCTCAGCCAAAGACTGATTCTTTACTATCGTAAACACATAAGAATACACCTGCATATAATAGGAATTGTACAATTTCTCATAATTCAGAACTGGTCACCTCCTTCCGTCTTACATAGGTTAGACGCACGAAATGGATTTTCGTTACAACATTTTTTTCGAATATTTTATAGAACTTTTAAAATGTGTCAAAAAATGTATGCCACAGTTACCGGCAGATGTGTTATTATACATATTGAATTTGATTCAGGAGAATTAAGACAGATTATGATTAGAAAAGAACAAATGCGTCTATACGCAATCACAGATACAAGCTGGCTTAATGGAGCCAGTCTCACTGATGTTGTTGAAAATGTATTAAATAATGGTGCTACATTTTTACAATTAAGAGAAAAAAATGCCACACATGAGGAAATTGTTGCCAAAGCAAAGGCAATTAAGCCTATTGCACAAAAATATGGTGTTCCATTCGTTATTGATGACGATGTGCAGGCGGCACTTGAAGCTGAAGCTGACGGCGTACATATCGGACAGAGCGACACTGACTATATGACTGCAAGAAGTATTCTTGGAGATAATAAAATCATCGGAATGACTGCCAAGACAGTTGAACAGGCTATAGAAGCTGAAAAACTTGGTGCAGACTATATCGGCACTGGAGCAGTATTTGGCTCAAGCACCAAGAAGGATGCTGTATACATACCCCGTGAACGACTAATTGAGGTTGCCGGTTCAGTTAATATCCCTGTCGTTGCAATCGGTGGTATTGATTATGACAACTGCGAAGAGCTTGCAGGCACCGGGATTGACGGAATTGCCGTTGTTTCAGCTATATTTGCTGCTGATAATCCGGGACTTGCAACGAAAGAGCTTTACTTAAAGACAGGCAGTGTATTAAACTATCACAGGGATTTCATATTTGACATGGATGGAACTATTCTTGATTCCATGCCTTACTGGAGAAATGTTTCCAAGGAATATGCCATGCAGTATGTTGACAAGCTACCTGACGACTTTGATGAGCGTACTTATGTAATGGACCTTGATGAGTGTGCTGCTTATTTCCGTGATGAATTAGGCATAAGCACTGACGCAGCAACTATGAGGCAGACTGCTGTGGATATTATGACAAGGCACTACAGCACAGATATTCCGGCTAAAGACGGCATGCTTGAGTTAATCAGACGCGAGCATGAAGCCGGCTCTCGCATGTGTATATTTACAAGCTCTGACAGAGGCTGTGTTGACGCTGCACTTAACCGACTTGGAATAGCTGACTGTTTTAACAACATTTTTACAGTATATGACATTCCATATAATAAGAAGAATCCGGAAAGCTACAAGCTTATCGCTGAAAAAATGCATTTTAAACCGGAAGATACATGGGTATATGAAGATGTACTTCACGGCATTGAATCAGCCAATCAGGGCGGATTCAGGATATGTGCAATCTATGATGAAGATTCCAAGAAGCATTGGAGCGAAATCTGCACACTAGCTGATGAAATAAGGGATATAAAAAATAAGGAGTAATAATGAAGAAGAAAGTTGTTGTCGGCATGTCAGGGGGAGTTGATTCCTCTGTTGCCGCTTATCTATTAAAGGAACAGGGCTATGATGTAATCGGTGTTACGATGCAGATATGGCAGGATGATGCAACAGAAGTTGCTGAAAACGGCTGCTGCGGTATCAGTGCTGTTGATGACGCAAGGCGTGTTGCCGGTCAGCTCGATATTCCTTATTATGTGATGAATTTCAAGAATGAGTTCAAATGTAATGTAATTGACTATTTTGTTGACGAATATAAAAAGGGGCGTACACCTAATCCATGTATCGCCTGCAACCGCTATGTAAAGTGGGAATCTCTTCTTAAGAGAAGTCTTGAAATAGGTGCTGATTATATTGCAACAGGACACTACGCAAGAATCCACCAGCTTCCTAATGGAAGATACACCATATGCAATTCAGTAACCGCCAGGAAAGACCAGACTTACGCCCTTTATAATCTTACACAGGATCAGTTATCACACACACTTCTTCCTATCGGTGATTATACTAAGGATCAGGTTCGTGAGATTGCTTCTAAGATTGGTATTACTGTTGCCAAGAAGCCTGACAGTATGGAAATATGCTTTATTCCTGATAATGACTATGCCGGATTTATAAACCGTGAAACAGGCTATACTTCTGTTCCCGGCAATTTCGTTGATGTCAACGGCAATGTAATCGGTACACATCAGGGTATAATCCACTACACAGTCGGTCAGAGAAAGGGGCTTGGACTTGCACTTGGAAAGCCGGCATTTGTTGTGGCTATACGCCCTGAAACCAACGAGGTTATAATTGGTGATAATTCGGATGTATTCTCGCCTAAGCTTTATGCAAACAACATTAATTTCATGTCTGTTCCTTCCCTTGAAGGCGAAATGCGTGCCAGAGGCAAAATCCGTTACAGCCATGAGGGGTCTATGTGTACTGTAAGGATGTTTGATGAAAATACTCTTGAATGCACATTTGACGAGCCAGTGCGTGCCATAACACCGGGGCAGGCACTTGTATTATATGACGGAGACAATGTACTTGGCGGCGGAACTATTATCTAATTTTATTATTTAATTATTTTATTTAATTAATAAGGACAATATTATGGAAAAACTTATATATATGGATAACGCAGCAACTACATCGACTGCACCAGAGGTTGTATCTGCAATGCTTCCATTCTTTACTGAATATTACGGCAATCCTTCTTCTGTATATAATTTTGCTCAGAAAAGCAAGATGGCAATTGAGGATGCAAGGGAAATTATAGCTGACAGTATTGGTGCTACGAAAAGCAATGAAATATATTTTACAGGCGGTGGAAGTGAGTCTGATAACTGGGCTTTAAAGTCGGCTGCATTCGGACTTAGAGATAAAGGCAATCACATTATAACAACTAAGATAGAGCACCATGCTATTCTTAATACATGTGCATATCTTGAAAAGCATGGATTTGAGGTAACTTACCTTGATGTTGACAGCGAAGGTTTTGTTTCCTTAGAAGATGTAGAGAATGCCATCACTGACAAAACAATTCTTATAAGTGTTATGTTTGCCAACAATGAAATCGGAACTATAGAGCCCGTCCGTGAAATAGGCGAGATTGCACACAAGCATGGTATTCTTTTTCACACTGACGCTGTCCAGGCTATGTGCCATGTTCCAATCAATGTCACGGAGATGAACATCGACCTGTTAAGTGCAAGTGCGCACAAGTTTCATGGTCCTAAGGGGGTCGGCTTCATGTATATGAAAAATTCTGCCAAGCTGGAGCCTTTCATCCATGGAGGGGCACAGGAGCGAGCAAGAAGAGCCGGCACAAGCAATGTTCCCGGCATTGCCGGCATGGGAGAGGCAGTTAAGCTTGCCTTAAGTACTCTTGATAAAGATATACAGACAATTATTGATATGCGTAATTATATCGTTGGCAGGATTCTTGGTGAGATTCCTGATGTTACTTTTGACGGACCGGGGATTGGCATTCTCAAGCGACTGCCATCTAATATGCATTTCTGCTTCAAAGATGTTTCCGGCGATTCTTTACTTATTATGCTTGATATGAACGGCATATGTGCCTCAAGCGGTTCAGCATGTGCTGCAGGCTCAATTGATCCTTCTCATGTGCTTCTTGCCATCGGACGAAGCAGTGTTGAAGCTAAAGGGGCTTTAAGATTAAGCATAGATAAGGATTTAACTAGGGAAGATGCTGACTATGTAATAGACACGCTGAAAGCTGCTGTTGCAAGGCTACGTGGGTAGACTTCGTGGGTAATCTGTTAGGTTAAACTTCGCTTGTAATCTGCACGGATAATGGATAACAACTTAGTTGGCATGAATAATAATTTGTAATACCTACTAACCAACTATATATTCTTAATTGAGTAGATCTTTATTACAGCTGATGCTCCTGTCGGATAGCATAAAGACCTACTCATACAACTTTTTTATATATCTTAGTGGGTCTTTTTCGCAATCCAGGCTGTTTTAACAGTACATTTGCAACATATTTTCATCAAAATAACCCACTAAACAAGTACTAACTTCCCATTTAGTAGGTTTCCGGCAAAATCCATACAATGACACAACTAATTTCAGAATCCACACAATGCTACAGCCAATTTCAGAATTCATACCAATACACATTTTCAAAATGTTTTCAAAAAAATCACACAAACCTATTGACATAGTAGGGATAAGGGTTTATATTATCATCAACATCAAGAAAGCAATTCATTTTTTGAAATAAATTAAAAAAGGATGGTAATTAACTATGGCAAAGAAACCTTACTCAGAAAGAAATTTAAAGTTTGAAACATTACAGCTTCATGTAGGACAGGAACAGCCTGATCCAGTAACAGATGCTAGAGCAGTACCTATTTACCTTACATCATCATATGTATTCCATAACAGCCAGCATGCTGCTGACAGATTTGGTCTTAAGGATGCAGGTAATATCTACGGACGTCTTACTAACCCAACAGAAGATGTATTCGAGAAGAGAATCGCAGCTCTTGAGGGTGGTGTAGCAGCACTTGCAGTTGGTTCTGGTGCAGCAGCTTTAGCTTATGCTTTCCAGGCACTTGCTCATGCAGGAGATCACATCGTAGCAGCTAAAAACATCTACGGCGGAACATATAACCTTCTTGCTCATACACTTCCAGATTACGGAATTGAAGCTACATTCGTAGATCCTTTTGATTATGACGCTATTGAAGCTGCAATCAAGCCTAATACTAAGGCTGTTCAGATTGAGACACTTGGAAATCCTAACTCAGAAGTTGTTGATATTGAAAGAATTGCTAAGATTGCACATGCACACAACATTCCACTTGTTGTTGATAATACATTTGCAACACCTTACCTTGTAAGACCTATCGAATATGGTGCTGATATCGTTGTTCATTCAGCTACTAAGTTCATCGGTGGACATGGTACAACACTTGGTGGTGTAATCGTTGATAGCGGTAAGTTCGACTGGGTTGGAGCTGCTGATAAGTTCCCATGGCTTGTTGAGCCAAATGTATCATACCATGGTGTAAGCTTTGCTAAGGATACAGCACCTGCTGCATTCGTTACATATATCAGAGCTATCCTTCTTCGTGATACAGGAGCTACAATTTCTCCAATTCATTCATTCATCTTCCTTCAGGGACTTGAAACATTATCACTCAGAGTTGAGAGACATGTAGAGAACGCATTAAAGGTTGTTCAGTACTTAAAGGATCAGCCATTAGTTGAAAAGGTAAATCATCCTTCAATCTCTACTAACGAAGAACAGCAGGCTCTTTATAAGAAGTACTTCCCTAATGGTGGTGGTTCAATCTTCACATTTGAAATCAAGGGCGGTGCTGCTGAAGCACAGAAGTTCATTGATAACCTTGAGTTATTCTCACTTCTTGCTAACGTTGCCGATGTTAAGTCATTAGCAATCCACCCAGCAAGCACAACTCATTCAGAGTGCAACGAAGCTGAGCTTCTTGATCAGGGAATCAAGCCTAACACAATCAGACTTTCAATTGGTACAGAGAATATCGATGATATAATTGAAGATCTTGATGAAGCATTCAAGGCTTTACAGTAATTTGTCATCTATATCCTTTCCGGTATAATATATTTACATCACAAAAGGGGACTGATATTAATTATCAGTCCCCTTTTGAATTAGCTTATATTAATCATTTTTAATCAGATTTAATTATTTCTTTTTATTAAAATGAACTTCCGGAACAGCTACACTATCATATGTCACATGTGTCTTATCGCTGTTCTCATCTGTAATCATATCAGAAGATATATCTAAATCATCATTATCAGAATCTCCCTTATGAATCTCTGGAATAGCAAGATTATCATATGACAGATTGTAATCTTTTTTAGGAGTGTTACCTTTATTCTTAACCTTTTTAAATATATTAAACATAGCATTCCCTCTCCAATATTTATAATATATTAATAAAGAATGTAATAACAAGGCTGTTAAGGAAATCTGCAAACAGACTACCTACAAGTGGTATAAGAAGATAAGCCTTAACTGATGGAACGTATTTGTCACATACAGCCTGCATGTTAGCCATGGCATTAGGAGTAGCACCCAAACCGAATCCGCATGTTCCTGCAACAAGTACCGCCGCATCATAATCTCTTCCCATAACATTGAATACAACAAAATAAGTAAATAAAACAATAACAATAACCTGTGCTCCAAGAAGAATAACAAGTGGAAGAGCAAGTGAAGCAAGCTGCCATAACTTAAGTGTAATCATCGCCATACCTAAGAACAACGATAAACAGATACCACCAAGGTCATTGATTTCGCCCATATGAATAACAAGCTTTCCATGCCCTGCGTACTCTGCGATATTACGTATAAGAGCAGCTGCAATCATAGCACCTATATATATAGGGAAAGTAAGACCAGTCTTGGTAAGTGCCCATGAAAAAAATGTTCCTAAGCCAATGGCAAGAATAAGCTGGAATACAGCTGAGGCATACATTCTTGAATGTCTTTCATGCTTCTTCTCATCTTCAACAAGAAGGCTGTCATCTTCAGGAATTGCTGTAGATAAAAGGTCTTTCTTCTCAATCAGTCTCTTACCTAAAGGTCCGCCAACAAGACTTCCGAATATGAGTCCAAATGTAGCAGCGGCAGTACATATTGTTGTTGCACCCTGAACATTAAAATCTTCAAGTACAGGTCCGAATGCACCTGCTGTACCGTGACCACCAACCATAGGAATAGAACCTGTACACATACCAATAAGTGAATCAAGTCCAAGCAGCTTGGATAAACCAACTGCAACGAAGTTCTGTGTGAATATAAGCACAATAACCAATCCTAAGAATATGGCCATTGATTTTCCGCCCTTCTTAAGAACCTTAAGATTAGCCTGAAATCCAACTGACGTAAAGAAAAATACCATGCATACTTCTTTAAGTGTGTCATCAAATGAAAACTCTAATATATGCGTTACATAACACACACATGTAAATATAGCAAATAACAGACCTCCGACAACCGGAGCCGGTATACAGAATCTTTCAAGGAATTTGATTTTCTTTCGTAAAAAGCTGCCTAGAAGCAGTACAAGTACTGCAATGGCAAGCGTCTGATACATATCTAACTGAACTTTCATTAAATTTCTCCATTCTTTATTACATTACTGATATACAGAAAATATTTATTGTGTCAAAACTTTGATGCCATGCTCTGTATAATAATCTGCCGCACCTGAATGAAATGGAATATCCACTCCATTAGCAGCTTCTTTAATGTCGAATGTAATATCAAGAGAAGTAGCATACTTAAAATCATCTGCATGCTCATATAAAGTCTTAGTCACATTCTTAATAACATCGTCTGAGAGTGACTGCCTTGCAATCAGAACTGCCTTAACACCAATAGTAGTAACATCTTCGTCCTGTCCCTGATAAGTTCCCGCCGGAATAGTGTACTTTTCACAGAGGGAATATGCTGATAACATCTTGTCGATACATTTGTCATCAAGACTTACAAGACGTATATCACATTCCTTGGACAACTGCTCAATAACTCCGGTTCTTGTTCCTGCAGTACAGAAAAATGCGTCAATCTCGCCATTCTTAAGCTTTGCAGCAGCTTCAGTATAATCCATGTTAACCTTATTAATAAGTTCATCTGCAATACCGCTCATCTTTAATATCTGCTCTGCATTCTTCTCAGTACCTGATTCAGAAGCACCAACACTTACCGTCTTGTTAATCAGGTCATCAACGCTTGTGATTCCTGAATCCTTTCTTACAACAATCTGACAGGCTTCTGTATAAAGAGAAGCAACTGCCTTATAGCCCTTCTTATACTTCTTATCAGTAAATGCTCCTGTTGCATTGTAAGCATCACTTAACAGATCCGCCTGAACAATGGCAAGATCAATATAGCCATCAGATATAAGTCTTAGGTTGGCAACCGAACCAGCAGTAGTTCTTGTTTCAAATGTATATCCATCAATTTCTTTATCAGCAAGCTGTGTAAATGTACTTGCAAATGAATAATACATACCGCCAATATCCGCTGCACCAAATTTCAGGTTCTTGCTATGCCCGCTGCAGCCTGTCATCACAAGCAGCATACAGGACATTAATACACATAATATTCTTTTCATTCATTCGTCCTCGTATTAATCTTAGTATTTATCCGCGTAATAGTAATTCTTTCTCGTAAATCTTACCGTCCTTTATGTACAATCTTGGAACACGCTTGCTTACTGCACATGTCAGCTCATAAGGAATAGTTCCCGCAAGCTGTGCCATATGCTCAATAGAATTAGCCTTGCCAAATATCTCAACTTCGCTTCCTACATCAACATTCATCTTATCAGTAAGATCAATCATACACATATCCATACATATCTTGCCTCTCTGTGGAACAGGACCTTCCTCAGTCATAAGCTCATATCTGTTAGAAAGACATCTGAAATATCCATCGGCATATCCATAAGGAACAACTCCCATTCTTGTCTTTCGGTCGGTCTTATATATTCCACCATAGCTTATTGCTGTTCCGGCAGGGTAAGTCTTAATTGTGCTTACTGTTGTCCTAAGTGACATAACAGGCTTAAGCCCAAGTTCCTGTGCGAAATCTCCATAGCCATAGAGCAGAAGTCCAGGTCTTACCATATCAAGCCATGTCTTAGGATATCTTGCAACAGCACCTGTATTGGCACAATGTCTAATCTTGAATTTCTTTCCAAGCTTTTTCTCTACTGCGTCAATTACGCTTGTAAACAATTCAAATTGATGCTTTGTGTAAGTCTCACATTCTTCTCCGAATTCATCAGATACTGCAAAATGTGTGAATATTCCCTCTGCATCAAGTCCCGGAAGCAAACAACCTTCACATATTCCTTCAACACCGCTGTCAAAGTAATCATCGTCACACAAATAGCCAAGTCTTGACATACCGGTATCAACCTTTATGTGAATCTTTAATGTACCACCGCATCTTACAGCTTCTTCACTGTATTCAAGTGCTTTAGCCTTACATGTAACTGCCTGTGTTATATTGTTCTTAATAAGCTGCTCAACCTCTTCCTTAGGAGTATGTCCAAGTATAAGAATTGGCATTGTAATTGAATTATGTCTTAATTCTATAGCTTCATCTATACTGCTAACAGCAAGATAATCTGCTCCTAAATCCTGTAAAAGTCTGCTTACCTGAACAGAACCATGTCCGTAGGCATCTGCTTTCACAACACCTAAGAACTTAACATTTTCTCCGATTCTTTTTCTTAATGTCTTATAATTGTGTTCAAGTGCATCCATATCTATTTCAGCCCATGTTCTTCTTAATGTTGAATCCATAATAATCTTCCTCCATTATCTAAACATACATTTATATTTTACCATTTTATTGATAAATAGTGAATAATTTTTAAGTTAATTTTAGGTTGACATTTTATAGTAATGCCATAACAAGGATAAAAGACATCAGATTGGAGGAATTCATATGAAAAATAAGGTATTAGCATTACTTAATATATGTACTGTATTTTTTAGTCTGTTCTTAACAAGCTGCTCTTATAAGAATTCTAATGTAACAATAAGCAATTCACAGCCTGCATACATAATATCTAATAATGATAATATTGTTCTTGAATATAATACTGACGAAGCATCATTATCTGATGAAATTCCAGAACGCAGCATAGTATGCTGGGGTGACAGCATGATGCAGGGTGGTGGATGTAATGAAGCATATATATACTCAGATAATGGTATTGAAGACATATCTTTCTTCACAACTCCATCTGCTTTGCAGTATTTTACTTCAATAACAACTTACAATTTAGGAGTAGGCGGTGAAAATTCTTATTACATATCTCTAAGAGCCGGTGGAATCCCTATATACACTGACCGTGATATCTATATAACCGACCACTCATCTACTTATGTAAAATTCGTTGATGATAACGAAGAAGTAATCAATATGGACGACTACAGCGGATATGGATATGAAGATAACGCATATCCGGACACCGTATATATTAATGATGTTTTATGTTATGTTGAAAGAACTGATGATGGATTATATATTTCTATATGTTCTGACGCAGATTATGATTCTGTAACTGAAATGTATATTAATGCCTGGACAAGAGTTATTCCTAAAGCAGCTTTCGATCACCGCAATGATATTCTTATTCTTGAGATGGGAAGCAATGGCGGCTGGGAGAATGATTATGATGAACTCATAAAACAATATCAGAATATAATTGATAACAGCTATTATGCTGATTATATAATTGTTGGTGATACTGACGATCCCGGTAAGTCTGCTGATGCATATCAGTATGTCTATGATAATAACGGTGGCTACGCCGGACTTCATGCAACATTATGGGAACAGGCCCTGCAGAATGCATTCGGTGACCACTTCCTTAATACAAGACTTTATCTTATGGAAAATGCACTTTCTGACTGTGGACTTACGCCAACCGAAAATGATATAATTGATATACAGACAGGCAACCTGCCTGAACAGATTCGTGCTGATTACACACATTTTAACTCTTATGGATATTATTCCAAAGCCAAAGCTATATACCTGAAAGGTATAGAACTTGGCTACTGGAATTAATAATTAAAACCGGAGGATTATATATGAGAATATTATTAGTTGAAGATGACCGCTCATTATCAAGAGCCGTATCAACTATATTACAGAAGAATAATTACGCCGTTGACTGCGTTAACAATGGCCAGCTCGCACTTGACTATCTTGAGAAGGATATATATGACGCAGTAATAATGGATATAATGATGCCGGTAATGGATGGAATTACTGCTTTAAAGAATCTGCGAAAACGTGGTAACAACATTCCTGTTCTTATGCTCACAGCAAAGACTGAAATCGACGATAAAGTAGAAGGTCTTGATAACGGTGCTAATGATTATCTTACCAAGCCATTTGACACAAGAGAACTTCTTGCCAGATTACGCGTTCTTACACGCAGCGAAAGACAGCATGACAGCGTTATGACGCTTGGCAATATAACACTTAACACAACTACATGTGAATTATCGTCAGCAACAGGTTCATTTCTTCTTACGAATAAGGAATATCAGATGATGCTGATGTTCATGAATAATAAAGACCAGGTTATTTCGGCAGAACATTTTATGGGGAAAATCTGGGACAGTGATTCTGATTCTGATATCAGCACAGTGTGGACTTATATATCTTACCTCAGGAGAAAGCTTGAAGCTTTAAAGTCTGATTATTCCATTGCTACAAGAAGAAATATGGGATATTATTTAAAAAATAACAACTAATAAAGAAGGTATATAATGTCAAAAAACAATAAAGCATATAATTATAATGAAAAAATGCTTAACCGCTTAAGAATACAGTTTATAGTCCTTTCAATGGCAGTAGTAATAACTATGCAGGGATTTATTGTATATACAAGTGTAATAAATACATACAACAAGATGGTCGCTAAATCCGACCATCTTGTTTCATCTATCTACATTAATGTTCTTTATAAAAAGCCAGTTAAAGCAGATGCACGATATTTCTATATTACATTTGATAAAGATAACCACCCCAGAACCATTAATGTAGATAACATATCTGATATTTCTGAGGATGAGGCTTTGGCAATATATCATGAAGCATATGAAACTGGCGAACTTGACGGATTTTACAATGGTTACAGATATTGCATATATGAAAAAGAGAAACGTACAATTGCCGTGTTCGTGCTTCGGAGTAATATGATAGATGATGTTAAGAAAACTGCTGTTTCACTTATTGAAGGTTCATTCGTGGGTATTGGTATAATGCTTCTGGTTCTTATATTTGCCTCAAAGCTTATCGTTATGCCTATTGCTAAAGCACACCACAAACAGAAAGAATTCATAACATCTGCAAGCCATGAGCTTAAGACTCCGATAACCGTAATAAGAGCAGATGTTGATATATTACAGATGGATGATGAGAATAACGAATGGCTCGCTGATATAAAGAAGCAGGCTGAGAATCTTACTACAATGACTAATAATCTTGTAGCTCTTGCACGAATAGATGAACGTAACGGCAATATTACCCGTGTTGATTTTCCTGTTTCAGAACTGGCAAGTGATGTTGTCAATTCATATAAAGCACTTACAATTGATTCCGGAAAGCATTTTACATATGATATCAAGCCTAATCTTTCATGCCGCGGAGATGCAGCCTCTGTAAGACAGCTTTTCACCATACTTCTTGATAATGCTTTCAAATACTCGCCTGATAACGGCAACATTAACTTTGTATTATCATCGTCTGGAAATTACATAACACTGTGTGTAACTAATGATGTCGAACATATTGACAAGGGGCTTACCGACAGAATGTTTGACAGATTCTACCGTGCTGATTCAACTTCTGCCAAAATAACAGGACATGGGCTTGGACTGTCAATAGCCAAAGCTATCGTTGCTGAACATAATGGCAGTATCAAAGCCAAAGCTAACGGTGAACATGAAATGATTATTAAAGCACAGTTGCACATTAAATAATTCATATACATTTTAGGTCATATACACTTTACAAAAGGAGGGCTTGCCTATATTGCCGGAGGTGAAACAGTTGTTAATCTTACAGGTCACGGAAAAGGCGGACGTAATCAGGAGATTGCTTTATCTGCTGCCGGCGGATATTCTGATGGCGATACATATGCAGAATTACATTCTAAAGGCATAGATATATTTGATGTTCTTAAGAGCAATGATGCATATAATGCACTTAAAGAATGTGGAGGGCTTATTATAACAGGTCCGACAGGAACTAATGTTAATGATGTCGCTGTCCTTCTTATTAATTCATAAAATAAATATTAATTCCTTATATTTATTTTCAAAAAAGAATAATATGCTATAATAAAAAAGAATTTAGTGTAATGCCACGGTCTAATAAGGCAATATTTTAGGAATTATGGTGTAATCCCGAATAGGTTTTACACTTTTTTCTTTATTTAAACGGATTTCTCTGCATTTTTCTGTTTAACTCTTTCCATTGTTTCAAAAAATTGCTGCTCAGTTGGAATCGCTCCTTATGAAAATACAATTGTGACGAAGGAGCTTACAGGCAGACAGATACTTTCATTGGCAGCACTTCTTATGAAAAACAGGAAGGATGCCGTCAAAACCGGAACAGAAATAATTATATCATGTACATTATAATGCACATATGTAAGTTATATTTTATACGTATTTTGCATGGTATTCCTGAAAAACCTTGAAAATACTGAACTTAAGCAAATGTATCTGTTTTTTAATTTTAATGTTGACATATTATATTAAACAGAATATCATATGGTTATACAAAATATTAAACAAATTCAAGAGCAAAGGAGCTTATCGGTAGACGATGAAGCTGCTTTGCTCTTTTTTGTTTGCTATGGGTTAAGGAGGATTACTATTATGAGATTAAAGGACACAGGATTAACAGCACAGGACATCAAGGACAAAGTAAAAAAGTATATGATTGAGACTTATGAGCGTTTCGATTTTCTTGCAGAGACAGCAGAAGGAATGTATATGTATGATGAGAATGGAACACCTTATCTTGACTTCTATGCAGGTATTGCAGTTAATAATGCAGGAAGCAGAAATCCAAAGGTTGTAGCGTCAGTTAAAGACCAGGTTGATGATATCATGCATACCTTCAACTACCCATACACAATTCCACAGGCATTGCTTGCTGAGAAGGTGTGCAGCACAATCGGAATGGATAAGATATTTTTCCAGAACTCAGGTACAGAGGCTAACGAGGCTATGATTAAAATGGCTCGTAAGTATGGTATTGAAAAATATGGTCCTAACAGATATCACATCGTAACAGCAAAGGATGGTTTCCATGGAAGAACATTTGGTGCCATGTCTGCAACAGGTCAGCCAGGCAATGGCTGTCAGGTTGGATTTGGTCCTATGACATACGGTTTCTCATATGCTCCTTACAATGACCTTAAGGCATTCAAGGACGCATGCACAGAGAATACAATAGCAATCATGCTAGAGCCAGTACAGGGCGAAGGTGGTGTACATCCAGCTACACAGGAATTCATGAAGGGACTCCGCGAATTCTGTGATGAGAAGGGAATGCTACTTCTTATTGATGAGGTACAGACAGGATGGTGCAGAACTGGTTTTGTAATGTCTTACATGAACTACGGCATTAAGCCTGATATCGTATCAATGGCTAAAGGTCTTGGTGGTGGTATGCCAATCGGTGCAATATGTGCAACAGAAGAGGTTGCAAAGGCATTCTCAGCAGGTTCACATGGTACTACATTTGGCGGACATCCGGTAAGCTGTGCAGCAGCACTTGCAGAGGTAAATGAGCTGCTTGACAGAAATCTAGCAGGAAATGCTAAGGAGATGGGAGACTACTTCTCTTCATTGCTTGAGAAGCTTCCTCATGTAAAAGAGGTAAGACATCAGGGACTCCTCGTAGGTGTTGAGTTTGACGATACTATTTCAGGTGTGGATGTAAAGCATGGTGCATTAGACAAAAAGCTGCTTATCACAGCAATCGGAGCTCATATAATCCGTATGGTTCCACCACTTATTGTCAATAAGGAAGAATGTGACAAAGCATTTGAAATACTAAATGAAACTGTAAAAGCATTATCATAAAAGGACAGAGGACAAGGGCGTCACGATATATTTCGTGTGCCCTTTTAATAATGTATCCCGAAGGAGTAAAGCAAAGAAAGGAAATAAGCATATGGCACATCTTGTTATAACTATAGGATGCGAATACGGTGCTAAGGGAAATCAGATTGGCAAAAAGGTTGCTGATGAACTGGGTATCAAATTCTACGACCGAGAAACCGTTGATGAAATTATTAAAGAAGTAGGAATTCCTAAGGAGATTATGGAAAAGGTTGAAGAGGGAATTACTATTGCCGGTAAAGGTGCAGAAGGTGATGTAAGAGCTTCATTTTCAAAATACGCTGATCTGACTGAGCGTGCTATTCACGTCCAGAAAACAATTATCAGAAAGCTGTCCGACCGCGAATCATGCGTGATAATCGGTCGTTCAGCAGATTATATTTTAAAGGAGCATAAACCAATTCTTAGGATATTCATCTATGCTCCTGATGAGGTGAGAGTTAAAAATGTTATGGAAAGCCATAACATGTCAGAGGACGACGCAAGGCTTTTCATCAGTGAAAAAGATAAACGCTATCACAAGCGTCACATGGCATTGACTGGAAGTAACCGTGGTGACCGCCACCGCAGGGACATGCTTATCGACAGCAGTCTTTTAGGAGTTGATGGAACTGCGAGGCTTATAGAAGATGTAGCAAAAATACTTATGGAAGAGGAGGGAACAAGCCATGGAACAGAAGAAATCTGAATTTGATAAAGTGCTTGGTGCATGGGATATTCTTGTAATCGCATTTGGTGCCATGATAGGCTGGGGCTGGGTGGTTTCAACCGGAAGCTGGATTGAAAAAGGTGGAGTTATCGGAGCTGCGCTGGGATTCGTTCTTGGCGGAATCATGATATTCTTCGTAGGTATGACATATGCAGAGCTTACAGCAGCCATGCCACAGTGCGGCGGCGAGCATGTGTTCAGTTACCGCGCAATGGGTGCAGTCGGTTCATTCATATGTACATGGATGATTGTACTTGGATATGTCAGTGTTGCCTGCTTTGAGGCATGCGCATTTCCAACAATCATAACATATCTGTGGCCGGGCTTCCTTAAGGGTTATCTGTATACGGTTGCGGGCTTTGATATCTACGCGTCATGGCTTATCGTAGCGATTGTACTCGCATTTATAATCATGATAATTAATATCCTCGGTGCCAAGACAGCGGCTATATTACAGACGATTCTTACATGTATTATTGGTGGTGCCGGAATTCTGTTAATTGTAGCATCAGTAATCAATGGTTCTGCTGACAACATGAGCGGGCAGATGTTTGCAAGCTCTAGTGCCGGACTTAATATCAAGGCAATTATCGGTGTTGCGTCGTTATCACCATTCTATTTTATCGGATTTGATGTAATACCACAGGCGGCAGAAGAAATAAATGTGCCAGCGAAGAAAATTGGTAAAATTCTTATCCTGTCAGTTGTTCTTGCTATAGTTTTCTATGCACTGATTATCATTGCAGTTGGTCTTGTCATGAATCCACAGGCAATCAGTGATTCTCAGAACACAACAGGACTTGTCACAGCAGATGCGATGGCAGCAGCATTTAACACTAAGATAATGGCAAAGGTAATTATAGTCGGTGGTATGTGCGGTATTGTCACATCATGGAATTCATTCCTGCTTGGTGGCTCGCGTGCCATGTACTCTATGGCTGAATCATATATGATTCCAAAGTTCTTTGCCAAGTTACATCCAAAGTACAAGACACCTGTAAATGCGCTTATCCTTATTGGAATTCTCACTATGCTGGCACCTTTTGCCGGCAGGAAAATGCTTGTATGGATTAGTGATGCCGGCAATTTTGGCTGTTGTGTTGCATACTGCATGGTTGCTCTTTCATTTATAATTTTAAGAAAGAAAGAGCCGGATATGCCTAGACCGTACAGAGTTCCGGCATACAGATTCTTCGGTATCATGGCAGTTATTATGTCAGGCTTCATGGTTGCTATGTATTGCATACCGGGAAGCGGCGGAACACTTATTGCACAAGAATGGGGAATTGTTCTCGCATGGTGCGCATTGGGAGTAGTATTCTACATTTTCTGTAAAAATAAATATAAGGAATCATTCGGTATTCTTGTGGAGCTTATATCTGACGAGGACGCGGCGTCTCTTATGCCTGAGGCTGACGAGCCAGAGCTTGATAAGGTTATTGATGAAGCAATTGATCGTGTATTGGCAAGGAAGGCCAGTTAATCAGAAAGGAAGTATTAACTATGCAAATGTTTAATTTTTCAGTACCACAGGATATAACGGTAGGAAAGGGCAGTCTTAATAAGCTGCCTGAGATTGCCAAAAAACTTGGAGGAACACATGCACTAATTATTTCAGGTCCGCATATTGAAAAAATGGGACTTGTGAAGAAGGCTGCAGATTATCTGGAATCAGTAAATGTAACTGTTGACACATTTACTGATATTGAAGCTAATCCATCAGTCACTACAGTTGAAAAGGCTGCGGATAAATTCATGGAATCCGGAGCTGATTTCATTGTGGCATTCGGTGGTGGTTCACCGATGGATGTGGCTAAGGCAGTAGGAGTTGTGGCTAAGTATGGCGGAAGCATAACTGATTACGAGGGTGCGCATAAGGTTCCGGGACCAATCGTTCCGCTGATTGCTATTCCGACAACAGCAGGTACAGGTTCAGAAGTTACAGCATTTTCAGTAATCACAGACCACAGCAGAAATTACAAGCTGACAGTTTTCAGCTATGAAATACTTCCTAAGTATGCTATTCTTGATGCAGAGCTTCTTACGACAGCACCAGCAAGTGTTGCTGCAGCCTGTGGAATTGATGCATTTATCCATGCGGAGGAAGCATATATCTCAACAGCAGCATCTCCATTTTCTGATGCAATGGCTGAAAAAGCGATGGCTTTAATTGGAAAGAATATCCGCAGATTCGTGGCAAACAGAACAGATATTGAGGCGGCAGAAGCTATGCTGACAGGCTCTTTATTTGCTGGAATCGCATTCTCATTTGCAAGACTTGGAAATGTACATGCTATGAGTCATCCGGTCAGTGCATTTTTTGATGTGCCACATGGTGTTGCCAATGCAGTGCTGCTTCCGGTAATAGCTGAATACAACGCCCTTGCTGACCATGGAAAATATCTGACTATATATAACGACATCAGCCCGGTTCCAGCGTGCGAAAAGGAATTCAAACCGGCTATGCTTGCAGAGGCAATCAGGGAATTGTGCGCTGATATCGGAATACCGAAGAATCTGACTATTGCAATCAACAATGCAAGTAAGAATGGCGAAGTGTCTAAGGATGAAATCGAAAGCAAGATTGAAGCTATGGCTGTGGATGCCATGAAGAGCGGCAATATTGCGGTTAATCCGAGAGCTTCACGCCAGTGTGATATTGAGATGCTTTACAGAAAGGCATTATAGTTAAGTGAGGAATTATTGATTATGAACGCAGACTATCTTTCACAAAATGTGTCTGAGAACTTAAAACGGATACGCCAGTCTAAGGGGATGAGCCTTGACCAGGTTGCTGAACAGACTGGCGTCAGCAAGAGCATGCTTGCCCAGATAGAGAGAGGAACAGCTAATCCATCGCTTGGGGTTCTTGGGAAAATCACAAGCGGATTAAGGATAGAATTCCAGACGCTTATTTCTCCTCCAAAGCAGGAATACTGCCTGGTTACGCCGGAAAAGCTCATACCGACGAAGGAGCTTGAGGCACAGTATAAGGTATGGACTTGTTTCCCATTCGAGGACTCGCAGGCTGTCGAAGTATATCGTATTGATGTTGAGCCGGGTGGAGTATATGTGAGTGGAAGCCATGGTGAGAAAACCCGCGAATATATTTCTGTGATTGACGGTACACTCACGATAGACTGCCATAATCATCTGCAGCACATAAAGAAGGGGCAGGTCTATAAGTTCGAGACAGACCAGCCCCATATATACAGGAATGATGGCATGAAAAAGGCAAGCTGCGTGTGCTTTTTTCTAGATTACTCGCATGTGAGATAGGAACTATTTTTCAATACATTCTGGATTTAAAAGAAAATCATAAATGTTGATAGTCAAAATGCCATATTCATCATAATATGGTTGGATAAATTGCGGAGTCCAAGGTCAGAAAAATAATATTTCTTAGGTGTTTCAATATATACCTTACCTTTTATGTCATATCTATGAGCCGATTCAATAAGGAAAGAGTCCTCAAAATAATCCAGATATTTTTTCAATGATTTTAGAGCGTATATATGCCATGATTTTTTCTGGATCAACTCCGCACTTTTCTTTTTCAATCTGAATAAAATTTTCACCGATTAGATAAAGGTCATCTGCGGATACCTGTAATTACTTTGATTAGTCCATTATTTTTTCTTTTTATCAATCTATCTTTCCATACAATAAAATCTTGTAAATTCTCAACTCCTGATGTATATTATGCAGGTAAGCCTACTCTAACATAGGTTTGCATATTGATACATCAGGAGTTTTTTATGAAGAATCCAGCTAAAGAAGTAATTGCCACTCCAAAGCCATCAATCGGACGCGAAATGTATGTTGCACAGCAATATCTGCAGACAACCAACCTGTTTGCATGGACAGTAGTTGTTATAATATTAAGCACTATATTTGAAAAAATATTTACTAAAATACTTGAAAGCATGAATAAATCAGGAGGCGAATTATTGTGAGTATAACAATCACAGATCTATATAAATCTTTTGACGATAATCAGGTTCTCAAAGGCGTTAATCTTACACTTGAGGACAATTCCATATATTGTCTTATGGGGGCTTCCGGCATGGGAAAGACAACTCTCTTAAGAATCCTTATGGGACATGAACAGGCTGACCGCGGCACTATAACCGGAATTGACAGAAACAGTATCTCTTCAATGTTTCAGGAGGACCGTCTTATACCTACACTTTCCGCATTAGAAAATGTTGCAATTGTCAGCCGTGGAAAGGCTGATAAGAAAGAGATTCGTGACAATCTGTCAACAATTCTCCCGCCTGACTGCCTTGATAACCCAATAGTATCCTTATCAGGTGGAATGAAGAGAAGAGTGGCACTCGCAAGGGCACTTGAATATCCCGGAAAACTCATAATACTTGATGAGCCATTCACAGGACTGGATGCTGAGACCAAGCTCAACATTATAGACTACATTTTAAAAATGCGTAATAACAGAATCCTGCTTATTGCGACTCATGGAATAGATGATGCACACCTGTTAGGTGCTGAGATCATACAGCTTGAAGAATGTCAGAAAGATTATGTTCCTGAACAGGATTGTGATGATGATGGGGAAGAGCTTGAAAGAGAAGAAATTCTGTCGCAGCTTAAGATGTTCGATGGAATACCTGTGGAGCATTACGAAGCTATTATTGAAAAGCTTGACGGTTATGAGAAAACATATGACAAGAACGATATCATCTGGGAGCAGGGCGACAATGTTGATTACATGGGAATAGTGCTGTCGGGTGCTGTTCAGGGCTGTAATGTTGATTATAACAGGGAAGATTCCCGTATCATGGAAAGATTCTATGCCGGTAATACATTTGGCGAAGCGATTGCATTTGGCGATAACAACTGCTGGATAGAAGTCAATGCCGCTGAAAAGAGCCATATTCTGTTCATATCAGCCAGAAAGATTCTTGAAAACACAACCGATATTGACCTGATTCACATAGGAATGAACCTTCTGCGCGAGATGGCTTCAAAATTCGCAATGATTAATATGAAGAACAAGCTTCTCGCCGAGCCGAGACTGCGCAATAAGATACTTATGTATCTCGTAAATATGAATAAAAATGCTGATGGTTCGGTAACTGTACCATACAAGCAGAAGGAGCTTGCCCAGTACTTCGGTGTCAACAAGACATCTTTCAACCGTGAATTATCCCGAATGAAAGATGAGGGCATTATACATATTGATGGAAGAAACATCAAACTGCTTGTAGATATTGATATGGAGCTGCTGATGAATAAGTAATCTTAAAAATTGCCATTTTAACTTTTAACTTTTTTAACTTTACTTTCAAAGTTAAAAAAGTTAAAACAAACATGTATAGAGATTTGCTAGATAAACAAAAGTACGAGACAGCAGAGAGCAGACTTAATTCATTCTTATATTGCTTCAAAAAGTAGACAATATTTACTGCCATAAGCAGCTGATAATAGCAAAAGCACTGCCGGAGATATGACAGTGCCTTTTATTAATTATGTTGTGTAATTACATTTATTAACTACATTTCCTCAATAATCTTTCTTGCAACATATACGCCGCTGGCAGAAGCATGTGATAATGAATGTGTAACACCACTTCCGTCACCAATTATATATAAGCCCTTATATCTGGTCTCAAGATTGTTGTCAATCTCAACTTCCATGTTGTAGAACTTAACCTCAACACCATACAGAAGTGTATCATCATTGGCTGTTCCCGGAGCAATCTTATCAAGTGCATAAATCATCTCTATAATTCCATCAAGAATTCTCTTAGGAAGTACAAGACTTAAATCCCCCGGAGTAGCAGCAAGAGTAGGCTTTACAAGTCCCTCCTCAATTCGCTTCTCTGTACTTCTTCTTCCTCTCATAAGGTCGCCAAATCTCTGAACAATAACACCGCCGCCAAGCATGTTGGAAAGTCTCGCAATACTTTCACCGTATCCGTTACTGTCCTTGAATGGCTCCGAAAAATGCTTTGCAACAAGAAGTGCAAAGTTGGTGTTCTCTGTCTGCTTCTCAGCACCTTCATAGCTGTGTCCGTTAACTGTTACGATTCCGTTAGTATTCTCATTAACTACGATTCCATTAGGATTCATACAGAATGTTCTTACAAGATCCTCAAATTTCTCTGTTCTATATACAATCTTGCTTTCGTACAATTCATCTGTAAGATGTGCAAATATAACGGCCGGAAGCTCAACTCGCACACCGATATCGACACGGTTAGACTTAGTTGGAATCTCAAGCTTCTGACAGACATTTTCAATCCATTTGCTTCCGCTTCGACCAACGGAAACAATACATTTGTCACAATCCATGTACTCGTCCTTATAGAATACTCTGTAACCGCCATCAATAACCTCAATGTTGCTTACAGGAGTGTTAAAGTAGAAGTCTATATGGTCCTTCATCTCATTGTACATGTTCTCAAGAACAATGTAGTTAATGTCTGTTCCAAGATGTCTAACTGACGCATCAAGGAGCTTTAACTTGTTCTGCATGCATAAAGTCTTGAACTTAGTGCCTGCTGTCGAATACATGTGAGTCTCTTCACCGCCATGTGATGTATTGATTGTATCAACATACTTCATGAGGTCGATTGCCTGATCTCTGCCGATATATTCGTAAAGTGTTCCACCAAAATCATTGGTTATATTGTATTTTCCATCTGAAAATGCACCGGCACCGCCAAATCCATTCATAATCGCACAGGTCGGACACTTTATACAGGATTTCACCTTCTTACCGTCTATAGGACATTTTCTCTTCTCTAATGTATTGCCTTCCTCAAACACGGCAACTCTTGTCTCCGGTGACTTCTTCATAAGCTCATACGCAGAAAAGATTCCGCCCGGTCCGGCTCCAATAATAATTACATCGTATTTCATACATTATCCTCCTCGGGAAATTTCTTAGGATATTATATCATAGAATCGGGGTTATGTGGTATAGTGTAGGTATTAATTAAGCTATTATGATGTTAATATTAAAATGTTTAGTATCAAGTTATTCAGATAGCAGTCTAATGCGGAAAATGGAGGAACCGGACATGTTAGAAGTTGGAACAAAAGCACCTGATTTTGAATTACCAGACCAGAATGGAGATATGCACAAGCTCAGTGATTATGCAAGAAAGAAAGTTATATTATATTTCTACCCAAAAGACAATACGGCAGGCTGCACCAAACAGGCATGCGGCTTTTCAGACAGATATCCTCAATTCACTGAAAAAGGAGCAGTTATACTTGGCGTCAGCAAGGATTCTGTTGCCTCACATAAGAAATTCGAAGAAAAATACGGATTATCATTCACTCTTTTAGCAGACCCTGAGCGTAAAGTAATCGAAGCATATGATGTGTGGAAGGAAAAGAAGAACTACGGCAAGGTTTCTATGGGTGTTGTGAGAACTACATACCTCATTGATGAGCAGGGCATTATCATTAAGGCTAATGATAAGGTCAAAGCTGCAGATGACGCTGAAAATATGCTTAAGGAATTAAGTTAAATGACTGAAAAAGATTGGGAAAAGCTCCTTAGAATAAAGACTACCGGCAGGGATGACTCAAGATCAAATACATACAGATATCCATATGAACCAACTTCTTATATGAAGCATTTTTTCAAAAAGGAGAAATCAATTGTATTTTAAACTCAAACCCAAAAACGCAATCAGATCTGTCTAAGAAAGCAGTTATGATGAAAGCTGAGGGCTATGATAATTATATGATTTCTGATAAACTTAATGTGTCAGATTATAATTAAAGTATTTGTTAAAAAAAGTACGAGATTTTTACATAAAAAGATATCCGATAATCTCAAAAATACTATACAACATACTAACATTAATAAAAATAACAACTAACATATTCTAGAAATTTCAAAATAAATTTTCTTTATTTATGCACAGCCCTAATGTAATAAACACATACATATGCTATAATAATACCCATGAAAACAAATGATTTAACTAAAGGAAATATAACAAAAGGGCTGTGGGGATTCGCAATACCGTTAATGTTCGGAAATGTCCTGCAGCAGCTATACAATCTTGTCGATACATGGGTAGTCGGAAGATATGTGGGCGACAACGCGCTCGCCGCAGTTGGTTCGTCTTATACTCTTATGACATTTCTTACATCAATAATTATAGGGCTGTGTCTGGGAAGCAGTTCATTCATATCAATGGCATATGGCAAAAGAAAAGACGACACAATAAGAAACGGAATATTCATATCGTCAATCATGATAGGAGTACTTACTGTATTAATAGTTGTATTGTTCTACCTGCTGATAAACCCAATCATCGCAATACTGCAGGTACCTGACGAAATATTCGGTGATATGAGAACATATCTGGTGTATGTATTTATAGGATTTGTCGCAATTTACATTTATAATTATGTTGCAAATGTGTTAAGAGGCCTGGGTAATTCCGTTATACCGCTTATATTTTTGTCGGTATCCGTTGTATTAAATATTATTCTTGATCTGCTGTTTGTTGCGGGATTTTCAATGGGAATAAAAGGAGCAGCAATAGCAACAGTAATAGCGCAGTATGTTTCAGGAATTGGAATTCTTATATATTTCATTGCGGCTTATCCGGTGTATCGTGTCCAGAAAAAAGATATGCATTTTGACAGTTCTAATATGCATAACATCTTGTCATTATCTGGATTTACATGTCTGCAGCAGTCAGTCATGAATTTCGGAATACTCTGTGTACAGAGCATAGTAAACAGCTTTGGTACAAATGTAATGGCTGCATTTGCAGTCGCTGTCAAGATTGACACGATAGCTTATATGCCGGTACAGGACTTTGGAAATGCATTTTCAGTATTCGTTGCGCAGAATTTCGGTGCTGAGAAACATAACCGTATCAAATCCGGTATCAGACAGGCTGGAATCAGCGTTGTTGTCTTTTGCTTATGTATAAGTGCAATCGTGTTCACATTTGCAAGAACATTCATGAATATATTTGTTGACAGCACAAGCTTTGATGTTATCAATATAGGAGTGCAGTATCTTCGCATAGAAGGCGCATTTTACATAGGAATCGGTATTCTCTTTATGCTATATGGCTATTACAGAGCGGTTAATAAGCCTATGATGTCGGTTGTATTAACTGTCATTTCACTCGGTACGCGAGTGCTTCTTGCATATGTGTTATCAGCAGTTCCGGCAATTGGAGTTGTTGGAATATGGGCAGCCATTCCGATAGGCTGGTTTCTGGCTGATGCCGTGGGAATTGTAATTTACTGGATAAAAAGGAAATGATTTCCTCTCTTTACCACTTAATCTTAATTAAATAAACAAAAATCACTAAAATACAATCAATAATTTAGCGTAAACCTATTTATCGTTATTATATTTATATATTATAATATCATCTGATTACAAAATTAAAAAAGGATGTTTAGCTATATTATCAGATAGTGAATAGGTACAAATAATGAGTATAGGAATGTTTATTCTCGTATGTGCTCTTGTATTTCTGGCAGGACAGATACTGTGGAAAGTCGGACTTGCGGCATCCGCATTCAGTATTCTTGGACATTATGTCGGAGCAGACATGGTTATGAACAATGGTGTAAAGGTTATCAAACCAATTATAATTGTCGTCTTGATACTTTTGATAATAAAGATTATAACCGGCATCTGAATTTAATATTAGAAATCGTGAATTACTTGAAATGGAGAAATTATTATGAGTAAAGAAAAGAAGAAACTTCCCTTAGCAGCACAGATATTTATTTCGTTAATCCTCGCAATTATCGTTGGTCTGCTGATTCAGAAATACGCAACATTTGCAGAGACATATATCAAACCGTTTGGTACGATATTTCTTAATCTTATTAAATTTATAGTTGGACCTATTGTTCTGTTTTCAATCATGTGCGGTATAATTTCCATGAAGGACATTAAAAAGGTCGGTTCAATCGGCTTGAAAACAGTTGTTTACTATATATGTACCACTGCATTTGCAATTACATTCGGACTGATTGGCGGTAATCTATTTAAAGGACTTTTCCCTGTTGTCACAACAACAGACCTTGCCTATGAATCATCATCAAAAATGTCTATTATGGACACAATTGTTAATATTTTCCCTTCAAACTTTCTTGCGCCTATCACAGAATCCAACATGCTTCAGGTCATTGTTATGGCTATGTTGTTAGGCTTCGCAATCATACTTATAGGAGATGAAAAAAATCAGGGCATTGTAAAGGCTTGCAACCGTCTCAATGATGTATTCATGAAATGTATGGAAATGATTCTGAAATTATCACCAATAGGTGTATTTTGTCTGCTGTGTCCTGTTGTGGCAAGCAACGGAGCAATGATTATCGGCTCACTGGCTATGGTTCTTCTTACCGCATATGTGTGCTATATTGTACATGGTCTTGTGGTATATTCTGTAGCAGTTAAGGCTATTGGCGGAACAAGTCCTGTAAAATTCTTCAAGGAAATGCTTCCAGCAATCATGTTTGCTTTCTCAAGTGCATCTTCAGTAGGAACTCTTCCTATTAATATGGAATGTGTTGAGAAAGTAGGAGCGAAAAGAGAAATATCATCTTTCGTTCTCCCACTTGGAGCTACTATTAATATGGACGGAACAGCAATCTATCAGGGTGTGTGTGCAATATTTATCGCATCATGCTACGGAATTAATCTGACATTTTCACAGATGATTACGATTATCCTGACTGCAACACTTGCCTCAATAGGTACAGCCGGCGTTCCTGGCGCAGGAATGGTTATGCTTGCAATGGTACTTACATCTGTTGGACTTCCAGTTGATGGTATTGCCCTTGTTGCCGGAATTGACCGTATCTTTGATATGGGACGTACCGTTGTCAATATCACTGGTGACGCAAGCTGCTGTGTTGTAGTAACCAACCTTGAGCGTAAGCGTGACATGAGAAAAGCAAAGAAAATGCAATAAATATTAATCAGAATAGAAATTATGTATTATAATTAGTGATATCATATAAGAAAAATATACGGAGGCATATCATGGAAAAAGTACTTAATTTTTTAAAAGAAGCTGAGACATATTATTTAGCAACAGTTGAAGGCGACCAGCCACGAGTAAGACCTTTTGGAACAGCACACATTTTTGAAGGTAAACTTTATATCCAGACTGGTAAGTCAAAAGATGTATCAAAGCAGATTCGCAAGAATCCAAAGGTTGAGATATGTGCATTTAAGGACGGAGAGTGGCTTCGTGTAGCTGGTGAACTTGTGGAAGATGACAGAAGAGAAGCCAGACAGTCTATGCTTGACGCATATCCTTCATTACAGAAAATGTATTCTGTTGATGATGGCAACACTGAGGTTTTCTATTTTAAAAATGCAACTGCAATATTTTCAGCATTTACACATGAACCGGAAGTTGTTGAATTCTAATTATAGTGACAGATAAATCTACATATATAAAACTTCCTGACGTCCAAACATCGTCTGAAGTATTACTTAAAACTAGCAGGAGCACATAACACGCAGCAGAACCACGCAATAGAGCATTTTTAATCACTTCGCTAAATCACCGTTTAACGAATTGATTACCACATGACATAGTCTACTCCCAATAGGCTATGTTTGTCAAAAAAATAAAATTAATTACACTATTATATTACCACATTTATCTGAATATTGATACCACTAATATTATATATTATCTGAATATTTTATAAACAATATTTATTTTTTACTTGTCGTTACAATCATTGTTCTAACCTCAACTCAATTTTACCTATTATACAGTGTTCTTATTACCATTTTAAGAAAAGAAAATAAGCAATTATAGTTCAAGGCTATTAAAAAGCACCCACGGTTCAAGTTTCAAATGAACCGTGGGTGCAGATTTAAATTTTATTACTTTTAAAAATTCTTATCTATTTGATTTTTTCTTTATGAGTGCAACAGTTATTGCTGTTACAGCTCCGCAGCTCAATAGAAGTAAAGCAAACCAAAGGCCGATATTGCTATTGTCACCAGTTTGTGGTGTGCTTGAGTTACCATTGTTCGAAGTATTCTGATTGTCGTTGTTGTTTTGAGAGTTTTGACCATTATTTGTAGACTGAGCCTTAACAATCAATGTACCAACGGTTTCTTTAACTTCATAATTGTTTTCTTTTGTAGTATCGTTCCAAATGATTTCATAACTGTTATCACTTGTTCCGACATCTGTCTGTGAACCAGTAACTTTTAACTCTGCACTCTCACCTTCAACAAATCCCTCGATTGAACCGTTTGCTGTAAGTGGCTTTCCGTCATAGACCTTTTCGCCACTTTCTGTCTTTACTGTGAGTTCTTTCTTAGTGATTTCATATGTCTTTGTGACTGTGCCTGTGTAGTTACCTATTCCTTTTATGGTAACTGTTACTTCACCAACATTCCTTGTATCACTAGAATAGCTGATTGTGTAATCTGAAGATAAAAGATCTGTTCCGTCGCTTGTCTTAACAGTTGGGACTAATTTCTGATCTTTGCCGTTGTAGACAATATTTTCTAAGTCGCCAACAACTATATCATCAGAGTTGACATCCTTAGCCTTAACAGTCAATGTACCAACAGTTTCCTTAACTTCGTAGTTGCTTTCCTTAGTGGTATCATTCCAAACAATTGTGTACTTGTTATCACTTGTTCCAACATCTGTCTGTGAACCGGTAACTTCTAACTCTGCACTCTCACCTTCAACAAATCCCTCGATTGAACCGTTTGCTGTAAGTGGCTTTCCGTCATAGACCTTTTCGCCACTTTCTGTCTTTACTGTGAGTTCTTTCTTAGTGATTTCATATGTCTTTGTGACTGTGCCTGTGTAGTTACCTATTCCTTTTATGGTAACTGTTACTTCACCAACATTCCTTGTATCACTAGAATAGCTGATTGTGTAATCTGAAGATAAAAGATCTGTTCCGTCGCTTGTCTTAACAGTTGGGACTAATTTCTGATCTTTGCCGTTGTAGACAACATTTTCTAAGTCGCCAACGATTATATCATCAGAGTTGATATCCTTAGCCCACTTAGCATAAAGGACGATATTTCCATTATCATCAATTATTTCATTATCACTGAGTTTTGTAATTGGTCCATCAGTGAAAGCTTGATCTCTGTACCAACCCTTAAACTCATATCCTGTTTTCTCTGCAGGATCTACAAGCACAACTTCCTTGTTATTGTAAGTTGTTGGGTATACGATAGTGCCAAAATATGCATCAGAATCGTTGTCTTTATACTTGATAGTATATCCACGAACCAAACGAACTTCATTAGAGTAGTCATAGCCGTCGCCGTTGCTTACTTCAGTTAACTCATAGCAAGAAATGCTGTTAGTAGAAGAATTAGTGAAATCATTAGTACGAATATAATTAAAGCCATCTAAAGAGAGGTCACTTGGGAAGTGGGCATAAGTCATTTTTCTGCCACCTAAGTCAAAAGTATTCAGTTCAGGTTCTCCTGAAAGTGACTTTAAAATGTAATATTTGTTGCTATTCTTATATGCAAGATAGTAGGTATTGTCCTTCTCTATCATAGCAATTGCATAGTTGCCGGAAGACGTGGTGGAGTATTCCTTAGTCTTTGTATTGTAATATACATATGCCAAAGTACCCGTTGATGTGCTACCATATGTTTGATTATCAGCAGCAACCCATACGGTATCCTTAACCTTGACATTACTCCAAGTGGAAGCAGTAGAGCCATAGCCTATGCTTGTAGTATCTGCCTTCTTCTCACCGTAATCAGGAACCCAAGTGTTATGATCTGATGTGAATACATCTTCAGGATTGATACCATCGTTATACTCTTTGAATCCGCTTGTTAATTTTGCTGTTGAAACAGCAGTACTGTCTCTGTCAGCCAGATTGTCATTCCATAATGTAGGATCAGATAAACCTATGCTTGAACCGCTTAAGCTTCCGTTAACATATACTGGGTGGCTATCATCAAGAATATTGAGGTTGTTGATAACTCCGTTATATGTATTGTTCTGAATTGTATTTTGACCTGAAATAGTAAGTTTTGAATTAGAATCGTAGTAAACGCCACCACCAATTTTGGTATTAACTGCATTTCCAGTGATGGTCGAATTTTTAAGGGTAGTGTTGCCTCCACTGCCGTTTGTTAACATACAAATTCCACCGCCTTGACCAGCAGTGTTATCGGTAATTGTACATTCATCGATATCTGTATTAGTCCAGTATCCGAAAACGCAAACACCGCCGCCATATCCTGCATCATTTCCAGTAATTGTAGCCTTGTGAATCTGCATAGGAATTGAGCCTCTTATTTGATAGAATACAATTCCACCACCATAGTATGCTTTATTACCTATGAAAGATCCTCCTGAAATATAAACTCCGGGATTGCTTGGTGCTCCGCTGGAAGGAGTTGCTGTACACAAACCATCTGCAATAGAGGTTGTACCCATAACCGCAAGTCCACCGCCAATATAATCAGTTTCGTTATATTGGATAGTACCTCCGTTCATTTCAAAACGGCTATCAAGATATCCTAAACCTTTATTAAAATAGTTGTCTTGAGATTCAATAACCATAACTCCACCACCGTTTGAAGAAGCTGAGTTATGATCAATAGTACCGTCATTCATAGTAAAAGTAGAACCAAGTCCCACATATACTCCACCACCGGTTGCCCAAGCACAGGACCAACCATAATCACGATCAAAGCCTTCTGAATTAGCAGAACAGTAAGAGATAGTTCCTCCGTTCATTGCGAATTCACCACCACAAATTACAGCAACGCCACCACCATGGCAAACTGAGCCACCTATGATACCGCAATTGGTAATAGTACCACCATTCATTACAAACTTACCACCATTACCAACTAATACACCACCGCCAAAAGTGTTATTGGTGTAAGCATCTTTTACAGTAACTCCAGTGTTCATGTAAAGAGTACCGCTACCATTTAAGGCTCCACTATCTCCTACTATAATAAAGTGAGATCCATCAGGTCTGACCTGACCGTTTGACTTTAATGTAAGAGTGCTATTTGCATCTTTTCCAAGAATAAGAGTTGGGCTGGCACTTGAGCTGCCGTTAACAACAATAGCCTGTTCTAAGCTGCCAAAATCAAGAGTATGATTATTTCCATCAATAGTGACAGTATTCTTCTTAATATTGATAGAAGAAGCCATTGTAATATCTGCTGTGATATTGATAGTAAAGTTTCCCTGACCATTGTTAATGGTTTCAAGGGCAGTAGTAAAATCGTCAGCAGAGCCAACCTCGATCACTATCTGAGGTTGTGATTCCCCTGAACCTGATACTTCATCCGCAAAGGCTACTGCGTTACTCTGCTGAAAAACAAGTAACGCAAGCAGTATAAGCGATAGTACCTTTTTAAGCTTTTTGTTTGTTTTCATTATGTGCACCTACTTTCGCTTTTTAAATTAGAAATTTCAATAATTCCAAATAAAAACACATATATTATATATATTAAAATTGACAAAAAGTCAAGCGTTTAAAAACTTTATAAAAAAATATGGTATCTGATTTGGCGTTACTTAATGCCGTTGTATTTTTAGTAGATTCTGTATATTCAAGAATCCTTCCAAATCATCCGCTTCGTCATTAAGCACATAAGAATCCATTTCGCTATTATCTCTTGTCTTTGTATTTACGGCAAACTTGATTTTATTCAAATCTTCCCCAAGCTGATACATTCTGAACAGGTCAATTTTACGCTCATATGCATCACAGATAGCAGATATCCTCTTCTCATCCATCTGTGAATCCATTGAATATATTTTTTCTATGAAGCTTCTTGGTGGGAGCTTTGTAATATCAACCAGGCTGCGGTCTTTTACAAGTTTCAACATTCTTAATTCATCAGCCATAAAGCTTACAGTATTTATGCTTAACAGCCCCTTGTCTGTTGATGGAATACTGTCATTTACAAACAGGCATTTTCCACTATCATATATTGGTGCAGGTTTAATAAACTCAAGCGTATCAGCATCCCTTAAGACCGCTATATTGCTTAAATGCCTGTCCCTCTCTGAAAGTATAAAATCTGTTGTGATAAGGTAATCCATGTATGACCGTAATTCATCCTTATTAAGACCATGCTTTGCAGACACATTAAGGAAATGTTCATATGTTGATATATAGTTGGACTTTTTTTCTGAGCATTCAATGTCATAGGCAAGCACCAATTCCAGATGCTGTGATGTAAATAGTTTTGAAAAACATCCATAATCATAATTTTTACCGCTTATTTTCTTTAGATAATATTTTGTATAATTATCAAATCCCTGCAGTTCATGAAGTCTTGATGCTATAACCTCATTAATGCTTTCAGATGAGTAATTATCACGGTTGCCTTTCAGCAGACCTCTTTCACCATTTATTATTACCCAGCTTTTCTCAAGTGTTCCCTGTAATGAACAGTTAGGAGTAAAATGTGGCATTCCATCCTGGATATCACTTTCCATCTCTCCCATCATGATGTTTCCTACAAATTCATTGTCAAAAAGATTAATATCTTCCCATGTCAAGTATGAATTAACAGGGCATATCCAGTAATAATCAGTAAGTGACAGCCCAAGATTTTTAAGAAGATATTCTTCTGAACCAAGCAGCCCTTTCATTTCAAATAAAAACCTGATATTTCCCTGACTGATTGGAACTGAACGCCTCTTCCACCATCTTTTCAGCCAGTTTAAGTCATTCTGCATATGCAGCGGACTTAATTCATTGTTTATTATTTCGCGGACTTCATATATATCCCCATACGGTGTGAAATCAATCAATGCTATGTTTTCATTTTTCCTTTTTAAATAATACAGCATACAAACACCTTGCCTTTATTCAACTTAATTTCCAACACTTATTCATTTTTCCAGACTGTTCCAGAACTCATCAAGTGTATCAAAGCTCTCTCCACCGTTATTTTCCAATTCTTTCATTGCATTTATTGTTTCAATATCAGATATGTTTTCTTCCGGTAGTTTTTCTAACTCTCTAATTGCTTCCTGTCGTAAATCTGTCATTTAATACACCTCAAACATAACCCTTTATTATTTTTTATTATATCTTATAAACAATTACCCTTCAAGAAAGTTGAGAGGTTTTTTCATTTGTGATATTTTGTGAATAAATTTATTGCAAAATAAACTATCGAAAATCAAAAATCCGTAACTGCTATTATAACAAATGCATAGCAGCTACGGATTTTTAATCATTTCTGATGTGCTTTCTTCTCTCTTCTTATAAAAAGACAGACACATAATGCAACAAAAACAACTGTTGCAGTTATAAGAACCGGCCATACCGGAATCGGACAGACAGAAGCCCTTATAAGCTTAAGTCCCTGATAAAGTGTGTACACACCGAATATAGCAAATATTACGAATGCAAGTGTATTAAGAAGTCCTTCTGGAGTCTTGCTCTTTAACAGATATCCAACTAACATCCCAAGAATATCCGCTGCAAAAAGTCCAAGTGAACATCCAATCCATACAACAAGAGCTGCTCCCATACCTTCATTAGCGCCAAATGTTATGGCTGTAAGCTGAGTCTTGTCGCCAAGCTCTGCAACGAAAAATGTACAGAAAACTGCAAGTGGTGCAAACTTAATCTTTGATTTACCGCTGCCCTCTTCTTCATCGTCATCATCACCCGCAATAGTTGATGCAGCAAAATAAAGAAATGCAAGTGCTGCAATAGTCTTAATGAGCCAGTCAGGAATGAATTCGCTGACAAGTCCGCCTGCAAGAACTGCAAGTCCGTTAAGTACAAGAATTGCCGCAGCAGTTCCTAATATAATGTCTCTTAACTTGTATTTTGAAGTAAGAGCAATAAGCATAAGCTGGGTTTTATCGCCCATCTCAGCTATGAATTCAGTAAAAAACACTTTTAAAAATAACAACATTTGTCTGATACCTCATTTATCTTATTATGATATAAACTGCATATATTGCGTAAAGTACAACCATTGAAAAGCCTTCGATTCTTCCGATTTTCTTCTTCGTTGCTGAAAATATCCATACGCATATTGTAAATACAATAAGCACGCACAAATCAATGATATTCTCAGTAATGATTGTAATCGGGCTGATTGCTGACGCAATGCCAAGTACCATAAGTATGTTAAATACATTTGAACCAATCGCATTACCAAGTGCCATATCGACTTCGTTCTTTCTGGCTGCAACAATTGAAGTTACAAGTTCTGGAAGTGATGTTCCTATTGAAACGATTGTAAGTCCGATAAGTGTCTGGCTCATTCCGAGATCACTCGCTATTCTTGAGGCAGCATCTACGGTAATATCTCCTCCGACTGCAATCGCAGCAGCACCGCCAACAATGAACAGAATACTAAGTGGAACTGAAACTAATTTGATATCTTCATCAGAACTACCCTCTATCTCAACTTTTTTACCTTTTTTGCTCGCTTTTAACGCAATCTTAACCATGTAAAAAATGTATCCTGCAAATGCGCCGATAAATATTACGCCGTCAAAATGTCCAAGTGTCATGCCTGACTTATCACCAAGTCCGAGAATCCCTAAAAGCAATAAGAGTCCGGCACAGATAAGTGAAAATGGGATATCTCTCTTTATCGTTTCTTTTGCAACATTTACTGTGGTAATTATTGCACACACACCAATAACAACCATCAGATTAAATATATTTGAACCGACTACATTACTTACCGCAAGTTCATTGTTGCCTGTAATTGATGCTGATACACTGACCGCTGTTTCTGGAAGTGATGTTCCCATTGCAACAATTGTAAGTCCGATTATTATAGACGGAACATGCAGTCTCTTTGCTACACTTGAACTTCCCTCTACAAAAAAGTCTGCGCCCTTGATAAGAAGTACAAAACCAACTATAAGACAGACAAGTACAAGAGCAAATGGGGCGTTGTTAATGAATTTTTCCATGTTTTCCTCCTTTTCTCTCCATAATAAGTGCCGTCAGCCAAAAATCCGCTATTATAAGTATATCCAGCAGATAAAAAAAACTCATGTATATCAACTAGCCGTCGTGTACAACACTAACCGTTAATCGATATACATGAGTCTCATTATTTAAGATTTGCCAGATTATACTCTTTAATTATAATCAGAATGTTGACAAATCACACTTCCGTGCTAACTACTCCCTCATGGAATATTAAGTTACTTGATAAATAATATCAAATGCATGCATATGTGTCAATAAAATTCCCCCATTTTTTCACACATTTTTTCACACACCTTTATTAAGCTAAATATTAATTCTTATGGAATCTCTTCTCTTCTTCATAAGCTGGCTCACATGTAAGATTCATTCCAAGTCTCTTAAATGTGTCTTTATCAACAGATGAAAGAATAACTGTTGAATGGACATCACAGCCATAAAGCTTAGGAATCTGCTTTAATGCCTTGTCAGCTAAAGGATTGGCTACAACCGATGATGAAAGTGCGATAAGGATTTCATCAGTGTGAAGTCTAGGATTCCTGCTGCCAAGATAATTAGTCTTTAATGTCTGGATTGGACTGATTGATTCAGGTGATAAGAGATCTACTGAATCATCAATTCCTGCAAGCTGTTTTAATGCATTAAGCAGTGCTGATGACGCAGCACCTAACAGGTCTACTGTCTTTCCGGTAACAATAGTTCCATCTTCCAGCTCAATTGCGACTGCCGGCTTGTCACCATTCTTGGCTGACTTTTCAAGTGCAGCATTAACAACAGGTCTTGAAGAAGGTGTAATTCCAGCCTGATTCATTAAAAGCTCAATCTTGTATATTTCCTGACTGTTTACGCCAGTTTTCTTCTGGTCGCATAAACATTTGTAATATCTTCTGATAATCTCCATATTAGAAGCATAACGGCATGCCTCATCATCAACAATGCAGTTACCAGCCATATTAACGCCCATGTCTGTTGGTGACTTATATGGACTCTCGCCGGCGATAAGCTCAAACATTGCATTAAGCACAGGGAATATCTCAATATCTCTGTTATAATTAACTGTTGTCTTTCCATATGCTTCCAAGTGGAATGGGTCAATCATATTAACATCGTTAAGGTCTGCTGTCGCTGCCTCATAAGCGAGATTGACAGGGTGCTTAAGTGGAATATTCCAGATTGGAAATGTCTCAAACTTGGCATATCCAGCCTTAACTCCATGCTTATATTCATGGTAAAGCTGTGAAAGGCATGTAGCCATCTTTCCGCTTCCAGGACCCGGTGCAGTAACAACTACAAGTGGTCTGCTAGTCTCAATGAATTCATTCTTTCCGTAACCCTCATCACTTACAATCTTGGCAACATCATTAGGGTATCCTGCTATCTTGTAATGCTTGAAATTCTTGATTCCATGTGCGTCTAACACCTTAATGAAATTGTCAACATCCGGCTGCTGGAAATACTTTGTAATGCACACACTTCCAACGAAAAGTCCGTATTCTGTAAATGCATCAATAAGTCTTAATACTTCCTGATCATAAGTAATACCATAATCACCACGAATCTTATTGCTTGCAATATCTTCTGCACTGATTGCAATAACAATTTCAGCCTGATCCTTTAACTGTAAAAGCATCTGAAGCTTTGAATCCGGCTTAAATCCCGGAAGAACTCTTGACGCATGATAATCATCAAACAGCTTTCCACCAAATTCAAGATATAATTTATTGTCGAATTTGGCAATTCTCTCCTTAATATGCTCAGACTGCATTTTTAAATATTTGTCGTTATCAAATCCTATCTTCATTTTCTTATTCCTTCAAGTAAAATTCTTTAATAAAATTAACATAAATCACAAAATTTATCCAGTTCTTTAGTGACAATATTTTTCGTTTTAAACTTTGGATTATTGTACAATCTGCCTCGTGCCATGACTAAATCCACATTACTCAGCACCCTGAGGTCATCTAACGGATTATTCTTAGTCACAATCAGGTCAGCACATTTGCCCGCTTCAACGGAACCTGTCACATCGCCGATGCCTGCCATTACTGCACTGTTAAGCGTAGCTGTGTATAATGCAAATGCATTGCTTACGCCAACATATTTGTGGAAATAATAAAGTTCTCTCCAGAAATCATACTGTGTAATCCATGGACAACCAACATCATTACCAAGAACAACCGGAATGTCATTCTCAATAGCTGCCTTGGCACATTCCTTGATTCCCTCAAACACGATATTGCCATTATACTGCTCAACCTCTGACGCATTAGATACGCTTCTGTCAAAAAGTGCATATGGCAGAGCCGGAGATAAAGTTGTGCATAAAAATGCATTATTCTCTTTAAACAAATGTATTATCTCATCATCTGGCTTTGCTCCATGCTCAATTGAATCAACGCCATTTTCAAGTGCAACCCTTACACCCTCCGGCGATTCAACATGAGCAGCAACCTTATATCCAAGTGCATGTGCCTTGTCACATACCGCCTTAACCATCTCTGGCTTCATCTTAAGCTCACCAGGAACGCCCTTAGCCTTGGCATCAAGCACGCCGCCTGTAATCATAAGCTTAATAAGGTCAACATTCTGGCTCTTTGCAATATCAACCTGAACAAGTGCCTCATCAATATTATTAGCTGCAACAGCAACTGAACCAGCCATATGTCCACCCGGCACAGAAATTCCTTCATTAGCTGCAAGTATTCTTGGTCCGTCAGCATTACCATTTCTGATATCGTCCCTTACTCTTGTATCAAAATCCGCCAGACCACCAACAGTTCTTATCGTAGTAACACCACTCATAAGCTCCGTCTTTGCAAAATCTTTTACAACCTTATATGCCACAGCTCTTGAAAGTGTTGTTCCCATAAGCATCTTAACAGTCTTTTCATTATCTCTCTGTTTCTTCTGCGGCTTTCCATTGCCTGCAAGATGAACATGCATATTAATAAGTCCCGGCATAAGGTACTTTCCCTCAAGATTAATCTCCTTAAAACCGTCTGGCACAGTGTTACCCTTCACAATACCAGTAATCTTGTCATCTTCAACAAGCACAGAATGACCATCTAAAACTTTCATATCCTTAGTTCCATCAAGGATATGTCCATTAGTAAGAATGTATTTCATAACCCGTCGCTCCTTGCTTTTAGCATAATCTTATGTTATTTTACCACATTTTCACCAGTAATGTCACCTGAAACTTCATATCCCTGATACCAAATCATATTGTAACATTTATATATAAAATGCAAGTGTTTTATTTTTATCAATGTAAATATATACTGACAGGATAAAAAAACTCCACCAGTTATATGTCTCTGGCGGAGTTAGTGTTATAAATATTAAATTGTAATTACTTATTATTCTGTTCTTCCAATAACTTCTTTAACCTTGCTATTTCAAATTACTTCGTTGTCGCAATCATATCCGCAATCGCCCATTTGCCCTCATATTTCACGAAATAAAATGTCGAATCAATAACATCTTTTCTCGCACCGCCTGAGGTAAGCGTCATATTCTTTGTAAATGCAATATGGCACGAATAACAATCATCATTATATTCAATATAATTGTCAACTGTCACACCTGTATACGGATTTCTTGATAAAGTGTGGTCACTTATAAATGTAATATCTGCACTTGAAGCATAATCTTTCGCAAGGTTCCAGTAATAAGAATCCTCAATGAGATACTGCTGCACTGTTGCAAGACCATGACCTGAACCGCTTAAATCATTAGTAAGGAAATTATCCCATACCTTAGCCATATTAAGAGCATCTTTTTTCCTTTCAGATGGCATAACAGACGCTTCACCGCCTGCTACTGATACATAGCCCTTAGCGTCAACATTTGCAGCGACTTCACTACCGGAAGCATTATATACCTTGATTTCCGGCTTGTTGACAAATCCTGTCAGCTTATACTCAACTGATTTTGGCATTGTGACATATTTAGAAACATTTGCAAAATCAGGATTCTCTGTAACCTTGCCAGTCTTATAATCATCTGACACTGTAATTCCATTAACTGTACATGTATATCCTTCCGGAATTGAAACAGTATAGTCGTTAGTCTTTGCTGAAAATACAGGCTCAATCGACTTAATCTTCCAATCAAGCACTGTAAGTATACCAAGAACAACATGCTGGTCTTTGGCTTCCAGTGTCATTCTTGCGACCTTCTTATCATCAGCATATATGTCATACATAGGCTCTTCTGTATTATAGCTTCCCTCTGATTTCTTATATGTATAGTCAGTTGTACCATCTAATTCAGACATGTACATATTGACAAATGTGTCTTTTCCCTCAAACTCACTGCTGGCTGGAAGCTCAATATTATCGGCTAATGTCTTATCAGCTGCCATCTTTGTAAAGTCATTAAGGAAATCATTCATAACCTTGTCTGACTGTGAATTCTCATATTTCTTAAGGCATGAACCTGTGTATACAATCATACAGATTGCAAGAATAAGAAGAATCACTGCATATACAGCAAGCCCTGTCCAGTAATTTAATGGTACATTGATTCTGCCAATCTTAATAGACTTCTTAGTATTATTTTTCATATCTATACAGTTCTCCTTCCGATTACTTAGGCATTACAACAAATGCTGTTGGCAGCTTCCATGATGAATTCTGATAATAAAATGTTACGCTAGTCATCTCATAGCCACCGTTATATACCATTGTTGAAGAACTTCCACCATCAAGGTTAGCTGCATTGACTGCCCCATATTCCTGCATAACTGATATCAGGTCTGACGCAGTTGCACCAAGATGTCCTGAAGCACCTCTTCCATCAGTAACTAAAAGAAGGATTGCACCGTCAGCTCTCTGTCCGATTGCTGTTCTTGGGTTAGCCCCGCTTCCCTGACCTTTCAATACTCTTGCTTCATTGTTAATAATAAGCGGAACAAAATGATTGTTAGAGTCCGAGCTTTCCTCCTGAAAAGCTACAGCATCCCTGATTCCGGCTTCATTAACATAGTTTTCAAAATCTGCTGCCGACATACCATCTATATCTTTAACAACCAAAAGATTGTCCTTATTAAGTCCGATTAAGTAAAGACCTGAAAGGGCTGAAGGGCTGTTATATGTAATCTTTCCGTCCTGTACTACAACTCCAAGCGGTGAACCGCCTCTGTTTCCTGATGATACATACAGTCCGCCGTTAACTCCTGCAACAGCTCCTGCTCCGCTTACAATCTCATCAAGCTCTTTTCCGTAATCTCCCCACGGATATGTCGTTCCAACCTTAACCTGTGACGGATCTTTTATTATAAGCATTTTTCCAAAGAATGACCTTCCTGATATCTCAACCATTCTTATTCCATTCTCATCAAACTGCTCTATCTCTCCGTTATTGTCCACTGTCAGTGTATCTGTTGATATATTAATAAGTGATGCATCAATATCTGAATCCATCGACTCCATCTTATTAGCTTCAATTACTTCATTAATCTGCTCATCTGTGCAGAACCATGAAGCCAGAAACTTCATCTGACCTGACTCGAGAACTGTTGATATGAAAAGATTTCTGGCAGCAGGTGCTGAATCGCTACTTATTCTCTTAATCATAATAAATAAAGTTCCCACAAGCATTACTATAGTAACAAATACTACCAGTAACACCCTGCCTATAATTCTGGCAATTTTCTTTCCCATAATTCTCTCCCCATTCTGTGTTATATGTTATTCCTGCCTCATTGACTTAGATATCACTGAGCCTAAAATACAGAAATATCAATCATTATACCACTAATATGACATATTTACCATATGTAATTTGGAATTCTCATAGTTCTCTGCAGCTGTTATATTCAGTCAATCTGCTTCAAATCAATCAGTTTGCTGCAGGCTTCCCTGAACTTATTAATAACCATATCAGAATAGCTTATAACAAATCTGTGACTGATACTTTCCGACTTGTTATGGTAATACTCTGATAACGCATTAATATGAATACCTTCTGCTTCAAGTTTCTGTTTTACTTCCTGGTCAGTAAGTTCAGTGTTTAACTCAAGAATAAAATGCAGACCGGAATCAGCCTCATTAACTCTTCCAACACATTTGTAATTATCCTCTTTAAGAACCGACAGAACAGCCTCTCGCTGCTTCATGTAATAATGTCTCATTCTGTTAAGATGTTTCTCAAAATACCCCTCTTCTATAAATGAAGCCAAAGTATACTGCTCAAAATTAGAGACCGTACAAGCATAGAAATTAAGTTTTTCATGATAAAGAGCTGCAAGATGTGGAGGAAGCACCATATAACTGATTCGGATTGTAGGTGTAAGTGTCTTTGAAAATGTATTCATATATATAACCTTTTCGCTTATATCTATGCTTTTCATTGTAGGAATCGTCTTTCCTGTCATACGGAATTCCGAATCATAATCATCTTCAATAATGTATCTGTCTGACCGCTCATTAGCCCATGCAAGAAGTTCAAAACGTCTGCTTACCGGCATAGTTATGCCTGTAGGATAATGATGTGTAGGGCTTATATGTACAATATCGGCATTACAATGTCTTACTGCATCAGGTCTGATTCCCTCATCATCCATGTCTGCATAACAGCATTTTACATTGTTGCTTTCATATATTCTTGCTATCTTGGCATACCCCGGGTCCTCAACACAGTACACCTTATCTCTGCCAAGAAGCTGGATAAGAAGACTATACATATATTCTGTTCCGGCACCCACAACTATCTGTTCCGGCATAACCTGCATATCACGGAATGATGCCAGATGATTAGCTATTGCACGTCGTAATTCATACGTTCCCTCACTCGGAGATATCTTCATAAGATCTTCCTGCTTATCAGTTATCACTCTCCGCATAAGCTTTGCCCATGTTGCAAATGGAAAACTGTCCGGATCAGTTCGGTTCGATGACAAATCCGATTCATACTTAATCTGTTCCTTAACTGTAATTCTTGGTATCTCATGCTTTACGGGCTTTATTCTTGCCACACCTGAAATATCTGCAACATAATAGCCCTTCTTCGGAACAGAATAGATATATCCTTCACTCATAAGCTGCCCGTATGAATTTTCCACTGTTATTGTACTTATTCCCAGATTAACAGCGAGTGTACGTTTTGATGGAAGATGTTCACCTGTGGCGAGTTTTCCTTCAATTATATCTTTCTTGATGCATTTGTATAAATATTCGTAAATAGATTCTTTTCCTATATTCTCAAATGAGTATGTTAACATAATCTGACCTTATACCTTTACCGTATATCTTTTCTGCTACACCAGATATAGAATACCACATTTAACACAATTCCGAAAATAGTTGCAACAGGCGCAGCTAAACCAATCTTAGTAAGACTCGCATCTGGCTTGATACTCATATAATATGCAAATGGCAGACGGACAAGCAGTGTCTGTATAAGTCCCTGAATCATTACCCATACTGTCTTGTCATGTCCGTTAAAGTAACCAATCATGCTGAATAAAATTGCTGTAACAATTGTCTCTAACGCAAAGCCCTTAAGGTAGTCATAACCATTCTGTATAACAGCTTCATCAGTTGTAAATATTGCTGTAAGAAGGTCGCCCTTAAACATTACAAGCACGAATACTATGCAGCCTATCACAAGACCTACACCAATACCGCAAAATAGTGCTTTCTTGGCTCTCTTTTCGTTGCCGGCACCGACATTCTGTGAAACAAATGACGCCATCGACTGCATAAGTGAGCTAGGTATAAGCATTGCGAAATTAACTATTTTACATGCAACACCATATCCTGACGAAGCCTGTAATCCAAGTCTGTTGACAAATGCACATAAAGCAAGGAATGAAACCTGCGTAAGAAATTCCTGTAATGCAAGCGGAAGTCCGACCTTTAATGCTCTCCTGCAATGTCTGTTAATTGAGAAATCCTTCTTAGTTATCTTGAACGGAAGGTTTCTCTTAAAAAGTAATACAAGTGCAAATACAACACTTACCGCCTGTGCTGCAACTGTTGCAATAGCTGCTCCGGCAGCATTCATATTAAAACCTGCAACAAGAACAAGGTCACCTATAATATTAATAACACATGCAGCTGCTACAAATATAAGAGGTGATTTGCTGTCTCCGAGTCCCCTGAATATTGCTGAAAGAAGATTATATGCAACTATAAAGAATATTCCTGAGCCGCATATTTTTACATATACAGATGTAAGTCCAACCGCTTCTTTCGGAGCCTGCATTATAGTTGCAATCTGTCTTGAAAATACAATCATAACAATGAAAAGTACCACTGAAATCATTGCAAACACAACGATAGCTCCGCCAATCAAAGCACCTATCTGCTCTGGCTTCTTCTCACCAATATATCTTGCAATAAGCACTGTAACACCCATTGCAAACTGTGTTATAACAAATGTAACTAAATTAAGCACCTGGCTTCCTGTCGATACTGCCGAAAGTCCTTCAGTCGTTCCGAATCTTCCGACAACAAGCAGGTCAACTGCACCATACGCTGCCTGTAATATTAACGCTCCAAGTATTGGCATCATAAAAGGAATCAACTTCCCTAATATACTTCCCTGTGTAAAATCTGATTTCGAATTATTCAATGTCAACTCTCCTTTCGCTCATCACCTTATAGAATTTGTTAATAGTCGCAATCATAGAATCAGCCTCTTCTTCACTTATATCTGTCAGATATTCACTAAGACGGCTATAATAATCCGCATCATACTTCTTAGACAACGCCTCTCCCTTGTCTGTAACCGTAATATAAGTTATTCTCGCGTCTTCCTGTGAAGTAGTCTTCTTAAGATATCCCTTGGCTTCCATCTCCTTTACAGTACGGGTAACTCCCGGTCTTGGAAGTTTAAGCCAGTCACTTATATCAGAAATCTTAACGCTATCATTACTCTCCAGCAGTTGATGAATCACATCAATATACTGGATATAAGCAGGCGTAACCCCATCTGGCAGCTCTGGTAGAAACTCTCGAATCCGCTTAGCCAGATAACAGGCATCCAGCATTCTCTTAATCTTGTCTGGTTTCATAACACATTCATCTCCTTAAGTTATATAGTCGCAGGAGGTAATCATTTTATTAATTACCTCCGTTAATTATTTCTGCTAATTACCACTGGTAATTATATATGCATATTCTTGTGATGTCAACCTGATTTCTATGTAGACACGAATTTCCATCAAAAAGCACCTATAAGACAGTCCATAATACGACTACCTATAGGTATCACATCAAAACGCTCATTCTCCAAAGGAGAATGAGCCCACACCATAAAACCACTTACTCTACATTTTTCAGTGCATCTGTCTTAGAAATCTTAGCTATCTTTACAAGCTGAAGTACAGCCACAACTGCGTAGCACACAATTCCAAGAATAATCATTTCCACAAAGCAGCTTCTTCTTACCATATACGGAATATATCCAGTCATCATAGTGTACAGATATGACGAAAATGCCCATTTAAGCATGGCATTTACTATAGGTACTGAAACAACCAGTGATATAACTACCATAATTGAAGTTGCAACTATATACAACCCACCAATCTCCCCATTCTTAAAGCCAAGAATCTTAGTCATAGAAATTGACTGCACATTCTTCTCAATAATCTGTTTAGACAACAGATACATAAGAAGAACAAACATTATAATTCCGAAACACTTCAATATATACATCATGTCGCCCATTGAAACCTTCATCTGGTTAGATAGCATCATTATGTGTAACTATTATTATAGTATTGCCATACTTCTTATTAACATCTTCGATAAGCTTTAATATATCCTTAGATGTGTTGTAATCAAGTGCTCCTGTAGGCTCATCACATAACAGAATATCAGGATTCTTAATAAGTGCTCTTCCGATTGAAGTTCTCTGCTGCTGACCGCCTGATAACTGGTTAGGCTTCTTATCTGCATGATCTGAAAGTCCTAATGTATTAAGTATCTCATCTGTATCAAGTGCCTTATCACTTAAATATGCACCAACCTCTATATTTTCTCTTACAGTAAGGTTTGGTATAAGATTATACATTTGGAAAACATATCCAAGATGCTTTCTTCTATACTGCGTAAGACGCTTCTCATTCATATCTGCCGTCTTCTCACCATCTATTGATATGTATCCCTCATCTGCATCATCAATACCACCTATAATATTAAGCAGTGTTGACTTACCGGAGCCTGATGGACCAAGTAACACAACGATTTCCCCTTTATTAACCTCTATGTCTATACCATTCAGTACTTCCACACGGCTTTCGCCTTCTCCATAATGCTTTTTGATTCCTTTAATCTCTAAAAACATATTTACCTCCTTCGTGCACGCCTCTCTCATATCATTATATGAACAACTGTTCATATATTCATTATATTAGCACTTATTTATTTTGTGTCAATAGGTGAAAATTTATCATTAACTGGCACAAAAAAAGTAAGCAGGGTTAGAATACCCTAACCTCGCTTACTTTATCACATTTTACTATATAATTCACTATATCTTATTGATAAATATTGTCAATAAACCAATTACATTTTTACTTACACATTTTTACTTATCTTTACCTGTCAGTTCATCAATAAGTCGTATTGATTCCATAATCATGCTGTCACAATGAGCCTTCTTCTCGCCGCCCTTTAATGCATTGTCCCTTAAAAGGTCTGCGCAGTTAGTCATTCCATTGTGGTTATCCCTGATAGTTCTCTGAAATGCTCCTACAGCACCCGGGCTGCTTACTCCCAACGCTCCAAGTACCATAAGTCCTCCGGTGATTGCACCGCATGTTCCACCACATTTCATACCACCGCCAAAATTACAGCCAAGACATTCTGCCTGTGTCTCGCTTAATCCCAAATCATCAGCATATGCCATCATAATAGTTTCTGCGCAGTTATAGCATTTTTCCGGTGAACGGAGTTCTTTAGCTTTTTCTATATGTCTGTTCATATCTTGTCCTCATCTTTCTGAATATTATGTCTGAATTATGTCTGTTACTGTTCCATGAAAGTGAATTTCTTTTTTCTTACTTTCAGAAAGACACACCAGCTATTACTCTACCAGTGTGTCTTTTAGTTATACATTTTATTCTTTTATTACTTCATTACATTGTTAAAAGCTGTTTCATTATATCAACTGGAACGTAATAGCTTACCCCTAATGGATTGATAACTATTCCAGAAGCACCTAACTCCTTAACTGTCTTAAGAAGTTCAATATATGTATAAAGCATATCTTCGTGCTTTCCTGCATAACATTTTTCCATCTCCAAACCATCTGTAAATACTGGAAGTGCAATAACCTTCTCCCCTTCTTTATGGCTTACCTTATCTGTAATGTCAACATATGGATGAGAAATTGATACTTCTTCATCTGTCTCTTCCTTAGTACAAGGTACCATGTAATCAGCATTGCGGATTGCCTTCTTAAGTTCAGCCTCTTTGTCTCTTAAGATTGCTGCCTTAGCTGCTGAATCACCCGGCTTTCTGTACTCCTGGAAAAACTTGATAAGTGCATTCTGAAGTCCCGGATTAGTAACAAAATCTTCTTTGATATACTGGTCATATGCTCCAATCTCTTCTCTTGGAACAATAAGTTCATTATCCTTACCATCTATAAATCTTATATTCTTACAACCATTACGGTACAAATGTGCCACCTCATACTGCATTGAATCTTTATCCTCAATACCATATGATATATCATATCCATATTTGTTAAGCTGATCTTCTACCCTGGCATGGTTAGTATAATCATATAATATAACTATATCGTCATCTACCATGTATGGATAACCTGTACTGTCACAGTATATTGTCCATAAATGGTCAGCATTAAGAAGCTTATCAACAACAATCTTTCTATATACCTTACTTATCTCAGTAAAATATCCCTCATCATTAACATTGTTTTTCTCCTGTGCCTTCTTGATAAGTTCTGGAAGAACCTTAGTAACAACTTCTACTCCATCTGTAAGAGAAAGTCCTGTTACATATGCAATTCCTTTGTCTTCATCCTTAAAAATATGTCTTATTGCGTCCTGCGCTTTGATTGAATCCATTAAATTTTCCTCCTGGTAAAAGCATTTTTAAATGTGTCTGAATCACTGTTATTCTCTAACAATAATGCCAGCATAATCCGGGCTTTAGTTGGTGACAGATCTGTATAATAGATATTATCTCCATAACCCGTAAAATCACCATTCATATATACATCTTCACTACACGAAACAACTACTATCCCTGTATTCTTACCTGACACGGCTTCTGACACTTCTTCAGAAAGTTGTCCATCCGCAGTAGAAGAAACAATAACCGTACCATCATTAAGATACATATTCTTATATAACGCATCTGCATCTGTTCCAACATAATCATATACAATATTTATGCTGTCCAGTCTGCTGATATCGGCTATATCGAACATCATATTATCATTGATATTGACACTGAATCCTTCAGGTAACTTATTGTCAGAATTATCTGTTTTATTGATTTCTTTATCAATATACTCCCTTGCCTGTGTCACCTTATCATCAGGATTACCATTGTTGTAATCATACGGTATTATAACAAGAGGTTTATCATCCTTAATTGTAAGCGACAGAAAGTATCTTACGTCTTCTGAATATTTCTTATTAAGAACAAGAACTACGCCTTTAACATCATTATTGTTCATATCCGAATTAATAGTTTTAGCAATCGACAGCATTCCATCAAGGGAATAATCTGTAATATCTTCTGTTCCATACACACGTATACCAGAATCACTGTTACTGTTATCTTCTTTATTGTCATCTGCTGATTCTGAAGCATTGTCATTATCTGAATCCGAATTATCCTGTGCAGTCTCTTCCTGCGAAAGAATATACTTCATTGGATTCTTTATCATTGTGCTGCAGCCAGTCAGTGTCAGAAATGACAGAAACATAACCATTCCAGTTATACAATATTTCTTATTAATCATACATAAAACCTCTTGTTAAACTCTGCTGTAATATCTTGCTTATCAGATTATAGTAAGAATTCCAAGTGATTTAAGAAGAAGAAGAAATAAAAGAATTGGAGCAATCCACTTTACCATAACTGTATAAAGTCCTTTTCTTCCCATCTTGGTTCCTGTTTTCTCGACCTCATCTATAACAGTCTTAGGTTTAAGTATCCATCCGATAAGGATACATGTTCCTATAGAAACTATTGGCATAAGTACATTGTTACTGATGTAATCCATAATATCAAGTATCTGTGCATGTACACCATTAGGAAGCTTAATATCAAAGAATAACTTGTTATATCCTAAGCATACGATAACTGCAACAATAATACCAATTACTGCCTCTATTGCTGTAGCCTTGTTTCTTGTAAGCTTAAATTCGTCCATAAGGCTTGAAACAATAGCTTCCATAATTGACACGGCACTTGTAAGGGCTGCAAAGAATACCATTGCAAAGAATATTGCACCAATAACATTACCTGCAAATCCCATAGAATCAAATACCTTAGGAAGTGATACAAACATAAGGCTTGGGCCTGACGCTGTCATTCCGTCTCTTCCCATGAATACAAATACAGCAGGAATAATCATTACACCTGCAAGGAAAGCAACAATTGTATCAAATATCTCAATCTGGTTGATTGATTTTCCAAGATTGGCATCATCACTTACATATGAACCATAGGCAATCATAATACCCATAGCAACACTTAAGCTGTAGAAAAGCTGTCCCATTGCGTCCATAAGAACTGTACAGAACTGCTTAACAGTAATTCCCTTCATATTAGGAATCACATAAGCACCTAACCCCTGTAAACCTGTTCTTGTTGTTCCATCAATATCAGTATATGAAATTGTAAGAGAATATACTGATACACCAAGAACAAGTACAATAAGTAATGGCATGATAATCTTAGATGAAGATTCAATACCATTGTTAACACCACGGAATATAATAAATGCAACAATTATTGTAAACACAAGCATCATTATGATTGGTTCAGCTGTCTGACCAATAAATTCTGAAAAATATCCATCCTGTGCTGCTGCATGTCCGTTACCTGTGATGTAAACAAGAAGATACTTAAGCACCCATCCACCAATTGTTACATAGTATGGGAATATCATTACAGGTACAATACATGCAATAATACCCAGTGGCTTCCACTTACTCTTTAACTTACTGTAAGCTGTGAGTGGACTCTGTTTGGTCTTTCGTCCAATAGCGATCTCTGTTGTAAGCAGGGTAAAACCAAATGTTAGTGCTAAAGCAATGTATATGACGAGGAATAATCCGCCTCCATCTTTAGCTGCCAGATAAGGAAATCTCCATATATTACCAAGTCCTACGGCACTACCCGCTGCCGCAAGGACAAACCCTATAGAGCCCTTGAATGAATTACGCTTTTCGTTCATTTTATAACCGTCCCTTTTTCATAAAAATAAAATAACTATCCAAAGCACGACTCCAGATAAATACAAAACATACTTATAAATTATACCCAATAATCGACATAAGGTCAATAAATCGCGTAAGTTTACGCAAGAAAAAAGGGACACCGTAATCTATAACGGAATCCCTTTTTAATTATAATATGCACTATTGAATCTGATTATTAATGTCTGGCACCCATGCTATTATTAGCCTCTACCTGGTCAATTTTTTTATTTTCCTTCTTAGCCGCAGGCTGCTCATTCTTGATTTTCTTTCCAGCAATCTCTGCAGCCTTTCTAACCATACTTTCTGCTACATCCTTGCGTGCATAATCAGAAAGCTTGCTTATTTTGCCTTCATTATGCATGAATATGTACAAATCACCATATGTCATTTTTCCAAGCTCTTCCTGAACATTCTTGCTATTAAGCACTGCTTCCTTTAATGACTTATAATCAACCTTAGTCTCTCCACATATTCCCATAATCACTCCAAATTTAGACATTTCATCCATTCTGCTGATCATATTCATTGTTGTTACGGATGCAACAATATCCTTGACATAATCCATATTAGCATTTGAAATCTTATCATTCATTTTGTTTTCATTAACCTTGTTATCGAAACCTAATTGTTCAATACCACCAGTCTTTTTGATAGATGCCAGAAATTCTTCATGTGCTTCATTGAAATAATAATTGTCCTGCACCTCTTTGCTTAATTTTACATCAATATCTAAAGCTACATCCTTAAATTCTTCACCATAGCTGAAGCCTTCTGTCTTGTAATATATATCCTCTTGAAGCTGCTTATCAAGCTCACCCAGTTTATTCTTTTCAGAAAGAAAATCATACATTTTAAGATGCTTCTTTGAAGCATTAATCGAATTAGTAATAGCATCTGCCTCTTTCTTAGCCTCATCTATTCTATCGTTGTATTCAGCTTTCATTCTATTTTTTTTAGCTATACCTTCCATTTCTCTATACGCATCGTTCATACCATTTTCATTAGGTCCACTCTTTGCATTATCAAGATTCGAAAGTGTCCTTATCATTCCATCAAGCTGTTCCTTTATATCCAAGGCAGCTGAATATCTCTTCTTTCCAACAAAATTAAAGAACTTATATGTTCCAGCATCATGCTTATAACTTATATAATCTTCCACAGATTTTCTTACTCTTTTAAGGTCTTCAATCATCTTACCCGGCTTTGCAGTCTTATCTACATCAAGAAAATCTTTAGCGCCCTTATTCATAAGAGTTGCTAATACATCATTATTATCTCTTAGAAATCTAAGCTCATCCGTCATCGCTCTGTAATCCGCACCCTTTTTAGTTCCATTAGTTCCATCCAACCTTACAAGATCTACCTGTAGCCTCTGTGCAAATGTTTTGAATTTTTCTTCATATTTCATTCCAGCAAAACCTTCTTTGAATGAATTGATAAGCCCATTTATAATATTTAAATAAGGTTGATTTGAAATATCATTCAGTCCATTCTCTAAGTCAGTAATTTTAGACTGTGCAGCAGAAAGCTCCTTTTCCTTATCCTTGATATTCTTTAATTCCATGTAATATCTGCTCTGGATAAAGAATTTCTGATATATCTTAGTATCTTCATCTTTCTTGATTTTCACAGCATCATTCTCATCATTGTATATATGCATAAAGCTTTGTGCACTCTTTACATAAAATCCAAGATACGGTGAATCAATTTTACTCGCCCTAGTAGGTTTATCTTGATTGTTAGCAATCCATGAATTATATAACTCGTAACTATTTTCGAAAAGATATGATTTCTTAGAGGAGTCAACTATAGATGCATTAACCATTATCTTATAATCGCTCACTTCATTATCTTTTCCCGTGGCTTTATAGTCATTATTAAGATTATCCCTGAGCTTAATGCTTGTTATATCATTCAATATATTATTATAAAGCTCTGTTTCCTCTGAATTAATTCCATCCGGTTTTCCAAAGCTTTCAAGCAGTCTGTTTCTTAACATCTTGTGGATACCAGTCATATCTTTTTGTTCACGGAGATTTTTCATCACCTGCTTGAAATATACATCTACAGTATCAACTCCTGTATTAGTCTCATTAGTGCGTTTGTCACGTGACTTTAAAACAACATAAATCTCATTTAATTGATTCGTATTCTTACTACACTTATATAATTCCACAAAGCTGTCCACAAATTCATTCAGTGCTTTATAATCTTTTTCATACATCTCGGATGCTGAATCAACATCACCATAAAGGTGGTCTATAGCATTACAGCTTGCCTTAAGTGCTGTTGGAAAACTCGACTGCATCTTAGTTACTAATTCCTGTATTCTCTTTTCATCTAAAATCTCCTGTTCTAATTCTGGTCTTGGCATAATATATTCCTCCTGTCTGTTAACTTATTTCTTATCATGGCTGTAGTATAACACACTAATGTAGACAAAAGTGAGACAAATACCTAACTATTTTCTAAAATTTCTCAATTCCTGTATCTGCACAGTATTTAAAAAACCTGCCAGTCAGGCTTATTGCTGACTGACAGGCTTTAATTAATTTCCGCGGTTATCTATCTTTGCGATATCAACGATAGATAATTCCTGATTATTGAATGCATGCTCAAGGCTTGATATAAGCGCATGTGCTGTATCAAGACTTGTAAGGCAGTGCACACCTGTCTCGATAGCATATCTTCTTATAAGGAAACCATCCTTGGCTCTCTCAATTCCGCTCTCTGGTGTATCAATTACAAGATCAATCTTATGCTCTAAGATAAGGTCAAGGAGTGTAGGTGCTTCCTGTCCAATCTTATTAACCTGAATTGCATGTACTCCATTTTCCTTAAGAACCTTAGCTGTTCCTCTTGATGCATATATCTTGTAACCAAGTGCCTCGAATCTCTGTGCGATATCAACTCCGTCCTGCTTATCCTTATCAGCAAGAGTCATGATAATCTGCTTATGCTTAGGAAGTCTGATTCCGGCTCCCTCGAATGCCTTATAAAGTGCCTCATCAAAGCTCTTAGATATACCAAGACACTCTCCTGTAGACTTCATCTCAGGTCCAAGGCTTATATCAGCACCTCTGATCTTCTCGAATGAGAATACAGGCATCTTGATAGCATAGTAATCTGCTGCCTTCTGTAGTCCCGGCTCATATCCTAATTCCTTAATTGTCTTGCCGATAATAACCTGTGTGGCAAGCTTAACAATCGGAATACCTGTAACCTTGCTGATATATGGAACTGTACGGCTTGAACGAGGATTAACCTCAATTACATATACCTGGTCATTATATACGATAAACTGAATGTTAATCATACCCTTTACATGAAGTGCTCTTGCAAGTCTTCCTGTATAATCTTCAATCATATCTACAATCTTAGGTGATATAGACTTAGCTGGATATACTGAAATACTGTCTCCTGAGTGGATACCGGCTCTCTCAATATGCTCCATGATACCAGGAATAAGAATATCCTGACCATCGCATACAGCATCAACCTCGATTTCCTTACCCATAAGGTACTTATCAACAAGGATTGGATGATCCTGCTTAATTCTGTTGATGATGTTCATGAATTCAACTACATCTTCATCAGATACAGCAATCTGCATACCCTGTCCACCAAGTACATATGAAGGTCTTACAAGTACAGGATATCCAAGCTCATTGGCAGCCTTAAGGGCTTCATCAACTGTGAATACAGTCTGTCCCTTAGCTCTTGGAATCTGTGTCTGCTCAAGTATCTCGTCGAAGAGCTCTCTATCCTCGGCAGCATCTACATCCTCTGCCTTAGTTCCGAGAATAGGAACGCCCATTTTCATAAGAGCTTCTGTAAGCTTGATAGCTGTCTGTCCACCAAACTGTACAACTGCACCGTCCGGCTTCTCGAATTCAACGATTGATTCAACATCCTCTGCTGTAAGCGGCTCGAAGTAAAGCTTATCAGCAATATCGAAGTCAGTAGATACTGTTTCAGGATTGTTGTTGATAATGATTGTTTCAAAGCCTTCTTTTCTGAATGCCCATGTACAGTGGACTGAACAGAAGTCGAACTCAATACCCTGTCCGATTCTGATTGGACCAGAGCCAAGTACAAGAACCTTCTTCTTATCCTTAGTCTCTACAGCTTCATTTTCACTGCCATATACTGAATAGTAGTATGGAGTTGTAGCGGCAAACTCGGCAGCACATGTATCAACCATCTTAAATGCTGCATGGATACTATACTGGTCTCTTAATTCCTTGATTTCTCTTTCTGTATGACCTGTTAAATCACCGATAACATTATCAGGGAATTCAATTCTCTTAGCTTCTCTTAAAAGGCTCTCTGTAAGAGGTCCTCTCCTAAGTGCATTCTCCATATCAACGATAATCTGGAGCTTATCGATAAACCATAAGTCTATCTTAGTAATATCATGCATCTTAGTTGCAGAAATGTGTCTTCTTAAACCTTCAGCTATCTTCCAAATTCTTCTGTCGTCTACAATTGCCAGCTCTTCAAGAAGCTCTTCATCTGTAAGCTTTGTGAAGTCATATGACATAAGGCTGTCAACATGCTGTTCAAGAGAACGGATAGCCTTCATAAGACCACCCTCGAAGTTATCAGAAATACTCATAACCTCACCTGTAGCCTTCATCTGTGTTGTAAGTGTTCTCTTAGCTGAGATGAACTTATCAAATGGAAGTCTAGGAATCTTAACTACACAGTAATCAAGTGCCGGCTCAAAGCTTGCATATGTCTTTCCTGTTACGGCATTCTTAATCTCATCAAGTGTGTAGCCAAGTGCTATCTTGGCTGCAACCTTTGCAATAGGATAACCTGTTGCCTTAGAAGCTAATGCTGATGAACGGCTTACACGAGGATTAACTTCGATTACACAGTACTCAAAGCTGTCTGGGTGAAGTGCATACTGTACATTACATCCTCCTGTGATTCCTAATTCATCAATAATTCTTAATGCAGATGTTCTTAACATCTGATATTCCTTATCAGAAAGTGTCTGTGAAGGAGCGACTACGATACTGTCACCTGTATGAACTCCGACAGGGTCGATATTCTCCATGTTACAGATAGTAATACATGTTCCGTTGCTGTCACGCATTACCTCGTACTCGATTTCCTTCCAGCCAGCTATACAACGCTCAACTAATACTTCACCAACTCTTGAAAGTCTTAAACCATTCTCAAGGATTTCTCTTAATTCCTGTACATTTTTAGCGATACCACCGCCGCTTCCGCCAAGTGTATATGCTGGACGGAGAACTACCGGATAGCCTATCTTCGCTGCAAATGCTTCACCATCCTCAACATTGTTGACTACAAGTGAGGCAGCACAAGGCTCACCAATCTTTTCCATAGTTTCCTTGAACATAAGACGGTCTTCTGCCTTCTTGATTGTAAGTGCAGTTGTACCGATAAGAGCTACATTGTGCTCCTCAAGGAAACCTGTCTCTGCAATCTCCATCGCAAGGTTAAGTCCAGCCTGTCCACCAAGTGTAGGTAAGATGCTGTCTGGTTTTTCCTTTAAGATAATCTGCTTTAATGCTTCAACCGTAAGAGGCTCTATATATACCTCATCAGCGATATCCTTATCTGTCATGATAGTAGCCGGGTTAGAGTTTACCAGCACTACTTCAATCCCCTCTTCCTTAAGAGAACGGCATGCCTGTGTTCCGGCATAGTCAAATTCTGCTGCCTGACCAATAACGATTGGACCAGAACCTATAACTAATACTTTCTTAATATTCTCATTCTTTGGCATGTCCTTAGTCCTCCTTCTTCATCATATCCATAAATCTATCAAACAGGCAAGCTGTATCCTGTGGACCTGCACAGGCTTCCGGATGGAACTGCACTGTGAATATATTCTTTCCGACATATTCAAGTCCCTCATTAGTCTTGTCGTTAACATTCTCGAATGCAGGTACTGCAACCTTGTCATCCAGTGTGCTCTCATCTACAACATAGCCATGGTTCTGTGATGAAATGTAGCATTTGCCAGTCTTTAAATCCTTAACCGGATGGTTAGCACCTCTGTGACCATACTTAAGTCTGTGTGTATCAGCACCTGTAGCAAGTGCCATAAGCTGATGTCCAAGACAGATTGCAAATATTGGGACATTGCTGTTATACAGCTTTTTAATCTCTTCAATTATCTCTACACATTCCTTAGGATCTCCAGGTCCGTTAGATAACATGATTCCGTCAGGATCAGCTGCAAGAATCTCTTCTGCCTTAGTATATGCCGGATATACTGTAACCTCACAGCCTCTTTCATTAAGTGACCTTGCAATATTCCTCTTAGCACCAAAATCCATAAGTGCAACCTTAGGGCCTTTACCTGCAAGGACATATTTTTCAGGACATGTAACCTTTCTTACAACTCCCTTAACGCTGTACTCCTTAATCTTAGGAAGCACCTCCTCAAGCTTGTAATTCTCATTAGTTGTAATCATACCATTCATAGTACCCTTTTCTCTTAAAATCTTAGTAAGGGCTCTTGTATCTATTCCGCAGATACCAGGTATATCATTATCAAGAAGGAATTTCTGGATAGGATCTTCATTTCTGAAGTTGCTTGCCATTCTGGAAAGCTCACGCACAATATAGCCGTCTGGCCATGCTTTCTGGGATTCCATATCCTTATAGCATACGCCGTAATTACCGATAAGAGGATATGTCATAGTTACTGCCTGTCCTGCATATGAGGGATCAGTCAGCACCTCCAGATATCCTGTCATAGATGTGTTAAAGACAATCTCACTAATAACTTCGCGGGTCGAACCTATGCTGGTTCCTTCAAAGACCGTTCCGTCTTCAAGTATCAAAAATGCTTTCATGAATGCCACCTTAATTCCTTTCGTTTATTTAATTTAATCATTTGCCCAAGAAACGCCAAAATCACTTTTGCGCAAAAAAAAAGACACAAAAATGCCTTTTTCTCTCAAACTTTACAATATGTTACCATAGTTAAATGTAATTTTCAAGCATATATTTACCTATATATTGCATAAAAATGCATACCAGAAAACAGCCCCCAAAAACAGAGGGCTGTCAGTATCCAGTTATATGTTATCTGATCCTTATAATGCTGTCTCTGTTCACACTCCACACCTGAACGCAGTCTTTATTCTGGATAGCCATCATATTTTCTACACTCTTGTCCTGATTATTGCCAAACCAGTTTTTAGCTATTGACGCTGCAAGTGGATTAACAAATGATTTCAGGTATACATTTGATGACACCTTAAGGCACAGCTTTTTCTTTTTCTTCCATTGAGCATATATTGTCATATTGCCGCCATCTTCTTCTACAAGCTTTGAAACAGTATCTTTGTCCTTATAACTTGTTCCACTTCCATCCTCAGACGTGTTCCACGAATCAAAATCATATCCTGGTCTTTGCGGAGCATCCGGAAGTTCATTCTTCTTCTCATATCCGGTTATAATCGTTGTATCAGATTCATATCCACCATTGGAATCAATATTAATATTGTATATATTCTCTTTCCATACAGCATGCACATCAACTATCTTTCCCAGCTTGTCAGCAAGATTAAGTTTTCCATCAACAGCACCTTCAATATATGTGCCATCTTCCATCTCCCAGCCATATCCAGTCCAGCCAGTAAGTGTATACACATCTTTAACAGCCGGCAGATGGTCAATCTCATCATATGTATAAAATCTGCTATAAAATCCTTCATCCTCATACCAGTCCCATTCATCATTATTAACAACATGTATATCTTCGCTGGCTTCATCCGGTTTATTATTATACAGATGAACCTCATAAAATATTGGCTGCCATATCGCATATAAAACAGCCTTGCCACTTTCACACGGTGTCAGATCAACAACCGACATTGTTGTATAGAACTGACCGCTGTCATCACTTTTCGTATTCCAGCCTGACAGATAATAACCTTTTCTTGAAAGATCACTTCCTGTAAGTCTTAATCGGCTTCCAAGCCTTGCAGTTATATCATCCATATGACCAGTAACCTCTGCGTCAGTATTATTGTCAAATGTAATAACATAATTCCATATTGCATATATAGTGACATCTTCATTATATTCCCTTATATCTTCAGGCTGAATTATTCCAGAATCACCATATCTGTCAAAGGACCATCCAACAAACATAAGCCCATTAGATGCTTCTGCCTGTTCATAAAGTCCTTTCAGTTCATCGCCCCTGTCATAATAAGCTTTCTCATCTTCTGGAATATATACATCACTTATTCCTCTGTCTTTTGCCACTCCGGCATCATAATGCACAACAAATGAATGTCTTTCCCATATTGCCTTAATTACAATATCGTCATCTGCAAATGCTCCTATATTAACCCTTACTCCGTCTTCTCCGTAATCATCACATTCTCCATCTCCGCCTGTAACTTCCCAGCCTGTAAGTATATAGCCATCCCTGCTTACCGCACCTATTCTTATATATGGAGTAATTCCAACACAATCATAATAATTAGAAGTTGTTGTATCCGCTTTCGGTATTGATGCATGATAATCTAATATTGTATGATATACTCCATTACGGTCTGACAGATACAGACCTGTTCCAAGATCATCTCTCCACTGTCCCTGATCCGGTCCGTGATCTATCTGTGACTGATAATATATTCCGCCACACACTCCTCCATCCAGATCTATTGTTATATTGTGATGAACTCTGTATTCATCTTCTGCTGCCTGTGATATAATAACACCGCCAATAAGCAGTATTCCTAATAACACAATGCCAGCCAGAATCCGCTTGTCTTCTATTATTCTACATTTCATAAACAATCTCCTTATGTATTAATTCATATCACGTCCATAAACCTCATAAGAAAACGTCTGAAATATACAAAAACATGCACAGTATTAAAATCCCTTTTGCAAAATTATAATACCATGCATGTTTATATTATTCAAATAATATTTAGCTTTTTAATAAAGTTTTAATCTTTTATCTCAACCTGACCAATATATTTCCATGTACTTCCCTTATCTGAAGACTGATACTTTGCAGCGGTCTTACCATCATTGTACACCGCATTCTTGCCCTGAGTAAGATATATGGTTACAATTCCAGTTGAATCAACAACCGGAGTAAGAGCTTCCTTATATACATCACTCCATTTGAGCTGTTCAGAAGAATCAGAGCCTGTCTTGCCAGAATCCGTCTTGGTTTCTGTCTCCTGTCCTTGAGGGTTCGCTGCTGAACTATCAAGTTCCTGTTCTTCAAGTATCAACTTAGCAAATGTTTTACCACCATCATCAGTCTTATAAAGATTACTGTCCATACCATCAACATAATTATAACAGAAGAATCCTGTATCAGGAGTCAGGTAAACAACACCTTTAATTATATTGGTAGCCGGTCCGCTTCCAACTGTCTCCCAACTCTCTCCTCCGTTACTTGTACTGTATATCCTTGATGATTCATTGGTATCATTACTCTTTCCATATCCGCAGATAATAACACCATTATCAACATCAAAGAATCTGACATAATAATAATCAGCCGTATATATATTATCAAGCTCACATGTCGTCCAGTTCTCACCTTTATCATCTGAATATACAACAGTCACCGGTATCTTCGTATTATTAGCCGTCTTACCACCGTACACGAAAGCAGTCTTTTCTGTTGTTATCATATAACTGCCTTCTTTAAGCGTTGTTGTACTGTTATCTTCATACATAAGATATGAATACGATACAGGAACCGAAACATATCTCTCTCCATCATAAGTAACAAGAAGAGAATTATCCCTGATTGCATAATTGGCAAGCTGATCCTTGTTAGAATTGCTTGTAATCTCCGTATCACCACCTGAATCTACACCCTGCTGTGCATAATACTGCTTAAGTCCATAATCTTCTGAGCTCATAACTGATGTCACATATAAACTTGCTGTATTATCATAATTATTATCAAGATAGAATGAAACCACCCATTCGCATTTAATTCTTCCATCATCCTGAATACCTTCCCATGATGAGAAATAATCCGAATTAAGATTCTGTGGAATAATCCAGAAAGAAATAAGGACCGTATTATTAGACAAATCCAGTACACTTACAGAATCAACTCCTGATTTAGTAATGTACTTTGAATATGATACATATTTCTGTCTGTACTGAGCAATATAACTTTCTATCCATTTAGTTCCAAGCATTACTGTATCAGGATTAGCAAAATCAAATACATTATCTGCATCATAATCCTTTACAGCATCATCTCTGATAACATTCCAGTTATCATCAATTCTTATTGAAAATGTATATCTTGACTTAATATCAAGCTTATCAGCCTTATATTTACTTACATAACTGTATACGAACATTCCAATAACCATAAGGCAGAATATAACCAGTGCCACATATGTAAGAATCTTGGTATGAAATTTCTTACTCATCTGATACATAATCCACCTCCTGATTTAATTAAAATTCTCTCTTATTATGCATAGCCTCTCTTATAATTACACGATAGTACTTATACCACCATAAGAAATACATTGCTCCTGCTCCAAGAAGAAACATAACACATACAACAAACGGATGAATTGCATATATCCAGCTTGCTGCGACTCTCCCATTAAGTACAGGCAGTCCATATGCAAGTATAACGCATATAGCCATTATAGTGCCGTTAAGAACACTTCTGTTCTCATACACACCTCTGAAATGGTCAAATGTTATAATCGCAAGCATCTCTCCTATCGGTCTTGCACATGCTGTAATTATACACAGCATAAGTGCATTAAGCACCGCTTCTCCAAGTATTGTAAGTATAATGAAATAAAATATAAATTCTGTGATTAATTTGTATATAAACTTTCCTAAAAAGTTCATATATGGGCTTACAAGCATTACACGAATCATAAGATAATCCCTGTCACCCATTGCAAAAATAGTAGTATTGGCAAGGCTTCCACATATTGTTGAAAGCATTATAAACAGATATATTATTGATATATCCTGATGTATTCTTATTAATGGGAAGAAATGTGCCAGTATAATATAAGGAACATATATAAGAAGCACAACATAAAGAAACTTTCTTATGAATTCCCATGCAAGCATAAATACCTGTGCCAGTGTTCCAACAACTGCCCTGCTCTTTGATTTCTCCCCAAAAGATTCTTCTTTTACCAGTTTCTTAAGTATAGGAAGATTCTTAATAATCTTGATTCCTGCCTCTGTTCCTTCGTAATATCTTAATATTTTCTCAGCAAACAGCTTTCTAAATAATTTCATTGTCTGCCTCCCCAAGTATGTCTAATACAGCACCCTTAATCTCTGGAATCTGCATAGTTTCGTATGATATCTGATTAAGCTCACCGTTATTAAGGACAACTACATCCTGAGATATTCTGTGTGCAACATCAAGCAGCCCCGTAGATATAAGGATTATATGCTCATCCTTTACTTCATTAAGAACATTAAGCATATCCTCAACATATTCATCAGTACAGTAATCAAGTGCCTCATCAAACATCATGACATATGGCTTCTGTATAAGAAATGCTGCAAGCTGAAGTCTCTTTTTCTCTTCAAAGCTGTAATCACCAATATGTCTGTCTCTTATCTGCCCTGTAAGCTTAACCTTATCAAGATAATATTCAGGCTTTTCGCTGTTCTTATTCATATCACAGAGCATACTGATAAACTGATATCCTGTAATAAGCATAGGAAGTACGCTCTGCTTTGCTGCAAAGAAAAGTGTGCACATCTCCTTAGTCTCAACAGTGCCTGAATCTACCGGAATATCTCCCGCGATACACTCAAACAGAGTTGTTCTTCCTGCTCCCACACCGCCAAGAACCGGATATATATTTCCTTTTTCAAATGTATATTCAACATCAGTAAGAATCTCATTCTTACCAAAGCTTTTCTTCAAATGATTCAAATGTAACATCGATAAATCTCCTACATCAAATGTGTCATATTATTATAT
>CAVAPS010000001.1:62254-191629 GCA_963590775.1 Desulfovibrio piger
CTGCTAACCCTTATTATATTGCATTTATTCAGCAACAATGATATAATTCTGAAATCTTTTGCTAATAATATTAAAAAATGTAGAGGTGTATAATATTGAAAGATTTTTTTAAAAGAAAAGGCTGGAGAATCTGCTTCGGAGCATATATTCTCATATATCTTCCATGGTTTATGATTCTTGAAAGAGTATTCAACAGCGATTATCCCGGACTTCACATAATGAATATTCCATTGGATAACATGATACCATTCTGCGAATACTTCATAATTCCATATGTATTGTGGTATCTGTATGTAGTCGGTGCATGTATATATATGTATTTCAAGGCTGACAACAAGGAATTCATACAGTTTGCATTATCACTCATAATCGGTATGTCACTCGCACTTACAATATGTATGATATATCCTAACAGTCTTACATTAAGACCTGACCATATACCTGATAACTTCTGCGGTAAGATAATAAGTACTCTGTATGCCATAGATACTTCAACAAATGTATTCCCAAGTATCCATGTATACAACTCACTCGCAGTTAATTTTGCACTGCTTCGCTGCAAAGCTTTGAAAGGACATGTTGTAACAAAGACATTATCTTCTATTCTCTGTGTTCTTATATGCCTTGCAACTGTATTCTTAAAGCAGCACTCTGTAGTCGATGTAATCGGAGCAATAATACTTTATATTTTTCTTTACATTCTTATATACGTTATTGACTACAGCAAATTAAAGAAAGGCTAATAGATTTTCTTTAAACATTTTGACAGAAGTTCTATTAATAGAACCACAACGAATAACACAATAAGAATTGAGCCGACGGCGTCCCATCTGTAATTGTTCATGTAAACAATCAGTGGGGTGCCGATTCCGCCTGCACCGACAAGTCCTAATGTACTTGCCGACCTTACATTCACATCAAGCCTGTACATTACGGCGTCTTTAAATTGTGTCTTAAGCTCAGGTACTGCCACATGTCTTATTCTTGCAATAAATCCTGTTCCTGCACATTTGCACGCATTCCATGCCGCCATATTCCAGTTATCAACTGCAACCGTGAACCTCTTGGTCAGCAGTCCGATACTGCACATCATCATTGTAAGCACACCGGCAAAGCTGCCCGGTCCGGTAACTCTTATAAATATAAGTCCGTACACATACACAGGAACTGTCCTTATCGCCATTACAACAAGTCTGCCAACAAAAGCCACAGGTGCCGGGACGAATTTTCTCGAATTAATAAGTGTAAGCAGACCTGCAAATACCGCACCAGCACATGTTCCTGCAACAGCAATTGCAATAGTCTCAAGCATAAGATACATAACACCGCTCTTTCCGGTCATAAACATGTATCCCCAGTCCGGATACGTAATTCCATGCACAATTGCACCAATGACTTTAATTCCAAGCTTTGATGCCGATACATCTTTAACTGCACTGAGACTGTATACAAAAAGTGCCATGATACATACACTTATAATCACATTTGCAGTTGTGTTTCTCTTAATACGCCCGTCAAGATATGCTTTCAAAAATGTGCTTATCCCCTCAATCACAAGCACTGCACCAAAAAGCATTACAAGAATCATTCCAACTCTGCTATATTCACGCCAGCTTATCTTCTCATTAAGTAAAAGTCCGATTCCTCCTGCACCGACATAGCCAAGAATTGCTGCATGTCTTATATTAGCTTCTAAAACATACAATGAATTGCTAAGATAGCCTGGCAGCAGTTCAATAACAACTGTACGTGAAAATGCTTTGAACTTCCCTGCTCCCGTGGCTATAATCGCTTCATACGGCTTCATTGACAGACCTTCAACATCCTCCCCACCGATTCTTGCCATTACAGCCCATGTCGATACAGCTATGGCAATAGTTCCTGCTGCCGCACCGAGTCCCCATATAAATGTTGCAATAAGTGCAAGAATAAGCACAGGTATTGTTCTTACGCACTGCACAATAATTCTCACCATAATCCTTACATATGGCTTCTTAATAAGATTTCCTGCATATAAAAATGCAGTGAAAAGTCCAAGCACAGCACCGATAAATGTACCTGCTATTGACATCTGCACTGTCTTAATAAGTGGTTCTACAATCTTACTGCAGTATCCTGTATCTGGTGGGAACGTTCTTTTTATGAACAATACAGCCTGACTGCTTCTTTTTATAATTACATTCATATCAAAGCCAGTTACAACAAAACAGAATATTACTATAGAAAGCATTACCAGTGCAGTAATTCTTCTGATAATCTTCATTCTATTCATACTTTTCATACGCGCCACCATATACGAACTCTATATCGTCATTTGTTACCTCTGGCGACTTTTTATCAAGTACAAGTCTGCCATCAGCAATTCCTATAATTCTGTCCGATTTCTTCAATGCAAGTTCCACCGAATGACTGTTCATAATAACTGTTATATTGTACTGCCTGTTAAGCTGAACGAGAATATCAGTAATCTGTTCCGCACTATACGGGTCTAATGAAGCAACCGGCTCATCTGCAAGTATAATATCGGGTTTCTGCATAAGCGCCCTCGCAATCGCAACCCTCTGCTTCTGTCCTCCTGACAGCTTTCCGGTATAAGAATACATTTTTTCAGACAATCCTACCGCCTCAAGCTGCTTCTTTGCATATTCCTTCTGCTCCTTAGTAAATATCCCGAAAAGTGCCTTAAAAGCATTTCTTTCTGCCAGTGCACCATTAAGAACATTATCTAAGCATGTCAGGGTATCAACAAGACAGAAATCCTGATATATAGTACCTATTGTTTTCTGGATATCTCTTTTCTTTCTACCTTTCAGTCTGGTAAAATCCTGTTTATCAATAATAATACTGCCAGCAGTCGGTTTAATCATTCCGTTAAGCATGCGAAAAAGAGTGGTCTTTCCAGCACCACTCTTTCCAATTACCGATATGAATTCGCCCTGTTCTACCGAAAAGCTGATATTCTCAAGGGCTTTATCTCCACCTTTATATACTTTACTCACACCGTCTATCTGCAACATGTATATTGTCCTCCCAGACGGCTTAAAGGCGAATTATTTCTTTAACATATTCTGTGCCGCACGCTCTGCATCATAATCAGAACTCTTGGCATACTGATATCCAATATGGCTTAATACATTCAAAACTTTAAGTCCGTCTTCATTTTTTCCTATATTAATACAAGCATCTGCAAATGCTTTCTTAAAGCCTTCTGACATAATATCTGAATTCTTACTAACACATATTGTATCATCCATTATCTGATCTGTCACTGCCAAAACTGCAGTCTGTTTATAACAATCATCTGTACCACCGAATTTGCTCATCCAGTTGGCTGCGTATTTTGCTCTCATATGTGCAAAACCAACTATAACATCAACCTGTCCGGCTGCGAGTCTTGACATGGACGTTGTATACGAATCTGACTGTACAACATTGGCAAGGTCACTTATCTGCTTGCCGTAATTATTGTAAAGCCACAGACTTGGATACATATAACCTGATGCTGATGAAGCACCCATTACCGCCCATGTTGCACTGTTAAGATCATCCCATGTAAGCTGCTGTCCTGCATTAACCTTGGCAGCAAGCTCCTGTCCTTTCGCACTTGGACCTGCAAGGATAATTGAACGGTAGTATGTTGTAAGATTATCTGTAAACACCTCCTCTGTTCCATCATTCCAGTCCTTTGCATTAAGAGAATCCTTATTAATAGCCTTTCTCTGTGCTGTGAGCAGTACTTCGCAGTCATCATCATATGTAACGTAAGTTCCGCCTGAGATAAATCCTGCATCTGCTGTTCCGGCACTTAAAGCCTCTCCTACAGCACCGTAAGATGTTCCTACAGTAATCTCTACATTGCCTACATTATAGCCCTGTGCAGCAAGCTCGTCCTTAATCATGCCGCCAAGAGGTTCAAGTCCTGAAAGCAGTGTATCGGCATCCTGATATGGTGCAATCATAATCCTGAATGTATCAATATCCTTAGAATCCTCTTTTGCTGTATCATTGCCACAGCCTGTCAGTCCTGCTGACATTCCCATGCAAAATGTCGCTGTAAGTAACACAGCCATCCCTTTTTTCAAAAATTTTGTTAATTTCATTATTTTGTCTCTCTTCCGATGTCCTTTAACATATTCTTATCACTTCTTATTGTAGCACATGCAACAGTAGTAAGCATATTACCTGTGATAGTAGCAGACGCACCAGACTGGAATGCCTTGATTCCATCTCCTGTAAGAAGCGCTCTTCCTGCACCAAGCCTTATATCAGCCTCAGGGTTAATATATCTGAAGAATGCAATTGTTCTTAATATCTCAGGTTCAGTAAGTCTTTGCTCATTCTCGAGAGGTGTACCCTTAATAGGCATAAGTGCATTAAGAGGAATTGAATCAACGCCGACTTCTGCAAGACTTATTGCCATATCAAGTCTGTCATCCCAGTCCTCACCCATTCCTATTATACCACCGGAACATGCCCACATGCCTTCTGCTTTTACAAGTTTTAAAGTTTCAATCTTCATGTCATATGTATGTGTTGTGCATATATTAGGAAAATTTCTTCTTGAAGTCTCAATGTTATGGTGATAACTTGTAACGCCTGCTTCATGAAGTCTATGAAGCTGCTCAGCATTAAGAAATCCCATTGAAGCACACAGCTCTATATCACATTCCTTGTTCATAGTCTCATAAGCATGAATAGCTTTTTCGAATTCCTCACCTGTAAGTGCTTTTCCCGCTGTAACAATTGAGAAACGGTCAACGCCTTCTGACTCATTCATCTTACATGCTTTTACAATATCTTCTTCCGGAAGAAAATCATATACTTCGCAGTCTGTATGGTTATGCGCTGACTGCGCACAGTACTTACAGTCCTCTGGACATTTGCCGCTTCTTCCATTAATTATAGAGCATAAATCAACCTTATTTCCAACATAATGCCTTCTTATTCTGTCTGCGCCCTCGCAAAGCTCGTCTAAGTCACAGCTAAGGAAAAATGTTAAATCATCCTGTCTTGTAATTCTTCTTCCGTTAATAATCTCTTCTGCCAGTTCTAATGGTGTCATCAGTTATATACCTCTTTTGAAAAATATTTATTAGATTATAGAACTGAAAAAAGCGAATGTCAACCTTGCCATTTCAATAAGTTGACATTCGCTATAATTGTTATTAATTAATGATGGAATAATCTCATTCCTGTAAAGCACATAGCCATTCCATGCTTGTTGGCTGTCTCGATAACCTGTGCATCTCTTACAGAGCCGCCTGGCTGTGCAACATACTTAACGCCTGACTTATAAGCTCTTTCGATATTATCTCCGAATGGGAAGAATGCATCTGAACCGATTGTTACATCAGTGTTGCCTGCAAGCCATTCCTTCTTCTCTTCAACTGTGAATACCGATGGCTTCTCTGTGAATACTCTCTCCCAGTCATTAAGGATATCTTCGTATTCATCACCGATATAAAGGTCGATTGCATTATCTCTGTCAGCACGTCCTACACCGTCCTTGAATGGAAGATTAAGAACCTTTGGATTCTGACGGAGATACCAGTTATCTGCCTTCTGACCTGCAAGTCTTGTACAATGGATTCTTGACTGCTGTCCTGCACCGATACCGATTGCCTGTCCATTCTTTACATAGCATACAGAATTAGACTGTGTATACTTAAGTGTGATAAGAGCAATAATCATATCAATCTTAGCCGACTCAGGAATTTCCTTATTCTCTGTTACAACATTTGATAAAAGTTCCTTATCGATAACGAACTCATTTCTTCCTTGCTCAAATGTTACACCAAACACCTGCTTTCTCTCGATTGGTTCAGGTTTATATTCAGGGTCAATCTTAATGATGTTGTAGTTACCCTTCTTCTTAGACTTTAATATCTCAAGTGCCTCCGGCTCATATCCAGGGGCAACAATTCCGTCTGAAACCTCATGCTGGATAAGCTTTGCTGTAGCAACATCACATACATCTGATAATGATATGAAATCACCGAAAGATGACATTCTGTCTGCACCTCTTGCTCTTGCATATGCACATGCGATTGGGCTTAATTCTCCGATTGCTTCATCAACCCAGTAAATCTTCTTCTCAACATCTGTAAGAGGAAGTCCTACTGCAGCACCTGCTGGAGATACATGCTTGAAAGATGTGGCTGCTGGAAGTCCTGTAGCCTTCTTTAATTCCTTAACAAGCTGATATCCGTTAAATGCATCAAGGAAATTAATATATCCTGGTCTACCGTTAAGAATCTCTACCGGGAGGTCACTTCCGTCTGCCATAAATATTCTTGAAGGCTTCTGATTAGGGTTACATCCGTACTTTAACTGAAATTCGTTCATTTTCATTCTCCTCGTATAATATTAATCAACTGATATATTACTTTACATTCTTATTGATAATTCTTGTTTCGTACTCACCTGTAGCAATATCAATATATCTTACAAAAAGTGATACCTTGTTATCTGCATTAAGATTGTTCCATATCATCTGTGTGAATTCCTCGATATCACCTGATATCTTAACCCATGTCGGCTCTCCCTCATAGCTTGGAAGCGGATTGCCATCACCCATATATGTATGGATATAATGTCCTTCTCCTGCAAATGCTGCATCATAAGTATATGTATGTCTCTCGCAGATATCAGGATTGCCGTTGTGGCTCTTTAATATAGACATTGCATATGAATATTCGTTATTCTCAATATGAAGTATGCTTGAGATTCTTGGAGTATAGTTAGGAGCATCATGCTCATATTTTCTTTCTCTTAAAGATTCTTCAAATGTTTTGCCTTCTGAAAGTCCATCATAAACTGTATCTGTCTGGTCTCCATTAGTAACAATAGTGTTATTTCCAAGTACTCTTACAGGAGCATAGATAATAAGCTCTGGTGCAATCAAAAGTGTTGATGGGTCAAAAGCCTCTGTTCTGATACCCTCTCCATCCTGTACAAATACACGGTTACGGCTGCTCTCGCTTCTTCCCATAATAAAGTAAGCTGAAACTGCCTTATTACCATCCTCTGACATACCGGCAACAATTCCTCTGCCTGGATAAGCACATCCTGATAATTCCTCTGAAAGGTTCTTAATTGTCATAACTGACCTCCTGTTAAAATGTATTGACTGCATTCACTCTCAACGTAGAAAGACCGCCTGGGAACGCAGCTTTATGCTTTGCGTTGCCCAGGCGGTCGGCTTTTTCTTAATATAAACTGTACTCCCTGTGGGTTGTCCCACAATGCCGCTTAAGCATCTTCCGCCAGTTGTACAGCACTTATTAATAACATACAACAAAATGTATTAAATTGCAACACCATTCTTCTTAAGGAGTTCTCTTGCTGATTCAACTGAATCAACACCTGTTGCATTCTTAATAGGAGCAAATTCCTTTTCTCTTACTACCTCGAATGGAAGGCAGCTGTCAAGCTCATGAATCATATCAAGAACAAGGCCTTCAAACTTATATCCGTTAGGCTTTTCTGGCTTAACAAGATTACCATTCTCGTCAATATATGGAATCTTCTTCTCAACAATATGTAATGGAAGATTCTTGCCAACAATTGATTCAAGGTCAGAAACTCTGAACAGATAGTTAAGAATAACTCCAAAATTATATGCAGGGTCACCCTTTGAATTCTTGGCATCCATCATCTCTTTAGTAAGTTCATAATACTCAACAATTGAAGGCTTGCCATCTTCAAGACACATAACTCCAACCTTTTCATCTGGAGCAGCCTTTCTTACAACCTTAGAACCAACTGCACAGTGCTTTTCAATTGTAGCACCGATAAATACAGGGTCTGCAATTCTCTGAAGAACATTATCAACAGCGAATACATTAAGCCATTCAATTCCGTTATTCTCAAGAACCTTTGTTAATCCAGCCTTCTTTAAAGAGATATACCAGCCTCCATTACCATTAGGTGATGTAGCCATTCTTCCCTTCTCTTCAAGATATATCTTGCCATCATAATCAGTGGCTGCTGCCATCTCCTGCTTGAAGAAATATACATATTCACTCTTATATCCAAAGAAGTTCTTCTCTTCAAAGAAAGAAACTGTAGCATCATTATTCTTCTCACTTGTCATAACGAATAAATGTATATATGTTCCTGTCTCTTTAACAACATCCATAAGATTGTTAATAAGGCATTCGAATATATAAAGTTCCTTGTTAACACCTACATTATACATTCCCTTAGGATTATCAGAACCAAGTCTTGTTCCCATTCCGCCTGCAAGAAGAATCGCTCCTACCTTGCCAGCTTTAATTGCCTCTACACCTGTGTTCTTAAATAAATCATAATTAGCAGTTATCTCATCAAGCTCCATTGCATCAAGAGGTGTAATCTCACCTTTCTTAACAAGCTCAGACTTATGTTCAATCGCAGATAAAACTTCCATATCAGTCTTATCAATCTGGTCAAGAAGTGCATTCTTCTCATCATCTGTCAATTCATCATAATATTTTAATATCTGTTCCTGTCCGTACTTTGAAAGCTTAGGCTTTGCTTCTTCTAAATTCACTTTAATCCCCTCACTTATCTTAATTATCTATTGTGATGTGATACATTTATAATTCTAACATATTAATAGTTTCCAAGTAACTTGATTGATTCAGCTTCTTCTTCAATACCTCTTAAAGCATTCATAACTCTTGGATCATCAATATTACCGGTAAAGTCAACGAAGAATCGGAAATTCCATCTCTTACCCTCTACATTACCCTCAATCGGTCTTGATTCAATCTTATTCATATTAAGTCCATTATATATAATGTGGCTTAACAGGTTATAAAGAGTTCCTGCTTCATTAGCTGTCTCGAATACAATACTCATCTTCTGTGCGTTCTTAACGAACTTTCTTGTATTAGTAACAATAACGAATCTTGTTGTATTGCCTTCCTGGTCTGTAATTCCAGTCTTTAAGATATCAAGTCCATAAAGCTCTGCAGCTTCCTTACTTGCAATAGCAACATGAGTCTTATTATGCTCCTGAAAAATCATCTTGGCCGCAAGCGCTGTATTAGCCTGACTGATTCTCTGCCAATCCCTGTGAGTATCTAAGAATCTGTCGCACTGCATAAGTCCCTGTGGATGAGAATATACAGCAGTTACATTATTAAGGTCAGTTCCCGGAAGTCCTAATAACAAATGTTCAATCTTAACATAAGTCTCTGCAATTATGTAATTATCATATTCCTGTAACAGATCATATACGTCTGCAACAATTCCGGCATTGGAATTCTCAATAGGAAGAACTGCATAATCAGCCTTTCCCTGCTTAACTGCCTCCATACACTCTCTCCATGTAGGAACATTGAAATTATCAACATCCTTACCAAAGAAATTAATCATGGCAGCGTATGAATATGCACCCGGAACACCCTGATATACTACCTTGCAGTCTTTCTTATTAATCTCATCAATAGCCTCATATGGTTCTCTTAATGTCTGTCCCATCTTTTCAAGAAGCATATACTGATTCTTTCTTGAGTTAGCCATAATCTGTGCAAACAGATCATCAATAGCATGAACATTATCAGGATTTTTAACAAGCTTCTTGACTGATTCCAACTTGGCTTTTTCTCTTGCCGGATCAAGAACCTTCTTACCTGTCTCAATCTTATATTCTGCAACCTCATTTGTCAGTTTCATTCTCTCTTCAAACAGCTCAACAAGCTGGCTGTCGATTTTGTCAATATTATTTCGTATCTCATTCAGATCTAACATATACTTCTCCTCTTTAAAGCGATGTATTGCTCTTATTGTATCACATTTTTAATGATATGCAATAAATCTGATTTTGATATGCATAAAAATTCCCGCACCGTTGTGCGGGAATTAATATATCCTACTCTTCAGTTTTTTCTTCTTCAATCTTGATTGAAAGTTCATCAAGCTGCTTGGCATCTACAACATCAGGTGCATTAGTAAGCAGGCAGGAAGCGTCCTTTACCTTAGGGAAGGCAATTACATCCCTGATAGAATCCCTCTTAGCCATAAGCATTACAAGTCTGTCAAGACCGTAAGCAAGTCCTGCGTGTGGTGGAACACCATACTTGAATGCATCAAGAAGAAATCCGAACTTCTCGTTAGCAACCTCGTCTGTAAGACCGAGAGCCTTAAACATTCTGCTCTGTACATCAGCCTGATGGATTCTTACGGAGCCACCACCGATTTCTGTTCCGTTAAGGACGATATCATAAGCCTTGGCGCGGACTGCACCAGGGTTAGTCTCAAGCATGTCAAGATCTTCATCCATAGGCATTGTGAATGGATGATGCATTGCTACAAATCTTTCTTCCTCATCAGACCATTCAAACTGTGGGAACTCAGTTATCCATAAGAACTTATAATCAGACTTGTCAAGAAGACACATCTGTCCTGCAAGCTCTACTCTCAATGCTCCGAGTACATTCCATACAATCTTATTTCTGTCAGCTGCGAATAAGAGAAGATCTCCTGCTTCTCCGTCCATAGCCTTGACAAGGGCATTCATCTGTTCCTCTGTCATGAACTTTGCAAATGAAGACTTATATGAGCCATCCTCCTGAATTGCAATATAGGCAAGTCCCTTAGCACCATATCCCTTGGCGAAATCAACAAGCGCGTCTATCTTCTTACGAGGCATGCTTCCCTGTCCCTTAGCATTGATACCTCTTACGGAGCCGCCATTTTCAAGTGCTCCTGTAAATACTCCGAATCCACAGTCCTTAACGATATCTGATACATTCTGTAATTCCATACCGAATCTTAAATCAGGCTTATCTGAACCGAATCTGTCCATAGCTTCCTGCCATGTCATTCTCTGGATTGGAAGCTGTACATCTACATCAAGAACTTCTTTGAAAAGGTATGCAAGAAGTCTTTCATTAACATCAATTACATCATCAACATCAACGAATGATAACTCCATATCAATCTGTGTGAATTCAGGCTGTCTGTCTGCTCTTAAATCCTCATCTCTGAAGCATCTTGCAATCTGCATATATCTGTCATAACCAGAGCACATAAGCATCTGCTTGAAAAGCTGTGGTGACTGTGGAAGTGCATAGAACTTACCTGGATGAATACGGCTTGGTACAAGGTAATCTCTAGCTCCCTCTGGTGTAGACTTAGTAAGCATAGGTGTTTCAATCTCCAAGAAACCTTCCTTTGCAAGGAATGCTCTTGTAAGAGTTGCAACCTTGCTTCTCATAATAATATTAGACTGGATATCAGGTCTTCTAAGGTCAAGACATCTGTACTTAAGTCTGATATCTTCCTTAGTCTGGATATTCTCCTCAATTGGGAATGGAGGTGTCTCTGACTCAGAAAGAATTCTTAAAGTCTTGGCAGCAATCTCAATATCACCTGTCTTTAAATTCTCATTAATAGCACCACTTCTCTTAACAACTTCCCCCTCAACAGCGATTACGAATTCATTACGAAGTGTATATGCCTTGTCAAAACCTTCCTTACCAATTATATTCTCATCAAAAAGAATCTGAAGAATACCGCTTCTGTCTCTTAAATCAACAAAAATAAGTGCACCAAGATTTCTTCTCTTGGCAATCCAACCCATAACAGTAACCTTCTTACCAATATCAGCTGATGAAACCTCTGTACATCTGTGCGATCTCTTTAAGCCAACCATTGACTCTGCCATCTTACTTTACCTCTTTCCTGTAATTAATTACTAATCTGCGAAGGATAGAATATCTTCGAGAGTAAGACTATCTAAATCTATCTTACTGTTTCTTATTATCTCAAATGTTTCTTCCTCGTGAATCATTCGCTGAAACTCAATAAACACCTTCATATCAAGATTCCTAATCTCTTCAATAAGAATGTTCACAGCCGTATCAACATCAAAAGCCTTTCTATACGGTCTGTCTGATATCAGCGCTGCAAATTCATCTGCCACCTTAAGAATTCTTGCTCCCAATGGAATATCCGTTCCTTTAAGGTTATCAGGATAACCACTTCCATCGTAACATTCATGGTGCCAAAGAACAACTTTCATTATATTATCCGAATAATCATAATTTTTCAATACATCAAAGCTGATTTTAGAGTGCATTCTCATATATTTCATCTCTTCAACCGATAATTCACCCGAATTTCTGCCATATAAGTATTCTGATAATTTAAGTTTTCCAATATCATGCATCATTCCGGCAACTTTTAGCTCATAACATTCTTCTTCACTAAGCCCCATGCGCTTAGCAAGCTGATATGTCAGATTAGCCACAAGAATTCCATGCTCAATACCATTCTTATAATCATTAAAAATGTACTGTAACTGCTCAGCAGTACTAATATCTGTATTATATCCCATGTACAGTCTCCTGCTTAATATCAATTATTAACACCGTGATGAGACATCGGCGTTGTTGATGTTATCGGTAAAAATGTATATCCTTCCGATAATCCCCATTCAATTATCTGTTCAACAGCGTCAACACTGAAATTCTTAATATCATGCTGTAAAACTATAGATACATTATTGCTCTTAATTCCATTAATGACATTACTTACTACCTGTGAAGTACTTGTTGTTGCTCCGGCATCTCCACTTGAGACATTCCAGTCGCAATATCTGAATCCACGCTCCTGCACAGCACATACAAGCTGGCTCATAATACCTCTGCAGTATCTTTTACTTATAGTATTAGATGAACCACCCGGAAATCTTACAATATCAGCACTCTTTCCTGTCTGTGCAATTATGATATCATTCATCTCATTAAGATCATCAAAATACGCATCAACACTCTGATATATTCTTGCATAATCATGTGATGCTGAGTGTATAGCTACAGTATGACCTCTCTGTGCTTCCTTCGCAATAAGATTCTGATAATCCGGCTTACCATTGGTTACGAAAAATGTTACTTTCACATTATATCTGTCAAGAATATCCAGAAGCTTATCTGTATACGGTCCGGGACCATCATCGAAAGTCAGATAAATAACCTTATTACCCGGATTAACAGCATTATCCGGCATAGGCATATATACCTTAACAGTTCTCTCTGCTCTTGCTTCATTGCCTGAACTGTCTGACACTGTGTATGTTATAGTATATTTACCTGTATTCTCTGTATCAACATCACCAGATACACACACTTTATCCGTAACATCTCCATCACATATATCAACTGCAGAATATCCGGGATCTTTGTATTCAGAGCCTTTCTTTACATAGTAAACATCTCCACCATCAAGAAATATACCTGGTGCTGTCGTATCTACCACATGTACTATTCTTTCTGCAAATGCTTCGTTACCTGATGAATCCTTTACTGAATATACAATAGTAGTATCACCAACCCTGTGTGTATCTACCTGTGTATCAGCTTCAACTTTATCAGTTATATCTCCATCATAATTATCATCAGCACTAAAGCCTGCATCTTCATAAGAATCGCCAGCTTCAATAGTAACCTCACTGTCACCTGCAAGACTGATAACCGGTGCCTGTGTATCCACAACATCTACAGCCACCTTCTTGGAAATATGTTTCTTCTTTCTTGAAGCAACAACCTTTATCTCATACTCTCCAAGCTTTGTAACATCTACATCGCCTTCGATTTCAATGTCTGTTTTGTCCTTCTTGTCAAATAAATGTTTCTTAGTTGCTGTCTTAATAACTGATTCATCAAAATCACTTCCATATTCAACAACTATAGTATCGGGGCATCGTATCTCAATCTTACTTTCTCTGACTGATTTCACTATAATAACTACAGTCAGTATAATAACAATCATCACAAGACCTGTAATCAGACCTTTTGCCCACCTTTTCCTCATATCAATTACCAGCTTTCTCATTTGAACATAATATTATATAGATATTATACTTCTTTAATGCATAATAAGCCAGTAAAAATATTAAGAAAATTAAGCTATTTCGATAATTCTTCCGGTTCTCGCATTGGTTCTGTGGGATATTGATATAACCGTTCTGTTCTCACTTACCCTGTTCAATGCATCAAGTACATTTTTCTCAGTATCAGCATCAAGATTGGCTGTTATCTCATCAAGCAGAAGCAGTCTTGGCTTTGCTGCTGCAGCCCTTGCGATTGACAATAACTGCCACTGTCCCTGTGAAAAATCTTCCGGCTTGCATATAGTATCATAGCCATTCTCAAGCTCCATAATTGCATCATGAAGTCCGGCAGTCTTAGCAGCTTCAATTACATCTTCATCTGTAATCGAACTGTCATAAAGAGTTATCTGGTCTTTGACAGTTCCTGGAACCATATGGAATATCTGTTCAACATATCCGTATATCTTTCTCTTTTCACTATCCGGAATAGCTGTAACCTTCTGTCCTGCAATCGATACGCTTCCCTTACACGGCTCATAAAGACCAAGAAGAAGCTTGAATATTGTACTCTTTCCTGCACCTGTTCTTCCTGACAGAGTAACCTGCTCGCCCTCCTTAACAGAAAAGCTTAAGTTCTCAACAATATTTTTATCATCATCATATGCAAATGTTACATTATTGAAATCTACAAGCACATCACTGTCAGATTTCTTAGCAGTATTTTCTGTGATGTATGAGTCCTTCTTAACTGAAAATTCGTCCATCTCGAAGAATTCATTAATTCTATGTACACCGGCGATTGCTGACTGGATAGTCTGAATCTCCATGCCAAGGCTCTCAACAGGTGTGAATATCTGTGAAATATAGTTAATTACTGCAACTGCTGTACCTGCTGACATACCGAAAAGTGTAAGCACAGACTGGTTTCCAGATGCTGAGAAAAGCATAACTACAGCAACAACGATAGCGTTAAGTATAAGAATTACAGGTGAGTATACAGCATCATAGAAATTAGTTTTCTCAACTGCTGCGTAGCTTTCGCATATATACTCATCATATCTTTGTGCCATATAATTCTCTTTGCCAAGAGTATGTATTGTTCTTATATTGTGAAGAGTTTCCGGAACATGTCCTGATGCTCTTCCGACAGCCCTTCTGTTCTCAATCTGTGCTGCCAGCATATTTTTCTGAACAATTCTTGTGAATATGAACAGGAAAGGAAGAATAACAAGAAGCAAAATAGCAAGTCCCTTATTCTTAAACCATATAACAGCAACAATACTTATTATCTTACAGGCATCAGCAAACATACTGACAATTCCTGATGTAAATAAATTCTCAACTGTATCAACATCACCTACGAATCTTGAAACAACAGTTCCCGGCTCCTGACTTGTAAGACCGCTTGTTGTAAGGCTACCGTACTTATCCATCAACACACTTCTTAATGAATGTGTAATCTTCTGTCCGAATACTGTAAGAAATGTCTCTCTTGTACTCTCCATAAGACCTGTTATAAGAAGGAATCCGAAATATATAAGAACCATGTAAGATGCGGGCATTGTACCTGCTGTAATTGTATCAATAATCTTTGCAAGAATAAGTGGTGGAAACAGTGCCGTTACGATTGCTCCAACAACAGTAATTGCAATTCCTGCTGCGAGCAGCCACTTACTTTTTATTGTATTTAATATGACTCTGCCAACGCTCTTACTTTTCATCAGATGTTCCTCCCTTCATTATAAAGAACTGCATACTGTGGGCACCTCTTCATAATCTCATCATGTGTACCGACTACAGTCTTTCCATCCTCCATCCATATAACCTTATCCGTCTGTGGAAACAGATAAAGTCTGTGAGAAATAAGAATTACAATGCAATCCTTAGTGTATTCTTTAAGATTAGCAAATACCTGTTTTTCAGTATCCTTATCAAGTGCTGAAAACGGGTCATCTAATATAATCAACGGCTTCTTATGGCAGAGTGTTCTTGCAAGTGCAAGTCTCTGTGCCTGTCCGCCTGACAGTCTGACACCTGTATTACCAACAAGAGTCTTCTGTCCGTTTTCCATCTCATTTACTTCTTCATCAAAGCATACTGCCTTAAGAAGCTTTGTTGTATCTGCATTATCACCAAGCTGAATATTATTCTTGACTGTATCATTAAACAGTTCAGGGTCATGTCCAAGATATCCGACAAGTCCTGCTTTCTTAGTATCATCAAGTTCTGCAAGCTCATTTCCTTCCACCTTAATGCTTCCCTCATATGGATATTCACATAAGAACACATTACCAAGAGTTGATTTACCGCAGGCAACAGAACCTGTAACACCGATAATACTGCCTTTTTCTGCTTCAAATGTTACATTCTCGAATATATCAGGACCTCCCGGATAAGCAAACGTAAGTCCATTAACTTCAAGTGTGTCACATTTTACATTATTATCAGCGTCCTTATACTCCTTATGCTTCATAAGAGGCTTGATTCTCTTCCATGAAACCTGAGCCTTATGTACTGCATTAAACAGCTTCGCTGCACGGGAAGATTTCTCAGAAAGCTTTGCAAAGCACGATACAAATGTAGCCAAGATTGCAATATTCCAGCTCTTCCAGCCTATTCCAAGAACATTCTTACTTCCGAAATACAATATAAATATAACTCCGGCAAGTGAAATAACCTTATATATTGGAGGGAGTGCTGTTCCCCATATATTAGCCTTTACTGCTGAGTTTTCATAATCTGTAAGATTATCTTCATAAGCCAGTTTTCTTTCCTGCTCACAGCCATACACACGGTATGTAACTGCATTTCCGGCTCTGTCAAGCGTTGCCGCACTAAGCTTACCTGACTGTACCTTGTATTCTGCACCTGTTTTCTGTACAACAACCTTCATCTTCTCAGCAATGATATAAGACATAGGGGGGAATATCATACATATAAGTCCTAATCTCCAGTCGTAGAAAAGTAACATTCCTGCATACGCTGCAAGTGCAACGCCTGTATCAAATATCTCAGTTGTGAACTTTCTCATTCCTTCAGCACAGTCATCAACATCAAGTATAGCCTTGGTAAGAATATCTCCTGTGCCTTCCTCCTGTAACTGAGGTCTGCTCTTATGTACGAGGCTGTTATATAAAACCTCTTTCATGTTCTTATTAACATTATTGGCGAATCTTCTTACATAGAATCTCTTTACATATCTGCATATCTGAACGATCGCTATTGCAATTACATAACATATTACAAGCACAAGCATATCTGTAAATGTTGATTTCTCGCCAAGTATATTAACGATGCAGCCTGTCATTCTACCTTCAAACCACGGACCTGCAAGAAGTCCAAGATTATATATAAGACCGGATACCGTTATTACAAGAAGTACCGGCCACTGGGATTTAAAATAATATGGCACCCTGTCGGTCATAATATTATTCTTTTCTGTGTTACTCATCTTCTCTATCCTCATTTCCTATATGTGAAACTCTTTCTGATACATGTGTGAACCCTGCCCTTCGCTCCTCCTTGGAACGCCAGTACAGCTTGTCAATCAGTTCACAGAATGCCTGTTTCTCATTCTCATCAAGTCCCTCAAGCAGCCAGTCATAGAATACACTTTCAATATTGGCCTTGGAATTCTTTAACTGCTCCGCCTTATCTGTGGCATAAAGCAGCTGGCTTCTTCCATCATCAGGATTGGGCTTTCTGTACAGATATCCTTTATTCTCAAGACTTACAACTCTTCTTGCTGCTGCACCCTTGTCAATCTTTAACTGTTCCCTCACATCAGCCTGTGTAATACCGGGATTGTGTCTTACAAGATGAATGAAATCAAACTCCGCTGTCCCGATACCTTCTTCTTTCATTGTCTGGACAGTGAATTTAGATGCTTCTCTTGCTATCTTCGTTATCTTTCTTTCTGAACTATCCATAATAATAATCTCCTAAAATAAAATAGATGTACCTACATCCAAACTGGATGATAGTACATCTATTTTATAAAATCAATGAAATTCTTAAAAATATATGATAGTACATCTATTTTTCTTTTTCCACTGAAACATCTGATATTTTCTCATAATATTTAACAAGTGCACTATGGTCTTCTTTGCCACAGCCGTCATTCTTTATTGCCTGCATCATCTCCATTACAGATGCTGTGAGAGGAAGTGATGTGTCAGTTGCATGTGCTGCATTCAGAGCATTGGCAAGGTCCTTAATATGCAGTTCAATTCTAAAGCCCGGCCTGAAATTATGTTCCATCATCATAGGAGCCTTGGCATCAAGAACTGTAGAACCAGCCAGTCCACCACTTACAGGTGCGTCCATCATGCTGATACCCTTTTTTGCAAGTTCAGTGCCTATTGCCTTACTCTCTACCGGGTCAATCGAACTCATATCCTGCCTTAAGAAGATTCTTACTCATAGGCTTACCCATTATTCAAAGGCCAATAAATCCAACCTTCATAATTAAATTGTCCTCCGTTCATTAAAATAATTAATTTTATTTTACTTTGCATTTATTATATTTTAATATATATTTATATAAAGGACAATAATAAATGCATAGGAGGATTGTGTAATGAACGGAGTATTTACCATTGAGAATATGCGTCCGATAAGAGATGGAATGACAATTTCCAGAGATTCCATGCTTGGAACTGTCAATAAAGTGACATTCTTTTCTCTTGGAAAAGATACATCAATAAGTCAGGAAAGCTATGACAGAATGACAATGTATATTGGAGCTTCCGGAAGCGGTGAATTTCTTCTTGGAGAAAAGCCTGACACAATAACACTTCTTCCTGATACTGCTGTTATTGTTCCAGAGAAAACATTATGCGGAATGCAGACTGATAACGGTCTTGTATACACAGAAATTATATTAAGCAAGGAGAACATTATGAACAAGAATGTAAAAGCTAACGAAGTATTCGCACTCAAAGACCTTATATCTTATGAAGAAGGCAGCATTGCCAACATGGATGTGGTAAGCAATCCAACAATGAAGTATGTGCTTATGGCATTTGATAAGGGAACAGGACTTACACCTCACCGTGCACCTGGTAACGCTATTGTATTTGCTCTTGACGGAAAGGCAACTATCGGTTACGAAGGCAAGGATTATGAAATCAGCTCTGGTGAGTGCTTCCACTTTGAGAAGAATGGTCTTCACAGCGTTACAGCTAATGAAAGATTTAAGATGGCACTTTTACTCGTGCTTGAATAAGTAACATTCGCCGCAAGGCGTACATTAATAAAGGACTGCCGTATCACTTACGACAGTCCTTTGTTAATATATGTATTCTTAACCTTTTCCAGAGCTTCCTTAAACAACACGTTATTAAACTGTGTGCTATCTATATCTTTTACAATCTGCTCTGCTTTGGCAGATTCGCCTTTGCTGATATACACATTGTAATCAATTGCCTTCTTGTAAGCATTTGCAAATGTATAATAATCCTGTGTATCATTATCAATCTCTTTACCCATTCCAATGTTATACTCGGTCTTTTCAAGAAGGCTGTCATAATTGCCATATATAAAATCCTGATAAAGGCTGTCTTCAGCATATCCTGACATTCTTCCACCAACTTTGAACACATCACCAAATATATCAGCTGCACATGGAATTATAATAACAATCATAATGGCACATATCACATATAAAAGAACCGATATATTAAACTTTTTCTTTTTTGTTGTCCTTCTCATTCAAAGCTCCTCCTTGTAATGAGTGAAAGTATATCTGTCTGTGACATATCTGCAAGTCCCGATATATCTTCATCTGTCAGATTAAAATATGCCTTTAATAATTCATGTGCTTTCTCATACATGTCTCTAATATACTTCGTGCTTTCCTCTGAAACGCTGTGATAAGATGAATTAAAGCATCTGTCCACATCATCTTCCATATCAGAAACCGCTCTTGCTACAGTGTTCATATACTCACTGCTGTAGTATGAATTATTGTCTTCCTCCATCATATTAATTATGCCTCTTCTAAGATATGTATAGTTACTTGCAACATTATAGAAATCATTCCATGAATATTTGTCTCCATTATCTTTTAATGAACAATCTCCATTAGAATAAAGGCTGTATACAGTTGTATATTCTCCATCATCCAGAAGCTTTCTCAATCTTGTCTGGATTTCCTCTCTATGTGAATCATAATATTTCTGCTGTCTTTTATGTGCTATATCATATCCAAGCATAGTATTGCTTCCTATAACAGCCAGTGCAAGTGCGACAACAGATATAACAAGTGCAGTTACCGGTGCAATGTATTTGACAAACCATTTGCTGTTGCCAATTACTTTAGAACGTGTTTTGTTGAATTTTTTATCATATTGCTCCATATCATAAATATGCTTCTTAAACTCAACATTAGGCGAACCGCAATTAGAGCAGAATTTCTGGGTCATCTGTATAGGTGCACCACAATTATGACATTTCATGGCTTATTTCCCTCCCTCATCGTATCTCTGATACATCGACTGCTCATAATTATCTCCAAGCTTATAATCATAATAGCCATCCTGATACAGCTCATTAAGCATTGTTTCAATCTCTTTGTCAGTGGCTTTTGCGATATTAGTAAGATAATCTTTTGCCTCTGCACCCCATCCATCTACAATCTTCTTCTCATCCGATGAACACTGTGTATAATATCTGTAATCATAGTTACTCTTATTATTAATATAATGTACCAGATCTAATGACTCCCTAAGACCACTGGAGAATTCATATTCTGTGAGTTTCTCTCCATTACGCACTCTGTCATATATATTGGCCGCTGAACTGTAATAGTAATCATAGATATTAATTACGTTGTAATGACTCCATTTCTGAAGCACATATGAATCGCCCTTGTATTTCTTTATAAGTTCTGATATCTGTTCATAATCGCCCTTATCATACAGAGAATTAAGTTCACCAATATTATTATTGTACCAATCTAATGACTGGTGTATCTCTTTCCTGTTGTGTGAAGAATCATACATACTCTTATATGAACCGTATCCAAACAGACTTCCGGCAAGAACTGCTGCCGCTATTGCCACGCATACTATACCTGTGCTTTTCACAGTATTTTTTTTATGTATTTTCTGGCATTCTTATCAAGAGACTCCATTCCTTCATTCAGATTGTACAGATCCTTCATGTACCTCCATTCGGAATTCTCATACTGCATAGCGCCACAATATGGGCATGTAGTCTCGTTATCTCCTATATCTGCCCCACAGTTACTACATATCATAGCTATCCCCTTTTATCAGTTATTGTATTATACAGATACTCCTTTAAGCTGCATAATTATCTCTTATAATACATTGCAATTGTATCAACTACAACATCCATCTGTAAAGGTTTTGACAGATGTGCATTCATACCTGCTTCAATACATTTTCTGGCATCCTCCTGAAAAGCATTGGCTGTCATTGCAATTATCGGAATCTGTGGTGCATCCGGTCTGTCCATTGCCCTTATCTTCTTCGTTGCAGACATTCCATCCAGCCTAGGCATCATAATATCCATAAGAATTACATCATATGTATGCGGTGCACACCTTGCAAATTCACGGACAGCCTGCTCGCCATCACTTACAACAGTAACATTGGCGCCCTCGTCGTCAAGAAGAGTCTGTGCAATCTCAGCATTAAGCTCATTATCTTCGGCAAGTAAAATATTAACATCTGTAATATCAGCCTTCTGCTCTTCTTTAACATTGTGAATATTGTCAGCTTCACTGGCAATCTCGAAAGGTATTCTGATTACAAATGTTGAGCCTTCCCCTTCCCTGCTTGTAACATTAATTGTTCCATTCATCTTGTCAACAAGACTCTTTACTATAGCCATACCAAGTCCTGTACCCTGATATACACTTCTTGCATCTGATTTTTCCTGTGCAAACGGCTCAAATATATGCTCAAGAAACTCTTCGCTCATTCCAATTCCAGTATCACTGATAATCCATTCATATGTAACAATCCCATCCTGTTCACTTATATATCTGAAATGTGTCATTACCATTCCGCCGACTTTGTTATATTTAATACAGTTACCATAGACATTAAGGAACAGCTGTCTTAAATGTAATGGACTTCCATAGACATACCCGTACTTTAATTCGTCACAGTTCTTATCATAATCAAGATTAACGCCTACCTCTGCTGCACGCTGTTCAACAATAGTAATTATATCTACTGTAAGCTGGTTAAGATTAACCACCTCTCTTGCAAGCTTAACATCCCCATCCTCCAGTTTACTCATCTGCAGCATATCATTGATAAGTGACAGCAGATGATTGGCAGCAATAAACATTTTATTCCTGTTGGCATTAACCATTTCTGCATTATCCTTATGTTTCTCATCAATTCTTAATAAACCCATAATTCCATTAAGAGGTGTTCTTATATCGTGAGTCATCCTTGAAAGGAAATCTGTCTTGGCAGCGTTAGCCTTTTCTTCTCTTCTTACAGCTTCCTGAAGCTGCTCATTCTTCTCCTGAAGACTGTCAGCGTATCTTTGCTGCATCGCATACTGTTCTCTTTCATATTCCTGTGCTGTTCTCCATCTCATCATATTAAGCACAAACACTGCGAACATATACACAATAAATGTATAAAGCATATTATGCGGAGTTGTTCTGAACACACTTCTTTCCGGCATATAAGCATATACATAATAGTCTCTTCCACGTTCCATAAGTCCGAAATCATGTCCTGGTCCGATAGTATCATCTGTAGACTGTACAAGCTTTCCACTTTCACCGCTGCTCTTTATCTTCTTAAGCACATTATAGTCATCAACACTCCTGCCAACCATGCTCTCATCATTGGCTGCAATTATTCTGTTTCCACTTGTTACAGCAACAATTCCATCTTGCTGGTTATCATAACCGGCAAGAATATGTGTGAATGACAGATTATAATTATTAACATATTCTTCTGAAGTATGGTAATACGCAACCACAATTCCACTGGCATCCGACATACCGCATGCAGCAAGGTCAACATATGAGCCATCTACGCACGCAATTCTTGTAGCATATGTTTTCTGACGGTTATCAACCACGTCAATAAGTGAAACACTGTCCAGATATTCACTCAGAACATTTGCACCAAATTCATCCGTATAATACTGGGCTGTAAGTCCACCATTCGCATCTAATATAATAACTGCCGTAAGATAACATTCCTGCGTATTCTTTTTAAGGAATTCCTCTGTAAATATGTCCCTAGTCGAAAGTTCACGTTCATATGTAATATTACGGTTTATCTGCTGCGCACTTACAATAACTCTCATAAGGCTCTTGGTTTCTGAAGCAAGATTAAATCTTGTAAAACTGTTGCACTGGTTATTAATATATTGTGCTTTATTCGACAGATTCTTCTGTGTTGTATTTATATCTACATTTACAGCTATAACGAATACAACCGCCATTATAATTAAGCCGATTATTGACTCTAATAGCCATAAATGTATTTTCTTATATCTGGCTGTTATATTATTCTGCATAATCGTCCACCTCCAGATACTTTTCTGCATCATCAAGATACTTGCTTATTATATTCTTCTCTGTTCCATCAAGCCTCATCTGTGTAAGTGTCTCTGTAAGTCCTTTCTCAATTCCCCGTGTATCATTCTTATCAAATGCAACACCAAGTCCTACCACCTGAAGCGGCTCGTCAAGTATTCTGAACTGTATATTATAATCCTTCATATACTGGTAAATAGCAGTTTCATGTGCAGCCAGTCCATCAGCATAGCCCTTACTTAAGAATGGGTATATAAGTTCTCTTTTCTGCAGTGACATAAGTGACCGTATTGCAGGAATACGCTCATCCTCACTATCAAGGAATATTTCTTCCGGCTTCGTTGTTGTCTGTACAGCCAGAGTCTTTCCTTCAAGGTCTGAAAGTGAATATATATCACTGTCAACAGTGACAGCAACTACCTGACGGCTCACCATATATGGTCCTGCCCATCTGTATTCATCCTCTCTGCCATCCATACTGAAGCTTCCCCACGCACAGTCAATCGTTCCGTCTGCAAGAAGATTTTTCTTGTCCTCCCAGTCAATATATATGAATCGTGCCTTATATCCCATACGGCTGAAGGCTTCTGTTGCAAGCTCCACATCAATCCCCGTCGGATTACCATCAACATCAATATAATTGTATGGAGGATAATTATCGCTTCCAATCACAATCTCCGGTAACTCTGTCTCATTATTCTGTCTGCTTATATTTCCACTTTTCCCGCACCCGCATAATACTAATGCAAATGTACTAATCAGACATATTGTAATTAACAATCCTTTAATCTTACGCACTAACTTTCCCTCTCATAAAACATTTTAAATATGTTTTATTATAATACAAAAAAATACCGATTACTAACATAACTGGCAACTTTCGTACGACATAATTCGACAAATTTCTTATGGTCAGTTTTCATCTGACTTTATTATTTCGTTATTCTGGTCTTATTCTGGTATGTGATATTTTTATTGAATTGATTATTTCTTTATAGCCAGTTATGCAATATTATATGTGAAAATCAATTTACAAAGTACATTTTCAAGGAGGTCAGTTATGACAACAAATTCACAGTATGAGTTAAATAAAGGTCTTGCACAGATGTTAAAAGGTGGAGTAATCATGGATGTTACTACTCCTGAACAGGCTAAGATTGCCGAGGCAGCAGGCGCATGTGCTGTTATGGCACTTGAAAGAATCCCTGCCGATATCAGGGCTGCCGGTGGTGTTTCACGTATGAGCGACCCTAAGATGATTAAAGGTATTCAGGACGCTGTAAGTATTCCTGTTATGGCAAAATGCCGTATCGGTCATTTCGTTGAAGCACAGATTTTACAGGCAATTGAGATTGATTATATTGATGAATCTGAAGTATTATCTCCTGCTGATGATGTATATCATATTGATAAAACACAGTTCAAAGTACCTTTCGTATGTGGTGCAAGAGATTTAGGCGAGGCATTGAGAAGAATCAATGAAGGTGCCTCAATGATAAGAACAAAGGGCGAGCCTGGTACTGGTGATGTTGTTCAGGCTGTACGCCACATGAGAAAGATGAATTTTGAAATCAGAAAGATAACATCTATGCAGAAGGACGAGCTTTTCGAGGAAGCAAAGCAGTTACAGGTTCCATATGGCCTCGTTCTCTATGTACATGACAACGGAAAGCTTCCTGTAGTAAACTTTGCTGCCGGCGGTGTTGCCACTCCTGCTGATGCTGCACTTATGATGCAGTTAGGTGCTGAAGGCGTATTCGTAGGTTCCGGTATATTCAAATCTGGAAATCCTGCAAAGAGAGCTTCTGCTATCGTTCAGGCTGTTACCAACTATACTGACGCAGCACTTATTGCGAAGTTATCAGAGGATTTAGGTGAAGCCATGGTTGGTATTAACCCTAGCGAAATCCAGATAATCATGGAAGAAAGAGGTAGATAATATGAAAATAGGTGTACTTGCCGTACAGGGTGCATTTATTGAACATGAACATATCATTGAACAAATCGGACATGAAGTGATTGAAATCCGTCAGAAAAAAGACCTTGAAGGCATTGACGGAATTATCCTTCCTGGCGGCGAAAGCACTGTACAGGGACAGCTTTTAAGAAAGCTGGATATGCTTGATACTATCAAGTCTTTAATAGCAGGCGGTCTTCCAACACTTGCAACATGTGCCGGTCTGATTCTTCTTGCTGAACATATTGATAATAACAACAGCGTACATATAGGAACTCTTCCTGTTACCGTCAAAAGAAATGCATACGGAAGACAGTTGGGAAGCTTTGTAAGAACAACTCCTATGAAGGGCTTTGATGTGTTTCCCATGACATTTATCCGTGCACCATACATTTCATCAGTTAAGGATAATGTTGATGTTCTTGCAACTGTTGATGACAGAATTGTTGCTGTACAATGCAACAACCAGATTGGTCTTGCATTTCACCCTGAGCTTTCAGATGATACAAGGATTCATGAGTATTTCATATCCCTCTGCGAAAAATAATCTGATTGTAATAATTATTTGACACATTTATAAATATATATTAATATAATGCTAATAAGAGGGAGTAGTTAGCATCGTATCTGGTGCAATAATAATCGTCATCACGCTGAAAAGCCGGTTATTATTACAATTAACGAGACTTTTATCAATTCATTTTTGATGCGATAAAGGTTTCTTTTTATATTATTCCATTCATTTATCGCAGGAAAGGAGCTTATTATGGAATATCTGTTACTACTCATCGGTTTCGTGCTGTTAATTAAAGGCGCGGATTTCTTCGTGGAGGGAAGTTCTTCCCTTGCCAAAATCCTTAAAGTACCAAGTGTTATAATCGGACTTACTATTGTCGCCATGGGAACAAGTGCACCTGAAGCATCTGTTAGTATTAATGCCGCTATCTCAGGCAATAACGATATTGCAATCAGCAATATTGTCGGTTCTAACATATTCAATGGTCTGGTCGTTGTAGGTGTCTGTGCATTTATCGCAGGATTTGCTACCAACCGTGACATACTAAAGCGTGATATGCCATTCAACATCATTATAACTGCTATTCTTTGCTTTATGTTTATTGACGGTAAGCTTTCAAGAATCGAAGGCATTATCCTTCTTATCGGAATGGCTGCTTATATCACATGCATGATAATATCAGCACTTAAGAACAGAGAGACTTCTGAAGATTGCAAAGTAATGCCGCTTCCTAAAAGCCTTCTATATATTGCAGGTGGTCTTATAGCCGTAATATTCGGTGGTAATCTTGTCGTAGATAAAGCGTGTATTATAGCTGCCAACTTCGGTGTAAGCCAGAATTTCATTGGTCTTACAATAGTTGCAATCGGAACATCCCTGCCTGAACTTGTAACTTCTATAGTTGCAACAAGGAAAGGTGACAGCGGGCTTGCGCTCGGCAACGCAATAGGTTCTAATATATTCAATATATTATTTATCCTAGGAATGTCAGCCACAATACAGCCTCTTAATGTACTTTCCGAATCACTTATCGACTGTGTAATCCTCCTTGCAAGCGGAATTGTATTATTCCTCTTCGCATTTACTAAAAAGACAATGAGTAGATGGGAAGGTGCTGCCTGTATCCTTATGTATGCAGGATATACTGCTTATCTTTTCATAAGGTAGATAATAAGATAGATACATTCAGCATAATTAAAATAGTCCATAGATATGTATATTCAATCTACATATCTATGGACTTATTAATTGTATTAAATATCTGTTGTCTGCTTCTTCTGTGATTTTCTCTTAATAATCATCCACACAACCAGCAATACAGTGCCTGCGATACTCACCGCAGCTCCCTGCCACAGATAAGGGTACTTAAGCTTAATAACCGTTGTTCCCTTATTGACATACAGAAGATTATTTCTGCTTGTTATGCCTGATGATTTGCCAAATATATTATGATAAGCAAGTGTTGTATCAACATTATCATTATCAGATGTTATTGTTATTCTGTTCTTTCCATACTCAACATTCAATGGAACTATCTTTCTGTCAGGAAGCTCCTCTGATGATATGCCTGTCATATTACTAAGAAGTTCTCCTATTGCCTCATCATCTGTAAGACTATAGAAATACGTCAGATTAAGACCAGTCATTATAATATTGTCATTCTTTACTGTTCCATAAAAATCAAGGCTGAAACCATTATCGTAGAATGTTCCCCATACAGTATCAAGACCGTTAAGATATACAGTATTCCATGTTGTATATCCCTGTGGGAACATATCTGGATATATCATTCCGATTCTTGTATCCATATCCGGATATCCATTATGAAATGTTATCGCACTGCATGTCACTCCAAGGAATGACTGACTGTGTGTGGCTTTATCCTGTGGAATTCCATCCGCATATATAATCACCTTGACACCTGCACGGCTAAGGCGAAGGACAAGATCTTCTGCCTCTTCCTTATCATCATATGTGAAACCATTAAGGAACACTTCCTTATATCCACACAGATCTTCATATGTATAATCTGTAAGATTATCAGAATCTGCTGTCTCAACGGCTGGGAACCGCATTGATATAATATCTGCCCCTGTTCCTATAGCAACAGCCCTGTAACTGCTTACTACGCCCCAGTTATCCGGAGTATCTATATGATACATAACATACTGTTCATTCTTTTCCACTCTCTTGTAGCCAACTGCATTGGCAGCTTTTTCAACGTCCTCCAGAGAATTATTGTAATGCTCCAGCAAAGACATTTTAACCAGTACAGAATCATCCCCAAGCTCTAAGCATCTGTCGAACACATATAGAAAATCTCCCTGTGCAAATGCTTTGTTAAGATTAACAATATTCGTAGAAGTGTTGGCTGCTTCTCTTCCTGCTCCGAATGTTGAAGCAACCGGATTGCCATAATCTGATACAAGCCATGAACCGGTTGCACCAAGTATACTCTCATCCATTAATGCAAGTCTCTGTTTCGTAACTGACTGAGCCCTGGTTATAAGTGTACTGTTCTGAACAGCCGTCATACGCTCATCGGCTGACACATTATTATGTTCACCTGTAATAAGGCTTAATGACGGAATAGTATCTGCCACAAGTAATACACAAAGCATTACCACAAGCGGTTTCTTCAGTCTGTCCCACATAAGGATGCTCATAAGAATCATGCACAATGCAATAGAAATGAATCTTAACATCCATAAATACTGGCTTCCTGGCAGATGCTTAAGCACAATATATGCTGTGTCTGTTGTCAGCAATAATATAATCAGACCTGTTATAAATCCGGTTCTCGACTTCTTATATCCGAACAAAATACCAAATATAATAACAAATGCGGCTGAAAATCCATAATAAAAGCTTTCACTCTTACCTGTTAATCTTCCTACAGGATTAATTGATGTCCATATACTCTGGAAGAAATTAGCCATATTCTCAGAATTATCAAGTGATGTTATTCCGCCTCTTAAAGAAGCTACCATCCATATTCCAAGCAGCATGAATCCTATAACCATTGATATTATAACATCAAGTACAGCTTTCTTTTTACCACCCTGGAACATATAGACAATTCCATACAATATCACAGCTATTGCTATCATACCTGCATAGCCAAGATGACACAGTGCAATCAATACAAATGTAAATACCATAAGTAAGATGTATCTTAATCTCTGATTCTCAAGATACTTATACACTGCATATATAAATACAGGCAGGAATATCATACTGAGACTTCTGGCAAGATTGCCCTCTGTAAATACCGCATACAGGTTATTAGGCATAAAGAACCATAAAAGTCCGATAAATGCTCCAAGATAAGGTCTGTTAAAACCTCTTCCTATAAATGGCCATACGCATGCCCCGAAGAAACACACTCCTCCAACAAATATCAGATATGCTCCAAACTGGCTTCCACCTGCAATAAACTGGCATAATGCCATAACATAAGCGGGCAGTGGTGACCAGTATCTTAACAGCTCAACGCCGTTATACCACATAGGGTCATATAGCGGAAACAGGTTCCCTGATTTAATAGAATTGTATACATAATCTCCTCTGTATACATGATACATAGTATCTGAACCAGAAGGATATATTCCACTTGAATTGACAAACCATATAACAAGCCATGCTGTCAGCAAATACACGAATGGCATAAGAAACAGCAGGTATGTTGCCTTATTTTTCTTCTTCACATTCCTCTCCAATCTGTCTTAACAACACTGGCTAATTAATAATATCGTCCAGCACTGCATCCATTACTTCAGACATTATTCTTTCATCAGCCTTCTTATTCAGAATAGAATTCTTCTCTTGCTCAGATATATTGACAATGTAGCTTCTTGTCGGAGTCTCACTTGCTTCAACACTTGTAAGTATTCCACCTGTTTTATATATAATCTTAAAGAACTCTTCTGCAAAATAATCCGTAACATTCTCTAGTGTCGGCATCATTGAATCAAAAGGTTCAACTTCATTAAGAATCTTATTCTGATACTGTTCAAGGAACTTACTTATTCCCTCTTCAAATATATTAAATTCCACAAATGAGTTTCTGGAGAACTTGATATCAAGTGCAAATTCCCATGTATGCGGATGCGTCTCTCCTTTAGCATCATTGATGATAATATAATGTCTCATATTAAGATAAAATTTCAGTCTGTATTCTCTGTATATATTAACCGCCATAATGCTGCCTCCATGTATTATTCTTATGTTTCGTCGTATTTAATTCTTAATTTATCCACATCATCTTTCTTCTTGATAGTCATTGCATACATTATCTGCATTGACTCTTCCATAAGAAGCTGAATGCTCTGTATTGAGTGTTTTCTGTTCATTCCGACAAAGATTAAAACAACATCCTTGTCATCATATGTGAATCTTAATACATTCTTATCAAGAATGTAATTAGCTCTTGCTATGAACTTCTCACGTTCACTATTATCCGCACATGCTATATGCATGAATGTAACAGGATAAGCATCCCTTGCAATAAGCTTATCAAGGAAAGGCATAATAGCTGAACTGCTCCATACATTATTACGAGTGTCATGGAAATCTTTCTCAAGAAGTTTATTATTCATCTTAGATACCATTTCGTTAAGCTGTGCTATTGTATCCTGCGAGCCTTCGTATTTCTTCTGCATTTTTCTTAATGAATGTGCAAGATACATAGCTGTAATAATAAGCACAAACAGTAATATAATTACATATGTCTGCATCTGTATCTTAATTTGCATGTAACTGTTATTATCAAGAATAGCGCCCTTGCCAGTCAGCAGACACAGCTTATATGTCTGATTCTTATATTCAAATGTAACGCCTGACGCAACATACTCATTATTATTAATCTCTATATAATCATGAGATACTTTGTCTTTCTGCAGATTATTAAGGAATCGTGCTGCACTCTCAGAATCATAATATGTTGAAGTTGTAACACCCTTGTATCTATTAGTCTCCAACACATCTTTAATAAAAAGAAATGACTGGTTCTTAGAGAATGTCCAGTACTTGTTAGATGACGAATTCATTGTTCCTAATATATCATTAATAATCTGTTCATCATCCCTGTTATTCTTCAGGTTAATCTGATCCAGAACAAGCTGTACATAAGCATCCTGCTGTGTTGCACATACCTCAAGCACTCCACGCTCATATTTATTAATTCTCGTATAAGCAAATATTCCTGCTATAATTGAAAAACAAAGCACATAGATTGTAGTAATAACCATTACATTCTTATTCTTCTTAATATGCTTCACGCTGTCTTTCTTCTTTGTCTTCATATTATGCCTCTTTTCTGTGTTCTCCCGCTTTCTTATCATCTTCACCAGAAATATCTTCATAATTAAGAGTTTCCCTGATTTTTCTTATAGCATTAACAGGCTTGGAAAAATCATGTCTTATTACATCGGCAAATGCCTTACATTCTTCTGAGAGATTCATGGTTTTCCATGAACTGTCTGTCTCGATACTGTTAATAATACCTGCCATTCTTATAAAGAAAACAGCAAAATTAAAGAAAGGCAGAAACAATATACACCACCAGTGGCTTACATAAAACTTTCGTATATCTTTATTAATTCTAAGGAAATATGCCACTGTAATAAAATACAGATAACCTATAAGTATATATAGACCAAATATAATTGCTGTAGATATAAGAACTGTCTTCCCTGAATACCCGGCGACAATAAGGCACATAAGTGCCAGATACCATATAAGTCTTGGGAATGCAAATGTATGGTCATATAACAGAGTCTTGACACTTATATTAGTAAAGAGATTCTTGACCTTGAATGTCTTGTCCATGAACATCTTGGAAACTTCAAGACTTCCTCTCTGCCATCTCTGTCTCTGTGTATATAACTTATTGACATCCTCAATTGGGTCAACAAAGAACAATGCATCTTCACACACCTCAACACGCTCTTTCTGTAAGTATCTCATCTGAAATGTAATATGTGTATCTTCGCAGATAGTATCAGTATTGTACATCCATGATTTCAGAACAGCTGATTTTCTAAATGCAGAAAATGCACCTGACAATGTGTACACTGAATTAAGCTCTGATGCATAGCTTCTTCCGGCAAGAAAAGCCTGTGCATATTCCATAAATTCCAATTCACGAAGAAGTCGTGATGGACCTGCCTTATACCTCTTAATCTGTTCAGGCACTGTAAGAATTGAGCCTGTCATACAATTAATTGATGTATCACTTTCAAATCTTGTAATCATATTGGCAAGTGCGCTTTTCTCAAGCATGCCATCACTATCAAGATTGATAATGTATTTACCTTCACTATTGTAAAGAGCCAGATTAAGAGCTCTTGATTTGCCCTGCTCAGAATTCATCCACTGTATAAGAAGATCAGGAAAATCCTGCTGGCACTGCGCAAATATATCAAAACTGTTGTCTTTACCTTTGTTATTAACCAGAAAAATCCTTATTCTTTCATTAGGATAAGTACTGTCATTAATCGACTTAATACAGCCATACAACGTATCTGCTGAATTATATACTGGTATTATAAGTGTAATTTCCGGATAAACCGTAAGTTCCTTTTTATGAATTTTATGACGTAAATTCCTTCTGATAAGAAGAAAAACACTTCCCAACGCAGGAACAATTTCCATAATAAAAGGAATAATTATCCAGCCACCCCAGAAAAGGAATGAATTAAGAATTATTTTTACCATATGAGAAGTTTCCTACTTTCATCTTAACAATCTGTGGTTTCGTAAACACATAGAAATACAGATAAACACTAAGCACATAGAAGAAAATTCTGCCTATGAATGTATGGAAAACATAATATGCTCCCATTCCAAGATAATGTACAGCAAGACATATCATAATGATTCTTAATACATTACATAACATAATGTAACAGAAACCTGCTATACCTATCATAATCTTCTCGCTCCAGTTATAGACATTAAAGAATATGAGTAATGACAGGAATGCCATAATCTCAATAATTCCCGAACATTCAAAATCAATAAGCAATGTCGTTGATGAAACTCCTGTGTGAATAAATATTATTCCGTATTTAAAATATGCAGTAAACGCCCCAGTTATATCTCCAACGATACCAGCCATTGCCGCAACACATCTTGCCAGAGGCACAGTAAGCACTGGCTGTATCGTTATCATCATTATTACAAATAATCCAAGACTTCCCCACATGAAACTCCATGCATGAAGTTTTGCCCTTTTCATTACATAAAGTATATAAAGCCATATTATTATAATAATAACTGCTATAATAGGATTCATTACTTATACCTGTTTACTACCTTTCTTTTTCTGATGTACAACCACACCACATGTGGCAGCTATACATATGAAAAGTCCAAGCCATGCACCAGATGAAGCACCTGCTGTATTAATCCACTGCTGTCCCAGTCTTCCAAACTGTGCACTTATCTGCTTGAAATCACTTGCATCACAACCCAGCTTCTGTGCAACCTTCTCAAGGTCAAAGTAGAACTCACACTCATCTCTGTTACTTCCAACTGTAACAGTCATCTTTCCATAACATATATCAGCATCATTAAGTTCATTGATATTCTTAGAAGTTCCCCAGGCACTTGTATCAAACATATAAAATTCATATGTACCTTCACTAAGACCGCCAAGCTTAGTATTCCAGTTGATATTGCCCTGTTCGTCAACTGTTACGAATCTTGGATATAATACCTGATTATAACTATCATTAAACTTGAAAGTTACAGCCTGAGTAAATTCTCCACCTGCTTCATTAAGATGCTCAGGCATAGTTGTATATACATGTCCAAGCACTGTACTTCCATCACTAAATAATGCTCCTGACGCATCAACTCTGTCCTGCTGTGTTCCAGCAGTTGCATAATCTATTCTTGTATGAGGATAATAGTCCCAGTCTCCATATAATCCATCATACTTAATATCGTATATTGTCTTATCATCTGAATCATCACCTTTGATATTAGACACACCTGTTATAAAAGGTTCAGCCTGATATAATCCGAATGATAAAGTCTTATTATATGCTGGAATCACACTCTTTGGAATTGCTATCTCCCATTCATCACCAACATGTCTGCAATCAACTCCATCTACGCCATTAACATATCCCTTGCTGTCAAGCTGGAATACAAGTTCATTGCCAAGGTCTGTAGTTATTGAATATCTGCCATTACTATGAGTTCCAGCACCAGATGCACTTCCATCAGCACCATCCTTAACATACACATATACATAATCTCCGTCAAACATCATTGCTGTCTTGGAAAGACATCCTTTATGTGCTTCATTAGGACATGATGCATCATATTTCTTAACTGCATCCCAGTCTTTAAATTCGCCATCTATAACAATTCCGTTATATACAGCTTCTGCCTCGTCTTTATCAACTTTATTACCGTCAAGGACTTCAATATCCTTAATATCTACTGTAGTTCCTGCAAATGTTATCTTAAAATCAGAATTACTGAAGAAATCCATAGGAATAGATGACTCTACCACATATGGTCCTGCTGTATTGCCATGTGCCTTATTAGCAGTAACAGTCTCTGAATCCGCTATATCCCCATACCACGCATTCTTAGCCTGTGCACTGTCTTTCCATCCTGTAAACTGAATCTTCTCAGCCATTCCGGTTGTTCCATCAGCATAAGTAATACTGACAGAATTATTCCCCATATAACTATAATCCCATTCTGTCTGTACAGTTCCCTGATACATAAAATATAATCTTGAATAATCAGATGAGATAGCCACTTTCCATGACTTAACCCCAGCCGCATCTGACTGTCTTTCAGTGATATCATCCCAGTCATCAATATCAGAATCCATTACAATATCACTTCCTTTAACGATTACATTCTGCTTCAAAGAAGATGTATCAATACTCCCCAATACACTTGATAAATTAGCAGTGTAAGCATTCTTAACCTGTCCTGCACATACTGATACCGGCATTGAAACAAGCAACGCAGTCATACCAGCTAGTGCAGTAATTCTCTTATAATTGTGTCTCATGGTAACTCCTCCATTCTTTAGCAATTATAATAAATAGCCGCAACTATTTAATCATCTTCGTTCAAATGTATTCACAAAATTCCATATCATTACTATATTAAATTTGTTGTATATATTTTAATTCATAGACATTCCAGTGTCAATTAATTAACAAATATTTCATAAAAGTTCCATATTTTCAGAGTGTAAGTTCTCTGCAGATTGACAGCATGCTCTTCCTATAAATTTCACTTTTCTGCTTGTCTTACAGGCACATTTCCCTAAAAAATCGACTTCAACTAATAAAAACAACTCAAAAATACCCATAAAACAGCATTTACATGCTATCTTATGGATATTTTATAATAAAATCATCTTAAAAAATCACTGAAATTTAACCTATAAAACTTCCGTTAATACGACTACCTATAGGTATCACGTCAAATTCTGCCTGATATAGACAGGCAGGACTCATCACAAGCCTCTCCGCTTTTACCAGCAGATTGTTCAATTTTCATGATGCTTCCGTTGCTTATTAACCATGAAGTCCTGCTGACTGACGAACCATATCCTCAACAACAATATCATATATCTCACCGATAGTGCTGCAGTACTCAAGCACCTTCCAAGGTTCGTTAGTATGGAAATGAATCTTGATAAGATCCTCATCACCTGCTGCAATCAGGCAGTTTCCTTCAAAGTGTTCTGTAATATAATCAGCAATAACGTCCTCATCTAAATCTTCATCTCTTCTGTCAATAAGAAGCTGTGTGTCATAACGGTATGCAAACTGATCATCTTCAACATCTACGCTATGTATATCTGACATAAAACAATCCTCCATAATCTGATTTTATGTGTGGCAGCCAATATGTTTAACCCGACTAACCCGGCACATTATCTCACATCTTTGCCATAACTTCAAGTATCAGAATATTCTTCTGATAAAATTATACAATCCATTATTCCATACACTGACCTCATGTGCTCCCTGTCTTATATAGAAGATGTGGTTAATTCCATGACTTGTCATATAATCCGAATAATTAATGGCGGACTCTTTGCAGTAAGGATCACTGTCACCAGTTACAATAAGAGTAACTAAAGGCTGCTGCCCTCCATCCTTAACAAGTTCCGGCAGAAGAAATCCTCTGTTTCCGTATACTCTTTCGCCACTTCCTGTATCAACTACTCCGCCTACCGGTGCAAATGCACCTACATATCCAAATACATCAGGATGTGCAAAACACAGAAAAAGTGATTCTCTTCCACCCAGTGAATATCCTGCTATCGCAGTATTTTCTCTTCCTGTTCTTGTAGAATAGTGCTCATTAATATAAGGAATCAGTGCATTAATAACATCATACTCACACGCATCATATCTTGCTGTAAGCTCAGAGAAATCATAGTCTGATTCCTGACCACCGTCAGCATCTGTGAATACAGTAAAACTTACCATAATCACAGGATTCCTGTTGTAATCATCAACTGCATTCTGTGCAACATATAAAGCACCAATCCTGTTATATTCAGAATAACTTCCGCTCATTCCATGCAGAAGATACACAACCGGATAACTCTGTGACTCATCATAATCTCCTGGAAGATAAACACAAGCCTTTCGCTCACTTCCCGTTGTCGGCGAATAATAGCTTATCTCATCAACATTTCCATATGTTACACCCGATCGTTCATCATTATAATCATCTGGTGTATCATACTCTGCTGTCACATCACTAGACACTGTTCTGCTCTTACATCCTGACAATCCTGTCGCTGTAAATGCTGTTACAAGTGCCATTAACACAGCTGCTGTCTTGTATATATTTCTTGAAATCATAGTCCTGCACCTTTCACATACTTTCTTACAATCTCTAACCCGCCAACCGGCGCACAGAACTTCTGATTATGCTTTCTGCACTCCTGATAGACATATTCAAGATTAAACCACTCAACGCCGTCTAATTCTTCCTTCTGCAACGTAAGTTCATCTATATTGACGGTTTTCGTATATACATAGACAAATGCAATCTCTCTGTCCTTAAACATCTTGCCATAGAATTCTTTATCATACTGGATTACAAATGTATCAGCAAACTGCAAATCATCAACTGACGCCTTAATTCCAAGCTCCTCATGCAATTCTCTTATAGCAGACTCTTCCGGTTCATCACCAGCCTGAATATGTCCCGCTGAAGAAGTATCATATCTTCCCGGAAATGAATCCTTATTCATAGCCCTTTTCTGAAGCAATACCTCCGCTCCTTCATCAGACTTTCTTACAATCCACACATGAGCCGTTCTATGCCTTATTCCCTCACTATGTGCAGTCTTTCGCTCAACAGTCTCACCTGTCGGCTTTCCATTCTCATCAACAACATCAAGTAATTCCATGTTAAATCTGTACTCCATAATAATAAAAAGCCGCCAGCTATCGCGAGTTCTACGGGAAAAATAATGTGATTGGACCTAGACTCCGATAGTACCGCTTTCGCAGCACCCCTCCCAGGACTGGTGGCTTACATATTATATTACTATGTGATGGAAAATTCCATAGGGTATATTATTATTCTGATATTGTTAATCTATATGGATGTCTTTGGCATACCTGTATGATATAATCTCTCCCTGTTTTGTAGATATATATCCATTCTCTTTATGAGAATAATTAGATATGTCTACTGAACCATATCCGTCAAACTTCTCATATATCCTGTCCAAAACTTTAATCTCATTATCTGAAAGAACCCCTGATTGCATATTAACATCAGGTACAACTTTATGTTTCTCATATCCATTGTCAAATTCAATCTCAATATGTGCAATATTATCCGCAGACACAGTTCCAAGCAGCATATCAAAATTCTCTGGAACAGGACCATATGGCAGATGTACATATCTCATTCCTGATATCGATACTCCATTTTCCTTATAATACAGCATATCAGAATAATTAAGTAATTTCATAAGCTTGGTTTTAAGAAGTTCTTTTGACCTGTTGGCAAAATATAAAATCATTGCACATACTTTATCATAATTAAATTCAGTAAATCCATTATCTTCTGATGGAGCTTTATAAAATATCATGTCGCTAATTCTTTTTCCTGCCTGATATTCTCCATTCTGCTGCAACATATCTATTGTGTTAAGCAGTTTATCTCTATGCCTGTCATCAAGCCCAATCTCATTCTCTATTATATATTGCTTCATATTCTCCGGATTTTCCAAAAAAATCAGCATACTGTTATGTGCTTTATCCTGAATAGAGCCATTCTCATATCTGAATATAGTCTTATCGCCCCAGTTAAGCAGTCTTGCCATAGCCCTTTGACTCAAGCCATATTGTTCCCTGATTGCTTTAATCTCTTCTGGTAATAAAAGCTTATGCTTTCTTCTGTATATATTGTATGCATCAATAAGAGTGGCATTATCAAGCTCTTCACAAAAAAACTCCTCACCACAATCTGCACATACAAGAACTTTCGCAGCAACTTCTATTCTTTCCCCACATACATCATAAAATTCTTTCTTGGTTATAATTCTGGTTTCAACTTCTCTTCCGCATTCATCACAAAACTTCTTCATTACAACGACCTCCTGCCATATCAATATTCATCTTCATGAAATCCAAGACATTTAAGAACCTCTGCATTGTTTTCCTGTGTAATCTTAAGTTTAATATAAAACTGTATTCCATTAATAATTCTCTTAAATTCCCAGATATCACCTGGTCTGCCGGCATCAAAATCCTTCTTAGGGCCTTTATAGTAATCACCAACAACCAGTCCTAAAATCTCACTTTTGGCATCAGTAATTGTCAGTCCATATCTTGCTAATGACTGCATATTCTTTCTTCTAGGAACAAAATCATATCTTCCTTCAGACACCAACTTCTTTGCTTCATGTAAAAACCCATTAATATCATCTCTATTCCCCAATAATACCCTCCGTATATATAATAATCTCCAACTGTATTGCTGTCAATATTTTGTTGTCATATGACCGCAATTAATTTATCTGTGTACATTCAGTATATATCATAAATTAATAATAATATCAATATATTAATTATAACATTTTTATTAATATGCACATTTAAAATAATATAAGCGTGGATCATCGTACCAATCTAAATAATCAGACCTAAAATCCAACTTTTAAAAGTTAGTACAATAACCCCACGCTCTTAAATATTAATATCACATTTTAAAAAATCTCACTAATCAGGAAGAACAATACATATATTGCAAATGTTTCTCCAACCGTATATAATGCGGTTTTTACCCATACATTAGGCTTCTCTGCCTGCCGTACAGCTCCAACATTTGCAGTAAGCTTTTTCTGATGTTCCTTAATAATCATGATTCCGACAACCGCACCTATAATGCACGCAATTATGTACAGATAATATGAAAACATCGGTTTTGCCTGAACGTAACCGCCATATTCGTCATTCATTGTATTAGTAATAACAAAATACAGACTTATCAATGCAAGTGCAGATGAGCCAAATGCAGCAACTGCCTCCTTGCCCCAGCCTTTTCCTTCATTCTTGACCATACATATGGCATTATGTGCTGCATCGCTCTTTCCTGCCTTAAGGTAAGCTTCTGAATGTGGCTGTGCATCCTTATCTGTGAATGCAATCCTTATGCATGAGCCTGGAACTTCATATAACACATTACCGAAATCTGTTGAGCCTGTCTTTTCACGTGGTGGCGCGATTGATGGTGCATTCTCATATGCTGCATTTGCCATAAGCAGGTCATTGACCTTATGACACACAACTTTGCTCTTGAACGGAAGGTCTCTCTGAACCTCATATGTTGTTCCAGTCATAAGCGCAGCACCTTTTAAAATGTTGTAGAATCTCTCTACAACTTCATCAAGGTATTTCGTGCTGTATGAGCGGAGTGTATATTCTGCAACAGTAAGGTCTGGAACTACATTTGGAGGACCACCTGCATTACGGATTGTATAATGCATTCTTGTGTCATCTTTGACATGCTCTCTTAACATCTCAATTGCATGGAATGATAATAATGCTGCATCAAGTGCGCTGCGTCCTTCTTCAGGACTGATTGCAGCATGACTTTTTACTCCGTGGAATGTTACCACGAAATTCTCAAGTGCCATACATTTTTCATCTACTGATGTATTAGGTGAACCATGTGACATAAGTGCAAGGTCAAGCTCTTTCATGTAACCTTTATCAAGCATAATTATCTTGCCGCCAAGAGTTTCTTCTGCCGGAGTTCCATATACAACAAGTCTGCATGGATAATCCTGAAGGCAGTTCTTTACTGCAATTGCTGCACCTATTCCCGCAGGACCCTGAAGATGATGACCACATGCATGTCCGATTTTTTCAAGAGCATCATATTCAACAAGAATTCCAAGCACCGGACCGTTGCTTCCATTATCCCATGTTGCCCTGAATGCTGTTTCAAGTCCTGTTCCGCACTCTACAACAAATCCTTCTTTTTCAAGATAACTGCACAATATATCAGATGTCTTGTACTCTTCCCCGCTTATCTCTGCAAGGTCAAATATCTTATCTGCCATCTGGCATAAATCTTCTTTATAGCTGTCAATAACTGCTCCAAGCTGCTTCTTAATATCGTCTGACATAACATTTGCTCCTAAACAATTCTAATATCCAATCATTAATGTGCCCAGCATAAACAGACATCCAAGTGCTGTCCATATAAGGAACAGAGGCATCATGAACTTGAGCCATTTGCTGTATGGAATCTTTGATACTGCAAGGTATCCCATAAGTGATGATGACATTGGAAGTACTGAGTTAGAGAATCCGTCTCCCAACTGGAACGCAAGTACTGATGTCTGTCTTGATATTCCTACAAGGTCTGAAACCGGCACCATAAGTGGCATTGTAACTGCTGCCTGACCTGTTCCTGACACGATTACACAGTTAATAAGTGACTGGCATAAGAACATGCCGACAGCCTTAATTGAATCTGGCATAACATTTACAATATTAACAATTCCATACACGATTGTATCAAGGATATTGGCATCGCTTAAGATTACCTCAACTGTACGGGCGATTCCGATTATAAGACATCCAACTATGATACCCTTTGCACCTTCTCCAAATTCCCTGGCGATTCTGCTAGGGCCGTAACCATTGATAAATCCGCATATTACACCCATAAATATGAACAGACCTAACATCTCTTCAAAGTACCAGCCCTTCTTTGAAAGACCATATATAAGTATTCCAAAGCCAAGTGCCATAACAACAAGGACTGCAATCTGTCTTACAGTAATTGTGTCTGAGGCATTGTCAAATGTGTACTCCTGATCTTCTGGAATTCCATATATTACGCTTTTTTCAGGATGTGCTGCAACCTTTCTTGCATAGCAGATTATGTATGCGCTTGTAGCAACAAGAAGTACAATAAGAATTACTACTCTGTAAGCCATTCCTGAGAACAACTGCAATTCTGCTATATCCTGTGCAACTCCGACATTGAACGGATTAAGTATTCCGGCTGTGAATCCAACCGCTGCACCGAGTGCAATCATTGCTGTTCCTGTAACTTTATCAAGCCCTAAGAATAACGCAAGTGTTATTCCGATTGGAACGAATATCATAACTTCTGATGACATTCCCATTGTGAATCCGAATATAGAAAACAATGTTAAAAATACAGGAATTACAACATATTTGTGCTTAGAAAATGTCTTAGATAATTCTTGCACAATGCTGTAAGTGCACCTGTCGATGTAATTACCTAAAATGCTCCACCGATTATCAGCATAAATGTAATTGTAGATGCTGATTTGACGATTCCTGTATAGATTGCTGAAGGAATCTATAACGGATCAAGCGGACTTGATACTATTCTGTGATAACTTCCCGCCTCAACTAAAGTCTTACCTGTTGCAGCATCTTTGAATCTTGTAAATTCACCTGCCGGCACAATATATGTTGCCGCTGCTGCAATAAGTATAATTACCACAGGTATTACAAATGAATGTGGCGTTTTCCATTTTTTCTTTGCTTTTGTTTCCATGAAATTTTCTCCCATAACAAATTCATATTTTTATATATTTTAATATAAGTAATACTAAAAATAAAATTGTATGTTTTTATCGAAAGTATAAATCTAATTTATAGTTTCGATTGATTGATACATTTTAATTATGTACAATTATTACATTCTGATTAAGGAAGGAAACTCTTATGATTACTGAAAAAGACATGCAATATGTTCTTACAATTGCTAACTACGGAAATCTTACCAAAGCCACCAATGCCCTGTTCTAAGCCGATGTCCTGCCTGAACTCACTTACAAAATAAGCAGTATTGATGCAGGAATCCGTCTTGCTGAGCAGGGATACGGAATTGCATTTACTTTAAACAGTTATCCTTCTTCCATGAGACTTTCCCCTGATTCTGTCATATTACAGGTTGGTGACCCAGACATGCGGATTCCATTCTCAGCTGCTTACCGCAAAGAGGATGAAGGACGTAAGGAATTAAAAGAATGGATACGTCTGACTAAAGAACTTGTTTCCAGACAATAAAATAACCGGCTAATACTGCATTTAACTGTATCAGCCGGTATCTTGATATTATTCAATTATAATACTTCTACAAGCTCAATCCTGAAATTCAGTTCTTTTCCTGCCATCTCATGATTAGCATCAAATGTGATATCTGTATCAGTTAATGCAGCAACCCTTGCCGGGAATGGCTGTCCATACATATTCTGAAGATATACCTTATCATCAACTTTAAGTTCTTCTGCACCCGGAAGCTCACTTATAGGCAGTGTTATGAATGCTCTTGGATCAGATTCGCCATATGCCTCTTCTGGCATAAGATGAACATCGATAACATCGCCAACATTCATTGTTGCAACAGCCTTATCAAATCCCTGAATCATCATTCCAGCTCCACATGTGAATTCAAGTGGTTCGCCTCTGTCATAAGAAGAATCAAACTGTGTTCCATCATTAAGTGTTCCTTTATAATGAACCTTTACCTTCTTTCCCACATTTGGTCCTTCAAATGATGGTGTAAATGTGCCGCATCCTCCGCCACAGCCACCACAACCGCTTCCACAATCTGATTCGACTTCAGCACTTCCACAGCTTCCACAACCTGACTCTTTATCGCTTCCACAATGTCCGCAGCCATGACCTTCTTCATGCTCATGATGATGGTCACAATTAACACCTGCTGATGCCAAATCTCCGTTAAGATATGCCTCAACTGCTGCATCTGCCTCTCCATCTGCTCCTGAATATACATCGATTCCGGCTTCTGAAAGTGCTGTGACTGCACCATTACCGATTCCTCCGCATATAAGAACATCTACGCCTTTATCCTTAAGAACAGCCGCCAATGCACTATGACCAGCTCCATCAGCACCAATTACCTCTGCGCAGACAATCCTGTTTCCTTCTGTCTCATAAATCTTAAAATTCTCAGAATGTCCGAAATGCTGAAAAATCTGACCATTCTCGTATGTTACTGCTACCTTCATTATATCCTCCTGAATAATATTTATTTATCCTCATACAGTGCATGATAGACTTTAAGAAACTTTTCATCTCTTTCCCCGGTTGCTATCCTGTCCCTGCCATCAGAATAATCGTAAAATCCTTTTGCGCTCTTAACGCCATATTCACCTACTTCAAAATGTTCCTTAAGAAGTTCAGGTGGTTCTTTATCATCACACAGATCCTTCATAAGATATTCGCTTATATGATAGAAAGTGTCGAGTCCGCCAAAATCAGACACCTCTAATGGTCCCAAGCATGCATATCTGAAGCCAAGTCCATACTTCATGACATCATCGATTCCTTCTGGTGAAACAACGCCTTTCTTAACAAGGTCAAGTGCCTCTCTTAAAACCGCAAACTGCAATCTGTTTGCTACTAATCCCGGTACATCTTTATTAACAATTACCGGTTTCTTGCCAATCTTTAAAGTCATCTCATATATATCTTTCGCAACTTCATCTGTTGTCACATCTCCTTTTATAATCTCAATAAGTGGAACCAGATGTGGCGGATTGAACCAGTGCATACCTATGAAACGCTCTGGTTTCTTAACAGATTGTGCAAGCCTGTTAATAGAAAGTCCTGATGTATTGGTTGTTATAATTGCACTATCGTTCACAACCACTGATAATTCCTTATAAAATGTATCTTTAATCTCTACATTTTCAGTAAGATTCTCTGCTACGAAATCGCAGTCCTTAAAGCAGTCCATTGATGTCGTATATGACAGTGAACCAAGCAGCTTGTCTGCTTCCTCTTCTGTCATGTTGCCAGATTTAACAAGAGTATCAACATTTTCTTTAATTCTTACTTCAGCCTTTTTAAGGCTCTCTTCTCTGTGGTTATACAAAGTTACTTTGTCAAAATACTTTGCATATATCTGCGCCATTGAAGAGCCCATTGTTCCTGCTCCTGCAATCACAATTTTATTGATATTCATATTATACGCCTCCCTTTTGCTACACATTATAACACTTTTTACTGTCTGTTATAATATGCAATTCCTGCATCCGGGTTAAAATATGTTCTTATATACCCATCAGTAGATACAATAACGAATTCATTAGTACTCTCTACATAATATACATCATCACCATCCTCAGCCTCTGTTTTATGCAATGCATCTGGATTAGTAACAACTGCTGATGCTGCTTTCTCATACTCTTTTGCTGAAGAAAATCCCATATCCTTGCCATGTTTTTCATAATGGGAATTAAGCAGTTTCTGGTTTCTGAATGTGTATGTCTTGGTCTGAGTATTATCGGACGTACTGATCTTTGTGGTACTTTCCTGAACATCAGTACTCACAACATTTGCACTTGTGCTTGCAATGCTATCAGCGAATTGTTCCATGCTCTGTGCATATGTCTGTTCATCATCTGCCACAGAAGCCGTACCACAGCCTGACAAACCCGCAATAAATACTGCAATTATCAGGAATATCGCCAGAACTGAATTAAATTTCTTAATACATTCATTCAAAGACAGCTTATTAGCTCCGCCCTTATAATCCGGGTTCTCAGCCTGTATCTTATCATCCTCCCATGAACACACAGGACATATCTCATAACTGCCTGGTCCTTCTGCAAATACATATTTCTTGCAGCATGGGCACAAATATTTCTTCTTACTCATTATTGTCTCTCCAATAGTCTTATAATATTAATAGCATTTACTACATGGCGTATAGCCAAGACTCTGTGCTTTCTCTATTGTAACCTGACTCGGATTCTTCATATTACTGCATGAACTGCTTCTATGATACTTCCTTAATCACGTCAACCATCAACTCTGCCGTATTCTGTTTGTTATATGTCTTAATCCGTCATTAATACGTCATATGTGTTCTAAAACTCATTCTCCTCAAAGAACTTCCGCTTTCTCTCAATCATCTCATCAATTCTCTCGACATAGCTTCTGACATCTTTGACATTCTCTATTCTCTCAATTCTTACAGAATGATTAGCATCGCCTTCATTATGGAACACAACCTTAGTTGAGGCACCTGCTCCGCACGCAATTATTGTCTGCTTCTCTTCCATAATAAGAATATTATATATACATTCAAGACCAGGAACTGCATAACCAACATTTTCAAAGTTTCCAGCCATATTCTTCTGGCGGTACATATAATATGGCTGCATGTTAAGGTCGCGGGCAGTCTGTTCTGTCATTGTAATAATATTATCTGTATTCTCTATTGAAAGCTCTGCATACTGCTCACGCAAAATGTTGAGTCTTGATGCTCTCTTAATTGCAAGTGAATGTACAGTAAGGCTCTCTGGTCCCATAGCCTTGATTTCATTAAGAGTATGCACAACCTCGTCCACGCCTTCTCCAGGAAGTCCAAGAATCATATCCATGTTAATATTATCAAGTCCGGCTTCTCTTGCCATTGCATATGCATTCTTAATATCTTCAACTGTATGCTTTCTTCCAATCAGGTCAAGTGTTTTCTGGTTCATTGTCTGTGGATTAATAGATATCCTTCCAACATTATGAGTCTTGAGAACCTTGAATTTATCTGGTGTCACGCTGTCAGGTCTGCCAGCTTCTACAGTAAGCTCGCGGCATCTGCTCAAGTCAAATGCTTCTTCAACCACCGTCAATACCTTATCCAGCTGCTCTGCACTTAAAGTTGTAGGTGTTCCACCACCCATGTACACCGTATCAAGTCTTCTGCCCTTCATGGATTCAGCGACAAATCTAATCTCCTTAATGAGTGCATCTACATAATTATCAACATAATCTTTATATGCACCAAGTGCATATGATGAAAATGAACAGTACAGACATATGCTTGGACAGAACGGAATTCCAATGTACAGGCTATAGCCTGTCTTATAATCCATATCTGTAAGTATATCAAGTTCCTTCTTAGCTACTGTGAGTGCAAGGTCTGCCTTTTCTTCACTCGCATAATGCTTGTCCATAAAATGTTTCTTAATCTGTTCCTCAGTTGCACCCTCTTCAAGCATTGTATACGCAATCTTACTAGGTCTTACTCCTGTAAGATATCCCCATGGAAGTTTCTTTCCCGTCTTTTCTGAAAGCTTCTTATATAAGCTGTCTTTAAATATTTCATGGGCATTCTTCTTATCAAGACCTGTGATATCAGGCACTTCTATTGTAAGAATCTCATCCTTTTCTTCAGACCTGGAATCCACCTTAAGTGCTGTAACCTCAGTTCTTGGATAAAATGAGCGGACAAGTACAACCGCATCATCATAAAACAAGTCATTGTCAATCTTAATATATATCATCGTTGTTCCCTTTTCACTTACAGGCATTACATAAATGGATTATTCTGCTTTTCATATCCAATCGTTGTGAATTCACCATGTCCAGGATATACATCTGTATCATCAGGAAGCTTGCAAAGCTTGTCATGAAGAGACTCCATCATTGCTGCAGAGCTTGCTGTAGGATAATCTGTTCTTCCAACTGAACCGGCAAATAATGTATCACCTGACATAAGAGTCTTGTCCGACTCGATATAATAACATGTTCCACCTGCTGTATGTCCCGGTGTATGAATTGCTTTAATCTTAAGTCCTGCAAGTTCAAGAATATCTCCATCATTATGAAGTACATCTGCTGTTACTCTTAAACTCATGCCGTATGCATTGGAAAGATTTCTTGCAGGTGAAGCAAGAAGCTTCTCCTCATCACATGATGCATATATCTTAATTCCATAATGCTCGCGCACTTCATTGGCAGCACCTATATGATCAAAATGTCCATGCGTAAGAAGTATTGCCTGTGGCTTACTTCCTGAACGTACAACCATATCATATATAGATTCAGGCGAATCTGCCGGATCAACAATAATGCTTTCATTATTCTCTTTATTAATTATAAGATAGCAGTTAGTTGCTACTGGTCCTAATACTCTTGATTCAATCTTAATCATACATCTCTCCTAGCCTGCAGTTCTGGTTATATCAGTAACTCCATCTATTTTTCTTAACTTATCTATAATTCTGTTAAGTTCTTCTTTTCCATGAATATCAAATCCAATGCTTATTGTTGCAACATCTTTCTTATTAAGACGGCAGTTCATGGATTTAACATCAATTTCTGCTTCTGTGAACATTCTTGATATATCAACAATCAGTCCTGTTCTGTTATTAGCAAATATATTAATCTCTACTTCATAAGTATCATTAGTCTGTCCCTGTTCCCATTCAGCTTCAATAAGACGCGCGCGCTCGTTGGCTGGGAAGTTAATTATATTAACACAGTCTGTTCTGTGAATTGATATACCTCTTCCTCTAGTAACAAATCCGACAATCTCGTCTCCCGGAACAGGATTACAGCATTTTGAAAATCTTACAGCAACATCGTGGATTCCCTTAACAACAATTCCGCCCTTGCCTTCCTTCTTCTTGGCTTTATCCTTAGATTCTGCCGCAACAATTTCTTCAAGAACGTCCTTATCTGTAATCTCTGCTTTCTTGGTCTTAAGATGCTCTTCGTTAAGTCTGTTTACAATCTGACTTTCCTTTAATGCACCATGACCAACTGCTGCAAGAATTGAATTCCAGTCTTTAAATCCATATTTATTAAGACATTTTTCAACATATTCAGGCTTGGTAATATCAGATAAAACAATTCCCTTGGTCTTACAGTAATTGGAAATCATTTCCTTGCCCTTAAGGATATTATCTTCCTTTAATTCCTGCTTAAACCACTGGTTTATCTTGTTTCGTGCCTGAGTACTCTTTACTATTGAAAGCCAGTCACGGCTTGGTCCTTTGGAATTCTGTGATGTAATAATCTCTATTCTGTCACCAGACTTGATAACATAATCAATATTAACAAGCTTTCCATTAACTCTTGCACCTACCATCTTGTTACCTACAGCACTATGTATGCTGTAAGCAAAATCTATAGGACAAGAGCCTGCTGGAAGTGTCTTGACATCTCCTGAAGGTGTAAAACAGTATACACTGTCTGAAAAAAGATTAAGGTCATTCTTGATTGATGACAAGAATTCCTTATTATCAGACATCTCCTTCTGCCATTCAAGAATCTGTCTTAACCAGCTAAGCTTAGCCTCCTCACTCTTATCAGTCTTCTCACCTGTGTTACCCTCTTTGTACTTCCAGTGTGCGGCAATACCATATTCAGCAATCTTATGCATTTCATAAGTTCTTATCTGAATCTCAAATGGCTGTCCGTTAGATGCAATAAGAGTTGTATGAAGCGACTGGTAATTGTTAGGCTTAGGCATAGCAATATAATCCTTGAAGCGTCCCGGAATAGGCTTATACATTTCATGGATTACACCAAGTGCCGCATAACAGTCTTTAACTGTATCAACCTTTATTCTTACTGCAAATATGTCATATATCTGGTCAAGAGTCTTATTCTGGTTAACCATTTTCCTGTATATTGAGAAGAAATGCTTAACTCTTCCGTCTATCTCGGCTTCAATACCGGCATTGCTTATATGCATGCCGACTTCTTTAATTATGCTCTTTATAAATGCTTCTCTGCCCGGTCTGTTCAGATTAACCTGTTCAACAAGATTATTGTATACATCCGGCATGAGATATTTCATAGAAAGGTCATCAAGTTCTACCTTAATCTTGGAAATACCTAATCTGTGTGCAATTGGAGCATAGATTTCCATAGTTTCTCTTGATTTCTCAATCTGCTTGGCTGGTGACTGATACTGCATTGTTCTCATATTATGCAGTCTGTCCGCCAGCTTTATAAGAATAACTCTTATATCCTTAGCCATTGCAAGGAACATCTTTCGAAGATTCTCTGCCTGAACCTCAATCTTATCATGCTGATAATTGAGCTGTGTAAGTTTTGTTACACCATCTACAAGCAATGCTACTTCATCACCAAATTCTCTTGCAACATCTTCACTTGTCATAACAGTATCTTCAACAACATCATGAAGAAGTCCTGCGATAATTGATTCTTTATCAAGTTCTAATTCAGCCAGAATAATAGCAACACACAAAGGGTGTATTATATATGGTTCACCTGATTTTCTGAACTGTCCCTCATGTGCCCTCCTTGCAGTCTCGTATGCCTTCTCAATGTCAGACAAATCTGTAGATGGATGATATTTCTTGATTTCAGTAATCAGATCCTTATATAATTCTTCAGGACTTGTAAAATCTGCAGGTGTATCTACAGCTCTCTCAACCTGATTAGTTTTGCTATGGCTTGCGCCTGGTAACTCAATATTCTCTGGCATACGTGCCTCCATTCTCTGGTAATCATTCCAGCGTTATAGTATTTCTTAGCGTACTTATATTATTATACACTGGCATATGTTCTTTCCATAAATTCTCTTGTAGCCACTGCATTTTCTGGAACAGTATTCTCCAGAGTACAGTGTACATATGGCTTATGCTCTTTAATCTTCTTTAACAGAAGTGAATAATTAAGTCCTCCACCTGTCACAGGATTACCCTTACCTGTACCTGCTGCCACTGACTTAAGTTCATTGCCTTCAACTACATAATCCTTGCAGTGAACAACAGCAATATCTTTTAATAACAGGTCAAATGCTTTCTCAATAATCTCATCCTGCTGTGCAAGATTATCAACACACAACAGATTAACAGGGTCAAATATAATCTGAAGATTAGGTGAATCAATTGCATCAAGCACCTTTCTTGCACGTTCAACTGTGTATACAATATGCTTCCATACAGGCTCAATTGCTACAATAACACCAAACTGCTCAGCATATTTAACGATTGGTCTTAAATTATCAATAAAGCACTGAAGCGCCTCCTCACTGTGATTAGCAGGCTCATACTTATACTCCTCATTAACCGCACCAGTCTCAGTTCCAACAACTCCGCATCCAAGAATACTTGCAAATCTTATATGAGCCTTATATTTTTCAACAATCTCTTTATGCTTCTCCGGATTAGGATTGCAAAGGTTAAGGTAACAACCAAGTACTGCAACATCAACCTTATTCTCTGTACATAATTCCTTAATATACATGGCAAGTCCCGGAGTCATAGTCTCTACTCCCGGCTTAAATTCCTTAATAGACTTGCTGAGTGCAATATGCATACAGTGAAATCCCTGTGCATGTATATTAGGTATAAGCTCCTCTAATGGAGCGTATGCAACATCATGTGCTCTTATTCCGATTCTCATAAAATACCCTGCCTTTCCATCAATTACAAACACTTTTGAAAGATTATACTATATATTACATAAAAAAACCAGTAAATATCTATAACTTATCCAATCACAGCCGATTTGCCCAAGGGGCAACAGGCGTCCGTTAATTGAGGTGGTTGATGTCAGCCCAGAGGTGTGAATGGCGTCTGACGCGACTTTTTCAAGCTGTGTGGGCGTTAATGCCACTATATACAAAAGAGCGGTGAGAGAAAGCTCGTCCAAGCGAAGCGCGTTTGCTTTCTCTCACCGTAAAAAACTTTGCTAATTCAATTACGAATACAGCTTTATATTATCCATTAATCCCGTATCCCCAAGTGCTTTATAATATGTGACAAGCGGTATAAAACTCTGTGCAAATCCCTTAGTGCTGTCACCCGTTACCATAACAGTGTCATCTATAACCTGCTTTGAACCGACACCTGCTCTCTGGGTCTTGTTAATATTAGTTTCAAATGTTTTGAAACCATATTCAAGATATTTCTTATCACCTGTTAACTCATACGCAATTGCAAGTGATTCAAGAAGAAGTGTATTATTGCCATTTCTTGAAAGTGATGGAAGTTCCTTATAATAGAACAATCCGTTATCAAGTGTGCAGTTTTCCACTACATCATCAATCGCCCTTATAAGCATTTGCTTAATATCTTCTCTTGGGAATACTCTGTAATATCTCATAACACTTCCAACAGCAACTGAAATCATGAATCCTACTCTGATAAGAGTATTATCCGTATATGGTGCAAGCCAGTTACCATATTCATCTTCCCATATCTTAAAACTGTCGATTATCCATTCACATTTCGTAAGCCATTTATCTTCCCTTGTCTCAACATACAGTGTCGTGAGTGCCCTTAACGCCCAGCCTGTCTCACGGGCATTGGCTTCACCCGGCTTTGCATACATTGGTGTATCAAGAAGCCTTAATATGTTATCACCTATACCGATTGCAGTTTCAAGGCCTCTCTCATCCCCTGTAAAATGATAATAATCCAACATTCCTTCTACCCATTCATGTGAGCAGACCATAATCCCATTCTTGCAGTGTCCAGCCGTATGCTCCCACTGACCACCGATTCTTAATGGATTACTGCTGTAATGGCATACATCAACATCCATCTGATGTTTTGCAGAGACAATTAAGTAATCAAAAAATCTTCTTACGCCTGTTCTTGCATACATAAGTGCACATGAATGAGGATAATCATATTCATTGTTACTCCATACAAGCTTTCCGCCACCGCGTCCCTGTCTTGTATAACCCATATCTGCTGAATCACCCCAGTTGATGAATCCATAACATCTCGAATGATTATCGGCTCTTGCAATAAGCGCAATCTCAACCTCGTCTACCAGATGCTCCGGGAACACATCCATACACACACCTGATTTCTTAAATTCATCTGGTGCTATGCATGGTCTGTCAGGCATCTGATATATTGTGCTTCTGTTGTCAAGCTCCCACATCTGCATGTCTGGTTCGTGAAAATGCAGTAAAAATCTCTGTTCCTTTGCCATACCTGACTGCATCACAACATTTCCAATATCCTCTGGAACAAGCATAACTGCTATTCCGCCATAATACGACTTAATCGCCTTAGGATAATTCTGCTGTGCCTGATATACGGTCACGCACAGACCATCCTGCGAATCCGTATAATCAGCCATAAATGTACCATAGAATACCTCTGCAAAATGTTCATTAGCTTCCTTTACAAGATAAGCATCATCAATAACCTTATTTACCTGAACGCCATCTCTTCCAATATAGAAATCTGTCTTATAATTAGAACTTCCTACAAAAGTACGCACATTTGCGACTGATGCTTTATGCGATATCATCTCCAGCTCGGTTGTTCCTCTTGTGTGAAATACCGGCCCTTCTTCCATAGAATTATCAGTAGGTGCATCTCCACAGCCAGTAGAATCATTCTCAGAATTAATGTGCATATCAAATAAATCATCACTTACCGTAACATCTGAATCCGGCTTTGCATAGAATACCAAAGATTTAATATGCAGCTCATCATAAGTTGTATTAATAATTCTGTAAGCAACATCTATCCATGGCTTTCCGGCATATGCTGTAAGCGTTATCTCAAATGCAACACTCTTATTTACAAGCGTATTGTTTCCCTTCGCTCTTATAACACATTTTACAGGACCAGCATCAATAATCTTCCACTCATCTATATTAATGTCATACTTTCCCATATCATCTTTCAGATATGGTCCTTCAAAATTCTGTGCTGTATATTTCTTTCTACCATCATCAAGTGTTTCGAATATATTCTGCGAATTGTTCTTTACTGTAAATGTAACACAACCTGTATCAACACACAGCCCCTGCTCCATCTGCATAACCGATACACCAGTTTTACCACAATCATCATCTGTTATCCCGTTACATTCAGATGCCGATTCATCAATCTGCTTATCAGAATCTTTATTAAATTCAAGAACAGTCCCCTTATTGGCTGGGATATCCGCAAGGAAATCAACATACAGGTATCTTACACTTCCATCTGCATGTGTTGAAGTAACCTTAGGCTGAACCATGCATTTCTTGCCATTCTGTATAATAGATATTCTGTCTGCAGACTTTAATTCACCTTCCTTAAAAGGGAGTGCAATACCTGCCGGTTCCTGTATTCTGTCATACCTGTAGAGTTTGTCAAAGTATATTTTCATTCTGTCCCCTCCATTGTTTGTCACGAACAAATCTGCTATAATTGTACAACAGATTTAAACTATTTGCTATACATTTAATATAGCATTTATAATTCTGTAATTCATGTAATAACGTATCATTATAGATTAATAATACAGATTTATTGCAACTTTTAGAAAGAGGGTTTGTATAATGCATTATGCTGAAATAAAAACCTGCGATATCGCCAACGGACCTGGCGTGCGTACCTCACTTTTTGTAAGTGGATGCACACACCGATGCAAGGGCTGCTTTAACGAAATCGCATGGGACTTTAATTATGGCAGTGATTTCACAGATGATACTATTAAAGAAATCATCGATTCACTTGCCCCGAACTACATTACAGGACTCACACTTTTAGGTGGAGAGCCATTTGAGCACAGCAACCAGCAGGGACTCCTTCCACTGTTAAGGGAAGTCCGCAAAGTATATCCTGACCTTAGTATATGGTGCTTCACAGGATATCTCTTTGATAAAGACATTGTTGGAAGAATGTGTAACGAATGGAAAGAAACTAAGGAAATGCTTCAATACATCGACGTCATAGTCGACGGCAAATTTGAAGAGGACAAGAAAGATATGATGCTTCAGTTCAAGGGTTCATCTAATCAGAGAACAATCCTTGTAAGAGAATCACTTGAATCAGGTAATATCGTACTTCTGTACGATTAATAATAAAAAGGAGTTTACACAATGTCACTGAAAGTTAATATTAAGAAATTAAGTCCAGATGCCTGCATCCCAACATACGGAACAGAATTCTCAGCCGGAGCAGACCTCTACTCAGGAATGTCCGAAGCAGTAACAGTAATGCCAGGCACAACAGAATTCATCAAAACAGGAATAGCAATGGAAATACCAACAGGACTCGTAGGACTCATCTACGCAAGAAGCGGAATGGCATGCAAAAAAGGTCTCGCCCCAGCCAACAAAGTAGGTGTAATCGATTCTGATTACAGAGGTGAAATCATAGTAGCCCTCCACAACCACTCAGATAGTCCAGTAACCGTAGAACCAAAAGACAGAATTGCCCAGATAGTTTTAGCCCCATACATCACAGCAGACTTCAACGAAGTAGAAGAACTTGACAACACAGAAAGAGGCGAAGGCGGCTTCGGCTCAACCGGGACAAAGTAAAAATAACAAGAAAGTTATGCCGCTCTACACAAAAGAGCGGCATTTACTCTTACTTATAAGCAATATTTGCATGATCAATAACATAATCCTGTGCTTTCTGCACAAGCATAGCCTTAACTACACTATCCTTGCCAAACTTCTCGACAAATGCATTCTCATCAGTATATCCGTTATCTCCTGCAAACTCATCAAGGTCACCCTTATAATCATACTCTCTTAAAGTGAACTTCTGATCCTTAACAATTGCTTCCATAATAAGCTGCTGTGCTGCTGATTTCTTAATGAAATCTTCATATGACATTCCATATAACTGCTGGCAGTACTCTTCTTTTGACTGGTTAGTAAAATCAGCATAGAATCCAATAGACTGGTCATATCTGTCTCTTAATGTACTGAGTAATGAATCTGGATATCCATTAACTGTACATGTATCCTGAAGTGCTGAAAGAACCTGCTTCTGAATATCTTCTTCAACCTTTGAATCAACTGAACTTGCTAAAGATTCCTTAACAGATGCTCTGTACTCTTCAACTGTATCATATCCAAATGTTTCTTTAACATATGCATTAGTAAGCATTGGAACATTAGGCTGTGCAACTGTCTGCATTGTAAGTTCAAATACCACCTTAGTTCCTGCATATACTGTATTGCTGTATGTTTCTGGTAAATCAATTACCATAACCTTAGTTTCACCAGACTTCATTCCATAGAGTGCTTCATCAAGCTCATCTATATCAAGTCCGAGCTTGTCTGTTCCAAGTATCATAGTAACACCATCTGTATTAGACAGACCTGTTGACTGTGAACCAGAGCTTGTAGCAACATAAGTAACAAGAATCTGATCTCCATCAATAGCGCCTCTGCTGACTTCTGAGTATGTTGTGTTATTCTCTATATCCTCAGCAATCTTATCATCAACAAGCTGATTCTCTATAGAAGTCTTATCAACTGTAACTGCTATATCCTCATACTTTCCAAGCTGTACATAATCATTAACATTGTAATCGTATTTAACTTCAATTTCTTTATTACAAGCAGTTGCCATAAGCATTGTTGCTGATAATAAAACTATTGATGCTTTTCTCAAAAAACTTTTTCTCACAATAAACCTCCGCTCTTATCCTTTATTTAATGACTTATTCATCAAAGGATAAAAAATTGACTTTCATACTATATCATATAAAAGAGATTTTATCTATATCTGTTCACATTAGTTCACAGAAATATCATACATTTTAAAAAAGGCTGCCGAATTCACGACAGCCTATAGTTCTATGATATATTATATATAATCAATTATGCAAGCTTAGACTTAGCAACCTCTGCAAGCTTAGCAAATCCTTCTGCATCATTAACAGCCATCTCAGATAATACCTTTCTGTTAAGATCGATATTAGCTAACTTAAGACCATACATGAACTTGCTGTATGAAAGTCCGTTAATTCTTGCAGCAGCGTTGATTCTGGCAATCCATAACTGTCTGAACTGTCTCTTCTTCTGCTTTCTGCCCTTATAGCTCTCTGTAAGAGCTCTCATAACTGACTGCTTAGCAACTCTGTACTGCTTAGATCTTGCTCCTCTATAACCCTTAGCGAGCTTTAATACTCTGTTATGCTTCTTCTTTGCGTTTAATCCGCCTTTAATTCTTGCCATTTTATAAATTCCTCCTTAAACTATATCTCTAAATAAATGTTGTTATACCATTAATCTTAGAGATAAGGCATAATCTTCTTCATTGTCTTAACATTAGTTGCATCAGTCATAGCTGCCTGTCTAAGATTTCTCTTTCTCTTAGCTGACTTCTTTGTAAGAATGTGGCTCTTGTATGCCTTCATTCTCTTTAACTTACCTGTTCCAGTTACTTTAAAACGCTTTGCAGCTGCTCTTTTTGTCTTTACCTTTGGCATAATAATCCTCCTAAAAATGTCTATTAGTTGTTATTTATTTTAACGTTTTTCAGTTAAAAACATCATCATGCTCCTGCCTTCCATCTTAGGAGCTTTTTCAATTACAGCTATATCGCTAAGCTTCTCTGCGAAATCCTCTAAGATATGCTTAGTAGAATCGATATGAGCCATCTCTCTTCCTCTGAATCTTAATGATACTTTAACCTTGTTACCTTTCTCAATGAACTTTCTTGCTGAGTTACACTTAGTATTAAGGTCATTGACATCGATGTTAGGTGATAAACGAACTTCCTTAACTTCTACTGTCTTCTGTTTCTTCTTAGCTTCTTTTTCCTTGCGGAGCTGTTCGTACTTGAACTTCCCATAATCTACAAGTCTGCATACAGGTGGGTTAGCCGATGGTGAAACCATAACTAAATCAACTCCTGCATCCTTAGCCATGTTTAAAGCATCTCTTGATGGCATAACTCCAAGCTGCTGTCCTTCTTCTCCAATAACACGAACCTCTTTGCATCTGATCTGTTCGTTAATCATTAACTCGTTAATAGCGGTACACCCCCATATAAAAAATTTAAAGTGAATAGCATAGCTACCCACTTTCTTTAATCAAAACACAATCCATATATTATGTGTAATTCTTAAATATCAACCCAAGTCGCCTTATGCGCTGAGGTGAGAGTGGATACTCTGCTTTGCTTTGCAACTATTGCATGATACCATTCCAAGTTCTATATGTCAACCCTATTTTAAAAATATTTCTAAAATGGGCAATTAATCTTATATCTTGGAATATCACCTCAATAATGATATTATAATACAGGAAATAAATCAAGAAAGGATCTGACAAGTTTATGAAAGATTTTCTTATATCTACAGACACAACTGCCGATTTGCCTGACAGTTATGTTAAGGAAAACAACATTGATATCCATACTCTTTTCTATGCATTTGGCGAAACAATCTATGGAACAGACAATATCATGCCGGAAAAAGAATTCTTTGACCGCATGCGTAACGGCGAGATGCCTACTACAATGGCATGCAACCCTGAAGATTGCAAAACAATATTTGAAAAACGTGTCAACGAAGGCTTCGACATTCTTCACATTGCATTTTCATCTGCTCTTTCAAGCAGTTATAACAACGCATGCATAGCTGCCAATGAAGTTATGGAAGAACATCCAGGCTCAAGAATCGTTGTAATTGATTCTCTGTCTGCTTCAATGGGAGAAGGTCTTGTTGTATATAAAGCTATCGAGATGAAGAAATCAGGAAGTACAATGGACGAAATTATTGATTTCCTCAATGCACATATTCTTAATTTCGTACATAACTTTACTGTTGATGACCTGAACCACTTATATAGAGGCGGCCGCGTTTCCAAGACTACTGCTATCATCGGTACCCTTGCAAGTATCAAACCAATTCTTCATGTAAGTAATGAAGGCAAGCTCGTTAACATAGGAAAAGTCCGTGGCAGAAAGAAATCTCTTATTGCTCTGGTAGATCGTATGGAAGAACACATTGGTTCATACAGGGACAAGAACGATGTAGTATTTATCAGTCATGGTGACTGCTTAGAAGACGCACAGTTCGTAGCAGGTCTTGTTAAAGAAAGATTTGGTATCGACAATATATGGACTAATTATATATGCCCTACAATAGGCACACATTCAGGTCCTGGAACTGTAGCACTATTCTTTATGGGTGATTCAAGATAATATATGAAATAATATATTAAAACTGGCAGAGTGTTTACCACCCTGCCAGTTTTGCTATCTGCTGTGTTAATGTGTCAACATCAACAGGTTTTGTTATCAATCCATTCATGCCTGCATCTGACAGGCTTGAAGTGTCTGATTCATATGTGTTAGCCGTCATCGCAATTATAGGAATATCTTTACATTTCCCTCCTAATGCCCTTATATGACCGGTTGCACTTGCTCCATCCATTACAGGCATTCTCATGTCCATAAGAATTACATCTATGTCATCCGCCTGCTCTGACTTCATCAGCTCAATTGCAGATTCTCCGCCATCCGCCTCGTAAACTGTTATATCCTCATCTTCAAGAATATCTCTCACAAGTTCCCTGTTAAAATCATTATCATCAACTACAAGTACACATTTATCCATTCCGTTCTCCTCTTACGCAGAATCATCAGATTCTTAATTATAACACATTATTCTCTCTTATCTCTGAAACAAGTTTTCTTCTGTATGCCCTGCATCCATTCTCATTCCAGTATTTTCTCTTTTCAACCTTGATAACTTCAAATGTTGTATGGAAAATATCTGTCTTATAACTTGTATACGGTTCTCTGCCCGGATAAAATACCGTTATCGAATCCGCACATTCATCCATCTTAAGACCATAATCCTTAGCAAACTTTCGTGATTCATATGGACTTCTTATCATCTTGATATGTGCATAATATCCAACAAGATATGCAAAATAATTCACATCAAATTTATCTAACCATCTGCCATCACTCGCCATAAACACAATAACAGGGAACGTTCTTTCATCATCAGCAATAAGCGTTGTAAGGTCATCATAATCCTTGCTGTCCTCAACATATCTTACTGACTCTCTCATTCTCTCCACATCAACAATTCCTATATTATCCGCAATTTCACCAAAGAAATTAGGTCTTGAAAAAAGCACATTCTCATTATCGCGGTATCTGTCTGTTGGCTCTGCATACCTGTTAGACACTCTGAATCTTAATCTGTCACCTTCCTTGCAGATAACAGCTTCAGAAATCCATACTCTTGTAGGCACTTTAGTATCAAGATGTGTAGTTTTCTCAGAAAAATACACATTATCTGAATCAAACTTAAGATTAACTGAATATCCCGGTTCTACATTAACGTATGTCTCTGCACTTTCAGGTAAATCAGTAAATACATCTTCAAATCTTGATTTAACCCACGAATATACATATCCTGTAGCTTTTCTGAACGCATCTGCCATTGCAAGATTACTAAGATCAATATATGTATCAGCCTTAAATACCATATATGATCCAAACTGCTTAAACGGCTCAAATCTTCTTCTCTTGGCTATATTATCATTCTCCTGTTTCTTTTCATGCTCTATCTTTGCAAATGCTTCCTTCAGCCTTTCGTCTTCGGGTCCTATCTGGTTAACTATCTTTACAATATTATTGACAGTTATCTCTGGTCCTTTATCTCCTGTATTGTCCCAGAGCCGCTTTAACAGAGGTTCTCTCTTGAACTTGTAAAACTTCTTGGCAAGCTCTGTATCATTGTCAAATATCTCTTCAATATATGGATGAAGCGGCTCTCTTGTGAACTTCAGTCTGTAATGACATCTTAACATATAGTTCCATTTTCTGTCTTTATAATGCTGATGTCCTAAATCTTCAATCAATCCCACAACAGAATCATCACAAAGCTCAAGAGTTGCAAGAATACTGTTCATCTTTCTTGCCAGTGCTTCATTACCGATGCCGAAAGCAGATCCTTTATATCTCATGTCATGCTCAATCTCATGCCAGCCTTCGAAAGAGTTAGTTCTTACCTGTATCTCAAATGTATCATCAACATACTCACCAAGCTCAGGATTGACAATCGTCTTGCTGAGATATCCTGGCAGTTTGAATATACCATTAATCTTCATTGCCCTGAATTCATATTCATTGGCTTCTGTCGTATTCCATACACCCGGCATTGAGAATATTGTATCAAGAAAACTCTTAACAATCTCAACATCATCTGCATAATACAGAATAATTCTTATTCCGATAAGATCCTGCATCTTCTTATCCTGATTATCAGTTCCCGGTCTTCTGTAATCCTTTAATATAAGCTTATTAAGCATAGAATCCGGAGCTTTTACCCTGTATGCAACTCTATAGTAAAAGCCTGCCTTCTTGAGTTTCTCTTCTATAATGCTTAAAAGATCGTCCTTAACAATATCAGGAACATATATCTTTTCTACATTCTCCTTAGTAAATAATTCATTAACCTCGTTCATATCCTAACCTCTTATTCCAGCCACTTTGGCAAACTGAGTCTCAACTCTTGCCCTTAAGCGGTTCTTAATTGCTTCTGTTACAAATGCAGCTTCAACACTATTCATTATCAACTGCTTAACATCTTTCTTCTCCATATCAAATGTATCTGCAACCAGTGCCAGTTCCCTCGCCTCTGTCGTACCGGAAACTGTCATATTATCCGTATTAACAGTAACTTTTATCCCCTTATTAATAAGCTGCTGTATCGGATATTCTTCAATTGATTCATATATTCTTGTATTAAGATTACTAGTAGGACACAATTCAAGTGCTGTTTCACTCTCAGCAAGCTGTTCCATAACAGCCGCATTCTCAACACATCTTATTCCATGTCCGATTCTTCCAGCCTGCATACGCAATGCATATTGTATGCTGTCTGCACCTGCTGCTTCACCTGCATGAATGGTAAATGGAACTCCTCTCTGAACAGCATCCATGAATACATCAGCAAATGTATCTGTTGCATAAAGGCCTTCTGCCCCTGCAAGATCTGCTGCCACAACACAATGTCCTTTTTCTGCATATAATGCTGCAAGTCTTATTGTCTCCATATTCTCGTTTCTATTATTGTCTGATCTCATACAGCATAATATAAGATTGTGACAGGAATATGGCTTCCAGTACTTTCTTGACTCAATAATTCCTTCACATGCTGCCTCAACAACTTCCTGTTGCGACAATCCTTTGCGCATATGAAGCTGTGGTGCAAATCTTATCTCACTGTATATCACACCCTGCTCTTCCTGAATTCGTACAAGCTCACAGACACTATATCTGATTGCATCCCTTGTCTGTAAAACTTTCAGTGGAAATTCGAACTTTGCAAGATATTCATTAAGATCCTTACAATCCGCGGATACACTTAATCTCTCTGCAAGTCCTGTATCATCACCTGTATCTATATTCTGCATCTTTGCAAGATGTTTCACAGTCTCTACCGACATCGAACCATCAAGATGCACATGCAGATCAATCAGACATCCAAGTCTTTCTATCCAATCTATATTACTGCTTCCCAAAAAAACACCCTCTTACATAATTATTATCTAACATACATTTCTTTATATTTTAAACTGCCTTGAGTATATTTGCAACACTGATACGCCTTTCCATCCACATTTCACCAAGTGTTTTGATAAATTTTATGATTAATTTATATTCATCAAGTTTGCAATAAATATTCAGTCGTGCTATAATCTATATATCAATATCGTTATTAGTAATCGGGGGATGTAATTATGTCAGCTATTCATGAATCAGCAGAAAACTATCTTGAGTCAATATTAATGTTAAGCAAAAAGCTTCCTGTTGTTCGTTCAATTGACGTTGCCAATGAATTAGGCTTCAAGAAATCAAGCGTAAGTATTGCAATGAAGAACTTAAGAGAATCTAATCATATAACTGTAACCAAGGAAGGTTACATATACCTTACAGAATCTGGTAGGGAGATTGCAGAGATGATTTATGAGCGTCACCAGCTTCTCACATCATGGCTCACACGACTCGGTGTTGACCCTAAGGTTGCTGAAGAAGATGCCTGCCGTATCGAACATGATATAAGCAAAGAATCATTCAATGCTATTAAGAGGGCAATATCTTAATTTTTCTCATATAATTTCCTTCTCTGAAAGAGCCATGACGGATAATCCGCCATGGCTCTTTCGCTTATTATTTTCAATTGTTTATCCTGCAAATTCCTGTGCCCAGTAAACACCTTCACTATACCCAAGTCCCATTTTAGTAAATTCTGGATTTAATATATTCGCCTTGTGTCCTTTTGAATCCATCCATGCTCTCATAACATCTTCTGGTGTAGACAGACCCGCTGCAATATTCTCACCACATGTAAACTGCCATTCTACATTACATATATCATACACATCAAAGCAACTACCTCCATCAGGTCTTGTATGACTAAACTCCCTTGTTCTGTCCATCTCAATTGCTCTCATGTTAGCCGCATTACACAGTGCCTCATCCAGCACGAGCGGAGAAACACCAGCATTAGCTCTTTCAATATTAACAAGTTCTAACACCCTGTTCGCAAATTCACTATATGTAACCGTATTAACTCTTGCACTTGCAAGAAGGCTCTCATCGTTGCTGATATCAACATTTCCACCAGTAGATGAATCATCCGGATTCTCTCCTGCATCAGATGAACCACCATTGTCATCTGAATCTGAACCAGAACCATTATCAGAACCACCATTATTCTCATATCCATTATCCCAATAAGCATCCTGATAAGTATCATCCTGATATCCATTGTTCTGTGAATCTTCCTGATTATTATTATCTTCGCTTTCTTCAGCCTGTCCAGCATCTGCCTGATTCGCTGATGAATCAGATGCATCCGCAACCGCTTTAGTTGTTGTCTGTGTTTCATTGATGTACTTTTCATCAGAAGCTGCTTTATCCCTGCCGGCACTACCACAGCCTGTAAACAGGCTTCCAGCCACCATAGCAGCAATCAGTACTGCCACATATCGTCTTTTCATATATTTATCCCCCGTTTGTCTACTTTTGACAGTCCCGCTGTTATAGAAAATCATAACATACTGTCATAAGATTTTCCATATACATTTTTTGCCATCGCAGCAATACCATATAAAGCTATATATTTGCCATAAATTACCATTTATACCACTATTATTATGCTGATAAAATGTTATTTTTCTAATAGTCCAATCTTAATCAGATGAACTATGGAGGAATACTATATGCAGGAGTATCGTAATAGAATCCGTGAATTACGTGAAGAAAAACATATAACACAGGTAAGATTAAGTACTGAGCTGGGGGTTGCGCAGGAAACCATAAGTGCATATGAGCAAGGAAGACATCTTCCAAGCGTTACATCACTTATGAAGCTTAGCTCAATATTAGATGCAAGTATGGATTATATAATGATGAAGTCTGATGTCAGAAACGTTGTACAGGTAAAATCATTATCTGATAATGAAACAAGACTGCTTGGATATTATAAAAAGCTCAACACATCCGGTAAAGAAAAAGCACTTTCATATATAGAAGGTCTTAATGATGGATTAAGATCTGGCCGTAAATAACATATTTTTTAGTAATATATAAGCCTCCCTGACAAATGCGTGTCTGGGAGGCTATTAGTTTAATTAATCCTTTTATTCAAGATATCCTGTGTATTCTGCTGTCTTTAATATGTCATTGGCTCTTGCAATCTCTTCTTTAGTCGGTGGCATAACATCAGAAAGTGTATATGGAATTCCAAGTTCCTCCCATTTGAATACACCTAGTGTATGATATGGAAGCACTTCAAATCTCTTAACTGTCTTTAAGCCTGCAACAAAATCTCTTAACTGCTCAAGGTCTTCCTGTGCGTCTGTAACTCCAGGAACAAGAACGTGTCTTATCCACATATCCTTATTGTGATCAGACAGATACTTTGCAAGATCAAGAATGTTCTTATTAGTCCATCCTGTAAGGTCTTTGTGCTTGTCATCATTAATCTCCTTAATATCAAGAAGGAAAAGATCCGTAACTGCCATCAGCTTATCAAACCCTTCAAGATATTCAGGCTCCATCTGAAACGGATTACCAGATGTATCAAGAGTTGTGTGTACACCATTCTTCTTGGCAATCTCGAAAAGCTCTGTTACGAACTCCATCTGAAGAAGCGCCTCACCACCACTTACAGTAATTCCGCCACCATTCTTCCAGTAATTCTTGTAACGATAAGCCTTGTCAAATACCTGCTGTGCAGTCTCTAAGGTGCCGCCATCCTCCTTCCATGTCTCAGGATTGTGACAGTATCTGCATCTCATATGACATCCCTTAAGGAATACAATATATCTTACGCCTGGTCCATCAACTGAACCGAAGCTTTCTACCTGATGAATTCTACCTTTAACACTTTCACTCATAGCATTTTCCTCTTCCATAATTATTACTTTATAAATGTATTATCACAAAATAATGATAATTTACTCCAAAAATGTCTACATTTTATAAAAACATATATTTGGTGCATTAAATATAACACACCCCCTATATATTGTCAGTTTGAAATCATCATGTTTGCATAAAAAAGCAAAATGTAGACTATCTGCCATCATTTACGACTGTTAATATATTCTATGAATTCATCACCTGACAAAGGTTTGGAAAAATAGTAGCCCTGGATATAATCAACGCCCAGCTTTTCAAATGTATCAAGCATATATTCATTCTCTATACCCTCAGCGACCATCTTAAGTCCCATTCCATGCACCATGTCCAATGTAGCCTCAACTACCATTTTTGCCTTTTCACTGCTAAAATATGCTCTTGACATATTCATATCCAGCTTAATAATATCCACAGGCATGTCTATTATATAATTAAGATTTGACTCACCATTGCCAAAATCATCCAGTGAAAATGACACTCCCTGATCTCTTAGCTGCTTCATGTTATTCAGCAGAATCTTTCTTGTAAGAATTGAGCCTGTTTCTGTAATTTCAAGATTGATACATGAAGGATTAATCTCATATTTATCCATAATGTCAATGTATTGCTGGCTCAAGGATGTTTTATCACACTGAAGCACTGACAGATTGACCTCAATATACTTAATTCCTGATTCAGGAAGTGACTTCTCTTTAATGAATCTGCATGTCTTTTCAAATATTATTTCACCAATCTGGTTGATAAGACCACACTCCTCAGCAGCCGTGATAAATACTCCTGGTGCAATTACCTTTCCGTCCCTGTCAATTATTCTTGCAAGTGCCTCAGCTGACACAATTCTTTTTTCCTTAACAGAATAGATTGGCTGGAAATACGGAACAATTCTGTCATTCTCCATAGCATCAATAAGCATCTCCTTGACAGCTTCCTTATTTCTTAACCTAGCTACAGCCTTCTTATCAATCACGTATACATCATTGAATGCCGCACTCTCATCATTCTTGTAGCTCTGTATAAGTGAAAATGCTTCATCTGCACTTCCTGCCATTGAACTGTCATCCATAACCACCATCAATGGTCTGTACACAACCGGTTCAGCTAAATCCTTAGTCCATGGCTGTTTTATTCTCTCCTTGATTTCATTCATGCAATGACGCATGTAAGCTTCGTTATTGAAGGTAAGGATAAGCTCAGCATCGACATTTTTATAAATTTTGACCTTCCCCAATTTTTCAAGATATCTTTCAGCTTCCTTGAGTATATGACCAATCTGGTATTCATCAATTCCGTTTCTCTTGTAATCAACGAATGAAAGCAGAATTACACAGAACGAATCGTTTCTTTCATATCTCTGCTTCATGAATTCAATAAATGCATGTGCATTAAAACATCCAAGCTGTCTGTCTATCATTGACTGTGGATTCTCAAGCACACAGAAAAGAGTCATAACTCCAATTGTGCAGGCAAAACCAACCAAAAGCAGGTGATTGCTTATGGACTGTATCATCGCACTTGCAATCCATAATATTATCCATATAAGCGCAGCATCCCTTCGTCTCTTGTTCATATGCCTACCATGTCTTATTATATGATATATCGAATCCAGAAGATAAAACAATACAAAAATATATGTTATCGTGACACCTGGACCATAAGAATATATTTTGCCATTCTCATTAACCACGCCAAGCGGAAGCATAAATATGATAACTGACATAGCTGCTGTAACTATAACATATGCATTTATCCTGCTATAATACCGGCGTTCAACATACACGCCAGCCAATACATATACAAGAGCACATGTCGCGACTATAAAAAGTGACACAAGATATATTTTGCATAATGCTGTTACAAGTAAATGCGGCAGCTCATCCATATATGCTATTGCGACCACCGACGCAATATCCAATATTATGCTTAACAGTGTTGCCATTAGAATAATAAAAAATATGTATTCTGTATGAAGCCCCACCTTTTTCTGCTTAAGAAAAAATAGCAGTATAACAATTACAACAATCAACCCACATATCTGCCCCTGTATATTCATATATCTATCTCCATATATCTGTTTTGTAATGGTTTTTCTCCAGCTTGATTATCTCGTAACATTTTTCACACATCCCAAATCTGTGATTCCACTCAAGTCTCTTACCGCACCGCTTACATTTATTAAAGAATTCACCATTTGTAAGCTCACTTACTATGTGCTCTGATATCTCTTCCTTAAATATTCTTATCCGCTCACTGTATTCAGATATATTAAGTGCATTACAGTATGAGTTAAGCAGATCCATCTTTTTATACAGCTGCTCAAGGTCATCAAGCTTCATGGTTTCTATATTCTCAGAATCTGTATCTACATAATACCACATTCTGCTGGCTGGTTCACCATATGCGGTCATATCGACAAGATCCTTCCACAAATCCTTAAGCTTCTCGCTGGCTTCGTCAAATGGTATGTTAATAAGACTGTATTCAAGATCCTTATTAATCTTTTCACCATGTTTTTTCTCAATATATTCAGCAAGCTTAATGCGGCTCTTTAAATCTGCAACAGAAAAGCATTTCTTCTCGATAGTTTTTAACCATATCCTGAATATCTCCGACAGGCTGTATGGCATGTCAAGCACTTTTCTTGGCGGCTGTATAACGCAGCTTGTTATCTGCTCATATCTTCCATAAAGAAGATCACCAATCTCCTGCCTGTCCTCTATTGAATTAACATAGCCCTGGTCGTACATGCCCTTTCTTCCGGCTCTTCCGGCAATCTGCTTGACCTCGCTCATATTGAGCTTTCGTTTGCATTTGCCGTCAAATTTTTTTGATTCAGTGAACACAACTCTTCTTACCGGAAGATTAACGCCCATGCCAATTGCATCTGTGCATACAACAATCCTGCTCTCACCCTTTAAGAACCTTGTGACTTCTGCTTTTCTTACATTATACGGAAGCGAGCCATATATCACACTAACCTTATAGCCTTTCTTCTTAAGCATCGTTGCAAGCATAAGTACTTTTTTCCGTGAAAATGCGACTAAAGCATCACCATCCTGTATATCATCCGGAAATGCGAAGTCATGATTTTCAAGTATAAGCTTTGAACTTCTTTTATGTCTTATATCTGTATATGTGTCATTACACATTTTTATAAGCATTTTAACAATATGTATTGCATTCGGTGACATGCATATATGTATAACATCGGCATTGACACCGAGAATTGCCTCTGTCCATGCCCATCCTCTGTCCTTGTCTGATACCATCTGGGCTTCATCTATTACACAGACATCAAAATGTCTGCTCATATCCATCTTTTCGACTGTGCAGGATATATGCTTTGCGCCTTCTCTAATATCCTTCTCCTCACCTGTTGTAAGTGAGCAGTTCATGCCTCTTGCAAGGCTCATTTCCTGAACCTCAAGTGCAAGGAGTCTCAGCGGTGCAAGATACATTCCTGACTCTGCATTATAAAAATCCTCAAGTGCATCATGTGTCTTTCCGGTATTAGTCTCACCTATATGAAGCACGAACCTCCTCTTTAGATTTCTTGCCTCAGGATACAATTGCGTTATATCCTCCGGAATGCTTTCCATAAGTGCCGTCTTTATCTTAAGTTCTTTAAGACTAGCTAAATCTTTTGGTACGAATTTCTTCTTCTTTTTCTTTTTATAGTAATATCTCGCCATTGATTTTCCTGTTTCCTGTAAACATCAAAAAGCGTGACACTCCATAACGCTATTACATAATGCCACGCTTCACGATTATTATATCTGAATCAGCTATTCCAGACAACTCCCCTTATTTAGCTGCTGCAGGATTAGTTTTCTTAGCTGAAATCTCATCCTTGAGCATTGCAACAAATTCATCCTTAGATACTGTTGTTGACTTCTGTTCTCCATGAAGTCTGTAGCTTACTGTTCCATCTGCTGCTTCATTCTTACCAAGTACAATAAGGTAAGGAATTTTCTTAACCTGAGCTTCTCTTACTCTGTAACCAAGCTTTTCTGCTCTCTCATCAATCTCAACCCTGATTCCATTATCCGCAAGATAGTCATAAAGACCATGTGCATATGCATTTAATTCTTCATCCTCATTTTTAACCGGAAGGATTACAGCCTGTACAGGTGCAAGCCATAACGGAAGGTTGCCCTTTGTCTCTTCAAGTATATAAGCCATGAATCTGTCAAGAGAACCAAGAATAGCTCTGTGAAGAACTACAGGAGTCTTTCTCTGTCCATCCTTATCAATATAAGTTAAGTTAAACTTAGCTGGGAGGCAGAAATCAAGCTGGCATGTTGATAATGTATATTCATTACCGATAGCTGGCTTAACATTAACATCAAGCTTAGGACCGTAGAATGCAGCCTCTCCGATTTCTTCTGTATACTCAATTCCGATATCATTAAGAACCTTTCTTAAAGCATTTTCTGCATTGTTCCACATTTCGTCATCATCATGATACTTAACCTTATCCTCCGGATCTCTTAATGAAAGAACACAGCGGTAATCTGTAATATTAAAGTCTTTATAAGTCTCAAATATAAGGTCTACTACCTTAGCAAATTCTGACTCAATCTGTTCTGGTGTCACGAAAAGATGGGCATCATTCTGGCAGAAATGTCTTCCTCTCTCAATACCCTTTAATGTTCCGCTTGCCTCGAATCTGAAGTCATGTGCAATCTCACCGATTCTTATTGGAAGATCCTTATAAGAATGCATTTTGTTAGCATATATCATCATGTGGTGAGGGCAGTTCATTGGTCTTAATACAAATGATTCGCCTTCAACTTCCATAGCCGGGAACATGTTTTCCTTGTAGTGATCCCAGTGGCCTGATGTCTTGTAAAGATTAACTGTACCGACACATGGTGTCATTACATGAAGGTATCCAAGTTTTCTTTCCTTGTCCTTAATGTAATTCTCAAGCTCCTGCCATACTGTATATCCCTTTGGTAAGAACATTGGAAGTCCTCGGCCAATTAAGTCATCAGACATGAAAAGTTCCATTTCCTTGCCAATCTTTCTGTGGTCACGCTCTTTAGCTTCCTCAAGGAGCTTAAGATGTTCTTCAAGTTCCTCTGGTGTAGGAAAACATACACCATAGATTCTCTGCATTACATGATTGTTAGCGTCACCCTTCCAGTATACACCAGAATATTTAACAAGCTTGAAGTTCTTGCAAAGCTTAGTATTGTCAACATGAGGTCCGCGACAGAGGTCTGTGAAATCACCCTGATCGTAAACTGTGATATTGCCATCCTCAAGACCGCTTATAAGGTCAAGCTTATACATATCGTCCTTGAACATCTCAAGTGCTTCTGCCTTAGAAATTTCTCTTCTATATATCTTCTTGCCTTCCTTACAGATTTTCTTCATCTCTTTCTCGATAGCTTCAATAGCTTCGTCGTTGATTACATTATCTCCAAGGTCTATATCATAATAGAATCCCTCTTTAACTACTGGTCCAACCCAGAACTTGGCATGTGGATATAAATGCTTCACTGCCTGTGCCATAACATGTGCACATGAATGATTAAGAGTATTCAGTCTTTCATCTTCCTTAAAATTAACCATGATAAATCTCCTTTTGTGTTAAATTTTTGTTGCTTGCGAGCAACTCATGTTCCAGTGCTTACGCACTGGAACTGTCGCGGCACTCCTCGAATATCCACAAACAATTTCCAACTCATGCAAGTATGGTTGTCAATTGCTTGTTCCTATTCTCATCGTTGCTTGCACAAAAAAGCCCCTTATACAGTGGCTTTCCAGCTTGCTGTATAAGGGGCGAATATTCAATCCGCGGTTCCACCCTTATTATTCTTCCAATCAGAAGAACATCTCATTACGATTATAACGGAATCACCGTGCCGTATTGGGGCCGCTCAGAGGTGGTTTTCCCACATTCGTATTCTAAGGCACTTCCACCATATATGCCTCTCTCTGTAGAACCGTAACATAGTACTCTTCTCGTCAACACTTTGATTAGAAGTATATTTCAAAAGCTACCCGATGTCAACCTGTTAATCACGGATTTTCTATCCAATTTTTAATTCTTATTATGATAACATTCCTGCTATTAAATCAATGTTCTTTTTTATCTCTGCAGCAATCAGCTTACTTATAAATTCAAAATCAATCCGCTCATCCATATCACATATAAATGCTACATTTTCATAATGATAATTCTGGTCGCCCTTCAATACTGACACCAGAACATGTCGTGCAAGATTGCAGGCAATATCAGCATGCTCTTTGAAAAAATCGGACTTAAAAATGTCTGTATAATCATAAAACATCATACAATAGTTAATATAATTATCTATATCAACATTTTTATCAGGATTACTTCTGAAAAATTCAAGCAGATTCATGAGTTTCTGCCCTTCCCCATATATAACCGGCACCGCAGTTCCATAATCATGATACTTTGGCTGTTCCGCCTCATATCCTCTGCAGAACGCCAGCTGATAAAAAGGTATATCCTGTTATTATAAATGTATTCTTTAACCGGAAATTCCATACTGCCTCTCTTTTCGTTCAATTATGAAAGTTTTATATCTTCATCTTTAACAAACTGCTGCTTCACATAATACACTCCTGTAAATTAAGAAAGCTTCATATCTCCATCTTTAACCCAGCCAATCTTCATAAGAAGCATATTAATAAGCGGGCAAAGCACTGCTGGCAGAACGAATGATATAAGTATCATTCCAGCCCAGTCAAATCCTGTAATTGCAGCCTTAGTTCCATTGGCAATATCATTTACCCAGCCGGAATATACGCCAATCTGACCGACAAATCCGCAAGTTCCCATACCAGATGATACAGGAGTACCATTCATCTGCAGCTTGAACAGGCATGTTGCCATAGGACCTGTAATTGCAGATGTAACTATAGGCGCAATCCATATACGCGGATTCTTAATAATATTTCCCATCTGAAGCATTGAAGTACCAATTCCCTGAGAAACAAGTCCGCCCCAGCGGTTCTCCTTAAACGACATAACCGCAAATCCAACCATCTGTGCACAGCAACCTGCAACTGCTGCTCCGCCTGCAAGTCCTGTAAGTCCAAATGCAGCACATATAGCTGCTGATGATATAGGAAGTGTAAGTGCAATTCCTACAAGAACTGATACTGCAATTCCCATAAGGAAAGGCTGGAGGTTAGTTGCAAGCATAATAAGCTCTCCAATTTTCATTGCCGCTTTTCCTAAAGCCGGTGCAATAAGAGCTGCAACTCCTGTTCCGACACCTATAGTAACAAGCGGTGTAACAAGAATATCAATCTTAGTTTCTTTAGAAATCATTTTACCTGCTTCTGCTGCAATGATTGCAACAAAATATACTGCAAGCGGACCGCCTGCACCACCAAGTGCATTAGAAGCAAATCCAACTGTTATAAGTGAAAACAGCACAAGTGGAGGGCATTTCAGTGCATAACCAATTGCAACCGCCATTGCCGGTCCGCTCATTGCTGATGCAAGCCCTCCAACTGTATAATTCACACCACTTACTGTCGCCACAGTATCAGTAAGAAAACCAATATGTAACTGTGTTCCCAGTGTATTAAGAATTGTTCCTATAAGCAACGAACAGAACAACCCCTGCGCCATCGCACCCAGTGCATCAATTCCATATCTTTTAACTGAAACCTCAATGTCTTTTCGTTTCAGAAAAGCCTTAAACCTCTCCCACATAAACAGACCTCACTTTTGTAAATTTTCACCATGATAGCATATTATGTGGGATTTGTGAATTGTTCGTGCTTACTAGAAAGTGATGCCGCATATTATCCCATCCATTTTTCCAAGAGCTGATTTTCTTTCTCTTATCGCCCTCTCTAATGACATTTTTTCATAAGATGTCCCTTTAAGTGTATCTTTCAATTAACCAATTTAATTATTCTAATAGTTATGCCATTATATAGCACCATTATCCGATAAAAATTTTCTATACATATCTTCAACACTCTTCAAATCATCTTTATGAAGATCACCTATCTTAAATATAAAACTATCTTTTGTAAGAAGTGTCACTTTTGATACTCTTGCAGTAGATGCTAATCTCAACCCAGCCTCATCCCAATAAATAATAGGTGTATCGGAAATTCAACAAACCATACCTCACCCTTTTTCATTAAATGTTACCTCTTTCTTTTTTCATCTGCTCAAACATATCATCCCATTCTGTTTCATCATTCCATTCATCCTCAGACGATACAGTTGCTTTTCCTGCACTGTTATAATTCGTATTCTTCATAGCCAGTTTATACGCTTGCATTCCATAAATACCACTATTCATATCTGGGTGAAATGGCAACGCCTGTTCTCTTACAGCCTGTTTTGCTGCCATTGTAAAAAATGTCGTCATATCAAGTCCAAGATTAGACATAAGTTCCTGTAACTGACTTTTTAACGTTTCATCAATTCTCATAGTAACATTTGTATTTGCCATTATTATCACTCCTTTCATCTTTTATTTTATTATATTCCTCTGCACATTCTTTGTCAATGCATTGTTATAACATTGCACATATAATCACATAAGCATTAAATTTATTTCTAAACAATTTATCATATTGAAATTCTCTCCAAAATAAGGAATCAACATACTAGTGATTTACACATTATCTTCAAAACACCTTGTTCCAACACCTGATACCTATCAATAGTCGCATTTTACAACTTCTTATAGGTAATTTTTCCATCAAATCATCATATTCAAGCCAATACAGCATCAAAAAAGCCTATAGGATGTTTCAACAAAACAATCTTATAGGCTTTTCAAGTCTAAATCTTCAATTTTCCAGTCAAAACTGCCAAATCACGCCACTGCAACGATGTCCCGATGCCACGATGCCGCCAACACCAGCAGCCAGCAATCCCCTAAGACACTCTGGTCTCACGAATCACTTTCCTCACAGCCAGTACCTTGCCTGCTGAAACCGAAAGTTCATCGACGCCCATCTTTAAGAATTCCTCTGTAAGTGTTGTGTCTGCACCGAGTTCACCGCAGATACCTGCCCAGATGCCTTCTGCGTGTGCATTCTCGACAACCATTCTTATCATGGCAAGGACGGCTGGGTGATGTGCATCGTAGAATTCATCAAGCTTTGTGTTCTGACGGTCAATTGCAAGTGTATACTGAGTCAGGTCGTTAGTTCCGATACTGAAGAAGTCAACCTTCTTGGCAAGCTGGCGGCTCATCATTACTGCTGCCGGAGTCTCAATCATGATTCCGGTCTTAGGATTGCCGAATTCAATTCCCTGCTCTGTAAGTTCAGCCTTGACTTCATCTTCAATAACCTTAATCTTATCAACCTCCTGCTCGCTGATTATCATAGGGTACATAATAGATATATCGCCATATGCACTTGCTCTGTATAGAGCACGAAGCTGTGTCTTGAATATTTCTGGTCTTGTGAGACATATTCTGATTGCTCTAAGACCAAGTGCCGGATTATCCTCTTTATCAAGTCCGAAATAATCACACTGCTTATCAGCACCTATATCAAGAGTTCTTATAATAACCGGCTTTCCTGCCATGCTTTCAGCTACAGTACGGTAGATGTTGAACTGCTCCTCTTCTGTTGGAAATGTATCAGATTCAAGATATATGAATTCACTTCGAAACAGTCCGATTCCCGCTGCATCATTAGCAATAACATTTGCAAGGTCCTTAATGTTGCCAATATTGGAATAAAGCTTAATCTTCTTGCCATCTAAAGTCACATCTTCCTTGCCTTTGAGTTCCTGCAAAAGAGCCTTCTTCTCGTTATCTTTACGCTGTTCCTCCTGCATTGCTGACAGAGTCGCCTCATCAGGTTCAATATATACAACGCCGTTAGTTCCATCTACAACACCAAGCTTGCCATTAAGTGATTCATCAACAACAATATCAGAACCAATCAAAGCCGGAATACCCATTGTTCTTGCAAGAATTGCAGTATGTGAATTAACCGAACCCTTCTGTGTAACAAATGACAAAATCTTGCTCTTATCCATCTGGACTGTCTCTGATGGTGCCAGATCCTCTGCTACCATAATAACAGGCTCGTCTGCATCAACACCGCTTCCTGTATTGCCAGAAAGAATACCTAACAGTCTTTCTGTAATATCCTTAACATCTGCTGCCCTTCCACGCATATATTCGTCGTCCATAGCCGCAAACATCTGCGAAAAATTATCCCCTGTCTGGGCTATGGCATATTCTGCATTCACCATCTGACTCTCGATAATATGCTCAACAGATTCCTTATAATCGTCATCTTCAAGCATCATCTGATGAATCTCAAATATAGCCGCGTTAGCCTCGCCTACTTCGCGAAGTGCTTTATCATGAAGTTCCCCCAGTTGTTTAAAGGCTGTCTCTATAGCCTCATAATAACGGTTCTTCTCAGCTTCTGCATCAGTAATCTTTACACGCTTAACCTGATGCTCACCTTTCTCGTAAACCATTATCTTACCTATAGCAATGCCTCCAAATACACTCTTTCCAGTATATTTATTCATGTGCACCTCCTGACTGCTACATATTGCTCTTCATGAATTCTTCAATCTTAGCTGCTGCAGCCTCTTCATCTTCACCTTCTACAGTAATTGTAACTTCGTTACCGCATTTTACAGCAAGTGCCATAATACCGAAGATTTTCTTGCAGTCTCCTGACTTGCCGTCCTTAGTAAGTGTAATCTTGCTACTGAATTCCTTAGCTGCCTTTACAAGCTCTCCTGCTGGACGAGCGTGTATTCCTTCTGCATCTGTAATAACATACTTAAATTCCTTCATAATTAAATCCACCTTTCTTAAGCTATTTTCTTCTTAAAGAGTCCTAAACATACTGTAGAGATAATAGTTCCTACCACAAGTGCAATCACATAATATATTGCATTGCCTACTACCGGAAATACAAAGATACCACCGTGTGGAGCCATTAAAGTACATTTGAAAAACATACTGATAGCGCCCGCTGCACCTGAACCTATGATACATGCCGGTATTACATGTAAAGGATCTGCTGCCGCATAAGGAATTGCACCTTCTGTTATGAATGCAAGTCCCATAATAAAGTTAGTTGGACCGGCATCTCTTTCTTCCTTAGTGAACTTATTCTTAAAAAGTATTGTTGCAAGAGCAATCGCACATGGTGGAACCATACCACCTATCATTACTGCTGCCATTATATCATAATTACCTGCTGCAATAGAAGCAGTTCCGAAAACATATGCCGCTTTATTGAATGGACCTCCCATGTCAATAGCCATCATAGCTGCAAGTATGAATCCGAGAAGTACCTTGCTTGTGCTTCCCATTCCTGCAAGGAAACTGTTAAGTCCTGTGTTAATTCCGCCCATGACAGGTTCTATTATAAATGTCATTCCAAGTCCGATTACCAGTATACCCACTACCGGATAGATAAGTACAGGTGCTATCTTTTCCAGTGCCTCCGGTAACTTGTCACACAACTTTCTTAAAAGAACTATAAGGTAGCCTGCTGCAAAACCTGCAACTAAAGCACCTAAGAAGCCTGATTTTCCGTTAGCTGCAATATAACCACCAACAAAACCAAGTGCAAGCGCCGGTCTGTCACCGATAGCCATTGCAATAAAACCTGCCAGTACAGGGAGCATGAATCCAAATGCAGCTCCACCGATAGTCTTAAACAGTGCCGCAACAGGTGTTATCGTACCAAAGTTGCTTCTTTCTGCCTCTGACAGAGCATTCATATCTACATTTAAACCATCAATAAGAAATGCTATGGCAATAAGAATACCTCCGCCTACAACAAAAGGTAACATATGTGATACACCATTCATAAGCTGTGTATATATCTTATGTCCAATGCCGCCACCCTTCTTTGCTGATGTACTTTCCTTCTTTTCAGAAGTTCCTGCCTTATATACAGGAGCATCCCCTGCAAGTGCTTTCTTTATAAGCTCATCTGCCTTATTAATTCCATCTGACACCTGACACTCGATTACCTTTTTGCCATCGAATCGTTCCATTGGCACCTGTGCGTCCGCTGCAACAATTATACATTCTGCTGATTCAATATCCGCGTCAGTCAATACATTTTTCGCACCACCAGAACCTCTTGTTTCAATTTTGATTACACAACCAGCCTTAGCTGCTGCCTTTTCTAGACCTTCTGCCGCCATATAAGTATGGGCAATACCTGTCGGACACGAGGTAACTGCAAGAATCTTAGCCGGCTTATCATCTTCTTTTTCAAGTCTTTCATCAATGCTCTTGGCTTCCTCATCAGCTCCATCTATGATTTCAAGGAACTCCTCCGGACTTCCTGCCTGCATAAGCTTTGCAACAAAATCCTCATCCATAAGAAGCACTGATAACTTGCTTAATACATCAAGATGTACATTATCCTTAGTATCTGGTGCTGCGATAAGGAAAAGAATCTTTACAGGCTCATCGTCAAGCGATTCAAAATCAACTCCGTCCTTAATAACCATTGCTGCAAGTCCAGGTGCATTAACTGCACTGCATTTACCATGAGGAATTGCAATTCCTTCTCCCACGCCTGTTGTACTTTCTTCTTCTCTTGAATAGACCTTAGCCTTATAGCTTTCAATGTCATCAATCTTTCCGCTCTTTGCCATAAGCTCGACAGCCATATCAAGTGCTTCACTCTTAGTCTTAGGTGCAGCATTAAGATTAATACTTCTCTTATCAAGTAAATCCGTAATTCTCATAAAATACCTCCATTCTGTGAATTATCTCTATTCGTTACATTATCCCTTACAAGTAACCTCTACCCGCTTTAATACCTCTGAAATCTCTCTCATCGTTGCAAGATTTTCTGAAAATGCACTGGCACTTCCTGTTGCCACGCCCATTCTGAATGCATCCTCATAATTACCTTTCTGAAGATACCCTGCCATGAATCCTGCAACCATTGAATCTCCGGCACCTACCGAATTCTTAAGTTCACCCTTTGGTGCATCTGCTTCATATACCTTTCCATGTTCATCAATAAGAACCGCACCTTTACCGCCCATTGATATAAGCACATTGACAGCTCCCATATCCTGCATCTTCCTTGCATATGGAATAACATCTTCCTTACTCTCAAGCTTAACCCCGAATATATCACCAAGTTCATGCTGATTAGGCTTAATCAGAAATGGATGATATTCCAGTACATTAAGAAGAAGTCTGCTTGTTGCATCAACTACAATCTTAACCCCTCTTCCCTGTAGTCTTTCCATAATTCTTCTGTATATATCATCTGATATACATGAAGGAATACTTCCTGCAAGAACAAGAACATCACCGTCCGTAAGACCATCAATCTTGCTTACAAGAGTATGGATATTCTCTTCTGATATGTCTGGTCCCATTCCATTAATCTCTGTTCCATCTATGTTCTTAACCTTCATATTGATTCTTGAAAAACCATTATCAACTTTAATGAAATCAGTCTTAATGCCATACTCAGAAACCATGTCACATATCTGTTTTCCAGTGAATCCAGCTACGAATCCAAATGCAGTTGTATCAATATCAAGATTATTAAGAACTATTGAAACATTAATTCCTTTGCCACCCGGAAGCATATGCTCATATGACGTTCTGTTAGTCATTCCAAGTTCAAAATCTTTAACTTCCACTATATAATCCAGTGATGGATTAAACGTTACCGTATATATCATTGCTGCTCCTTTCTGGTTTCACGACCTTTTTGTTATAATTATAATACAATCATATTCGTCCAAAATCAATCACACTCATTCACAAACTTTCAGATATTTTTTGTGCATTTTGCATAAATCTTTTTAAAAATGCAGCTGTCAAATATGCATTGTGTATTAATTACATATCTTTTAGTGTCTGTAAAATGCAAAAAATATGCCAAAACTTCAGTTTTAACCAAAGCTCTGGCATATTACACATTTTATTATTAATTAATGTTTTCCCTTAAGAAGTGGAGATAATGGCTTATATATAAGCATTGATATTCCAACATCAATAAGTCCTTTAACTATTGTAAAAGGAAGATTAAAACATATCAGACACTGCATAATTGATTTCATTGAAGGAAGTAACGCCTGATACAGGCTTAATATTACCACTTTCGGCATAGCTAGCTTGTAATATACTGGATACACTATGAAATAATTCGAGAACACACTGAATACTCCCATTGCTATAGCACCACATAAACCGCCAAGCAATGCTCCTGTCTTTGACTTTTTCTTCTTATAAACAATTCCTGCTATGAACACGAATACGGAACCGAGTATAAAGTTAGAAAGTTCTCCGACAAGCATGCTCTGTGAAGCTGCTAAGTGCACAACATTCTTAATAAGACATATTATAATACCTGCAACCGGTCCAAGTGCATAAGCACCAAGTAATGCTGGAAGATCCGAGAAATCAAACTTGATAAACCCCGGCATAATAGGAAATGGTATCTCCAGATACATAAGAACTACTGCTACCGCTGAAAGCATACCCGTCACCGCTATCGTTCTCACATTGCTCTTAGTATTAACATTACTCATTGCTTTATTCTCCCTTGTACTATAAAGTATTAATCTGCCTCCTTAAGGTGCATCTTTTCTGACGCATGCTCCATAGCTTCAACAAGAGTTCTCATATCACTTAATATCTGAGTAGATCTTTCTTCACCAAGTTCAGCAATAACATTACCATAGTATTCTCTGTTATTGTCCTCTCTTTTCTTCAAGAAATCCCTTCCAGCATCAGTGAATACAAGATATGTACCATCTGTTCCCTTGCCATCATGTTTCCATAAAGCATATCCCATGTCCTTAAGACTGCTTGCAATTGCCGATGTCTGAGGAATTGATATTCTCATAAATGAAGACAAATCCTTAAGATATGTCTTATCCTTTCCATCAATGCAATCCTTTTCCATAACCTTGAGTGCTATATAATCTGCAAGCTCAAGACCATTGTAAAAATTCTTTCTTCTCTCCTTATCCATCAGAAACCTCTGAAATATAAGCTCTGTAGATAACTCGAAACTTTCAAAACTATTGTTCATACCCCTATCTCCTCTCTGTATTAAAATATTGATTCGATAGATTTATATTACCAAAAATCTCCTGCTATGTCTGTATAGCAATTATGAACAATTGTTAAAAAGTTATAAACTGCCGCTTATGGGTTACAACATTCTGCAGCTGCATATCCTGCACCTATAAGCTCATCTCTTTCTGAATATGAATATATCTTATTCTTAGTACCAATTCTTGATGCATTTTCACATTCAGGTGTATGAATAACCATAGTCTTGCTGTTAAGCACATAATTATAATCCTGTGAAACATCATTAATTGATGTGGCAGTATTAATATAGAGACCTGTGTATTTTGATTCTCCTGTAGAATATATATAGTCAAGCCCAGGCTCAACATTGTACAGGAAAACATTAAAGCATATTCCCTCTCCATTATCTTCTACAGAATACGCTTCCATAAGAACTCCTCTGCACATAAGCTCTTCCCTGTTAAATACAGGTGTTACTCTGTACATTACATGATTAGAAGTCTTTTCCATATATCTTGCAACCTTTGTCTCATATATGCTCATATTGTGCTTCAAATATGGACTGGCTGTTACATAATTCTTCTTATCTGTATCAGAACCACCGAAACACCATGGAATAATCTGAGTTCTTACCTGACAGTCTCCGCCAATCTCTTCGTAGCTGACATTATTCCATCCAGTAGGATGAATACTGTCAGAATCGCCTCTCTTATCATCCTCAGCCGGCATAGAATCATAATCAATACATGCCATAGCCGATGTACCTCTTTTAAGGCTATCAAGCGGTCCGTATTTCAGATATGATTCAGCTTTAATCTCTGAACTTGTAAAATACGGCTTGTTATCATTAACATAAACATAGGGATTATCTCCCTTATATGCCGTAATATCATCATAGGAAAACTGAATACTGTTTGAATTAACATTATTGGCAGATACATTAGCAAAAAGCTTATATCCGCCAAATACAATCAACACAAGTATAACCATTCCTATTATCTTCTTTCTCATTGCGTATCCCCCTTCTTCATCCCTGGTATCTGAGCCAGAATAACTGATGCAAATACAAGCACGCAGCCTGTTATCTCTCTTGGCTTTAACATCTCTCCAAGTACAATCCAGCCTGCAAGTACTGCAAATACTGATTCAAGACTCATAACAATAGAAGCAACCGACGGCTGTGCATATTTCTGACCAACCATCTGAAGCGTATATGCTATACCACTTGATAAAACACCTGCATAAAGAATTGGCACTAACGCTGCCTTAATTACTGCAAATGTAACATTTTCCGTAAACATCATAACAAATGCTGAAATAATTGCAACAACTATAAACTGTATACACGACATTTTCATGCTGTCTGCACTTGAAAATTTATCAATAACAAGAATGTGTATTGTAAAACATATTGCACCTAAGAACACAAGGACATCACCAAGATATATTCCTGATACTCCGCCAGACATACATAAAAGGTACATCCCGGCAACACATCCTGCAACAGAAATCCCGATTATACAGTGCATTTTCTTTCCAAGAAATACAGATACAACTGAAACCATAACAACATAAGTTGCTGTAATAAAGCCTGACCTTCCTGATGCTGCAACACCTTGTGGATACACGCTTATTCCATACTGCTGGAAAGTCATTGCTGCAAAAAGAACAATTCCACAGATTATTCCTGCACCCACAGGCCATGTCTGTGGAAGGCTATTATTCTCTGTATTAATCACCTTACCCAAATTTTTCTTTTTATCCAATATATTCTTAACCATAATTACAACTGCAAGAAATAACGCCCCGACTAAGGACCTTGCAGCATTGAATGTAAATGTCCCAACTTCCTCCGCACCGCTTGTCTGTGCAACGAATGCCGTTCCCCAGATAAATGCAGTCAGAAGCAGAATAAGACTACCCTTTATATCATTCATTACTCTTACCCTTATTAATATATTTGATACCAGTAAATGCACCTATAAGAATAATGAAACCGATAATAAGAGGAACTACCGGATTCTGGACAAATCCCGCAATAACATATGTCACACACGAAATAGCTGCAACAACGATAACATATGGAAGCTGTGTAGACACATGATTCATATGATTACACTGTGCTCCTGCCGAAGCCATAATCGTAGTATCCGATATTGGTGAACAGTGGTCGCCGCATACTGCACCTGCCATACATGCTGAGATTGAGATAATCATCATAGTATGGTTAGTTCCTGAAAATGTGCTTACAACGATAGGAATAAGGATACCGAATGTTCCCCATGATGTTCCTGTCGCGAAGGCTAAGAATACTGCAACAAGGAATATAACTGCTGGGAGTATACTTAACCATCCACCTGACACTCCCTTTACAAGTCCTGCAACGAACTCCTTAGCTCCTAAGCTGTCTGTCATTGCCTTAAGTGTCCATGCAAATGTAAGGATAAGGATTGCAGGTACCATTGCCTTGAATCCATCCGGTATGCATGAGCATGATTCTTTGAAAGTAAGAACTTTTCTTACAGCATAGAACACAATTGTAATTATAAGTGCAAAGAAACTTCCAAGCATAAGTCCTACTGACGCATCACATCCTGAAAATGCATCAACAAAACCTACACCCTTGAAGAAATCTCCTGAATATAGCATTCCAATTATACAGCATATTATAAGTGTAATAATTGGGAATATAAGGTCTAACACCTTACCACGTCCCTTAATTACATCTTCTGTTGCGTTTGCATATGGTCTGTCAGGAGTTGTATACAGATCTCCTTTAGCTGCATTTGCCTCATGAACAGCCATTGAACCGAAATCAACCTTTAAGAAAACAATAAGAAGCATTGCTGCAATAGTAAATAATGCATAATAATTGTAAGGAATGGCCTTAATAAATATTCCAAAACCGTCTTCGCCTTCAACAAAGCCTGTTACCGCTGCTGCCCATGAAGATATAGGTGCAATAATACATATTGGCGCTGCTGTTGCATCAATAAGATATGCCAGCTTTGCTCTCGAAACATTATGCTTGTCTGTTACCGGACGCATAACACTTCCGACAGTAAGACAGTTAAAATAATCATCAATAAATATAAGAATTCCAAGAAGCACTGTAACAAACTGTGCTCCAACTCTTGTCTTGATATGTCTTCCAGCCCATTCACCGAATGCTGCCGAACCACCTGCCTTGTTCATCATGCACACCATGATTCCAAGAACAACAAGGAACACAAGAATTCCCACATTGTATGGGTCAGAAAGCACTCCTACCAGACCATCTTCAAATATATGAAGTACAGACTTTTCAAGACTGAACCCGCTCCGGAATATATTTCCGTAGAACAGTCCTCCAATTACAATTCCGACAAATAGCGAACTGTATACCTCTTTAGTAATTAACGCTAATATGATAGCAACCAGTGGCGGTATAAGTGCCCAGAAAGTTGCATACAGATTAGGTACATACTGAATAACTTCTTCCATTGTATCTCTCCTTTAATAAACTTCTATTCTGTTAATTGTGTATTCTGCTCTCACTGCATGTAAAATATATAACCTGATAATCTTTAGCAATCTCATCAAGGAGCCGCATTGCGCCCTTAATATTATTATCATCCATATTAACAAATGGATCATCAAATACAAGAAACGGCTTTTCATCCTTATACATAGCCTCTACAAGCGCCATTCTCATGCATACACCTACAAGGTCCTGTTTTCCTGCACTAAGAAAGCTTATATCTCTTGGCATATTCTGCTCCATTACTGTAAGGCTCGTATCCGCTCCGATACTGTATGCATCAGGTTCATATCCTGTAAGAATCGTGAAATATTTTCTGAAGCCTGACATTACAGGTTCCATATATTTAGCAGTAAATGACTGTTTGGAATCTTCCATCAGCTCTTTAGTAAGCTTCAACAGTCTTTCCTTATTCTTCTCTTCCTTCTGGATATTCTCAAGTTCTTCAAGTTCAGTCCTGCAACTGTCACATTCATCCGCCTGAATCTGAAGAGTCTCTAACTGCCTGTTACACTGGGCTATCTGCTCTGCATAACTCTCAAGCATAGTATCTGTCTGAGTCATCTGCACCGCAATCGCTTCAAGCGACTTCTCATCAGCATCATTATCATCAGCCGCAAACATTGTTATATCATTTTCCGCTTCAAATTCAGTTTTCACTGACAAAGCATTATTAAGCTCACTTTTAGCACGATAATATTCATCGAGCTTTTTGTCAAGCTCCCTGAGCATTTCTCCAATACTTTCCTCTTTATTATATTCACGGACATATGTTTTAAGAAAATGTATAATTCCTGTTATCTTCTGCTCATATTCATTCCGGTATGCCCTCTGCTTGGCTAATTCATTGCAGATTCTCTTATAATCAGCCGCATCATTTCTTATTCTTTCAATTTCAAGGTCATACCCGTCAATCTTATAAGAGCCTTTATATTCATGTAAAAATGCTGATATCCTGTCCTCAAGCCTTTGTATCTCATCCGGCAGCTCAGTATTATTCTGCCCTGCCGCCCTGTTTAGAAGTTCCTGATAATCTTCCTTATCATGATTAAGTCTTGAAAGCTCCCATGAAAAATTCTCATTATATGCAATATGATATCTGCTGCAAAATATCTTGACGCTATCCTGCACCTGCACAATATAACGCTTATCAGCATTAATATCTTCCGTAATTGCTGCAATTCTTGATTCAGATTCATCTTTTATTCTGGCAAATTCAATATCATGCTTCTTTTTCTTTGATGCTCCCATCGCCACAGATACGGCAGCTATGCATATACCTGCTATAATCATGGCAATTCCGGCAGCCAGCACTATAACAGCAAGCCCAATACCAGCTGTTGCTATTACACCACCTGCTATTATTCCAGTCACAGATGTGTTCTTATATTCCTTAGCGCATTCAAGCTTAGCTGCCTCATTCTCCCTAGCAACCTCCAGCTTCATCTCCTTACCAACCAAAGAGTTCTGCCTGCTCTGTGCGCAAGTCCACATCTCATGAGCTCTGTTGATTTCATCATCAGCAGGAATGCCTGTGGCAAAACGCTTCTTATATTCGTTAAGCTTCTCCTGTTCTTCAAGTGACAAGCTGTTCTTAGCATTCTCCCGCTTTAACTCTCCGAGCCTTAAGACAAGATTCTGCCATTCATCAAGAACATCCGCATCAGGAGTTCCATCCTCAAACATTATCTTAAGCTCATCAAAGCGTTTCAATTCATCTTCATCAAGCTGCTTTAACATTCCGCTTATTCTCGCAGCTTCATCCAGAATTCCAATCTGTTCTCTCACATCCTGCCTGTCAGGAATCTCTTCATTAAAATATCTTCTGTATATTTCAAATGTGTTCTTCTTATTATCACATTCCCTGCCAAGCAGCTGATACTTTTGCTTCAATGCCTGAATATCTTTCCTTGCACTTAACACCTTCTGCTGTTCCTGCATTTTCTCTTTGTCAGCCTTAAGCTCTTCCCTTGCCTTGCAGAGTTCATCACGAATCCCCGTCTGTTCTTCAATAGTCTTGTCAATCTCTGAATAATTATTAATCTGAGCCTGCAATTCTGTTATTCTTGATCTTCTTTTCGCAATAGAACCGGTAGCCCTTGTACTTGTTATATTATTAATCTCTGACGTAAGCTTGCCGACTGCCGTCTCAAAATTATTAATATCATCTGTATTATCTGCCAGATTACCAATCTTAGCATTAATACTGTCTGTAGTAGAAGTGACACAGTCACTCTGACCTATGAATACAGTCCTCTCGAAAGACTGTGCATCTATCTTAAACAATTCGTCTCCTATATCTGAAGAAAAATCATTGCATTCCATATTAGTATCTTTTCTCACAAGCATATATTCATCATCTGCCTGCTTCTTGCTAAATGTTCTGCGAAGCGAATACACTATGCCATTCGCTTCAAACACAACCTCACCGCCATACACGCCTTTCTGCCATGGCATAAGGCGATTTCTTTCCTTTTCTGTAAGCTTTTTCTTATTCTCATTCTTAAATCCATAGAACATAACGCGGATAAAAGATGCAAGTGTACTCTTTCCCCATCCATTATCCTCACGGATCGTATTACATTGTTCAGAGAAATCATATGTAACATTATTCAGTTTTCCAAAATTCTCAATTGTACAACTGATAAGTCTCATCAGCCTATCTCCTCTCCCTGTAATGCCTGTAATCCATATCTTATAATCTCAGCTTTATCATCTTCGCTGATTCCTTCCCTCGCCATTACATTTCTGATAAATTCCCCCTTAAGTGAAACATCATGTTCATAAGACATATAATCAACGCGAAAAACTGTACAGTCCTTTATCTTAAAAGCATAGAAACCTTCTTCAAACTGCTTGCACAGATAATTAATATCCTTTTCACACTCAACATCAAGCACTCCTGTCAGCTCTATCTTAACAAGGCTCTCACAGCTAAATCCCGCCTCATCAAGATATTCCCTTATACGCTGTTCTATTTCAAATGTGTTCTCACACCCTGTAACATCAACCTGTTCAACATATATATTTCTTCTTGCAAAAGGTACAAAATATGAATCCTGTCTGCCTGTTGTATCATCAATATCAAGAACGACAAAGCCATGTTCCCCTGCTTCATCAAATCCTCTGCCTTCAAGACATCCCGGATAACAATATACTCCTCTTGCATCAAGCCTGTCACTTGAATATTCATGCACATGTCCAAGTGCAAGATAATCAATTCCTCTGTTCTTAAGCTCTTTAAGACTGATTACCTGTGCATTATTCTTAGAAACATGCGATGCTTCCTGACCGTGCAGCACAACTATATTAAAATTAGCTGCATTGAGCGAAAGACTTCCATATATTCTTCCTGCATTATCACTGTCAAGCTCAACGCCGATTATAACAACATTTCTTGTAATGCTGCCATTATTAATAACTCCGGCGTTGTAACTTGTCCACTCTTTTCCAAATATAAAAAGATTGTCTGGCACATCATCAAGTGAAGATATGAAGCTTCCATTATCATGATTACCCTGCAGATAATAGAATCTGACACCTGAATTACCGGCTATTATATTGTATACTTCTTTTCTGGCAGTAACTGATATATTTCTTGTATCAAACAAATCTCCAGCAATTATAATAATTCCGATATTCTCTCTGACTGCATATGCAACCATATCTTTAAAGGACGCAAGTAATTCACTTTTTCTTTCCTTTGCTTTATCTTTATCAAGATTGGCTGTCATAGCTGAATCAAGATGAATATCTGCACAATGCAATATCTTCATATCTTCTCCATCCCGGCCATTATTAATCACATTTATTATTAACAACATTTATTAATATGTGCCATAATATCCTTCAACTCTGACTTTATCTGTTGAATCGTTCTGTATATAAACTCTGTATGAACCACTCATAGTAAGTTCAAATATATGTGAGTCACTATTAATCAGTACATATCTTTTAGAGCCATCAGGCTGAATTATGCCAGCTCTCACTGTATGCAGCGGCTCTACAGAAAATACACTTACAACAATTCTCTGTCCCTCATCAGCATGAAAGCTTGATGTTGACCTTCTCATTCCGGCATATACATCCCACGAAATATCGCCGCTTGATGATAATGTATCTATGCCATCATCAGAATCTTCTCCATACATATCGATAACACCATCTGATTCAGCATCTGCCGGCTCATAATATTCTGTATTATGTAATATATATTCCTGTTCCTCACATTCTGTTACCTCAGCAACCTTTACTGATGTATCGCCAACAAGTGATGCTGCTCCCGCTATAGTAGCAGAACCAAATACTGTAAATGTTGCCAGTAATGATACCGCAATTAATTTTGATTTCTTCGTAACATTATAACTTTTCATAACATGCTCCATTCTTTCTCTCAAACTGCTTTTATTCTCATACAGACTTGCAGACAGCATGTCATAAAGATTGTTATTCCTTATAGCCAAATTAAGTATTGTCTCATAATATTCACGGATATCCGCTTCATAACTGCATATAGTGTAATCACACGAATATTCAGCATACTTAATAAACTTTTCTGAAAACATCCATATCAGCAAATTAAAGAAATTAAAAACCGTGGCTAACGCAAGCAGATATCTGAAAAATATATCATTATGTATCACATGCATAAGTTCATGTGTAAATATAACTTTCAGTTCCTGTTCTGAAAATCTGTCAACATTAATCACAACACATGGTCTTATAATACCAGTAACATATGCTGTATTCGTCCTGTATGACTGCCTTAATATTATTCTCCGTCTGCCAAGTCCCATATTTTCTTTGACGAGGTTGAAAAACTTCTGTGTATTGCCATCACATGGAAATGCCTGTTTTCTTGCAAGCAGAATACCTATACGCTTATGTACATATATGCATACTCCCATTATCAGTCCAGCTATCCAGAACACAGCAGTGACTCTCGTTACTTTAATAATAACCGGTGTCACTTCAAATGCATATCCATTCCACAAAAAGCCTATCTTATCTGCTGCCATAACAACGAGATATACCACTGGAATCATCCAGAACAGAACAACAACCTTGCTTAACCTGTACGCAAGATTAAGATAACCTGTCTTTTCAAGTAAATATGAAGTTATAAACCATACAACAGTCAGTATACTCCCAGTAAATGTAGTACCCAACATCATGTAAAATAAATCTGACCAGAACATACTGTATTGCACTCCTATAATTATTAATCCGACATATTAATTTATATCATATTTTAATGTAAAAATATAGAACTTATTTGTACAAAATGGTATACTTAAAGTGCTTATAATTCAATATAAGGGGGACAATTATGGATTATAAAGTTAAAGAATGGGGTGCGCTCCCCGATGGTACAATATGCCATCTTATAGAGCTTTCACATGATGGCATATCGCTTTATGTTTCAGACTATGGTGCAACATTTCAATCAATGTTTGTGTCTGATCCGGCAGGCAGACAACATGATATAATTCTCGGTTATAATACGCCTGAAGAATACTATTATGACCAGCAGAATTTTGGCGGAACTATGGGGCGTTTTGCCAACAGAATTGCAGGAGCCTGCATAACGCTTAACGGCAGAGAATGGCAGCTGCCAGCCAACGAAGGCAGTAACACTCTTCACAGTGGACGAGGTTTTAACAAATGCATGTGGCAGTTTAAAGTTAATTCTGACTCTCTTATTCTTACTCTTAACAGTCCACATCTTGACAATGGATTTCCCGGAAACCTCACAGTTACACAGACTATAACAATTACAGACAATCATTCAATATATGTTCATTATGATGCAGTATCAGATATGGATACAGTATGTAACTTTACTAATCACAGTTATTTCAACTTTTCAGATGTTAAGAACATATGTGACCTGACTGTATCAATAGGTGCAGATTACTACACCCCTGTTGACAGCCATAGTATCCCAACAGGTGACATATTACCAGTTGAAGGAACAATGTATGATTTTCGTAATCCAAGAAAAGTCGGAACAGATTATATCGATATTAATTATGTTTTATCCGATACATACGCTTATGCATCTAAAGCAACAGATTCTGACACAGGAATAACAATGAGTGTTAAGACAGATTTTCCGGGATTACAGCTGTATAATGGCAACTATATAGGCAATTGTACAGGTAAATATGGCATACAGTATAACGACCAGCATGGAATATGCTTTGAGCCCCAGTTTTTCCCTGATGCAATGCATCATGACAATTTTCCTTCACCCGTTATCAAAGCTGGTGAACACCTTGACAGATATATTGAATATATATTTGAATGATAATCCAATTATAATGTGTCTTCTGACACTGCACGTAAAAGAACCGTTCTGAATTGAATCAGAACGGTTCTTTATTCATCTAAAAGCATATCTAACCTTTAACACCACCAAGTGTAACACCTCTTACAATAAACTTTGATAAGCAGATATATACGATAATTACTGGTACGATGGCAAATGCTATCATCATATACACCTGACCCATATCAAATTTTAAGAAATCCGCACTACGAAGCTGTGCGATGAGCAACGGAAGCGTCTTCTTATTAGCCTTGTTGATAAGAAGTGATGGTATAAAGTAGTTGTTCCATGATGATACGAAAGTGAATATCAACTGAACAGCCAGTGCCGGCTTCATAAGAGGCAGAACAATCTGATTGAATATTCTGAACTCTCTTGCTCCATCAATTCTTGCCGCCTCAATAAGTTCCATTGGAAGTACACTGTCCATATACTGCTTAATAAAGAAGAATACAACAGGTGCTGCTATTGAAGGAACAATAAGTGGTATATAAGAATTAAGAAGGTTCCAGTCTCCCATCATCTTAACAAACCCAAGTGCTGATACCTGTGTTGGTACCATCATTACAAGAAGAATGAATGTAAATGCAAGCTTCTTTAATTTAAAGTTATATGCATGGATAGCAAATGCTGTAAGTGCTGAGAAATACACTGACAGAACTGCTGAACATGCTGCAACAAACAAGCTGTTAAACATACCTCTGACAACAGGAATATTCTGATTAGCCAGCACATTTTTTAAGTTGACTATAAAAGATTTTCCTGGAAGGAATGAGAATCCCTTCTGAATATCAGGATGTGATCTCGTTGTATTAATAATAAGCACATAGAATGAGAAGAGGCATAAGAATGTTATAAGAATAAGTACGATATAACATAACACTCTCTCAGTTGTAAGTATTATCTTATCCTTTACTCCGGCATTAGCGCCTTTAGCACTAGCAGAGGCTTTACCTGAATTACTCATATTACTTCGCCTCCTTTGCTTTTTTCTTCTTAGCTTTTCTTATTCCGGCTGCTTCCATATCCTTAGTTATATAATTAAATACAAATATACTAAGTACTGCTGTTACAATAAACAGAATAACTGAAAGTGCTCCAGCCATACCATAATTCTTACTGTACAGATGCTTGTTAAGATACATGATAACCGTCATACTTGTTCTGTCCGGATTACCATTACCATTAGTAAGAATCTGTGGAACATCAAACATCTGGATACCACCAATTAATGATGTAATAAGTGTATATGCCAGAATAGGCTTAATAAGCGGAAGTGTGATCTTTCCAAATATCTGTCTTGAATTAGCACCATCAATTCTTGCTGCCTCGAAAAGACAAGGATCAACACCCATGATAGCAGCCATAAGAATTATTGTTGTATTACCAAACCACATAAGGAAGTTCATAAGAGCAATTAAGCCTCTTGCTCCTGCTACCTCTGCAAGGAATCTATATGTAGGCAATCCCATACTGTTAAGCATGTTGTTGATTGGTCCCTGATCTGCAAATATTGCGTAGAATAACATGGCAAACGCAGAAGCCATAATTAAGTTAGGCATATAGATTATGGTCTTGAAAAATCCTGTACATTTTAATCTTAATCTAAGATCCGTAAACCATGACGCTAAAAGTAATGATATAAGAATCTGTGGGATGAATCCCATCAGCCACATAATCATTGTATTCTTCAGATAGAGCAATGTATCACCGTTAAACAGTATGGCCTTGTAATTGTCAAATCCAACGAACTTAGGTCCGACCTGCATAAGTCCAACCATGTAGTTCTCGAAAAAACTATTATAAAATGTTGATATCAGTGGTATTAATGAAAACACTATATATACTGCAAAGAACGGTATAAGAAATATGTAGCCCCACTTGGCATAGCTCACGAACTTTTTCTTCTTTTTATTCATACATATCTCCATTCCTGCCATATAAAAAGGCACAGCCATATAACATACTTATTATAATGACTGTGCCTTAATGACTAGCAATTAATAATTACTTTGAAAGGTTTGGATATTTCTCAATAGCTGCTTTATAGAAGTTATCAAGAGCCTTATCCTTAGTTACATTGCCATCGAAGTAATCCTTCATAGCCTTCTGGAATTCTTCGTTAAGACCCTGGTCATAAGAAGAGATATTCTTCATGCTGATCTTAGGAGCTGACTTAGCAAATAACTTGATATGATTCTGACCACCAAGGAATGCTGACTTAAAGTCGCTGTTAGCAATCTCATTCATACCTGATGTTGTATTAGTGTAATCCTGAGTATCTTCTGTAATCTTCTTCATTGTAGTCTTATCACAGCAAAGTGTCTTCATAACATCTTTTACAAGGTTAGCGTTATCTGTTCCGGCTGCTGCACAGATCCATGTACCACCCCAGTAGTAGCTCTGTGGACCTTCACATACTGCGTAGTCGCCGTAGATACCGTTACCAACCTCTTCTTTACCACCTTCTGCAACAGGTGTAGCAAGTGAGTTACCTAAAAGTGTAAAGTTAATTCCCCATGTTGAGTAGAAGAATCCGAATACCTTACCAGAAGGTCCCTGATCTGCTGCCCATGTTGAATCCCAAAGAGATGACTTATTATTATAGCCCTTGTCTGTATATGTCTTAGTCTGATCAACCCACTTCATAATGTTATCATCAATAACAATCTTGTTATTAGAATCAACCCAAGGAGCTGATACGTTGTTAGAGAATACTCTGTATGAATCATCATAACCTGAAAGCATCTTGTAGCCCTTAGCAGCAGCCTGTTCAGCTACCTTATCGAACTTATCCCAAGATGAAAGTGCTTCCTGAACCTTATCTGGATCATCTGTTCCAAGAACATCCTTAGCAATAGAACGTCTGTAAGCAAAGAGTCCTGGAGTTGCCTGCCATGTTGTAGCCTTAAGTTTTCCGTTACTGTCAGTTGCAATATCCTTTGTGTACTGATACATGTCTTTAAGATCATCATCTGTAAGACCTATATCTTTTACATCAAGTGTGTAATCACTGTTAACATACTTTAAAGCATAATCAGCTTCGATAAGGAACATATCAATCTTATCATCATCTGCTGCATCTTTCTGCTTTAATAATGCAGCATCAAGAGCATTCTGGTATGCATTGTTCTCATTAGGAGTAATTACCCAGTTAACTTTAACATCTGAAGGTACGTTCTTGTAATATCCTTCAAATCTGCTCTTAAACTCTTCATTCCAGCAATAAATGTTAAGTACTTTACCCTGTTCATCAGGATTAGTATTAACTGCTGTAGAACCCCCATCTTTTGATCCACAACCTGCTAATGTGGAAAGCACCATCATTGTGCCAAGTGCCAGACTTAATAATCTCTTTTTCATAAAAAACCCTCCATAAATCTTAGACGACACCTTTGTTTCCTATCTTTTTAATTGTTTCCCCTTCGATTAGTTCCGCATCTACAACAACCCTCTTTATTATTGTTGCCTTGGGATTCTCTATAGCACTTATAAGCTCATCTGCGGCAATCCTGCCGATCTCCCTGGTATTCTGACGAATTGTTGTAATCTTAGGATTTAACATCTGCGAGAATCTTGTTCCATCGTAACCTGCAACAGACACATCCTTCGGACTATGCAATTTCATATTCTTAATAGCATTCTTTCCACCAACCACGGATAAATCATCCGGATAAAATATACATGTTGGCGGTTCCTTCAGCTTCAACAGCTCATATGTAAGTTTCTCAGCTTTTACTGAATCAAGATAAGTAGATTCTTTCACATATTCATCTGGAACTTCTACCCCTAAATCTCCCATTGTCTTATAGAAGGCTGCCAGACGTTCTTTCGTAACTTCCGATTCAACATTGCCGTAAATATAAGCTATCTTTCTGTGTCCCCTGCTGTACGCGTAACGTACTAATTCACTCATCCCCTTCACGTTGTTAGAATTGACCGATGTACTGCCATTGAAAATATAGTCGATGGTCACAACTGGTAATCTCCCGTTAACCATTTCGTAGATTTCAGGATTGCTGAAATCTTCACAAGCTAAGAGCACGCCATCGAAATTCCTGTATAAACAGTGTTCGTAGAAAGTCATCTTCTTAGAGTGATTGCTTACAAATGTAATATCATACCCTTTCTTTTCTGCTTCATTCTTAAAACTCTCAAGAACTTCCGCGAAATACTCATGAGCAAGACCATTATTAAGAAGAACTCCTATGTTATATGAACGGTTCGTCTTAAGTGCTCTGGCTGCTGAGTTAGGATAATATCCAAGTCTGTCAGCTGCCTCTTTAACTTTCCTGCGTGTCTCTTCGCTGATGTCACTATGGTCATTGAGAGCTTTACTTACTGTAGCTATTGATACCCCACATTCTACAGCAACATCTTTCATAGATACCATAGATTCATTCCTTTCATGCATTACTTAATCGTTTTCGTAGCTTTACTATAACGCATATCAGATATAAATGCAAGTCTTTTTGTAAATTTTACTTATTTTCCTATAAATCTCTGTGTTTTTTGTGCATTTATTACAATTATCGTTTTTCCTCCAAATAATCGTTGATTTAATTTAGCCCTTAAAATATACTTATAAATATAAAATAAATATTAGAACTTGTACCTTAATGCACTTAATCGTTTTCTATAAATTATACGTGTACAGGAGGTATAATATGCAATTCGGTTTTTTTGATGACATTAATAAAGAATATGTCATAACCACACCAGAGACTCCATTACCGTGGATCAACTACTTAGGCTGTGAGAATTTCTTCAGTCTTAAGAGTAATACCGGCGGAGGCTACTGCTTCTATAAGGATGCCAAGCTGCTCCGACTCACAAGATATCGTTATAATAATTCTCCTTTAGATAATAATGGTCATTACATTTATATAAAAGACGAAGATACCGTATGGAATCCGGGCTGGCAGCCAGTCCAGACACCCGTTGATGATTATACATGCCGTCATGGTCTTGGCTACACAGTAATATCTTCATCTAAGAATAATGTTAAAGCCACACAGACTGCTCTTGTTCCTATCGGAGATAACTGCGAGCTTGATAAGCTTACAATTAAGAATACAGGAAATACAGCTAAACATTTGTCAGTGTATTCTTATATAGAATTCTGTTTATGGAATGCCGTTGATGACTGCAACAACTTCCAGCGTAACTTCAGCACAGGCGAAGTTGAGGTACAGCCTGAGGTAACCATCGGTGGCACTGCCATGTCAGCAGTCTATCACAAGACAGAATACCGCGAACGCCGTAACCACTATGCTGTCCATGCTGTCAGCACTGCTGCAAGCGGCTTCGACACAAGCAGAGAAAGCTTCATCGGTACATACGGAAGCCCTGCAATGCCTAAAGCTGTCAAAGAAGGAACATCTTATAATTCCATTGCAAGCGGCTGGTCTCCTGTCGGTTCTTTCAGAATCGATATTGATCTTGAACCGGGTGAGGAAAAAGAATATGTATTCATAATAGGATATGCAGAGAACCCCGATAATAAGAAGTGGGAATCTTTCGGAATCATTAATAAAGAGCCTGCATATGCCCTTCTTGAAAAATATAATACTCCGGCAAAGTTTGACACAGCCCTTGCAGCCTTAAAAGACTACTGGACTCATCTTCTTTCTTCTTACATTGTTGACACGAAGGATAAGAAGCTCTGCCGTATGGTTAACATATGGAACCAGTACCAGTGCATGGTAACTTTTAACATGTCAAGATCAGCTTCATATTATGAGTCGGGTACAGGACGCGGTATGGGCTTCAGAGATTCTTGTCAGGATCTGCTTGGTTTTGTTCACCTTATTCCAGATTCTGCAAGACAGAGAATTCTTGATATTGCTGCTACACAGTTTGAGGATGGAAGTGCTTACCACCAGTATCAGCCATTAACCAAAAAAGGCAATTCAGATATTGGTTCTGGATTTAATGATGATCCGCTCTGGCTTATTGCCGGAACAGCAGCATACCTTAAAGAAACAGGAGACTACAGTATTCTTGATGAACAGGTAGCATTTGACTGTGATACAAGTAAAGCACAGCCACTTATGGAGCATTTAAGAAGATCATTTAATTATACAACCACACATCTTGGTCCACATAAGCTTCCACTTATCGGAAGAGCCGACTGGAACGACTGTCTTAACTTAAACTGCTTCTCTGCTACCCCAGGTGAATCCTTCCAGACCACAGGGCCATCTGAAGGAGCGGTTGCTGAATCAGTATTCATAGCTGGAATGTATGTAAAATACGGCAACGAATATGCTGACATCTGCCACATAACGGGATTGTCTGATGAAGAAGCTACTGTCCGTGCCCATGTTGATGAGATGTATAAAGCTGTTCTTGACGCAGGCTGGGATGGTGAATGGTTCCTTCGTGCATATGATGCCGAAAGCCGCAAAGTAGGCTCTCACGAATGTGAAGAAGGCCAGATATACATTGAACCACAAGGCTTCTGCGTTATGGCTGGTATTGGTGTTAAGGAAGGTCTTGCACAGAAAGCTATGGATTCAGTAGAGAAGATTCTTGATACCAAATACGGAATCATGATTTTACAGCCGGCATACAAGTCATATCATCTTGAACTTGGCGAGGTATCTTCTTATCCGCCTGGATACAAAGAGAATGCCGGAATATTCTGTCACAACAACCCATGGGTATCTATCGCAGAAACCGTTGTTGATGATAAGAATCGTGCATTCGAAACCTACAAAAAGATATGTCCTGCATATCTTGAAGAGATAAGCGAGATACACAGAACTGAGCCTTATGTATATTCACAGATGATTGCCGGTAAAGATGCCGCAAGATTTGGCGAAGCCAAGAACAGCTGGCTCACAGGAACTGCTGCATGGACATTTACAAGCATTTCACAGTATATACTTGGTGTAAGAGCTTCATTTGACGGACTTACCATTGACCCTTGTCTTCCTGATTCTATCAAGAATCTTACAATTACAAGGAAGTTCAGAGGTGCTATATACAGCATCACTATCAGCAACGATAAGCACGAAAGAGTTTCCTCTCTTATTGTCAATGGCAGTGAAATCAGCGGAAATACTGTTCCGTATGATAAAGACACCAAAGTATATGATGTAACTGTTAATATCTAATAAATGAAGAAAGGAATAATTATGTTTGATAAGAACTTTTTATGGGGTACTGCCTCAAGTTCCTATCAGATAGAGGGGTCCTTTGCCGAGGATGGCAAAGGTCTTTCTATCTGGGACACATTTTCTAATAAACCGGGTAATATTGCACATGACGAGAATGGTAACAAGGCATGCGACCACTACCACCGCTATTGCGAAGATATCGCACTCATGAAGGATTCAGGTATTCAGGCTTACCGTTTTTCTATTGCATGGACAAGAATATTTCCTGATGGCATTGTTAAAAATTCTGACGGCAAGATTCACTACAACAAAGCCGGACTTGATTTCTATGACAATATTGTAAACTGCTGCCTTGAGAACGGCATCAAGCCATTCATAACAATTTACCACTGGGATCTGCCTCAGGCACTCGAGGATAAAGGTGGCTGGCTTAACCGCGATACAGCTTATATATTTGCTGATTATGCCGAATTCATATGTGAACATTTTTCAGACAGGGTAACTAATATTGCTACTATCAATGAGCCACAGATTATATCAGGTCTTGGCTACATGCTCGGACTTCATGCTCCCGGAAAGAAGCTTGATGCCGTATCTGTCCTGTCCGTAATACATCATCTTGCACTCGCTCATGGTCTTTCTGTTGCCAAGATGCGCGCCGCTGCAAAGCAGCCTGTACAGATTGGTTTTTCAAGCACAGGTGACCTGTGCTATCCTGCAAGCGAATGTGACGAAGATATCGATACCGCAAGAGCCGAATGTTTCAATATCGTTAAGGGCAATATGACATTTAATCATACCATATTCTGTGACATGACATGCCTTGGCAGATATCCTGATATTGCTGGTACAGAATTACATCTTGAATCCGGTCTTGAAAAAAACGGACATTACGAAGAACTGCCATTTGTTAAAGAGGGCGATATTGAACTGATACACCAGCCAATAGATTATCTTGGTGTAAATGTATACAACGGACATGAGGTAAGTGCTGCCGGACATATTAATAAAAAGCCCGGAAGTCCAAGAACAGCACTCGGCTGGCCTGTAACTCCCGGTGTTATGAATTATGGTATCAGATATCTGTATGAAAGATACAATCTTCCAATATATATATTTGAGGACGGTCTAGCGTGCAACGATATCGTAAGTCTTGACGGCAAAGTCCACGACAGCAACCGTATCGACTTCCTTACACGATATCTCACAGACCTTGAGAAAGCATACCACGCTGGTGTTCCGATACTTGGCTACTTCCACTGGTCATTCACAGATAACTTCGAATGGCACAGCGGCTATGACCCAAGATTCGGCTTAATCTATGTCGACTATGAAACACAGCAGAGAATTCCTAAGGATTCTGCATACTGGTATTCTGACCTAATTAGGAAATCGTGCAGCTAAAAGTCATACAACTCAATATTTGTTGGCAATATACGGGTGTCCATCTGCCACAGTATCTCTCTATGATACATGTTCTCATGGATTCCTGCATCTAGTGTGAGTAAATGCCGCCATCTATATAGTTTATTATGGAGAGGTAAATCAAGCGCGCTTCGCTTGAACGAGATTTACCTCTCCGAACTTTTATAGATAACGGCATTAACTCACACACGATTCGGAATAAATCGAACATGCACCATAGAGAGACACCGTGGCGGACGGACGCCCTCACGCTGACACATTATTAAGATTAATTCTTACGGTTATTGAAATATACGAAATTATCAATAGCCGTGAATATGTCATCAAAGTTTTCTCCAGGAGCTACGTCTATGTATGCTTTCAGAATCGCATTTTCTTTCTCACCCTTATAGCGTCCATAGAATATATCATAAAGATTGTGTCCTCTTACATATTTCCTGATATTCTCCATATTATCTATAATATCCTGTCTTGTCTCGATTGTTATTTTCAGTCTTTCTAACATTTTCTTTGTGCTGACAAGACGGTACAGGTATTCTTTATATTTGGCATATAATATATCATAGAACTGGTCTACGCTTTTTACAACGCCAATCTTAGTCATTATCTCCGGGACTAGGAAATAATTCTCAAATGAATAATATTTCAATATAAGCACATTACGGTCTGTCACCCTTGGAAGATTGCCGTAGTCCTGCTTTGCTCTCTGCCTGTATCGCTATACGATTAAGATTGCCATTCTCATCTATGACCTCAGAATAATATTTTTCAAGGAGAAGCGGCAGACGGCTTCTGTCCTGCTTTCCTTCCACTATGAACACAAAGCTTACATTCATAAGATCATTGGCAGCATATCCCAGGTCGTCCAATATATCATCAATATCTGCCTCAGGTGTAACCACTGTATTATTATCCCTGTCATTAACAACCTGCCGAATCTGCTTTGTAGTAAAGTTAAACAACATCTGTGGTGAATGTGTGCAGAATACAACCTGATTCTTTCTTGAAAGCTTGTAAAGGATTTCGCTTGCGACCTTCTGTAACTGAGGATGAAGATATATTTCCGGGTCTTCAATCAGAATAATATACGGCACCGTGCTTCCATATTCAGCATAAGTTTCAAGAAGCGACAGTATATAGATACTGTTAAGGCCATCTGAAAGGTCGCTTATGCCTCCATCAGTGTCGCGCATTTCATTATGAACGATTGTATCAACGTGCATGAGTTTTTCTGCGTCAAATGTAATCTGATAATGAATTTTTTCACCAACACCGCCATTGTTCTTAAACTTTTCATTAAGTTTATTCTCGAAATTAGCCAGATTAAAATTAAACAGCTTATACTGCATAAGTCTTGCAGTCTCAAGCAACGAAAGCTGTTCCGGCTTCTTTCGATTGATTATTCCGATACAGTTAAAGCATTGATTGCATGTCCTGTGCTTATCAAATATACACACATCATCCTTAAGGTCAGCATATTCCGTTCCACCCTGCAGCATAATAAGATCTTCCTGAATTGATGATTTGCGTCTTTCGTGGTCTACATAGAATATCTTCGGAAGGACAGATTTTATATAAATATTGTTCTTCTTAACACCATCTCTGTACTTAACCTTGCCATCACGGCTATATACATATTCAAACTCAAGAATTCCATCCTTTAACGATGGAAGTTTATTGCAGAAATCCTTATACCAAAGGTCATAATGCTTAAAAGAGCTTACCTGTCCCTTCTGATACAGAACGGATAAATCCTCATCTTCGATACTCATCCGCACTGTAATGCTTATATTACCTTCATTATTGTTGAAATCTCTTGCCGAAACCTCATAATCACCTGTAAATGCCCTTATCGCATCAAGAACAACACTCTTTCCGGCATTATTTCTGCCGACAAGAATCAATACATCTTCAATGTCCTTAATCTCAAGTTCCTTGATTGATTTAAAATTTCTGATTAACAGATATTCTATTCTCATACCTATCCTCTGCCCCCTGATACATTTCTGCCAGCATATATTCTGGTGCAACATCATTAAATGATGATATTCCCTTACCTGTGTTAGGATTCTTCTTGGAATATATCATGTCTGCAACAAATACAACTATCAGTGCCGCACACATTGCCCCGACAACCTTCAGATTAATCTTTCTGAAGAAATTATCAAGAAGCGGTGCAATAATATATACAATCGCAACTCCACCAAGTCCGAATACAAGAAGTCCTTCCGCACATATTCTTCCGTTGAGATTAAGGAAATAACCATTATAATTCCACCATCTTCTTCCGCAGCTCAGTTCCAGATACAGAGATGTAAAATATTCAACAAATCCGCACAGAACTACTGACGCTAAGAATTCCGCAATCGGCTTATTTCTTAATTTCTTAAGACATATCAGAATAAGTATTCCACCTGAACCATATATAGGAAGCCACGGTCCGTGAAGAACGCCCCTGTTTACAAATGTATGTGATGATATCAGGTGAAGAGTAACCTCCCATATCCATCCTACAAAACATAATGAAAAGAAAATCAGTATAATTGATGGTATTGAATAATTACGCATATATACTGTATTTTCAAGGTCTACTCTGTGTTCCTTAAGATTGAAAAGACGGGCAGGATATGCTTTTCCAACTGCTTCTGCTTTATTCTTGCTCATACGAAGCATTTCCTTCTTCTTTTCTTCAAATTCCAGCTCACCCCTGCTGTTATAAAGTATTATGCCAAATGTGTTGGCTAAAAATACTCTTAATTTCTTCAATCTTCCTATTCTTGAATTGTGATAATAATCAAAATCAATCTGTGGCTGCGGACTGTCTATAAGCGCATATACGTCTGCGTATACATTTTTAAGCTGCTCCTCTGACGGTCTTTCATACAGATATGTATCATTAAGCCACTTTACTGCCTCCAGCTCTTTTTCAAGATATGCTGCTCTTACATGTGCATAGAATTCCGCATAAAATGAAGCTTTATAAGGATTTACGAACAGCACCCCGGCAATTCCTAATGTCGCCATTCCAAGCACTGTCCAGCCAACAAATGACAATCCATATAAAAACGCACGCCATTTGTAGCCGTTCATCATCTTTCGTGACAGTGTTACAGCCTCATTTGCCTTCATATCTGGATTCTCCGCAATAATATAAGGCACAAGCATGTATGAAAAATGCTTTATGACAATTCCAACTATTGTCAGAGACCATAATATTTCGTATACACTCTGGACAATAAGCACCCATGATGCTTTCATCCATCTTTTTACACGGAGAAGGAACATGAACTTTCCCGGCGGAACAGTATCATATGTGCGCGTTTCAAGCACAATTCTTCTTGATACAACCAGATAAGTTTTCTTGATAAAAAATGTTATGAACACATATATCAGAAGTGCCACTATCAGAAGTATAAGCACAACAGCCCTTCTTGAGCTTATAACCGATAACAATGAGTCTACAAATGTAAATACAATTCCACCTGAAGTTATAGAATTAACAAGTGAGGCAAAGACTCCTCTTGTCCTTCCAAGCACCTTGGTTGCATTATCCTTTGCTTCTGATACTTTCGCATCTGACTGTGTTCTTCCAAAGTCCTCATCTCCGGTTATGACCGCGCCCATAGCCTGAACCACCGAGCTTATAATTGATGTATTGGCAATGTTATCGACATTAGTTTCAACGGAGGCTGCACCCTGCACACCTGCCTCCCCAACAGCCCTTGAACTTTTAAAGGCTTCCATCGTCTCTGTAAATTCAGAGCCAATGAAAGCCGCAAAAAGACAGACTGCTACTAACAGCCAGTAATGTTTCTTTAAATTCTTCTTAGCATTTTTAGCAAGTTCTTTTCTTTTAAAATCCATATCCCCGTATCTTCTCTATTTATTAAGTATAGTCTTGCGTACTACTCCAAGCGGATCTTTAACCATAAGGATAACAATCCATATAATAAGTCCGAAAGCAACCACTGATAAGCCCAAGAATGCATCATTAAGCACATCTGCAGGTGCCGGAGTAAAGTACTCTGCCCCAAGTTCTATATATTCCACAGCTGCATCAACCAGCCACATAAGCGATGCCCCCCAGTACATAAGCGTAAGCGTTCCCAGCTTTAACTGCGAACGCTTATCATTCGTGTACCATATTATAGTTGTTATAACCGCTGCGAATACAGCTATAAGTAATGTCATAATTAATTCTCCTTAACTTCTGCTTCCGCAGCTTCTTTCTTCTCCATTCCAGAAGCAATTGCTACCATTCCAACCCATACAACTGTTACAACCAGTGCCATACCAACACCGGCAGTTGCCATCTCTTTAAGCATCTGCACAGCGTCATGTGCATTGCCTGCTGCTGTTAAGAATGGGAAGAATGGTGTAACTTCTCCATGCCATACATGCTCGAATGCAAGCAAGGCTGTACCACCCCAGAGCATATTGTTAAGCCATTTTAATTTTCTTGAAAATGGAAGTGCTTTCTCTTCCTTAATTGCTTCCATGCTTCCTTCTATCTCACTAGAACAGGCTTCTTTCTTTTCTTTCTTTTCAACTATCTTAGTTATCGCTGTTGTAACGATAGCTTCAGTACCCGGTACTATAAAACATGCCATATTAAATTCCTCCTGATTCACGATGCATTTTATCTTAAAAAAGCATATATTTATATGTATTTTACCTATTTCACATGGGATTGTCAAACTTTGCAAAATATACATTTTCACATATATTTTCTCTTTATTCCCTCTGCTGAATATGATATATTAGAACAAATGAGATTCACTTTGGAAAGGAGAGTTTTTATGAAAAAGAGCTTTAAAAGACTGTTAAGCTGTATATTTATAATAACTTTCTTCCTTGTAGGCATGTGCCTTGACAGAGCCGATGTATCTGTTCCTGAAGTGGACTCTTTTTCTACATCAGAAGCTAAGGTATTCGCTACACCTGAGCATTCTGTCAGTGATACCATGCCATGTACAACTGAAATGCTTGGACTTGTGAGAACATCCATCTCTAATCTTGCAGCAGACAGAAGCAGTTCACGCAATGTATTACGCATATTCCAATTCTTAGTTTGCGGGCTGTGTGCAGCTATCGGTATCAGTATCTATTTCAAATCGACAGATGTTATGCAGGATTCCATTACATGCAGCACAACTGTCACTCTTAATTATATCCATCAGACTGACGGCAAGAAATAACGCATTATCATTAAAAATCACAACACTCGGAGTGAATTTTTCGCACATACCAATAATAACATTACTTAATTATGCAAAGAGGTAGTAAAAATGAATATTTTAATGATAATTGGCATTATTCTTGGCGGAGGTGTAGCTGTTGCATCTACTGTCGGAATAACTGTAGGTATTTTCGGAACTATTGTTTATAAGTTTTACAGAAAATTGCGTTTCGGAATTTCTATGTTTGACTAAGTTTGAAAGGATAATTATATGATAGGTAATATAACAGTCGGTATAGTCATTGTTCTTGCGATTGCTGCCTGTGGACTTGGTGTCTGGCTTGACAGAGCTAAGTCTGACGGTTCAGACAAGAATAATAATTCTAAATCTAATAACTAAATAACATAAGCGGCTGCATCAGATTTTTGGTTGATGCAGCCGCTTTTTTTCATATTAGGGTTGGCAGTCATATAATTATAGTGTACTATTGTGCATGTATGCAAATATCACTAATGAATTATGGAGGAAATTATTATGCTGCAATGTAATAATGTTACTAAGAAGTACATAAAAATGACAGCGGTCAATGACATTTCCATCGAGTTCGCACCTGGCAGGATATATGCCATGCTTGGCTCTAACGGAAGTGGTAAAACAACTTTGATGAAGATGATAGCAGGTCTTGTAAAGCCTACATCCGGAAGTATTACTCTTTCCGGTGCTCCTGTCGGCATTGAGACTAAGAAGCATATCGCATATATGCCTACAGAAAGCTATTTTTACAGCTATATGACATGCAAGGATATTGGCAGGTATTATTCTGATTTCTTTGAGGATTTCTCTATTGAGCAATTCTACAATTATCTTAGCGAGATGAATCTTACTTCTGATATGAAAGCCAGCAAGATGTCATCGGGTATGATGGCTAAACTTAAGCTTGCAGTGACTCTTTCAAGAAATGCATCTGTAATAATGCTCGACGAGCCGCTTAATGGTGTAGATATTATTGCCAGGGAACAGCTTGTAAACTTCATTACCCAAAAGGCTTCTCCTGATAATATCATTATTATGTCAAGCCACCTTGTAGATGAGCTGGAAACAATAATTGACTATGCCGTATTCGTTAAGAATGGCATCATTGTTTCACATGGTGAAGCAGAAAGCCTAAGAGCCTCAACCGGAATGTCAATCGTCGACCAGTATAAGCAGATTTATACAGTTTAAGGGGGAAATCATATATGTTAAAACTTACAAAATATGAATTAAGAAAAAATGTTGTCGGAATAGGAATTGTTGCAGGTATTATCTGCGTATTACAGGTATTATTTATGTTTTTCTGCCTTTCAAAGAAATTAAGCTACACATTGACCTTCGCTGTACTTCTTATGGCAACTTCATCTGTGTGCTACTTTATCGTATTTATATTCGGTGTAGTATCATACAGCAAAGAGTTATCAAGTAAGAGCAGCTATCTGATTTTCATGACACCTAATTCCTCTCTAAGTATTGTTGTTTCCAAGCTTTTCTATACATTGATACTTGGTCTGGGAATTGCTGCCATGCTTATCGGATTTGGTGTGCTTGATGTATTTATGCTTAACTCTTCATTTGGCAGTTATACAGACACTATAAAAATGTACAAGACAATCATTGAAGCATTTGGATTCAACATAGGCCAGGCAGCGCTCAATATTCTTGTTATGCTAATAAGCTTCCTTGTTACATTTTTCTTTCTTATTGCACTTGCATATTTTGCAATAACACTTTCTTCAACTGCATTGCAGAACAAAAAGATTAAAGGCTTCATATCAGTCCTGTTATTCTGCGTTCTTGCATTTGTGACAATAAGGATTGCTAATGCGCTCCCTAAGCCATACGATGTACCGCTCACATATACACAGGCATTATTATCATCACTTCCTGCTGATATATTCCAGCTGCTTGTCGCAATTGGCTGCACAATTGGAAGTGCTGTGCTCCTTGACAAGAAGGTAAGCCTGTGATTGTTCAAGCTATCTGTAATTGCGATTAACCATTGCTAACAGCTCAGCAAGACCTGATAAAAGTTTCAAAGACCTACTAGCTTGATGTTCCCATCTAAGATAGTAGGTCTTTTTATCATCTTTTAATTATAACAACGCTCTACTCTTCCACATAATCGAATGCAGCCGCTTCCATACGCTTCTTAAAAAGCTTATTGAATACCGCTATCACCCGTCCAACGCCAAGCATTGAAAGAATTGTCCCAATTCCCAATCCAAGCAGGATATGTCCGGAAAGCAATCCTATTAAAAATGTTGTGCAGACATTGAACACATCAAAGCAGTTCTTACAGAACCCTACACCTTTGCCTTTTCTTCCTTTAAGCCTTGTAGAGTCGCTTATTGCCTGCACAATTCCATCTCCGGGATTAGGTATAATTCTCATATCAAGTGACATCGCTGCGCCAATCCCTGTAAGTACAATAGCAAGCAACAATACAAGCACCTGCAGCATAAGATTGTCATGCACTGATGGAATAACCGACGAGAACAGATTAAGAAACCGCGTAAATACAATGCTCACCAGAATCTGCAAGGCATCTCTTACAATATACAAGCCGAGATACTTAGCTTCTTCCCTGTCCGTAATATACCACACTGTATGCATTATCATCTCAATTATTACAAATGCCAAATATACAATCATCGTCATATTGGCAAAATTAAAGCCTATGATATGTGATATCGAATATGGCACTGAAATTATTGGCGAAACACCAAGATTAGCTTTCGTATTAAGCATAATTCCAAGTGCAAGTATCAGTAATCCAAGTAAATAAAACATCCACCTGATAAGTAACTTATTTCTGCTCTTCATTCTTAATTGCCTCCCAGAGGTTATTCTCCACCTTATCAATCATAGCCAATAAAGTCCTGACCTCTTCTTTACTGAACCCATTATATATCACATCATCTACTTTGTTAAATATTTTAACAACCTCATCAGCCTTTTTTCTTCCGCAATCCGTAAGGAGCACATTCCACGACCTTCTGCTTGCCGGGTTGCTTTCTCTTTTCAACAGCCCGTCCTTTTCCATTCTGTCTAATGTTCTAGACATTGTAGTCACATCCATAAGGCACTCATCCGCAAGCTCCTTCTGGTTCATAGTTCCATGCTCTCTTAACTCCTTAAGAATCCTCGGCTGTCCCTGTCCTACTGTAAGACCAAGCTCAATAAAATATGGTCTAATCAGCCGTCTTCTCAGCATTTCTATATCAAAAAATGCATTCTTAATTCTCTTATCCATAATAATCTCCATTCTTGCCTGCTTTTCACTCTAATCTCCATTCTACTCAAGCTCAAACTGTCCTGTGTACAACTGGTAATATCTGCCTTTCTGCTCTAACAGCTCATCATGGCTGCCTCTCTCAATTACTTCGCCCTTTTCAAGAACCATTATAGCATTGGAATTTCTTACTGTCGAAAGTCTGTGTGCGATAACAAATACAGTTCTTCCCTCCATAATCGCATCCATGCCCTTCTCTATAAGCCGCTCCGTTCTTGTATCAATAGAGCTTGTCGCCTCATCAAGAATAAGCACCGGCGGCTTGGCAATAGCTGCTCTTGCAATCGCAAGAAGCTGCCTCTGTCCCTGTGACAGATTACCTCCATCTGCATAAAGCATTGTATCATACCCCTGCGGAAGTCTTGCTATAAATGAATCGGCATTGGCAATCTTAGCTGCTTCCCTGATTTCCTCGTCAGTTGCGTCAAGCTTTCCATATCTTATATTATCAGCAATAGTTCCTGTGAACAAATGTGTATCTTGAATTACCATTGCAAGAGAACGACGCAAGTCATCTTTCTTAATGCCCTTTACATCAATTCCATCATAAGTAATCGTGCCTGACTGAATATCATAGAATCTGTTTATAAGATTAACGATAGTAGTCTTTCCTGCTCCTGTCGAACCAACAAATGCAATCTTCTGTCCCGGTTTTGCAAACAGCGAAATCTTGTTAAGCACCTTCTTTTCAGGCACATATCCGAACACAACATCTTTTAATCTTACATCACCCTTAAGCTCCACAAGCTCCCCTGTGGGCAGCTTCCATGCGAAAAGACCTGTCTTATCAGAAGTTTCTGTAAGGGTATTGTCCGCATTTTTAATAACATTGCACAAAGTTACCTTTCCTTCATCAGGCTCCTCTGCCTCGTCCATCATGTCAAATATTCTCTCAGCTCCAGAAAGCGCAGAAAGTATGAAATTAACCTGCTGTGTAAACTGGTTTAATGGCATAGCACTCTGTCTTACATATACAAGGTATGCAGATATACTTCCCAGGTCCATGATTCCCTTGATTACAAATATGCCTCCAACGCAGGCAGAAAGTGCATAATTAAAATACGACAGACTTACAATTACTGGAATAAGCATGCCCGAATATGCAAGTGCATTGGTTGATTCCTTCCTGAAATTCTCATTCATCTCACAGAATTTTCCAAAATTTTTCTGCTCATGGTTAAAGACCTTTTCAACCTTCTGTCCAGCCATCATTTCCTGCACGAAGCCATTAATATTTCCAAGCTCCTTCTGCTGTCTGTGATAATATTTCTTGCTGCGTTTACCGTTGTATTTAATGAAAATGAACATAAGAATGAGAAAAACAACAACAATCATAGTCAATCTTACACTTAAAACCATCATCATAGTTATAGTTCCGAAAAGTGTAAGAAAGCTCTGGATTACCATTGCAAAGCTATTGTTCATTGCTTCCTGCACCGTGTCCACATCATTAGTGAAATGGCTCATAATCTCGCCATGTGTGTTGTTATCAAAATATTTTAACGGAAGCTTCTGTGTATGCTTAAACAGATCCATTCGTATCTCGCTTACCACCTTCTGGGAAGTATGCACCATAAGCCTGTTGTAGCCAAACGTTGACAGCACACCACATGCATACATGACACCCATTCCGCACACAGCCATGATAAGCCCTTTCATATTGCCTGGAACAATGAAATTATTAACTACAGGTTTTATTAAAAATGTTCCCATAATCCCTGCACCTGCACTTATAAATACAAGTACTGCTATAAGCAGGAATGCCCATTTGTAATGACCCAGATATGTAAGGAGATGTTTAACAGTCTTTTTCGTATCCTTAGGTCTTTTATATCCAACATACTTAGCCATTAAAGATCAGCTCCTTCCTTCTGTGATTCATATATTTCCTGATATATCTTATTAGTCTTTAACAGACTTTCGTGTGTTCCGATTGCATCCACGTGTCCGCCATCCATGATAATTATCTGGTCTGCATGACGCACTGATGATATTCTCTGTGCAATTATAATCTTAGTCATATCAGGAAGCTTCTTTGCAAGTGCATTTCTTATCTTTCCTTCTGTGGCAGTATCAACCGCACTTGTTGAATCATCAAGAATAAGCACCTTTGGCTTCTTTAATATTGCTCTCGCGATACATATTCTCTGCTTCTGTCCACCGGATACATTGACACCTTCCTGTCCCATCTCGGCGTCAAGACCACCCGGAAGCCTGTCTATGAATTCATCAACACATGCTATGCTGCATGCCTCCTTAATCTCGTCCAGAGTCGCATTTTCATCGCCCCATCTCAAGTTATCAATAAGTGAACCCGAAAAAAGTGTATTTTTCTGTAATACAACTGATATTGCGTCTCTTAAATGTCTTACCGGATATTCCTTAACATTAATTCCATCTATCTTAATCTCACCCTTAGCTGCGTCATAAAGTCTTGGAATAAGCTGGATAAGTGTAGTCTTTGATGAACCAGTCTGACCAATTATTCCGACTGTCTGGCCTGCATTAATGTGAAACGAAACATCTGACAGCACATATTCTTTAGCAGTATCCTTATACTTAAACCAGACATGGTCAAATTCGATATCCCCCTTCTTAACTTCAATGTCCTTCGCATTCTCGTCAGTTATATCAATCGGCTCGTCAATTACTTTCATGATTCTTTCTGCTGAAGCAAGTGACCTTGTCATAAGAAGGAACACATTGGACATCATCATAAGTGAATTAAGTATCAGAAGGACATAGCTTAAGAAAGATGTAAGCTGTCCTATCATCATATGACCTGAATTAATCAGTCTTCCACCGATAAGAAGAATACCAAGAATTGTGGAATACATAACGAACTGCATAGCAGGCATGTTAAGTACAGCTATTCCAAATGCTTTCTCTGATTCATTTTTCAGATTGTCATTAACGTGTCCGAATTTTTCAATCTCGTAATCGCCACGCACATATGACTTAACAACTCTTACCGCTGTAAGATTCTCCTGTATGCATCGGTTTACAAGGTCAACTGCACCCTGCATCCTGCCGTATCTTGGTCCTACATTAATGATTATTATAATGAGCAGCGTTGCCAGAATAGGCAGTGCCACAAGAAAGACCAGTGCCAGTGTTGAATTGATCTGGAATGCCAGAGTTGTTGCAAATATCAGCATTACAGGGCTTCTTCCAAATGGACGCATACCTGTCGACACAGCATTCTGGATATTAGTCACATCACTTGTAAGTCTCGTAACTAATGACGAAACACTAAAATGGTCTATATTAGAAAATGAATAAGACTGAAGCTTCTCATACTCAGCCTTTCTTATATTAGCACCCAGTCCCTGACCTGCAAGTGCAGAAAATCTTGCACTTCCTACACCTAATATAAGCGCAGCAACTGCACATACAGCCATCTGGATACCTTTAGTTATTATATATGGCACATCTGAATTGGTTACACCTATATCAATGAGGTCTGCCATCAGCTTAGGTACCATAATCTCAAGCATTACTTCAACACCTATACATATAAGCGCCAGCCATGCATATTTCTTATATTCTTTCATATAAGAAAAAATTTTTCTCAACATTACTTGCACCTCCAATTGTTGTATATGCAACTATTGTATTTCCAAGTTCAAGTAATGTCAAGAAGACATTTTTATAATTGACAAATCATACATAAAAATAAGAGCCGCCGCACCACCCGGTACGACAGCTCTTAATTGCTTAAATATGAATGTTTTCAGGGAAATTAATATTCTTCTTCTGACTTCTTTCTTCCTGTTACTGCAACTGTAGCAGCTCCTGCTGCACCTACTGTAAGCATAAGAACGTAAAGCATCATGTTAGAATTATCACCTGTCTTAACAGTTTCCTCACTATTGTCTGATGATGGCTCAGATGGTACTACAACCTTCTTGTAATATACCTTGATAACAGCACCATTATCAGCCTTAGCTGGAATAATTCCTGTTGTCTCTGAATCAAATGTATAACCTTCATACTTATCTGTTGTATTAATATCAGCTTTATTAATATCAATTACTGATGGATCATTTACCCAGACCTTCTTAGTTACTGTGATAGTATCTTCTGTCTGTTCTTCACCATCTTTATAATACTTGATTGTATAAGTTACATCCTTTGTCTGGCTTGCATCCTTAACATAATATACGTTAATGACTGTTCCAGATGCAACTACTGTAGGAATCTCTCCTGTTGCTGCTGAATCTAACTTATATCCAACATACTTGTCTGTTGTGTTAATAGCTGTCTTGTTAACTTCAACTTCCAATGGAGCATTTATCCAGATTCGCTTAGTTACCGTCTGCTTATCTGCTGTTACTTCAACTCCATCTCTAAAGTACTTAACTGTATACGTTACTTCCTTTGTCTGAAGTTCATCCTTAACATAATATACATTTATAACTGTTCCATCTGCAACTACTGTAGGAATCTCTCCTGTTGCTGCTGAATCTAACTTATATCCAACATACTTGTCCGTTGTGTTAATAGCAGTCCTATCAACAGTTAATTCTGATGGATCATTTACCCATACAGTCTTAGTTACTGTCTGCTTATCTGTTGTTACCTCAACTCCATCCTTAAAGTACTTAACTGTATATGTAATGTTCTTTGTCTGACTTGCATCTTTTACATAATATACTTTAATTACATTCTTTGAAGCATCTGTTGTAATTGTTAATGGGAAATTCTCAGTCTTTTCAAACTTATATCCAGTACTTTCTCTAGGATCGTATGAACTTACTTTAGTATTAAACTGAGCTGACCTATTAACTGTAGCTGACTCATCCTTAACACCATCATAGTAATACTCTACTGAATATCCGTATGTATTAGCTCTGTACTCAATAACAAGTACATTCTGACTTTCGTCTGAGCCAATAGTTAACTTCTTATCAGCATATACTACTGTATATCCTTCAATATCCTTCTTATCAGCTCCAACCTCTGTTGCATATGTTGCTGACTTAGTATATCCGGCTGTAAGCTCTGTATCTGTTCCTTCAAGAACATATTTTACTGTGTACTTGAATTCCTTAGCTACATAATATACTTTGATAACACCCTTATCAGCTATTGTTGATGGTATTGTTGCCGGATCAGTCTCTTCAAACTTATATCCTGCTCCGAACTTATCTGTAACATTAATCTTTGTTGCATCTACTGACTGTACGTTATCATTTACCCAGATATTATTAGTAAATGTCTCTGTCACAGAGTCATCCTTAACTCCATCTTTATAATACTCTACTATATAAGATACAGCCTTTTTCTGGTCATCATCTTTTACATAGTATACGTTGATAACATCTCCGTCAGTTACTGTATCAGGTATTATTCCTGTAGCTGCTGTATCTAACTTATATCCAACATACTTATCTGTTGTATTGATAATTGTCTTATCTACAGTCATCTTAGATGAATCATTTACCCATACAGTCTCTGTCTTTGTCTGCTCATCTTCTGTTACTTCTGTTCCATCCTTAAAGTACTTAACCTTATAAGATATATCCTTTGTCTGGCTGTTATCTTTTACATAATATACTTTAATTACATTCTTTGACTCGTCAGTTGCTATTGTTAACGGAAGTCCCTCTACCTTTTCGAACTTATATCCAGTATCGCACTTGTCTGTATACTTATTAACTACTGAATTATACTTTGCAGAACTCTTTTCTGTCTTTTCAGGATTAAGCTTTCCATCATAGTAATACTCTACTGTGTATGCATATGTACCTGATACATAGTATATATTAATTACGTTAGCAGCTTCATTGATAGATATTACTAATGGTGAACCGTCAGCACTAACAAACTTAAAGCCATCTTTTAGCTTATCCATCTTATCTGAATACTTAATTGTTGTTCCAAATGCTGCCTTATCAACAACTGTAGCACTTGTATCAATTACTCCGTCATAATAGTAATTAATTGTGTACTTGAACCAGTCTTTTACATAGTATACTCTGATTACATTCTGTGAGGCATCTGTTGTAATTGTTATTGGTGTTGTTGCTCTTTCAAGCTTGTATCCTGTTATGTTCTTGTCAGCATATGTACTTACCTGTGTATTGTACTTAGCCTTAAATGTATCAGTCTTAGAGTTATCTATTACATCATCGTAATAATACTCTACTGTATACTCATATTCATTAGAAACATAATATACTCTGATTACACCATCATTACCTATTGTGTCAGGAATTACTCCAGTTGTTTCTGAATCAAATGAGAATCCTTCATACTTATCTGTTGTGTTAATAGTAGATTTTTCAACAGGTGCTTTTGTATCGTTAACCCAGATTTGCTTTGTTACCTTCTGCTCATCTACTGTTACTTCTACTCCGTCCTTAAAGTACTTAACTGTATATGCAATATCTTTTTTCTGATCTTCATCTTTTACATAATATACCTTAATTACATTCTTTGAAGCATCTGTTGTAATTGTTAATGGTAAATTCTCAGTCTTTTCAAACTTATATCCAGTCTTTTCTCTAGGATCATATGAATTTACTTTAGTATTAAACTGAGCTGACTTATTTAATGTAGCTAACTCATCCTTAATACCATCATAGTAATACTCTACTGAATATCCGTATGTATTAGCTCTGTACTCAATAACAAGTACATTCTGACTTTCGTCTGAGCCAATAGTTAACTTCTTATCAGCATATACTACTGTATATCCTTCAATATCCTTCTTATCAGCTCCAACCTCTGTTGCATATGTTGCTGACTTAGTATATCCAGGAGCAAGCTCTGTATCTGTTCCTTCAAGGACATACTTTACAGAATAATCAAATGTATCAGCCACATAGTAAACCTTGATAACACCCTTATCAGCTATTGTTGCTGGTATTGTTGCCGGATCAGTCTCTTTAAACTTATATCCTGCTCCAAACTTATCTGTAGTATTAATCTCAGATACCTTTACCTGCTGTTCATCATCATTAACCCAGATTGGATTAGTATAACTCTGTGTCTTAGTATCATCCTTAACACCATCTTTGTAATACTCTACTGTATAAGTTACATTCTTTGTCTGTTCATCATCTCTTAAATACTTAACAGTAATCTCTTTATCGCCAGTAAGCTGTGTAGCCTCAACAACTTCAATGCTTGGCTTGTAACCAGTGATTGAAGGTGATGTAACTGCTGTTGTAGAATTACCTGAAATTACAGTCTGAACATTATCAGAAGCTGCCTCAGTACCATCATTATAAACATACTTAATAGTCTGTATGTACTTAGGAACAACTGTAATAGTTACTGTTGCTTCCTTCTCATAAGTTCTTTCGTCAACTGTAAGAACTGTCTTATATGTAAATGTATCCTCACCACTAAAATCACTGCTAGGAGTATATGTGAATGTACCATCTTCATTGAATATTATTGTACCATTCTGTGGATTAGTAACCTTCTCTGCCTTGATTGATACATTCTTATCTGGATAATTAACAATTTCATTTTTATCATTCTTTAATACAGATACAGATACATCAGCTACTGTAAGTGTCTCTCCCTGATTAACTGTATATGAATCATTAACAGCATCCGGCTTGATTACAGCTGATGGCTCTTCTGCGAATTTCTGGCTATATGTAAGATCACCAACTGTTGCATTGAATGTACAACCAGCATTAGTATATGAAGATCCTGCATAACCGTCTTTAGCCTTAATCTTAACAGTTATCTCCTGTGCATCTGTTGTAATCTTGTCTGTATAAGCAACTGTAAATGTTCCATCTTCATTATCTGTAACTCCTGACTGTCCCGGAACAAGTACAAAATGCTCATCAAGCTTATCAGTTACTGTTGCTGTATCAAAAGGAAGTTCCTTTAATGATGTGATAATGCTCTGGAATTTCTTCTCAAGTTCTGAAGCATTAGTTGTTGAATAGAATTCTGCCGCATATCCTGTTTTCTCAGCACCGTAAGTGAATATATAATTAGATGAAAGCTTTAATGTATGCTTACTTGTATTTACATCCGAAACTATCAGGTCACTTTCTTTGAATGTAAGAAGCTTATCACCCATTGATGCACGGACAGCATCGCTTTTGGCATCTGTTGCATTCATCAAAACGAATGAATATATAGTAACTCCTGCCTCTTTTAATGCCTTACCAGCTGCGTTGGCACTGTAAGCAGCATACATCTCATCAGCCTGATCTTTGGCTTCTGTTTCTCCGTTATAGAAGCCATGAGTCATATTACTTGCTACTTCATATTCTACTTTATCTTCACCATAAAGATATTTACTATCCTTTTCATATGTATACTTAGAAGTAATATCCTTTGCCTTAGGATAGTTAGCAATACCATCTGTGAATAATATAATAGATGCACCATCTTTATCATCACCTAATATTGTACTTGCCATCTCCAATCCATTGGCAACATTAGTACCAGAGCAAAGCTCAGAATTCTTTATATTTTTTACGGCTGTTACACCATTGCTCTGGTTAGTTTTGAATATATCTTCATTAAATATTCCATCGAGTGCATCAGTAATTGTCTTGGCATCTGTAGCAGCATAACCTGTAGTAGTTTCACCTGTGCCCTTAAAAACAGCTTTTCCGTCATCAAATCCTGTAAATATTTGTGCGCTACTATTATACTTTACAAGTTCTACTGAATTAGTAGTATTGCCCTCTGGAAGGAATGCATTAAGGAATGCACTTACTGAATCGTACATGGCTTTCCATCTTGTCTTACCATAAGAACCAGCCATCTTTTCATCTTCTTTTCCATCTCTTGTATAATCAGTTGCACATGCCATACTTAAAGAACAATCAATTACTAATACAATCTTCTTAGCCTGTGCATGAATTGAAGGCATGTCCTTTGCGCTGGCTGTAAACTTTAAAGTATAGTAACCATCTGCATCAGGTTCTCCGTATTCATTCACAAGTTCCTTCTTAATATTGAGGACATCCTTATAATTATATGTCTTAACATATATTGTTGTATCCTCTGTTACTGCACTACCGTTAGGTGCATCGCCAACAAGTACTCCGATATCAGAATTAGTTGACCTTACTGTAACGGTATCGCCTGTTTTCACATATTTGACTGCTGTATTAGTGTCATTAATAATGAATGTCACTTTAACATAGTCAGTGTCCGCCTTATCATTGACAGCATTTGGTGTATCAATTACCACATCATCTGTAAGATTATTCGTTACATTCTCGTTAGCACGAGCCACATTAGCTGTGCTTACCAACATTGGTAAAACACTAGCAGATATCATGACTACTGTAAGCAAACTAACAAGAATTCTTTTTGCTAATCCTTTCTTCATCATTCTTCTCCTTTTCAATGAGTTATATAAGTATTTATCATTATATATCAAGGAAAATATTAACACAACAAATATTTTGTCCTTTCCTCCCTTTTTAATGGGAGATTTTAAAAAAGCTGGCATTGTATTACAGAAAATACAATGCCGAAATCATTTCAGTTTTTAGTTATATACTCTTTTATATACTAAATAAGAAATTACTGATGTAATCACTTCAGTAATACAGAATGCATGCCATACACCAACAGCACCGACTATTCTCGACATAATGAATGCGACTGGAATTATTACAGCCACATATCTGCATACAGATATAATAAGTGATGGAAATCCTTTTCCAAGTCCCTCAAGCGCTCCCGCCGAAGTAACTGATACTGTTGATACAATAAATCCTGCACTTATTATTCTTAATGCTGTCTCTCCGGCACTTACTGTATCAGGATTACTTGTAAACAGACCAATCAGCGAGCCCGGTATCGCAAGACAGAGAATTGTGCCTGCTGCCATAATTGCAAATATAAGCACCATTGATGTCTTGTATATCTTTCTTACTCTCTCATGCTCTCCCGCTCCGTAGTTATATCCCATAAGCGGTCTCATTCCCTGTACAACTCCATTGGCTGGAAGATAAAGGAATGTCTGCAGCTTGTAATATACACCAAGCACGAATACATACACAGCAGAGTAAGCCGCAAGTATTACATTAAGCACTGATATAAGAATAGATGGAAGTGCAAGACTTAAGCTTGCCGGCATGCCTATAGAATAAAGTCTCTTTGCCATCGAGCCTTCTATTCTCATCTGTGACCATCTTATCTTAACCGGAATAGGCTTAACAATGTATATAATTATATATAACACTGCTGCCGAAGTCTGACCTATTCCTGTAGCAAGTGCAGCCCCCTCAATTCCCATTGCAGGAAATGGTCCTATTCCGAATATCATCATTGGATCAAGCACGATATTAACAATACAGCCTGTCATAAGACATATCATAGAAGTATTCATTCTACCAACAGCCTGAAATACCTTCTCGAATACAAGCTCAATTCCAAGCATTATTGAAAATGCAAATGCTATATTAGAGTACTTAAGTCCCAACAAAACAATCTCTGCGTCTTTTGTAAACATTTTTAAGAATACCGGCATGCCTGCAATACATATCACTGTAAGCACAGCAGCGTGTATACAGCTTAGAAGCATACCCTGGCTTGCCGCCTTATCTGCCTGTTTCTGATTCTGTGCGCCCATAAAAAATGATATGACAGCATTAAGTCCTATTGCAAATCCTATCATAACCGAGCTTATAAGATTCTGTACCGGAAAGACAAGAGACAGAGCTGTCATCGCATTTTCACTTATCTTGGCAACAAAGAAGCTGTCCACAATGTTGTACAATGAATTAACCATCATTGATATTACCATTGGAAGCGACATTTTTAATAGTAACGGAAGCACCTTCTGCTCCTTCATATATGTCTGATTCATATTAATTACCTGTCCTTTTCGTCAAAAAAGAGCCAACAAGTGGCTCTTTTTCTAATAATACACGATAATATTTAATTATTCAACCAGATTCTTACTATTGTTCCCCTTCTCTGTCAGCAGAACCGACATTATAAATGAAGTTATCGGAACTGTAAGTATTATTCCCATTGTTCCTGATATTCCGCGCATTATCTCTATTGCAACAGAGTACATGTTAAGTATCTGGTGCATCTGATATGAATATGCGTATATAATCATGACAAGTCCGAGGCTTCCCCCAACATAAGCAAGAATAAGTGTGTTGGACATTGTTCCTATCATATCACGGCCAATATTGATTCCTGAACGGAACATTTCCTTTGCTGATATGTCTGGTCTGTTTTCTTTAATCTCATGCAATGATGATGAAACTGACATTGCAACGTCCATTACTGCTCCAAGTGACGCAATAAGAATTCCTGAGAACAGCATGCCACCTATATCAAGCTTTGAATTCTGACCTACATATATAAGATTCTCTATATCATCAACATTGTATCCTGTCACATGTCCAAAATGTCCGAAGGCAAGTGCTATAAGTCCTGATACGATTACTCCGGCTATTGTACCAAGCATCGCACCAATCGATTTCATCTGGAAATCTGCAAGCAGGATAAATGTTATTAGCGTAATTATGACAACTGATAATGTAGCTGCAATGAATGGTGACATCCCTATATACATCATTGGAATATAAAGCATTACTACAACTGCAAATGTGAATATAAGTGCAAGTATTGAATTGAAACCTTTCTTTCCTCCCACCAGCCACATAAGTCCGAAAAATGCTGCTAATAACGCAATTATCTCCGGTTCACGGTCATAGTTATATACATTGGCTGAAAGATTACCATTATATTCACTTATATTAGCTATTACTCTTGTTCCAACTTTACAGTTGGCTCCGTACAGATATCCGTTAAGACTGTACGCTTTTACTTCTTCTCCCTTGTGGCTTCCTGATCTGATACGCAAAACAACCTCTTGGCTGTCGCCGCTGTCTAAGTCAGCGGCAGCCTGAAGGTCTTCATTATCATTCTGTATAACCACTGCTTTAACGAACTTGGTATTGTCCTTGGCAAGCAGTGGTTTTCTCTCTACACTGGTGTAGAATAAGAACATTGCAATCATAATAAGTGCCACAACAAGGTATTTACCAAATGTGTCTATTATTTTTCGCAAATGTCTTCCTTCTTTCTGATTCCAACTATAACAGCTCCGATACCTGCAGCTGCGGCAGCTATGTAGGCATATACTCTTGCAAGCATGTTATCTCCTGTCTGTGGAGCTTTGCCATTATCAGCTGATGAATTATCTGTTGGAGCATTCTCTGCTGGTGCAGATGGTTCTGGTACAGTATTGTTATCCTCCTGTACAGTAAGGGCATTGATTGCATTAACAACTGCCATCTTAGCTTCTTCTAATGCAGCACCATCAATCTTAGGAGCATTTTCAGCCTTGTAATCTGCAAGCTGTGCCTGTAAGCCCTCCTCTACCTGTGTATAGATAGTCTTGTCGAGAAGTGTTGATGTACCCTTCTTGAATCTGTTAACGCTCTTTCCGCTCTCAGATGTTGACTTGTCTGCTGAATTCTTTACTGAGCCATAGCCTGATACTCTGTCAGTATCCTTGCCATAATTAGTTGTAATATCTGCGACCATAGGGTCCTCTGCTGTTGTATATGCAGCTTTAATCTTCTTTAATGCTGAAAGTGCATCCTTAAGAGAATTCATGCTGTCTTCTGTATATTTAACTTCTGTGCCGTTAATTAAATTTTCTGCACTGTCAATAACTTCGTCTACTGACATATCTGTGTTAGTCTTATTGATTGTGAAATCATCAGCATACTTATTACCATTATAATCATATGTCTTGATAGTAAGTGAACCACTTGAAAAATCAATTGTTGAGAATGATGGAAGGCATGCATTAGTTCTCTCTGCTATATAGTATGGTGTATAATTAAGCAGGTTGTAGTACTTAGAACCTGAGCCTGAGCCTGTTGTAATGTAAAGAGTTCCATCCGGATTAGTTACAGAACCACTGCTTATATCATAATCAACAACATTTCCATCAAGAATCTGATAACTTCTTGAGAATGTATGATCATGTCCTGTAAGACATACATCAATATTAAACTCGTCCATTAATGGTGCAAACACGATTCTGTTAGTAGCAGCATCTGTATCTGCATGTGGCTGTCCTGAACCATAGATATCACTATGGAATATTACAACCTTCCACTTAGCATCAGGATTGCTCGCAACTGCCTTATTCATAAGAGTTCTGTGTTCTTCCTGATTACGATTGTTACTGTTTAATGATATGAATAGTACATCTCCATAATTGAAGTAGAAATCACTTCCTGCAGCTGTGCTTCCTAACTTGTCCTCTGAATTAGGATTGTTAAAATGTGCTGAGTAATCTGAACCAGCCATATCGTGGTTACCGATTGTTGCGGCGATTGGAAGACTTCTGAATACTGATGGATAAAGATATCCTGCATACTCACTCTCTCTTGTCTTCTTATCTTCAGTCTTAGTTGCACCAGACTGGTTAATCTGATCACCTGCTGATAAAAGGAATGACGCATTAGGACATGTCTTTAATGCCTGCTGCATTGTCTTGTTCCAGTTATATGCATCTCTTGCAACACTGGCATCATTAGCTGAATAATCTGAGTTGCTTCCTGATGCACCAACCTGTGGGTCACCAGTTAGAATTACTGAGAACTTATCAGTTGCCTTAGTTGTATAATCATACTCAGCAGACCATACACTGTCATCTCCTGTGTAATTATCTGTGTACTGGTAATGGTACTGTGTATTCTCTTCAAAGTAATCAGCTATGCTTACCTTATTAGCTGCACTGTATGATTTTCCCTGCCAGTTTTCTGCGCTGATAGCCTCTGCATTACCTGTTACAACCTTTGCAGATGACTTTGCTCCATCCTTCCATACCTTAACTGCCGGTGTTCCTTTTCCTTCTGAATACCATGAAAAATTAAGTGCTGATGCATTAGTTCCCGGAGTTAACGCTACATTTTCAGTCTGTGCGTAAGCACTTTCTCCTCCCTGCCATACATTAGAAAGCCAGTTCTGGAAATCTGCTGAATTATCTGTATCCTGTTTGAATGTACTCTGGCTTGCATCTGCCTCACCATATGCAAATGCATTAATAAGTGGTGCCTGGCTTACAAGTACTGTTGTCATTGCTGCCAGTGCTGCACCTTTTCTTAATAAGTTCTTACTTCTCTTCATTTTTTCCTCCACATATTGAGATATATTTATTCGTATACTGTTGTGCAACGAATTGACCTAACTATACCCCTATGTGGTAAATTCATAATCATCCCTGTGTAAATCTTCTGTAAAATTTTTGTTATATATAAAAATCGGACACAGCCATTTAATAGCTATGTCCGATTTTTTCAATTTCTAATTTTATTGGTTCTCGAACTTAGTAATACATTTATCCAATGATGAAGCGAACCAGTCTATATCCCTCTCTGAGAACACCATTGGTGGACGAAGCTTTAAGATATTGCCATAATGTCCTATAACAGATGTAAGGATATGCTCCTCTCTTAACATCTCAATTACATTCAGTGCCATATCTTTATCAGGTGTCTTATTGCCATCATTCTTAATGAATTCGAATCCTAAGAACAATCCTGCTCCTCTTACATCACCTACTGATTCAGGGTGTCTTTTCTGTACCTCTTTAAGTGCCTTAAGAAGCTCTCCACCTGCTTTCTTACAGTGTTCCTGAAGATTCTCTTCTTTAATATATTTAAGAACTGCCTGTGCTGCTGCAATTGATACAGGATTGCCGCCAAATGTATTAAAGTATGGAAGCTTGTCGCTGAAGGATGCAAGCACATCTTCCTTAGCTGCAAGTCCTGAGATTGGGATTCCGTTACCCATAGGCTTGCCCATTGTTATCATATCAGGCACAATTCCATGTCTTGCAAATCCCCAGAATGCATCGCCTGTTCTTGCAAATCCCGGCTGAACCTCATCTGCTATGAATACACCACCATTCTTATGTACAACATCTATCGCAGCTTTTAAGAATCCTACAGGGTCTGGATATATACCGTCTGATGAGAATATTGAATCAGCAAGGAAACATGAGAACTTATATCCTGCCTCGTTTAATTCATCTATTGTCTTCTGCATCTCTGACGCATACCATGCTGTGAATTCTTCCGGTGTTCCACCATGACGGTAATAATCTGGTGCTGTTATTAATCTTACATTAGGAAGTAATGGCTGGCCTGCTCCAAGTGAAGGTGAGCATCCTGATGTTAATGCACTTGTTCCGTGGTAGGCTTCCTGTGTGATTATTATACCAGTACCGCCTGTATAGGCTTCTGCTACACGGAGTGCAAGGTCATTAGCCTCTGAACCTGTACACATATACATTATCTTATTAATCTCATCCGGCATAAGTGCAAGCAGTTCCTCACTGTAATCAAGAATCTTTTCATGAAGATATCTTGTGTGTGTGTTAAGAGTCTTCATCTGCTCTGTAACTGCATTGACAACCGCAGGATTACAGTGACCGACACCTGCTACATTATTATACATATCGAGGTATTTATTGCCTTCATCATCCCACAGATAATCGCCTTCGCCACGGACAATATTAAGTGGTTTTCTATAGAAAAGTCTGTATGCACCACCAAGGTATTTCTCTCTTTTACCAATCATTTCCCTTGTCTTAGGACTTAACATAGAAGCATATTCTTCCTTAAAACTGTTAGAGTCCATAATACTTGATTCTGTTGCCATAATTTCCTCCATTCTGCAAAAGAAAAAGCACAGAACCTCTGATTACTCAGAAATTCTGTGCTCCTTTGCACTATTTTACAGATTGATTCTGTTTGACTTATATCATAGCAACATTTGTTTATTTGTCAATTTATAATCAAATGCTTATTACTGATATTTCTTATTAATCTTAAGTTTTACAGATAATGCTATTAAAGCTGCGACAACAATTCCTGCAAGAACCCATACCCACACTGGAACATTCTTTATGTTGTAACATCTTACATTAATCCACATCTGGTTAATTCTTGTTGTCTCTCCCGCATCAAAATACTGCATTATGGCACTTCGCTCCATAACCTCTTCTGTAGGATACTGGGCTGATAACTGTCTGTATGTCTGTTCTCTTGGAACTTTAAGTATATATCTTTCATCATCAGAATCACCTGAGAAGAAATATCCAAGAGGATAATCTACAACATCTGTATCTCCCTCTTCTGCTCCGTAATTCCACTTTACATAATCGAATACAACATCACTGTCACCACCTGATATAACTGATGTATATCCGATATAGCTCATGTTTCTTACCGCATTCTCAGGCATAGACAAGAAGTTAATAAAGCTCTGTGCTGCCTGCTTCTTCTCTGAATTGCCCTTGATGCCTGATTTTAACATTACCCAGCCGTCAAAATATAGGTTGGTGCATTCCTCCGGTACTGCGAAATCCAGCTCGAAATCATCCTCGTCAGCCTGATCCATTGTATATACGGCATCTCCCGACCACTGATAACCTGCAACAACCTTACCTGTTATCATGTCAGCCTTTCCACTATCTGTCTCAAATGAATAAGCATTATCCTTGACCGACTGCAGATACTCCTGAACCTCTTCCACATTTGCAGCAGAAGTATCATTCATCTCCTCAGCGAGCCTTTCATGATAGTCTGCGCTGTCTGTAAATTCAGATGATGTAAGCAGTTCTGCCTTAATCGCACCAGTGGCAGCAAACATTGAATCTCTAACATTATCCTTAATTGTTATCTGACGCCTGAATTTACTGTTATTAATTATAGTCCATGTCGAAGCCTCTTTAATCGTAACCTCTTCCGGATTATATACAATTCCTGTTATTCCCCACATATATCCAGCGGCATAGTGGCTCCATGGCTCACCATTAATCTTATTCTCATCAAATGTTTTCTTGATAAATGGAGATACACCCTTGGCATAATAATTATTGGCAATTGATGCATCATAGAAATCATCTGAAAACGGCTCAAGCCAATCCTCTGCCATCAGCTTCATTATCATATATTCTGAAGGACAGATTACATCGTAATCATCACCAAGAGTAAGCATATTGTACAGTTCTTCGTTAGTTCCAAGACAGCTGTACTGAACCTTAACCTTCTTGCCGTAATTCTCATAATACCAGTTCTCAAAATCAGTAATTATCGAATTCTCACCCTTGATGCTTCCGCTTTCAAGGTCGATTGTATCCTCATCATCCCATCCGCCCTCGTCAATGTACTCTTCCCAGTTACATACACGAAGCACGATTGTATCCTCTGCCGCCTCTGCTGTAACACGGTTTGTATTAAACACTCCTGCTGTCGCTGCCACGCTGCTTACTGTCATTAAAGTTGCAAGAACAACTGCATTTATCTTTCCAATAATCTTATTCATCAGCCCCAGCCTCCTCTCTTACAGCCTTTCTTGCTGGAGCAAGATTAATTGCTATCTCAACCACAATAACAATAAGGAATATTATTGTAGATAAAGCCCACAGAGCTGTCTTGATATCAGTCTGCGAACCCTTCGTAGCATTAACAACATAAGTACTTATTGTGTCAAATGTTGCAGGCTTGGTGTATGTCGCAACGAAATAATCATCAAGTGACAATGTAATTGCCATAACAAAACCAGATGCTATCCCTGAAGCAATCTGAGGTATTATTATCTTAAAAAGTGCATACGCCGGTGTTGCACCAAGGTCAAGCGCAGCCTCATACAGGCTTGGATCCATCTGCTTTAACTTAGGAACAACAGCCAGATATACGAATGGTGCACTGAGTATAACATGTCCCACAACAAGCGGAATATAAGTATCCTTGCTCACACCCAATACTACTACAAGAAGAATACAGATAGAAAAACCTGTAACTACATCTGCATTAACAACAGGAACCTGATTAAGTACTGACATTGCCCCCTTAACTTTTCGCTTAGAGTAAAATGCTCCGACAGCACCTGTTGTTCCAAGTATTGTTGCAAGTACTGCGCTTCCGACAGCGAGCAGTATCGAGCCTACTATCATATTAATAAGCTCTGGCGTTGTAAAAAGTGTCACATAATTGTGCATTGAAAATGAATGTATCGGTCCGATATTGGCAGCATCTGTAAAGCTGTATACTGCAAGCACAAGAATCGGAATATACATGAATAAAAGGACAATGCATATAATCACATATTTCAGAAATTTCTTCATTATACAAGTCCTCCTCTTCCGGCATTTTCTGAATCATTATCACCTGAAACCAGAGTGACAATGCATATAATAACAAGCAGAATCAAGGCTATCATTGAGCCGTTATGCCAGTCATATGCACTGAAATAGCTTCCAATAAGACTACCCATGATATATGTGCTGTTATAAAGCATATCAAGAACTACATAGTTAGTCATGGCTGGAAGAAATACCATTGATACACCACTCACGATTCCCGGAACTGACAACGGCAGTATAACCTTGATAAATGTCTGAAAATTATCAGCGCCAAGATCAGATGCAGCTTCTATAACACTCTTATCAAGCTTTGAAAGCGTCGTATATAAAGGAAGTATCATAAATGGGAGAAAATCATAAGTCATTCCTATTATCGTATTGATAAATGGATAGTACGCAAGATTTCCCTCAATCATAGATAATATCTCTTTAAGTGCTGTAATTCTTAATGTAAAGTTAATCCACATAGGCATAACGAAAAGCAGAAGAATTACTGCCTTTCTCTTTAACTTACTCTGTGCAAGTATATATGCAACAGGATAAGCAATTATAAGACAGACCGCAGTTGCAGCAAATGCAAGCACAAGGCTGTAACACAGAGTTCCAAGTGTGTTAGGGTCTGTAAAAAAGTTCTGCAGATTAACCATGCTGAACTGTCCCTGTCCGTTAGTGAATGCATAATATACAAGAACAAGCAATGGCACTGCAACAAATAATATAAGGAACAGTCCGTAAGGGATTCCAAGATATTTGCGTGAAAAAGACATATTTTTAACCCCCTACTTCTTCAACTGGAATTTCATCTTCTCTTCAGGCATGATAAGTCCAACCTGATCGTCCATATTCCAGAGATATTCATCATCTACAATAAGGTCATGTCCATACTCAGTTCTTATTACATAGCTGTAATGGTCGCCCTTATAGATAAGGTTAATGATCTTACCTGATACAAGACCTGCTGCTACATCATCACTCATCTCAATATCATCAGGCTGAATTGAAACAACAACCTTGAACTTGGATACATCAACATTCTCACCGTTCTCATCAATAAGCACGCCGTCAGCCATCTTAGTTTTAGGAATAACCTTTGTCAGGTCACAGTTGATTACTTTGCCATTAAAATCAAGTGTATAATCACCATTAATAGGTGTAACAAAGCTTGTTGTATGATCTTCAGCAAGCATTACATGGATTCCATCCGGCTCAAGTTGCATACCTACTGTGTCTCCGACATGATAACACTTGGTAGTTCTTATTATCATCTCATACTTTCCAGATTCAACAGCAACCTCGTAATGCATACCCTTGAATATAACAGAAGTAACCTCACCGACAACAGTTCCGTCCTCTGGCTTTGTAATAATTACATCCTCCGGTCTGATAACAACATCAACTAAAGTTCCCTCTGGAACGTCATCCATTCCAACGAACTCACCGCCACAGAATCTTACCTTCATGTGACCTGTCATGATGCCCTTGAAAATGTTACTCTCTCCGATAAAGTCGGCAACAAATGCGTTTTTAGGCTCATTATATATATCCTCAGGAGTTCCAATCTGCTGAATCTTACCCTCTGATAAAACAACGATCTTATCAGACATCGTCAGTGCCTCCTCCTGGTCATGTGTTACATATATAAATGTAATTCCAAGCTGGTCATGCATATTCTTAAGTTCAATCTGCATCTCCTTACGCATCTTTAAATCAAGCGCTCCAAGTGGTTCATCAAGCATAAGAATCTCAGGTTCATTAACAAGTGCTCTTGCAATTGCGATTCTTTGCTGCTGTCCACCTGACAGTGTAGATATCTTTCTGTCCTCGAAGCCTTCAAGGTCAACCATATCAAGAACATGCTTAACCTTTTTCCTGATTTCCTCTTTAGGAAGCTTCTTTAACTTAAGTCCAAATGCAATATTTTCATATATATTCATATGTGGAAACAGTGCATAACGCTGAAACACAGTATTAATCGGTCTTTTATTAGCTGGAAGCTGTGATATGTCCTCTCCGTTAAGAAGTATCTGTCCGTCTGTCGGAAGTTCAAATCCCGCTATCATTCTTAGTGTAGTTGTCTTACCACAACCTGATGGTCCTAAAAATGTTACGAATTCCCCACGTTTTACTTCAAGATTAAAGTCATCAACGGCTTTAAATCCATTATCACTATATACCTTACTGATATGTTTAAGTTCTATTATATTCTCTGATTTACCCGACATATCTAACCTCCGCAATTAACGTCCTTTGTTACAATAGTTCACGTACTATGCAACCACTCTATATTTAATATCAAAAACGGGTACAAATCAAGTAATTTCTTGATTTGTACCCGTTATTTTTTCAATACATTTTTATTATGTAAATAACTGGTAAAATATATGTTTTAACGTCTGTGATGAAGCTCCTGAACAGTCTTGCTTATCTCTTCTCTTAAGGCTGTCTTATCTTCTGGAATCTTACTCATACGGGCGAGCAAATCTGCTGTATCATGGTCTGATCCAACTTTTCTTAATGATTCACATGCTGCATATATAATCTCTTCATCTTCATTATCAACAAGTCTTAACAGCAAATCAATACTGCTCTGGCTGTCACTTCCTGCAAGTGCTTTAGCTACTGCAAGCTTCTCCTCCTTGGTTCCCATTACCTTCTCCTGTAATGCATACCAGTCTCCACGCTTTACATCTTTCTCAAGTTTTTCATCCAATGTCTTTTTCTTAAATAACATACCGATGCCTTCTTTCATCTTTTTCTACAATTATAGTCTTGCATTTTTAGTATGTAAAATGTATATTTAGTATGTCAGTTATATAAATATTATATATTGGAGAATTATTATGACCTTAGATTATTACAGAATATTTTACTATGTAGCAAAATACAAGAGCTTTTCAAAAGCCGCACGAATGTTGGATAATAACCAGCCTAATATCACCCGCTGCATGAATATATTAGAGAGCGAGCTTGACTGTAAGCTGCTCAACCGCTCACACAAAGGAATAACACTTACTCCAGAAGGCTCTACATTATATTCGCATGTGTCTATTGCCATGAAACAACTTGAAGACGCCGAGAATGCGATTATCAAAAGCAAGAGCCTTTCAGGCGGTACTATATGTATCGGTGTAAGTGAGATTGCCTTAAGAATATTTCTTCTTAAGAAGCTTGAGAAATTCACAGAGCTTTTCCCTGATGTCAAGATAAAGCTTACCAACCACTCCACCAATCAGGCTGTCAATGCATTAACAACCGGTCTGGTGGACTTTGCAGTCGTAACCACACCGGTTAATTTAACTAATGATATGAAAGCTGAAAGCCTGTGTTCCTTCCACGATATACTTATTGCCGGTCCAAAATACAGACAGCCTGACAATAAAACAATTCATCTTGAAGACCTTCAGGATTATCCATTTATAAGTCTGGCTGAAGGCACAGGCACGCATGACCACTACACTAAATTCTTCTATGATAATGGTCTTCATTTTAATCTCGATATGGAGGCTTCAACCACAGATCAGGTTCTTGCAATGGTTCAGGCCAACCTAGGACTCGGCTTCTATCCTGAACAGCTTGCCTCTGAATATATAATGCGTGGTGAAATATTTCCGATAAATCTGTATGAATCAGCTCCTGACAGAGATATCGTTCTCATAAGGGAATCCAGACATACTGAAAGTATCGCAGCCAAGAAGCTTATCAGCTTCTTAAAGCATACAGCTGATTAAAACATTTTTAAAACATTTCATTCAAGTGTCGCACAGTAGCCTGTATTAGTTTTACTCTTATACATGGCACTGTCGGCATGTCTGTACAGTTCATCGAAATCAACGCTCCTGTCACCATCATAGAACGCCTCTCCCATGCTGACATATATCTTCTCATCACCCATCTCAGGGATTCTTATATCCTTAAGCTTTGCAAATACCCTCATGCTGAAATCCTCAGCAGCTTTTCTTTCTGTTATTCCCGGTATAAACACCGCAAATTCATCACCGCCGAGACGCATGCATATATCATTCTCCCTGCATACGCTCTGTAAGCTTCTTGCAACCGCTATTATGACAGCGTCTCCTACAACATGTCCGTAATTATCATTAACCTGTTTGAACTTATCACAGTCAAGAAGACACATAAGTCCCTTAGTTCCCTTATTAATAAGATCTGTGACAGCCTTCTCTCCACTTCCTCTGTTTCTTATTCCAGTCATAAGATCTGTTTCAGAAAGATACAGAAGCCTGTTTTCCTTACGCTTCTCTGCGTCAATAACTTCAACTGCAAATATTACATGCCACAGATTACCGTTATTGTCCTCATCAACCTTGATAAAACGCTCTCTGCACCAGCCTGAATAATTACCTAAGAATTCATGAACAATTGTATTGCTGTCTTTCATTCTCTCAGGAAGCGTTGACACATCAACGAATTCAAGCACACTTTCCTTGTACTTCTCAGTAGGAAGTACACTCATTACGCTTTCTGCCTGCTCTGCAAATGTGTAATCTCCATCTTTCATGTTATCTCTTATAAAATCTGTTGACTTAATCTCATGATACTTACCAGACTTTAAATCCACAAGATGCATAGACAGATATATTCCTGCAAGTGCTGAATAAGCGCTGAACATTGCTTCCAGCTTAGATTTTCTGAAAACATTTCTCTGCTTTAATAAAAGCACTAAAAATATGCCTATCATATCAAGAAATCTTGATATCTCATCAAGCTCGCTTTCCGGAGGATTATCAACACCAAAAAATCCATATATCTCATCTTTGTATCTGAGTGGACTTACTGCCACACTCTTAACATTCTGAACCTTAAGTATATCGTATGCCGCAGAATATTCTTCTTTAATCTGCTCAACATCTTTAGTGATAATATTCTCACCTCTGCTAAATGACGAATACCACCAGTCTATAACTTCCATATCGACTTTCTGAAGAAAATTAATCCTATATTATTCACGGCTGTGCCGTGTGAACTGGCTGAAAGCCATATAATTAC
>CAVAPS010000002.1:0-124789 GCA_963590775.1 Desulfovibrio piger
CGTTTTAAAATTCTCAAAGAATTTCAAGGTTGTCTTTCTATTCAGTTATCAAAGAACTTTATTAAGTGTTATCAGCTTTTCTCGCCGACAGCTTAATTAGAATATCATTGCCAATCTTGTTTGTCAAGAACTTTTTTGCTTTTTTCATATTTTTTGTAATGACAATATCTTGTATATCAGGTTCTCTCGCCGACACTATTTGCATCATCTTGTTGTGCATTATGTTCATAAGCGTCTCTGGCAAATAAAAAGCCATTCATGTTTAATGAACGGCTTTAGCGGAGAGGATGGGATTCGAACCCATGCGCCCGTGAAGACAAACGGTTTTCAAGACCGCCCCGTTATGACCACTTCGGTACCTCTCCATAGCTATTTAATTGTGTCGCACCAGCGACTTGATTATATTATCATCACGGTACAACTTTGTCAACAGCTTTTTTAAAGTTTTTTAAAGTTTTTTAATTTTTTCATCAGGTGTTTCTGAATGGTGTTCAGAAATCTCTGATGGCGCAGCATTTTTCATATGCATATGTGCCGCCATCTGCTTTGTGTAGCTGGCTTTGGCTGTTCCAACAAGCCCTTCCAGAGGGTTTAATACTGCCTCTGACTTGTCTCCTAATACATATGGTCTAAATAACAGTTCATTAATCCAATATGAACCTATCATTATTAACACCATTATCAGTTCAAGAACAAAGCCGAATGCTACTGATGTCTTTACAAACATGCTGGTCTTCATTCCTGAACCGCTATACTGCACTGCATATGATATTATTGCCCTGGTATCTTTAATCTCAGAATTACCAACAATTAAAGCAAGCATGAGACTTACAAAATCAGCTACAGAAACTATTATAGCTACAGCTCTTACTAGCTGTGAACTGTTCCATACATATAAAATCAAAGCTGCTATAGCCAGTATAAGACACAACACACCAAAGAAATTGTACGATACCATATTTTTGGTTATTGAATATATATCCGCCTGGCTCCCTGCCTGTTGTATGAATGTATCTGATGGTTTTATTCTGTAAAATGGAAAAAACGCAAATATAAACGCCCATACAGACGCCATTGCCCCGACAACATTTATTCTCTTAACCGAAAAACTGCTCATACCTGTCTCCTTATTAAACATTCAATATTATTATCTATTAAAATGTATCTTTTATGAATATCTCTGCTGTATTCATATCTTCTGGTGTTGTAATCTTGATATTCCTGTAATCACTATTAACCAGCTTTATACGATGCTCTCCGAATCTTTCAAGCACCATTGCATCATCTGTAACCCCATTGAATCTACCGCCTGCATACAGCTTATCATATGCTTCTTTTATTATATCATATTGAAACACCTGTGGTGTCTGTATCTGCCATAATGTACTTCTGTCTGGTGTCTCTGCAGCATAGCCTTGTGCATCTGCTATCTTAATTGTGTCTTTAACCGGAACTGCGGCTATGCATGCACCGTTTTTGACAACATTTGCATAACAATCATCTATAAGTTTCTGGCTTATACACGGTCTTGCACCATCATGTATGAATACATACCCCGGCTCCTTAATGCACTGAAGTCCCTTATAGACAGAGTCATAGCGCTCCCTGCCGCCCTGAATCACCTGCGAGACTTTGCCCAGCGTTTCATCAAGTATGTTCTCTCTGGCATAAGCTATATATTCTTCTGCTGTTACAAGTATTATGTTGTCTATGTGAGGATTATCCTGAAACGCCTTAAGAGAATAGTATATAACCGGCTTTCCCGCAAGCATCAGATACTGCTTTGGGATGTCACTATTCATTCTCTTGCCACTTCCTCCTGCAAGAACAATTGCTGTATTCATTATATACGCTCTCCTAATTTGAGGTTCGGCACAGCATTCAGATCATAGCCATGACGCACTCCTTTTATGTACTCATAATATGCTGCCGCACCTATCATTGCTGCATTATCTGTACACAATACAGGTGATGGTGAATAGAATTTGATGTTATTCTTGGCACACTCCTCCTGTACTGCTGCCCTTAACGCAGAATTAGAAGCAACACCGCCTGCTATTGCAAGCTTGTCCATGCCACATTCTTTTGCAAGTTTAACAGCACGCGAAACAAGCGCGTCCACTACTGCTTTCTGGAAAGATGCAGCTACATCTGCACGATTAAACTCTTTATTAACCTCTTTTCCTTGCATATTGGCAGAATTAATGTAATTAAGCACTGCCGACTTGATTCCGCTGAATGAGAAATCATATGGTGCATCGTCAACATGTGCTCTTGGAAACTCTATTGCGTCCGGATTGCCTTCCTTTGCAAGCTTATCTATCTTAGGTCCGCCCGGATATCCTAATCCGATTGCTCTGGCAACCTTGTCAAATGCTTCTCCAGCCGCATCATCTCTTGTTCTTCCGATTATCTCATATTCTCCGTAATCATTAACTTTAACAAGATGTGTATGTCCTCCAGAGACAACAAGAGCCACAAAAGGTGGTTCAAGCTCTTTGTTCTCAACATAATTGGCACTTATATGTCCTTCTATATGATGAACTCCTACTAATGGTTTGTTCTTTGCAAATGCTATGGCTTTAGCCTCTGCTACTCCGACAAGAAGCGCTCCGACAAGCCCCGGACCATATGTAACACCTATTACATCTATATCATCAAGCGTAACGCCCGCATCTGACAACGCCTTTTTAATTACCGGATTAATATTCTCTATATGCTTTCTTGACGCGATTTCAGGAACAACTCCACCATACTCTGTATGTATAGCTATCTGGGTATTGATTACATTTGACAATACTTCTCTTCCATTCTTTACAACTGCTGCCGCCGTCTCATCACACGAACTCTCTATTGCAAGAATAAGCACATCTTCTCTGTCCATATTATTATCTCCTATCACTATGTATAGCACATATCTGTAAATGTCTGCTAATCTTCATCATCAAACTTTAACTCTACTGTTCTTCCATCGGTTGCTGCTATTGTAGCCGGGAATATCTTCCTTGCCTTATCAACATAATCCTGAGGTCTTACAAGCGATGGACTGTAATGTGTAAGCCACATTTCTTTAACAGAAGCCTTCTTTGCGAGCTGTGCAGCCTCTGTAAATGTCATGTGTTTGTATTCCCTTGCCTTGGCTTCTTTACCGTCTTCTCCATACATTCCCTCACATATGAAAAGGTCTGAATCTTTGGCGTTATCTACTATTGACTGAACAGGTCTGGTATCTGTGCAGTATGTGACTTTAAGTCCTTTTCTTGCCTCTCCCATGACAATATCAGGTGTATATTCTGTATCATCTATTGTAACTGTAGTTCCATGCTGCAGTTTATTCCACATGCTGCATGGAATTCCCAGGGCTCTTGCTTTCTCTACATCGAATTTGCCGATTCTTGGTATGCTTATAGTATATCCATAACATGTAACCGCATGGTTAACCCTGAATGCATCTATCTCATATCCGCATATTGACAGATGCTCCTGAGGGCTTGTCAGTTCTATAAGATTCAGTTCAAATGGCAGTTCTGGTGCGATTACTCTTAAAGATGAAACAACCTTGCCAAGTCCCTTCGGTCCAACAAGTGTAAGAGGCTTTTTTCTGTCTGAATTGCCTATTGTAAGTAAAAGTCCCGGAAGTCCGCTTATATGATCCGCATGATAATGTGTAAAGCATATAACATCTATCGGATTAAAGCTCCATCCCTTCTGCTTAACTGCTATCTGGGTTCCTTCTCCACAGTCTATCATAAGGCTGCTTCCATTATAACGTGTCATAAGCGATGTCAGCCATCTTCCCGGCAAAGGAAGCATTCCGCTTGTTCCCAGCAGACACACATCTAACATTAACCTCACCTCCTTCTTTTATTGTATATCAACTGTTTTGGACATAATAACTGCGTCCTCAACTGGTTTTTCGTAAAATCTCTTTCTAATACCTATACTCTTATACCCCATTTTTTCATAAAGGGCTATTGCCGGCAGATTGCTCTGTCTGACTTCAAGAAAATATGATTTGACATTCTTGTCATTACCATATTTTTCCATTGACTGCATAAGCATCTGTGCTATACCGCATCGCCTGTAATCTGGTGATACCGCCATGTTGGTTATATTGCCTTCTCCAAACACTGTCCACATGCCGCAATATCCGGCAATCTCGCCGTCTGCCTCACATACCAGATACACATTGTCTGCATTGCTGCCTGCATCTGCGAATGATTTCTGCGACCACGGAAGTGAGAATATCCCTTGTTCTATCCGTGATACTGCAAATGTATCATCTTCCGTCATTGGTCTTATCACATACTTAAGACTCATGCTGTGCCTTCTCTCTTTCTGCCTGTGAAGGGCGCAGATAATCAGGCTTTAACTCATCTGCATCTGTATATTCACCATTATCTGCCATCTGCCTTGCCAAAAGTGCTACAGAACCTGCTCTCTGTGTCTTGATATGAGCCGGTGCAAGAACACATTTGTCACCAAACTGCTCTTTAAGAACATCGCCAGCAACATCTACACCGTCACCTACTAATACAACCTGTCCGTCAAGTCCCATAAGCTCTTCTGTAAGCTCTTCATATGAAGCAAGATTAACATCTCTTACTGTAACAAGTCTGTCGCCGTCAAATGTGTATATTCCGCTGTACAGATGTTTTCTTCTGGCGTCCATTACAGAGCATATGTATCTGCTGTCTCCATACAGATTGTAAGCCATGGCCGCAAGTGTCGGAACTGCCACCATCTTCTTATCAAGTGCAAGTGCAATTCCTTTACCTGTAGCTGCACCAATTCTTAAGCCCGTGAATGAACCCGGTCCTTTTGATACTGCTATAACATCTACATCATCAGGCTTTAACTGAACCATTGAAAATATCTCATCTATCATCGGAAGAAGTGTCTGTGAATGTGTCATCTTATGATTAATTGTGTATTCAGCGACCAGTGTATCATCTTCAAGAATTGCAACTGACGCTGTAACTGCTGAACTTTCTATCGCTAATATTCTCATACTGCCTCCTGCCCGATAGTTATTTTTCTATAATCAAAGCCTTTCTCAAGGTCTTTTTCTATAACTATCTCTATCGCATTATCCGGAATTATCTCCTGTATAAGTGTGCTCCATTCAATAAGGCACACTCCTTCTGAATAGAAATATTCCTCATATCCAAGCTCATCCATCTCTTCGACATCGCCAATTCTGTATACATCAAAATGATACAGTGGCAGTCTGCCTTCATGATATTCCTGAATAATTGTAAATGTAGGACTGTTGACAGGTTCCTCTATCTCAAGACCTTTCGCAAAGCCCTGTGTGAAAACTGTTTTGCCGACACCTAAATCTCCATTAAGACAGTATATCTGCCCCGGAAGTGCCTTCTGTCCCATCTCATATCCAGCTTTAAATGTTTCTTCTGCGTTAAATGTTTCTTTAACCATATCTTTCCTATCTGCTTAACCAGCCACAGCATTTTTCAGCTTTTTCATATTAACTCTGACCTGAAAAGGCTTTAGTTTTTCCTTGCAAAGCTCCACAAAAGGAACTGCCGCATCGCCCATACTATCTAATGTAAGTATATTTGCCCTGGTCGAAGATAAATACAGAATAAGATTGCTTCCTGTAAATCTCACCTTGTATATCCGGTTCCATTCAAGCTCCTCAGTAACCCCTGACTGACTGACTATAATCTTATCTTCTCCGGCACTGTAATGCATTGGCGATTTAAATGCATCTACTGACTTCATCTGCTTTCTGCTTCCGTATCTGATGCTTAAGATTGGATACGCAAGGAAAAATACTCCGAATATTCCCATCATCAGTATGTATTGCACAGAAATTCTGGTTGCAATTCCCATCACACATAAAACAAGTGCAATTACAGCAAAGAGATATCCGGATATGCCACTTATAGTATGGAGATTATGATACATTTTAAAATTAATAAGTGCTTTCTCTGTGACTACGCTGTCAAATTCAATTCTATCTTCCATACAGTACTCCTATTAATGCATGAACTTGGCAAGTCCAGAAAGGTTAAGTCCTTCTTTCTTAGGCTTTCTATCCTGTCTGTTTCCTTTGCCGTTGTTTCTGTTATTCTTATTCTTGGAATTATCCTTAGTGTACTTTCTGTTAGCTGCTTCTTTCTCGTCAAGTATCATTGAAAGTGAAATTCTTGCCTTAGGGATATCAACATCTATAACTCTTACATCTACGATATCTCCTACGCTTACAACATCAAGAGGGTGTTCAACTCTCTTTGTGCTGCTCATCTGCGAAATGTGCACAAGTCCGTCCTGATGTACTCCGATATCAACAAATGCTCCGAAGTCAATAACATTTCTGACTGTTCCCTTAAGTATCATGCCCGGTGTCAGATCCTTCATATCAAGAACATCTTTTCTTAATATTGGCTTAGGCATCTCATCTCTTGGGTCTCTTCCCGGCTTCTCAAGTTCTTTGATGATATCTTCAAGTGTCATTGTTCCTATTCCAAGTTCATCTGCCATCTTGGCAATATCCTGAACCTTGCCCTTAAGTCCAATAAGTTCTCCTGATGTTATCGAATTAATATCATAACCTAAAAGTGTAAGAAGTTTTGTTGCTGCCTCGTAACTTTCAGGATGAACGCTTGTTGCGTCTAACGGATTATCGCCACCTGAGATTCTCATGAATCCAGCACACTGCTCAAATGCCTTAGGTCCAAGCTTTGCAACCTTTAAAAGCTGCTTTCTGTTAGTGAATCTTCCATTAGTCTCTCTGTATTCAACTATATTCTTGGCTACTGCCTTGGATATGCCTGAAATATACTCAAGAAGTGAGGCTGACGCTGTGTTTAAGTCTACTCCGACTTTATTAACGCTGTCCTCAACAACTCCTGTAAGTGTGTTCTCTAACTTCTTCTGGTTCATATCATGCTGATACTGACCAACTCCGATTGATTTAGGATCAATCTTTACAAGCTCTGCCAATGGGTCCTGAACTCGTCTTGCTATTGATACCGCACTTCTCTGTGCAACATCAAAATCAGGGAATTCCTCTGTTGCAAGCTTACTTGCTGAATACACTGAAGCTCCAGCCTCGTTAGTAATTACATAATCAACAGGAAGATTCATCTCATGTATCATATCTGAAATAATCTTCTCTGATTCTCTTGAAGCTGTTCCGTTACCACATGAAATAAGATTAACATGGTACTTGTCTATAAGCTTCTTAACCTCTGCCTTAGACTCCGCAACCTTATTGTGTGGCTCTGTAGGGTATATAACTTTAGTTGCAAGTACCTTACCTGTAGGGTCTACAACTGCAAGCTTACAGCCTGTTCTGAAAGCCGGATCCCAGCCAAGAACAACCTTTCCGGCGATAGGTGGCTGGAGAAGAAGCTGCTCAAGGTTCTTTCCGAATACTTTGATTGCTCCGTCCTCTGCTGTCTCTGTAAGGCTGCTTCTTATCTCTCTTTCAATAGCTGGTGCAATGAGTCTTCCATATGCATCTGCTATACAATTCTTAAGGTATTCCACTGTAAATGCATTGTCTTTAAGAATATTCTTCTCAAGATATCTTAATATTCTCTCTTCTGGTGCTTCTACCTTGACAGTAAGGAACTTCTCATCCTCTCCTCTGTTAATTGCAAGGATTCTGTGTCCCGGAATTGTTGCAAGTGCCTCGCTGTAGTCATAATAATTCTCATATACAGACTCAGCCTTTTCATCCTTGGATGTTACAACAAGCTTACCTTCCTTCATTGTGATATCTCTTATATATGTTCTGTAATCAGCAACATCTGATATCTGCTCTGCAATTATATCTAATGCACCTGCTATTGCATCCTGTGCTGTGGCAACTTCCTTACCTTCTTCATCACTGATAAATTCTGCCGCTTTGACAGCTACGTCTTCTGTTGCTTCCTGTGCATATATGAACTGTGCCAGTGGCTCAAGACCTTTCTCTTTCGCAATTGTTGCCCTTGTTCTTCTCTTCTGCTTGTATGGTCTGTACAGATCTTCTACTAGAACCATTGTCTCTGCTGCTGTGATGACAGCCTTAAGGTCTTCTGTGAGCTTTCCCTGCTCTTCAATGCTTGCAAGAACCTGAGTCTTTCTGTCTTCAAGATTTCTTAAATACTTTAATCTCTCATCAAGGTTACGGAGCTGTTCATCATTTAACGCTCCTGTAACTTCCTTTCTGTATCTTGCAATAAAAGGAATTGTGCATCCCTCATCTATAAGTTTAACAGCAGCTTCTACCTGCGTAACTTTAATTTCCAGTTCTTCTGCTATCTTCTTTGCGATATCCATTAATATTCCTCCGTTTTCCTACGCATATTACATCTGATTATATCAATTTCATCAAAGTTTATCAACAGTTGCATAAACGTAAGAATCCCCGCACATTATGTGCAGGGAAAGTAATTTACTTCATATTCTTTTTCATCTTGTCAAGTTCATCGTCTATACTTGATGTATAACTGCTGCCTGTCTGCTCTGTCTTGTCTTTCTTGGATTTTTCTGACTTATTGTTGGCAAACAATACCTTTGCAACTAATCCGGCACCACCAAATAAAAGAACAAGTATAAGAACCCATTCATACATTGTGCTAGATACAAGCCAAATTCTTGTTGACGCTACAATTGAAGCGATTATAAGTATTACCGAAAGTACTGTAAATATTTTAGATACAAATGAGCCTCCTGTAGCAAACATCCACACAATTCCGATTATTAATGGAACCATGATAAGTCCTGACGAAAATCTACCACCCCATAATGGGAAAAATCCATATGAAGATGATACCATAACTTTCTGTGACAATATGTACAGTCCTACAACAAGCATTATTACGCCTCCGACAAACTGTAACAACTCGTTCTTAGCTTCTTTCATATCCCTTATCCCCCTGTTTGTCTACTCAACTATTCTTCTGGAACGAATACTCCATAGATAGTCTTAATAGCATCCTCAAAGTATCTGTTTCTAACACCAATGATAATGTTAAGCTCTGAAGATCCCTGATCTATCATTTTAACATTAATCTTAGCTTTTGCAAGTGCTGAGAAAATGTTGCCTGCTATACCAGTACTGTTCTTCATTCCACGTCCAACTACTGCGATAAGTGCAAGGTTAGCTTCAAGCTCAACAGAATCCGGATTAACTGCCTTGTGAATCTGTGCAAGAACCTTCTGCTCCTTCTCTACGAATTCGTCCTGATGAACAAATACTGTCATAGTATCAATTCCTGATGGCATATGCTCGATTGAGATTCCGTTGTCCTCAAATACTGAAAGAACCTTTCTGCAGAATCCTATCTCTGAATTCATCATATCCTTATCAATGCTGATTGCAACGAAGCCTTTCTTTCCTGCAATACCAGTAATTGTGTATTCAGGCATATTACATGTTGTCTCAACAATCATTGTTCCCTTGTCTTCTGGAGCATTAGTATTCTTGATATTAATAGGAATTCCGCCCTTTCTTACAGGGAAGATAGCTGATTCATGAAGTACTGATGCACCCATGTATGAAAGCTCTCTTAATTCCTTATATGTAATAACATCGATTGGCTTTGCGTTGCTTACGATTCTTGGGTCTGCTGCAAGGAAACCAGATACATCTGTCCAGTTCTCATACATATCAGCCTTAAGCGCTCTTGCAACGATTGAACCTGTTACATCTGAGCCGCCTCTTGAAAATGTCTTAACCTTTCCGTTAGGCATTGCACCGTAGAAGCCAGGAACAACTGCTCTTTCAACGTTAGCAAACTTTGCTTCACATACCGCATTTGTCTTTTCTGAATCGAACTCTCCGTCCTTATCAAAGCAGATAACTGTAGCAGCATCTATGAATTCATAGCCAAGATAGTTAGCCATGATTATACCGTTAAGGTACTCTCCTCTTGAAGCTGCATAATCCTTTCCTGCAAGTGCTTCAAAATTCTTCTTAATTGTCTCAAACTGTTCCTTTAATGAAAGCTTAAGTCCAAGTCCCTTGATGATTTCGTTGTATCTTTCCTCAATTGCCTTAAGACACTTGTCAATGTTCCTGCCAGCCTCTGCTTCTGCATAACATTTGTAAAGCATATCTGTAACCTTAGTATCCTCTGGAAATCTCTTTCCCGGTGCTGAAGGAACTACATACTTTCTGTCCTCGTCTGCACGGATAATATTGCCAACCTTCTTAAACTGCTCTGCGCTTGCAAGTGAACTTCCACCAAATTTAACTACTTTAACCATTACTCTTTCTCCCTTATGTTATTACTGTAATTTAGTATCATCTATTCTGATTCTGCTTATAACAGATACCTTATCCTTAGCCTCTTCAAATGCTCTCTCTGTCATAGGCTCTGTAACGAAACCGAATTCTCCGTTAATTCCATCAACTCTAACAACCTGTCCTTCACCAAATGCTGCCTTAGCTGCCTGGACATCATCACCCTGGATTCTTGCAAAGAACTTTCTTGTCTCGTCAAATGTATCACCAAGCTCCTGCTTTACTGAACTCCAGATTGTCATGACATTTTTACCCTTATGCTTAACACAGTCAACCACATCTGATACAACTGCACTTGCTGTTGGAAGCTTTCCGGCTCCTGCTCCGAAGAACATTACATCTCCTAACACATTGCCATGTACATAGATTCCATTAAGCACATCATTGACATTATATAATGGGTGTGTGCTGTCAATCATGAACGGTGCTGTGATTGCATATACCTTGCCATCCTTGCTGTAGCTTGTTGCAAGAAGCTTTATGACACAACCAAGCTCTTTAGCATATTCAAAGTCTTCATTAGAAATCTTAGTGATTCCCTCTGTATATACTTCCTCGAATCTGACTGTATTGCCAAACGCAAGTGATGTAAGAATCGCTATCTTTCTGCATGCGTCATAACCTTCAACGTCAGCTTCTGGATTTCTTTCTGCATATCCGAGTGCCTGTGCTTCTTTAAGCACTTCCTGATATGAACTTCCTTCTTTACTCATCTTAGTAAGTATATAGTTAGTTGTTCCGTTAAGTATGCCTGTAATCTTAGTAATCTCATCTGCTGTAAGAGACTGGTTAAGTGGTCTGATAATTGGAATTCCTCCACCTACTGATGCCTCAAACATGAAGTTAAGTTTTCTTTCTTTAGCCATCTCAAGAAGCTCTGGTCCGTGTGCAGCAACAAGTGCCTTATTAGATGTACACACGCTCTTTCCTGCCTCAAGTGCCTTCTTGACAAATGTAAATGCCGGCTCTACGCCACCCATAACCTCAACAACAACCTCTATCTCAGGGTCATTAATTATAAGATCTATATCATGAACGATTTTCTCCTGAATTGGATCACCAGGGAAATCTCTTAAATCAAGTACACTCTTGACTTCAATTGTTTCTCCTGCTCTCTTTGCAATTGAAGCTCCATTAGTATTTAATACCTCAACTACACCAGATCCTACTGTTCCATAACCTAAAACTGCAATCTTTGCCATATCTGCCTCCGTTTTCTTTAATTGCTTTGTATATATCAGATAGATGCATCGCTGCTTAATATCTTAAGATATCTGACTCCTTTGAGCCTTTCTATCTGTTCTATCATCTCTGAAGAATCCCCTGTAGTCGGGAGAATATCCACACTAAGTGTCAGTGATGCAATTCCATTAACAGGAATTGTCTGATGAATAGTAAGAATATTGGCCTTGAATTCTGCAACCTTCTTCAATACCAGGGAAAGCAGCCCCGGTTCATCGTCCATAGACAATACAAATGTAATAGTTTTCCCCTTTACATTCTCTCTAAACGGAAAAATATCATCCTTATACTTATAATAAGAACTTCTGCTTATTCCAACTTTCTCTGTAGCATCTGCAACAGATATATTTTCGTTCTCAATAATTCTGTTTGCCTCTGCTACCTTAAGCAGAACCTCAGGCAGAGCCTTTTGCTTAACAACATAATACTTAATATTATCTGCCATACTGCGTCTGTACCTTCCTAATGTCCGTTTTGTAAAGACAGTTGTATTTCTCTGTCTTTCTACGATATACAACTGTCTATCGCACAAAGAATATTACCATATATGTATACACATTGCAAGCATATAATTATATTCTCCATGCAAGTAGTGCAGATGCCGGTGCAAAAAGAAAACCCTCACACAACGGGAGAGGAATGTGAGGGTTTCTCGCTTCTTTCGTAGCTATATAAAAACAATGCCGCAAATACATTGTTCTTACCATATTAAATTGTATCTATATTATGTAATCTTACTTCTTAATTAATCCATGAATATTGCTACCCAGTAAAGGTATCCTTCTGAGTCTGCTGCAATACCCACACCAACTCTGTTGTACTTAGTGCTTGTCATGCATGCATAATGTGTTGCTGAATTATGCCAGCCTTCTACTATCTCAGCAGGGCTTGTCTGGTATCTTCCCATAACCTCACCAAAATATCCAGCCTGTCCATAATCAGAACAGATTGAAGAAGCATTTCTTCCATCTGGTCTCTTATGCTTGCCATTCTCTATGACAAAATAATCATTATCTGCGTTCTCTGAGGCTCTGACCTGTGCCATGCTGTTAAGAGTTGCATCATATACTACTGGTGCTGCTCCTGCTGCCACTCTTTCAGAATTAATTCTGTCAATAAATTCCATTACAGTTGCATCCACAACCGGCTGTGTTTCGTTAGTATCTTCTATGTAAGCAGACTCTTCAACCACATTCTGTGTCTGTACTTCAGGCTCTGCAGTCTGTGTTTCTGTTGCAGTTTCATCTTCTTTGTCTGATTCAGAAGCTTCGCTCTCTTCATTGGCTGCTTCTGTCTCAACCTGCTGTGTTGTCTCCTGCTCTGCAACAGTCTCATTCACAACAAGCCTGTCCATAATATCAAATCCCGTTGCGCCTGCTGTATTCAATGCAAATGCTGTGCCAACACTAAATACAATTGCTGCTACTGTTATTGTTTTAATCAACTTCTTAGAATTATTCTTTTTCATAATCAGTTCTCCCGTTGAACTATAAAGGCATCCGATAACCGGATGCCTGAATAATACGAATCATTTGCGTTGATTGTAATGCAACCGGCTGTCATTCTGATATATGAATATCAGTTAAGACCCTTGGCTTTGCGTCACAGCCTTTCGACTGCTTTGCCAAAATATTAACTTGTCTTTACTCTAATATAATACCACTTTTTCCAATTTGTAAATAGGACAAACACATTATTTTCTTTCTCTGTCAAATACACTTGCAAGATATCTCATGCACTCAAGTTCATGCTGTCCTAACTGACCTTTCTGCATACGCCATTTCCAGTTATTACCCATGCTTGAAGGAAAATTCATTCTTGCCCAGTTGCCAAGCTTAAGAATATCCTGAACTGCAAATACTGTAAGTACAGCTACACTCGAATAAGCTGCTCTGAATACCTGGTCAACCATTCTTCCCTTATCTCTTGTATCAAGATAATCATAAGCATAGCCTAATTCCCAGTTGCCTCTGTCCTCAAAGAAGCCAAGCAGAGTCTCATTATCATGAGTTCCACCGTAGCACACAAGATTCTGTGTATAATTATATGGAAGATGTGGATTCTTTCTGTCTCCGCCAAATGCGAATTCAAGAACCTTCATTCCCGGATAACCGTTATCTTTAAGAATCTTTGCAACCTCAGGAACTTCAACGCCGAGATCCTCAGCAATAATCTTCTTATCACCGATTGATTCATTGATTGCATCAAGAAGCTTCTGCCCAGGTCCCTGTCTGTATTCACCCTGTCTTGCATCCGGCATGTCTGCCGGAATTGTGTAATACTTAACAATTCCAATAAAGTGATCAATTCTGATAACATCATACAGTCTTGCAGATGCTTTCATACGTTTTCTCCACCAGCTGAAATCATTGGCTTCCATTTTCTCATAATCGTATAATGGATTACCCCACTTCTGACCTGCATCTGAGAAAGCATCTGGCGGAACTCCTGCCACCTTTGTTGGTGTAAGGTTCTCATCTAACTGGAACTCACCCTGGTTAGCCCACACATCAACACTGTCATAACCCATATATATAGGAATATCTCCTATAATCTCTATTCCATTGTCATTAGCGTATTTCTTAAGTGCAGTCCACTGTTTGAAGAATTCATACTGTATGAACTCCCAGTATCCTATATCGTCTGAAAGCTCATTTTTATAACGGTTCATTGCTTCAGGCTCTCTGAACTTAATATCTGCTCCCCATTCGCCCCATGATGCATAGTTAAAATGTATCTTAAGAGACATGAACAATGCATAATCTTCAAGCCAGTCAGCATTGTCCCTGACAAAATTATCAAACTGCTTATAAAACGGAAGTCCCTTGGCAAGTGTCTTCTTGCTCTCTATACATGCAGCCTTGAATCTGTTATAAGCAATTCTTAATATATCAAATCTGTTATTATAGACCTTTTCATAGCTTACATATCTGTCATCACCGATATTGCCATCTCTGTATGTTCCGAATCTTCCATTAATCGCATCATCTTCCGAAACATTAACCGGAACAACACCATCTCCCCAGTCTCTTGCAATAACCTCTGACTTTAATAAAAAACCTTCTTCGATAAGCATATCAAGGTCAACAAAATATGGATTACCTGCAAATGCTGAATATGACTGATATGGACTGTCTCCATATGTAGTCGGTCCTAATGGCAGAACCTGCCAGTATTTGTGATTACATTCTTTAACAAATGTCACAAAATCATATGCATCCTTGCCAAATGTACCTATACCATAAGGTGATGGCAGCGAACTTACAGGCATAAGAATACCTGCATTTCTTTTAAACTTTGTCCCAACCATAAGCAATACCTCACTCCTCAGTCTTTCCTGTACTGATCAATGTTAAATATGCATTAATGAACGGATCAATATTACCATCCAGAACACTTCCTGCATTAGCTACTTCTTTATTAGTTCTGTTATCCTTAACCATTGTGTATGGCTGAAGAACATAACTTCTTATCTGGCTTCCGAAATTAATATCCTTGACATCTCCTCTGATTCCAGAAAGATTCTGTGCATTCTCTGCTTCCTTTAAAAGATAGAGCCTTGCCTTTAACATCTGCATAGCCTTATCCTTATTCTGGTGCTGTGATCTCTCATTCTGGCACTGTACAACAATTCCTGTTGGAAGATGTGTAATTCTGATTGCTGATGATGTCTTATTAATGTGCTGTCCACCGGCACCACTTGAACGATATGTATCAATTCTTAAATCATCATCATTAATCTCAATATCTATATCCTGATTAATATCAGGCATTACATCACATGATACGAAAGAAGTCTGTCTCTTACCTGCCGCATTAAATGGAGATATTCTTACAAGTCTGTGAACTCCATGCTCTGACTTAAGATGTCCGTATGCGTTCTCTCCCCGTATCTCTATAGTAACTGACTTAATCCCTGCTTCTTCGCCTTCAAGATAATCAAGCGTCTCTGTAGTATATCCGTGACTTTCTGCCCATCTTGTATACATTCTGAAAAGCATCTGGCACCAGTCGCAGCTCTCTGTTCCGCCTGCTCCTGCATGAAGTGTAAGAATGGCATCACATGCATCATGTTCACCTGAAAGCAATGTCTCAATTCTTAAGCTTTCCATCTTATCATCAAGACTTGTTATCTCTTCTTCTATCTCCGGTATAAGCGACTGGTCATTGGATTCCTCTGCCATCTCAATAAGAGTCTTAACATCATCAAGACCTGTCTCAAGCTCATTGTATCTTTCAAATGCATCTTTTAACCCTTTAAGCTCTTTCATTGCATTCTGTGATTTGTCAGGATTATCCCAGAATCCCGGAGACTCCATATCCGCCTCTAATTCTTCAACCCTTTTCTGCTTGTTATCTAGATCCAGAGAATTCTTAATCTGTGCCATTGGCTTATCATATCCTGAAATCCTGTATCTGAACTGATCTAACTCTACCATATATCCTCCCCAAAAATAAACGCGGACGCTGATATTTCAAGCATTCCGCGTCTAAATGTTATGTTTATATCTTATGCCTGTCTTCCGCAACAGTTCTTGTATTTCTTACCGCTTCCGCATGGGCATGGATCATTAGGATATATCTTCTTCTCTGTTCTTCTTGCTGGTCCCTTAACAGATGGTCCTTCGTCCTTATTAGTTCCAGTTACCTTGGCAACCTGTTCTCTCTCAACCTTCTGCTCAACCTGAATATGCATGAGAAGTCTTACTGTATCTTCTGTGATTCCTGCAGTCATCTCATCAAACATATCATAACCCATCATCTTATACTGGACAACAGGATCTCTCTGACCAAGTGCCTGAAGACCAATACCCTGCTTTAACTGATCCATATCATCGATATGATCCATCCACTTTCTGTCAATTACCTTAAGAAGGATTACTCGTTCGATTTCTCTTATCTGCTCAGCCTCTGGGAAGAGTGCTTCTTTATCCTCGTAAAGTTTAACTGCCTTCTCCTTAAGATCATGTATTAATTCATTCTTATTCTTAATGTTCTCTCTGTATTCTACTTTCTCAATAGGAATAGTAGGAAGGAGAAGCTCATTAATCTCATCATAATCCCATTCGTTGGCATCTTTATCTTCACTTACGCAGCGGTTAACTACGTTCTCTACATAATCAGTTATCATCTTCATGATAGAATTACGCATGCTTTCTCCGTCAAGAACTCTTCTACGTTCTGCATACATAATCTCTCTCTGTTCATTCATAACCTGATCATATTCAAGAAGATGGCTTCTGACACCAAAGTTGTTAGTCTCTATCTTCTTCTGGGCTGTCTCAATAGCCTTGCTTAACATCTTATGCTCAATCTGCTCATCCTCAGAAACACCAAGACTGTTGAATATATTCATAAGTCTTTCCTGTGCGAACAATCTCATAAGATCATCTTCAAGAGAGATGTAGAATCTTGATTCACCAGGGTCTCCCTGTCGTCCGGAACGACCACGCAACTGGTTATCAATACGACGGCTCTCGTGTCTTTCTGTACCGATAATCTTAAGACCACCGGCAGCAACAGCTTCCTCATCAAGCTTAATATCAGTTCCTCGACCAGCCATGTTAGTAGCAATAGTAACTGCACCATGACGACCTGCCTCTGATACTATCTGTGCCTCAAGTTCATGATACTTGGCATTAAGTACATTATGAGGGATGCCCTTCTTTCTTAACATCTCGCTAAGAAGTTCAGAAGTCTCGATTGTTATTGTACCAACAAGGACTGGCTGTCCTTTTTCATGGGATTCAATAACAGACTGTACAACTGCGTTGAACTTGCCCTTCTTAGTCTTGAATACAGCATCATTATAATCAACTCTTATAACAGGCTTGTTAGTTGGAACTTCAACAACGTCCATGTTATAGATTTCACGGAATTCCTTCTCCTCTGTAAGAGCAGTACCTGTCATACCAGCTTTCTTCTCAAACTTATTAAAGAAGTTCTGGAATGTAATAGTTGCAAGAGTCTTACTCTCTCTCTTAACCTTAACATGCTCTTTCGCTTCTATCGCCTGATGAAGACCATCTGAATAACGACGGCCCGGCATAATACGTCCTGTAAATTCATCAACGATAAGTACTTCGTCATCCTTAACAACATAATCTTTATCTCTGAACATAAGATAATGTGCGCGGAGTGCAAGTGTAACATTATGCTGAATCTCAAGGTTCTCCGGATCAGCATAGTTATCTATATGGAAGAACTGCTCAACCTTGTGGATACCCTGTTCAGTAAGGTTAACAACCTTGTCCTTCTCATTAACGATAAAGTCGCCATCTTCTTCAACTTCCTCGTTCATAATTGCCTGCATCTTAGTTCTTTCGCCCTTATATTCACCACGCTGTAACTGCTTGGCAAGAATATCACAAAGTTCATATAACTTAGTAGACTTTCCACTCTGTCCTGAAATAATAAGTGGTGTACGTGCCTCATCAATAAGAACTGAATCGACCTCATCAATGATACAGTACTTAAGCTTTCTTAAAACAAGTTCATTCTTGTATATAGCCATGTTATCACGAAGATAATCGAAACCAAGTTCATTGTTAGTTACATATGTAATATCACTTGCATATGCAGCCTGTCTTTCTTCTCTTGTTGAGTCATGTAATACAACACCAACCTTAAGACCTAAAAATTCATGTATCATACCCATCTGCTCAGCATCTCGCTTAGCAAGGTAATCATTAACAGTAACTACGATTACGCCCTCTTCAGTAAGTGCATTAAGATATGCTGGAAGTGTACACACAAGTGTCTTACCTTCACCAGTCTTCATCTCGGCGATTCTTCCCTGATGAAGAATAATTCCTCCGATAAGCTGAACACGATAATGCTCCATGCCAAGTACTCTTCTGCCAGCTTCTCTTACGGTTGCAAATGCTTCCGGCAGAATATCATCAAGAGTCTCGCCCTTAGCTAATCTATCCTTAAACTCCTTAGTCTTTGCTTTAAGTTCCTCGTCGCTTAACTTGCTATAAGATTCTCTGTAGCTTTCAATCTTATCAGCAATTGGATATATTCTTTTCAATTCATGTTCGCTATGAGTTCCAAATAATTTCTGAGCTAATCCCATTACTTTATACTTCTCCTTATAAAAGCCTATTTGTGTTGTAATTGTATCACTATTTACTTATTCTATCAAGTAAAGTTAAACCATTAAAGTTTTATTAAATAAATACTATCAATAACAAGAAATACCGCCTGTCGGTTATAACCAACAAGCGGTACTTCGTAAAGAGGTTTAAAAAACTAACAGTCTTAATATTAATCAAGCTCTGGCTCAATTAAGCCATATGTGTTGCCCTTTCTCTTATAAACAACATTAACTTCCTCTGTCTCAGAATTGAAGAATACATAGAAGTTGTGTCCAAGGAGCTCCATCTGAACGCATGCTTCCTCTGGATCCATAGGCTTAATGCCGAATCTCTTGGTTCTGATGATCTTAACTTCATCATCATCATAATCCTTCTCAACGAATTCCTGTGCAAATGCTGCTGCGTTCTGCTGCTTGTCAACAATCTTGTTCTTATACTTCTTAAGCTGACGCTCGATAACTTCTTCAACAAGGTCAATAGAAACATACATATCGCTGCTTACCTGCTCGCTTCTTATGATATTACCCTTAACTGGAATTGTTACCTCTATCTTCTGTCTTTCCTTCTCAACGCTTAAAGTTACGTTAACTTCTGTCTCTGGTGCAAAAAATCTGTCAAGCTTTCCAAGCTTCTCCTCTACTGCTGACTTCAAACCCTCTGTTATATCAATATTTCTTCCTGTAATTATAAATCTCATGATGTCCAACTCCTTTACGTGTTTTATAATCGTGGGCAGAGGTAAGAATCTGATCGTAAAACCCTTTCCAACCTTCTCTTTATAAAATCTATCAGACATTCTTCCTTCTTCAATCACCACATATGTCGAAAGAATATATTACATATGCAGCTAACACGACCTAAGATACATTACTGTATACTTATTTTATGTAAGTATTATATCACATATTTGTAAATTAACAAGTATGTCCGTTAATTATTTTATGCAAATATGTCAATAGCCATTTGGAACATTTTTCATTTTTGCAATAATTAACAAAACATTTATTCTGTTTCAGGTATACTAAATTAATAACAAAATATTGTGGATAATTGTGGATAATGTGGATAACTTAGTTAATAACTCCATTTTTAGAGGAAATCGAAGTTTTTGATTGTGGAAAACTTTTTAAGCAGTTTAAAACATCTGTCAAGCAATTATTGAATTAAATACAATCTGATTTTCTTTTTGGTAAGGATGCACAAGCCGGTTTTTGTCAATATTTGTTTTTTAATTTTTTATAGAAATATCCAGTATTTTCCTGTATTATAGTAACGATATTATTGAAATCAAATTGTTTTGAGAAAGGCATATTATTATGAAAAAAACTATAGTCATAACCGGTGCTTCCCGCGGAATCGGAAGAGCCATTGCAATAGAACTCGCCGGAAAAGATACTAATATTGTTATTAACTGTGTGAATAATGTGGATAAACTAAATGAAGTGAAAGCCATTATTGAAGAAAAAGGAAGTGAATGTGTAACATTTGCCGGTGATATGGGCAGTTACAGTGATGTGCAGAAAATGTTTGACATGTGCCTGCAGCGTTTCGGACAGGTGGATGTACTTATTAACAATGCCGGAATATCAGTTGTCGGACTTTTTCAGGATATGAGCGAAGATGAGTGGCACAGGATATGTAACACCAACATAGATTCTGTGTTTAACTGCTGCCATTTTGCAGTCAAGGATATGATGAAAAGACACTGTGGAAAAATTATTAATATATCTTCTGTGTGGGGACTGTATGGTGCAAGCTGCGAAGTTGCTTATTCAGCGACCAAGGGGGCAGTCAATTCATTTACAAGGGCGCTGGCAAAGGAGCTTGCTCCAAGCGGTATTCAGGTAAATGCTGTTGCCTGTGGTGCTATTGATACAGAGATGAACGGTCATCTCTCAGACGATGACAAGGCAGAGCTTGCCGAAGAAATTCCTGCAGGCCGTTTTGGAAACCCGCAGGAAGTTGCAGAACTTGTTAAATCTCTTTCCGGAATGAACAGTTATCTTACCGGTCAGATAATAACTCTTGATGGCGGCTGGATTTAATCAGCCTGTATAACTTTTATCAATCTTAATCACGGCACGGCACTCATTCTGCTTCTCCGTGATTTTTTTCTGTATCTGGTACTTTATCTCATCATCCGAAAGATGATAGTTGTAAGGAACGAGCACATCAAATATAAGATTTGTTATATATGGACCTTTAACTGTCCTGAAATCATGTATATCCAGTTCTTCTCCTACTGACTTTACAACTTCAACAGTCATCTTTTTCAAATGATTGATTACCTCATCATCTGTGATTACCGGATCCATATGTATGCTTATGAAGCATTTCATATGCTTCTCGACTCTTCGTTCAGCCATATCTATATAATCGTGTGCTTCCATCATGTCCATATTAGCCGGAACTTCTGCATGAAGCGATGCGTATACTCTGCCCGGACCGTAATTATGCACAATCAGGTCGTGAACTCCTATTATATGCTTATCCTGAAGCACGATGTCCTCAAGCTCTTTAACATATTCTTTCGTTGGCGGCTGTCCAAGAAGCGGCTGTAACGTATCTTTAGCCGCACCAAAGCCCGCAAGTATTACGAATACCGCAACAACTACTCCGGCTATACCATCTATATTAATATTAGAAAACAGCGTAAGCAGTACACCTATAAGAACTACCGTGGTTGCAACACAGTCTGATAAGCTGTCTGTTGCTGTAGCCTTCATTGCGGCAGAATCCACTTTATTGCCAAGATATTTGTTGAATTTTGCCATCCACATTTTCATAAGGATTGATAACACAAGTATTATAAGAGATGGGATTGATACCTCAAGCGGTGTCGGGTGAAGTATTTTCCTGAATGATGTTGTCAGCAGTTCAAAACCCATGATTATAATTGCACCTGATACTATGAATCCCGATATATATTCGATTCTTCCATGACCATAAGGATGCTCGTAATCAGCCGGTTTTCCTGCAAGCTTGAAGCCTATAAGTGTAACAACTGATGAACCGGCATCTGATAAGTTGTTCACAGCATCTGCCATAATTGAAACTGAAGCTGTAAGCACTCCTGCCAATATCTTTGCTGAAAACAGTATCAGATTGCAAATTATTCCCACAATGCCTGCAAATATTCCGTATCTCGTTCTTACCTGTGGGTCTTTGGTCTTATTGTAGTCCTTTACGAATGTCTTAAGTAATAAATCTATCATTTCCTTCTCCTTCATGCCCCTCCGACATATTTATACTCAGTATATACTATATTCAATCCAATTTAAAGATTCATATTTTTATTTACAGCAAATGCAATAAAGGATTATAATAGGGGCAATTATTGCGATTATATGGAGGATAGCAATGTCAGACTTTGAAAAGGTAAGACCGGAAGATGTGGGGATATCTTCCAAAGGACTTATCAGTTTTGCCAGAAGGCTTGAATACAACAATATTCCTATGCACAGCATAATTGTGATGCGACACGGTAAGATATGTATGGAAAGCTATTATGCACCATACACTAAGAATACACTTCACAGAATGTTTTCTGTCACCAAATCTTTCGTTTCACTTGCAATCGGGCTGCTTGCTGACGAGGGAAGAATCTCTCTTGATGACCATATTGTTGATTATTTCCCTGAGAAACTGCCAGAAACAGGTGCTCACCCTTACATGCAGATGCTTACCATAAGGCAGATGCTCAGTATGAGAACATGCCATGATAAAAATGCTTACAAAACCGGAGGTTCACCGGACTGGGTAGGCTCGTTCTTTACTGTTACACCTGACCATGTTCCAGGAACTAATTTCTCTTATGATACAGCTTCAACACATACATTATGTGCGCTTGTTGAAAAGCTCACCGGCATGAATATACTTGATTATCTGAGAACTAAATTCTTAGACGAGATAGGCTTTTCTAAAGAAGCATTTTTACTAAAATCTCCTGACGGTGTAACAAGCATGGGTGGTTCAGGAATGTGTGCAACACCTAGAGATGTTCTTAAAGTTATGTATGTCGTATCTCAAGACGGAAAGCTTAACGGAAAGCAGCTCCTTCCTTACAGCTATCTTAAGGAGGCAACTGTTAAGCAAAGTGACCCTTATGGCAAATCAGGAACATGGGAAGAGATGCAGGGCTACGGCTACCAGTTCTGGATTACAACTCACAACGGCTATGCATTCTACGGAATGGGCGGACAGCTTGCAATATATTATCCTGACAAAGATGTTATTCTTGCCACAACTGCCGACACGCAGGGTCGTCAGGGCGGAGTGCAGTGGATATATGATGCATTTTACGAGGAAGTGTACAACCATATTGATACATGTACTGAAGATGGTGATAATAGAGATTATGAAGAATTCCAGAAATTCGAGAATTCACGCCAGCTTCTTATTGAACCGGGTGAATATGATTCTGACCTTAAGACAACAATCAACGGTCGGTGCTATGAATTTGACAGCAATCCTTGCGGAATAAAGGATATAAAGCTTACATTTAACAGGGATGAAGGAACATTTTTCTATACTAATACAACAGGAAAGCACGAGCTGCATTTCGGTCTGGGAAAGAATGTATTCCAGAATTTCCCCGATTATGATTTCAAATGTGGTGCAAGCGCAGCTTTCAGGACAGACAATAATCTTCTTATCAAGGTGCAGATTATTGACAGCGCCATCGGCAATATGTATATATCATTAAACTATATTGATGACTATGTTACCGTTATGATGAGAAAAATTGAAGAAACTTATTTTAATGAATACGATGGAGTATTCAGTGGTAAATTAAGCATTTAGATATTAAAGGACGGTCACACTTACCTGTATGACCGCCTTTTTCTTTACTTTTCTATTATTCTTCCTTATCGTGGCATGCAATTATGATAAGTGCACCTCTCTTATATGTTCATCATCAAATCTGTTCTGAATGAACGATGCTCCAGTATTGGTCTGTGCCATATTAAAAAGCTTGGTCGGTGCAATGCCTCTCAGCCATTTCTTATCAGACATACGCAGTATCGCATTGGCAAATTCAGTAATAATATATGGTGCAAGAATAGCCACAAATCTGTTATTATCTATATTAGATACAATAAGTGCTATTGTTGCCATATGACCTTCGCACACAAAAAGCAGAATCATGTACATAATCATATAAATGTGTGGATGTGTATAGAATATTACACTTATATACGAAATACGTTTGTAAAAAATCAAAAAAATAAAAGAATTCCCGACAGACCATTGTGTATTCACACTTCCGGTCCGCCGGAAATCATTAATTATAATCAATTATCAAATTGTTGATTAGAACATAAGTCTTAATACCCATGTAAGGAAATTAACTGCAACATATGAGATTGCCATTATAAGAGGTATCTTCTTCTCATCCTTGCATAATGCACGGATTGCTATGTATACAAATGCATATCCTGCTACATTAGAAAATACTGATATACAAGAAGATATTCTGTCAATGAATCCTACTGATGTAAGACCTGTTACCCAACTGAGTAACTCTGCTGGTATACCAAGTACTGCTGTAACGGCATATACTGCAAGACCCTGCATGTATGTAACATTAGCCTTGTTAAATACCTTTGCAAGAAGCATAACTGCAAGTGCAATTACAGCTGCTGCTACTGCTACCAGAAGAATCTCAAGAAGCATGTTCTTGAATATTGAGCCTGCTGGATATGGCTTGGTATTAGTATATGAGCTGTAGTAAGATGAAAGTAAGCTGTCAAGCTCTTTACTTCCTGTTGTAACCTTAGCCTTACTATTAGCAATTAACATGTTAAATAATCTTGTAAGCATGTTAATAATTGCCTGACCACCAATAAGAACAGCTATCATAATCACATTAGCCTCAGCAACAAATGCTGATACTGTCTCTACTGGTGAAGTAAATAATCCCTTTAAGATGTTAACATAGTCAAGTGCTGCATTAGCTCCTGCCTTCTTAACAGCGTCCATCTGCTGTGAAACCTGCTGCTGATATGCATTCTGCTGTGCCTGCTGGTATGTCTGCTGACCTGCCTGCTGGTTAAATTCCTGCTGTGGCTGTGCCGCTCCTCCGACTGGCTGCTGTGGTGCTGCCTGCTGTGGCTGCTGGCAATTACAGATTTCTCCATCCTGTAACTGTCTTCCGCAATACTTGCAAAAACTCATTTCTTTTCCCTCCTGAAAGTAAAAGTTATAATATTGTATGGTTGTTGTCTCAACCTTTTTTATAATACCATATATATTTATTTTCAGCAACGGCGATATATGCACATTACACTACTGTAATGTATCAAAAATGAGCTTTTATATGTTACTGTTCACATGCCTGCTCAAGAACATCAAAATAATTCTCGAATGTCTTACAGCAGCACTCATAATTATCAATTATTATGCCGTCAGCACGCAGTCCGATAAGTGCGAAGGACATTGCCATTCTGTGGTCATTATAAGTATCAACAACTCCCGGCTTAATCTTGCCCGGAGATATCTCTATACGATCTCTTCCTTCCTTGACATCTATGCCAAGATTGTTCAGCTCGTTGACCATAGCTTCAATTCTGTCCGATTCCTGCAGCCTTATATGCTCGATATTCCTTATAACTGTAGTTGTCTTTGCAAATGGAGCAATAGCAGCAAGTGTCATTGACTGATCTGAAAAGTCATTCATATCAACATCTACACCACAGTATTCTCCATCCTTAGGTCCGCTGACACATATGCCCTCGCGTTCCTCTGTCACTGCACAGCCCATCTGCTTAAGCACATCAATGAACTTAAGATCTCCCTGCATTGAATTAGAATGTACACCCTTGACGATAGCCGTTCCACCTGTAAGTGCTGCCGCCGCATAGAAGTAGCAGGCTGCCGATACATCAGGCTCGATATAATAAGTCTGCGGATAATAGCCTGAGCCTGCCGGAACGATATACTCTGCTCCCTTATGGTCTACCACACAGCCAAACTGTTCCATCATCTTGGCAGTTATGCGTACATATGAGCCTTCTGTCTTATCACTTGTGATATGAACATGTATTCCTTCCTCAAGCATAGGAGATGTCATCATAAGTGCACTTAAGAACTGTGTACTTTCGCTTATGCTTATTGATACATGGTTCTGTGGCTTCTTTCCACCGAAAGCAGCTCCCTTTACATTAACCGGAAGATGTCCGTCTTTCTCAAGGAACTCAATCTCTGCTCCCATACTCTGTAATGCTTCAAAAAGCGGAAGCATTGGTCTTTTCTTCATCTGCTCAGAAGCTTCAATTGTATACTCACCATCTGATAATGCAAGCATCGCTGTAAGGAATCTTGCCGCTGTTCCGGCACTTCCTACATTGATAGTTGCCCTCTTCTTAGGAATGTCTCTTCCGTGTCCATGAATGATTACATAGCGTTCGACTTCATTTACTTCAATAATATATCCGAGTGCGATAAGACTTAAAAGAAAATGTCTTGAATCATCACTGAATAAAACTCCTTTAAGGGTACATTCGCCCTGTGATAATGCTGCCATAAGCAGCGCTCTGTTCGTAATACTCTTTGAACCAGGCACTTCAACTGTACAATGAATCGGGTGGTCTGGCTTCTTAACCTTGTACTGTGACATAATTCTATTACTCCATTAAATGTAATGACATTTTATTATCTCTTATCCATATCAACATATGGTCTGTGATGTCCGACATATTTGTATGCAGGACGGATAATTTTTCCTGCATTAACAAGCTCTTCAAGTCTATGTGCACACCATCCTGAAATTCTTGAGGTTGCAAACATAGGTGTAAACATTTCCTCAGGTATACCAAGCATTGTATATACAAATCCACTATAGAAATCGACATTAGCACAGACTGGCTTGAACATTTTTCTCTTGTTCATAATAAGCTGTCCTGCCTCGCTTTCAACAAGCTCGTATAATGCAAATTCCTTCTGCATTCCCTTTTCCTCTGAAAGCTTCTTAGCAAACTTCTTAAGAATAACTGCTCTTGGGTCAGAGTTAGTATATACCGCATGTCCCATACCATATATAAGTCCGGCATGGTCAAATGCTTCCTTATCAAGAATCTTATTAAGATATGTACATATCTCTTCTTTATTTTCCCAGTCGCTGCAATGCTCCTTAATATCCCTGAACATTTCCTGAACCTTTAAGTTAGCACCACCATGCTTAGGTCCTTTAAGCGAAGCAATTGATGAAGCAATTGCTGAATAAGTATCTGTTCCTGACGAAGTGACTACATGTGTTGTAAATGTCGAATTGTTACCACCACCATGCTCTGCATGAAGAACAAGACAGATATCAAGCACCTTTGCTTCAAGCTCTGTAAAGTCACCGTCATCCCTTAACATATAAAGAATGTTCTCGGCTGTTGAATAACCCTTCTTAGGATTCTTTATCATAAGTGTTCCATCAAGCTTAAAATGTCTGTATGACTGATAAGCATATACTGAAAGAAGAGGCATCTTGGCTATAAGCTGGAGACTCTGTCTTAACACATTAGGAATTGAGATATCGTCCGGATTCTCATCATATGAATAAAGGCTTAAGATACTCTTCATAAGTGAATTCATGAGGTTCGTACTTGTTGCCTTCATAATAACATCTCTGATAAATGCACCTGAAAGCTCCTGAAGATCTGTCAAGATTCTTAAGAATCGGTCTAACTGATCTCTGTCTGGAAGTACACCAAATAACAGAAGATATGTTGCTTCCTCGAATCTGAATCTGTCAAGGCTGCTTCCCTTGATAAGCTCTTCAACATTGAATCCCTGAAAATACAGCTCTCCGTCTACAGGTATCTTTCTTCCGTGAACACTCTGGTTTCCTAATACATCCGATATCTCTGTAAGGCCTGTAAGCACGCCGTTACCATTACTGTCACGAAGACCTCTCTTAACATCGTACTCAGTATACAGATTCTGATCGATTATGCCTGAGGTTGTACACTCTTTTACAAGTTCCTCAAAATCGCTCTTATCTACTGTTGAAAGTTCCATCATTTCCTGATTGTTCATAGCTTTCCTCCTCCTGATTATTTCGCGCATAGCTAAAAACGCAGATGAGCTTATTATATCTGCTGATACTGGTGTTTGTCAATTTTGTATTGCTGGTTTTCATGGTTTTCACATATGTGTTTTCACATATGTAACAGCATTTGAACCATGTCTGCTGGTAATTTTACAAGAAAGCTTATATAAAGGAAAAGGTGTAACCCCTGCTGTGGGTTACACCATCATTCCCTAAATACTGCCTTCTTCAAATCATGGCTTTATCTGTTCTTTTTTATTCCATACTAATGCACCAACTCCAGCTGCCGCACATACCATAATCATGATCCAGATAACAAGATGATTATCATCTCCGGATTTAGGTGCTGTCTCTGTAATTGCTGTTTTGGCAACTGCTGTTGTTTCCGTCTCGTTGGAAGAACTCGGTTCTGTCTTAGAGATTGTAGTATCCTTAGAACCGTCGTCACCAGTATTGTTTGATTTCTGTGCAGCATCCTTCATAGTAATTATATTGTTTACTACAACTTCTGTTGTTTCTCCTGGTGTCACTACTGCATTGGCGTCTGTTCTTCCTGATACTGCCTGTATAGTTCCGTCTGCATTTACTTTGAATGTGATATTCTCTGAATATGCATATCCGTCAGGTGCTCCGGTCTCTACCAGCACATATGTCTGTCCTGCCTGTAACACCTTGCCAAAGTCATGCTTTTCTCCGACTGCAGATTCCCAGTTGTCGAGTGCTTCTGCTCCACTCCTGACACTTCCGTCTGTATTCACATCAGATTTTTTATAAATCTTTATGATTGCTCCTGCTAACTCTGTTCCACCAAGGTCTGTTTTATTGACATTTACTGTAAAGGCCTTGTCCCGCATAGTAATTCTCTTATCGGTTTCATCTACTCCTGCATCTGTTCCTGACAGTTCTCCGGAGGTTATGCTGAATTCTATGCTCTCTGTCTTCGCATAACCATTCGGCGCTGTAGTTTCCTCTAGCTTATATTCGCCATCCTTCAGGTTGAGTGTCTTTTCTGTTGTAGTAGATTTCCACTGCCATTCTTCCTTTGTTGTCCATGTACTTCCTGATTTCTGATACAGGGTTAATTCAGCTCCTGGAAGCTCATCTGTTCCATTCACTGCCTTCTTGCTGATTATTACCTCAGTTACCAGCGGCTCTTCGCCATCGTACTGATTTGTGTAAGTTACTGTGGTTGTTTCCCTGGCGGTGAGCGTCAGTTGACTGGTTATCTTTCCTTCTACAGAAGCATCATCGCCAATCTGATAGCTTACTTTCTGTGGCTCTGTACCAGCCGCTGCAATCACTTCTTCCACAGTATACTTTCCAGGTTTTAAATCATCAATCGTATAACTTCCATTTTCATCAAGCTGTGTTCCAAGCACTGTTCTTACTGTTGTCCCAGCTTCGTCTTTTACATTAAAAGTCAGTTCCTTCTTCACAGACGCAAAAGTGGCACCACCTTTTACAGCCTTTACCAGCTTAAGTGACGCTGCCTCTACATCCCCAAACTGCAAGGTACCTTTATCCTCAAACTCATGTACCGTGTATCCAGAATAGGTTGTCGGTATTATATTGCCGTTATAATATATGAAATAATACGGCTCATCATTTATTGCATATCCCGCCGGCGCCTTTGTCTCCTTCAACATATATAGCTCATTTGAAGTAAGATTCTCAATCGCTGAAATACCATCAGCTGATGTCACCTGAATCATTCTCTGTGTAAAGCTGGAGTCTACATTCATCGTAGATGTTGCAGTATCATAAGTCATTCTGTTTAATGAAAACTCTGCACCGGACAATGCCGTAAGTGTTGCACTTTCACTACACTTAAACAGATTCAGGCTGTAACTGTTAGAACGAATATAATCACTCATTCTGACATTTGATAATGTTCTACTACTTGATGTCGCACCTGATAATGCTCCCAATGCATTGATTGCCACCTGGTTGGAGGTGTTTACATCACTATTAGTATTGTACACGCGGTCTTTAATCTTTGCATTATAGGTAATCTCAACCTTCGCAGAGTCAGGTACTGTAAATATAAGCTGATTATTATCAGTTCCATATTTCACTGTGAAATCAGTACTTTCAGTACCATCCACCTTTACTTTCACCGCTGAGAGGTCGTTATATACGAGATCCATTGTCTTTAATGTATCCGTGATTTCCAGCTTATCTGAATCTGCTGCCAGATCCATTCTGTCCGGATTGACTACAACAGTATAAGATACCTTTTTCCGTTCATCCGCTGTCGTGGCATTAGCATCATATTTCATTGTCTTGGAGATAACCTTTGTCGGTTTCAGCGTTGTCTGATTGGCAACAACACCGAGGCTCTCCGTACCGAATTTGCCCTTGGCACTATTTGTATAGGTCTGTGCCACTCCGTTTCTTACAAATGCTAATGTATCCTTATCTCTGGCTTTATATGTAAAGGTTACAGTATATGGCGCATAATCATTGCTAATATTTCCCTTTTCATTTGAAATTCCTTTTACATCATTATCCGTCAATATATAATTCAGCGTCAAGGTATGCGAATCCTCATCAATATTATAATCTGATTCTGCCAATGAATCTGTTAGTCTATAGTTCCAGCCTGCTGCAACTTCATATGTCAGGCTGCCTTCAACAATTTCCAGATTCTCATCATACACATCTTTGATCTGAAATTTTCTATTTGTCCCTGTCAAGCCTGATGCTGAATCGCACCAGTCTCTATAATTTGCGGTTACAGTATAAGTAATTGTTCCATTTCCATTATCCTTTCCGGATTTTGCCAGATTTATCTTATATTTCCATGTATCAGATGCCTGTAATGTGATTTCAGACGATGTGCCATCTGGCTTATAGTACAAATATACTGTATTTGCATATGAGTTGCCGTTCGTAGGTGGTGAATTCAGCTTGGTTGTCACCAGCACTTCAACATTCTTACCTTTATTATCCGTAATGTAGGAGTCTTTAAATGTTAGTTTTCCCCATTCGTAACTTTCTGCTATGTTGTTTCCATCTACAAAGCTTGCATTTTTCACGATATCTGTATCACCAATTTTAATTGATTGAACTGTCTGTTGCCAATCTGGGCTGTCCTGCAGCTTTACATTCTTAATACCCTCAGGTACATTCAATAATGTTACTTTCCACTGGACAGTATTGTCTGTCGGATTATATGAATCCTCTACCACCTTCTTTTCAATCCATGGCTTACCGATTGTATAAGCACTGCCTGTTGCACTATAAGAAGTATCACCTATCTTATAAGAAACCGTATTTTTGATTTCTGCCTTGTTCGGCTTTGTCTGATATTCAGCCGTTATCTCAGTCTCATATATCAGCTTATATTTTTTACTGCCAGAATCATAACTTGCGGTCATGTTATCAAGGCTGACAGATGTTACAGTACAACCTTCCGGAATCGTATCTGAGAAGTCACTTATAACACTCTTCAATTCGTTCTTCAACTCGTCGCTTGTTCCACCAGACGGATTATGATTATCCTTGCCGGCTAAAGATATCTCTATTGTCCATGTGATCTTCGTGCCGTCATCAGATGTTTTACCTGACTTTAAAACAGTAGGCTTTGAGACAGTTATACTAGCGGATTTCCAATCCGTTTTTGTCTCATTATGATTATTCGTATAATCAATCTTTAAGTTATTGTAGTATCCCTTAGTTGAACTCTGCTGATAAAGATCAGTCGTATCTGCCTTCATTGTATATGTCAGCGTGATTGTCTTATCCTTGGCTAATGTCACATCTGTAAGTGCTGTATTCAGTGCTGTAAAATCATTATATGATCCTGTAAGAATAGTATCTCCAGCATCTTCAACCGTAATTACCGACATATCACTCAGTCCGCTTCCTGGATTATCATTAAGAGAAATTCCATGTACCGCACCATTTTTTGCTGTCATTGAAATCTTATATTTTTGAGTGCCATCTGACGCAAGTTCTCCATCAGTATTCTTACTGCTTTTCATGTAGCTTGCAGATGTCGCATCATCATATTTTACATGAATTTCTTTTCCAAGAACACTCACATTGTAATCCTGACCATAAGGAGTATCTGTTCCACCACCCGTGAATGTACCAGTCATGGTAAATCCTCCATTACGTCCTGATTTATTATATCTGTATGTATCGTCTGTAATATTCAATTTGAATTTACCGTCTTGAACGCTATAAGTAGCTACCTTCTGAGAGTCCAAATTATAATCCTTATCGCCTGTATCTGGTATCGTAAGCGATGTTATTCCTAAATCAGCCACATATTCTTCCTCGTGCGAGGTATCTTTCAGAGTCCACGCCACATCTATCTGGATTTCAGTTCCGGATTTCAGATAAGTTCCATCTGTCAGATTCTTCCAGCTGCTGCCATCCTTGTATTTAATTGATGATGCAGTCACCATCAGATCTGATGCTACATTATCTGATGCTGCCATCAAAGCATCCTCCGTCTGGATTATCTCAATATCGTCATTCTGGGCGTTTACGACCATGTTACTGTTATACGCCAGATTCCATATCATGATCCCGCAAAGAAGCAGAACCATTCCCCTTTTCGCTAATTGTACCCAATTCTTCATGCTTCCTCCTTTTGCACATAATTTAAACATCATGCTTTTTATTTAAGTTTTTCTTTTTACTCTTACTCCTTGCATGATGATAATATCACTTTATGTTTTTTAATTCAATATATTTTCAGAGTTTCATGTGTTTTAGTGGATTTTTGTAAAATTTGCAGATAAATTAATTTTTCAAGTGACATTACTATAAACTTCTGTTATACTCTGTAAAGCATGATGAGTTTTATTTAAGATTTTGCAATTACGGAGGAAGTCATGGAAGATAAGATATCACGCTTTTTAATAAAAAACGGCATTCAGCCAACAGACATAAAATATCTGATAAGAGAAGATGGCAAGACCTGTATCCATCTGCTGAATGGGCGTGTGATCCGTACTTATATTCCAGCGAAGGATATCCTGAAGCAGTTGCCTGAAGGAGATTTTCTGAATATATGTAAGGGAATCATTGTAGCCAAATCGCAGATTGATCACATCGATAATTTTACTTATTATATGAAAGATGGCACTACACTGGAAGGACGCCATCGTACTCCTGCTGCCCACAAGCGTTTGAATCATCAGCTGCACGACCATGATGGTCTGCCAAATACAGCTTCAGAGAATATGTTTCAGAACTTTTCTATTCTGGATAATATGCCGCTTGCATTCTGCGTCATTGAACTGATAATTAATGCCGATGGTGCCGGTGTAGATTTTGTATTCCGGTATTGTAACAAGCAGATGGAAGTAGTAGAAGGGAAGAAAATTCCAGAAATGCTGAACAAATCTTTTTTCAAGGTATTTCCGAATGCTGATAAAAAATGGCTGGTGGCATATACAGATGTTGCAGTCAATGGTGGTGTCCGCCACATTTTAGACTATAGCCCGGAGATAGGAAAGGATCTGTATGTCACCTGCTTTCAGCCTAAGGATGGGTACTGTGCATGTGTGCTGATTCCAATGGATGAGTTCATGAACAGCAGTTCCGCCTCATCTTTGGATGTCCGACAATCTGAATAAATTGTAAAAATCATTTTCCAATAGGCTTTTTACCACATGTAAGTGGTCTTATGAATTTTATTTTGGATATAAAAATGAAAAGAACCGCCCAAGCCGCTCCGAAATGTTATGTTTCAAGGTGAATTTGGGCGGGTTTGTTTGATTTATATTACCTTTACTCTTCAGACCAGAATAACATTAATTGATTCAGTTATTTCTCATTCCTTAAACCGATCACCGCATCTGCAAGCTGCCTTAAATCGTCAGTGCTCCCCTGTGTAAAGCCATTCTTGCTTACAACAAGGCAGTTGTCGTCTCCCACGAACAGATATATGTTGTCCGGATCCTGATTCCATTTCACAATATCGTTCCAGCTGAATGTGTCGCTGTCGTCTTCTTCATCTGTTATAATAATATTCTCGGCGTCTATCTCGTATGAGAATTTAACGCCGACCATCTTCCCATATATGCCATGGAATTTGCTTTTGTTGCTCTTATCCATCCCAATCATTCCAATGTAGAGGAACACTACTGCAACCAGTCCGAACAGCACTATCATAAATGTGTCTGCCTGCTCATTTCCTGTCATCTTAAGAACAAGCTCTCTTATCATCATCATTCCGAATATAAGTCCGAACATATTATAAGCCAGCTTGAAGGCCTTATACCTGTTGTTATCAAAATTACTGGCGTGCATAGCACCTTCCATGCATTCCTTTGTAAATGCTGTTTCATTCTTTATTGTCATTAATTCCTCCCTATGTAACCCCACATATTCACACTCTTTTTATAGGTATTGTCTGAAAAGATTTTAAGCCAGACTGGAGAGTCGTGTCAATCTTATATTGTGGCATATATTTCAAGAATCTGCTATAATACATGCATACATTTCCTATAAGATTATTTTTAATTCAACATTTAGGAATTAATTTGGCGGATACGCAACACCGACGAAATGCGAAGCATTTTGGAGTTTGGCTCTGAACAGTCACATTAATTTCTGAACCGTGAATAGAGAAAGGAGTCTTCTTATGAAACTTGCTTGTATTACCGGGGCATCATCCGGCATTGGAAAAGAATTCGCATATCTGCTTGCAGACCTTGAATATGACCTGATTCTGGTTGGAAGAAACACAGATGCGTTGCATGAAATTGCTGATAATGTAGCTGTCAGATGCAAATGTATCACTTGTGACTTATCTGATGAGAAATCTTGCGTAAAGCTTGGCAAAAAGCTTCGCAAATATCCACTTGATATTATGATTAATAATGCCGGATTCGGAGAACTCGGCACATTTGCGGAAACAAAATTGAAGAATGACATAAATATGATTAATGTCAATATTAAAGCTGTGCATATACTTACAAAGGCCGTACTTCCGGGCTTTATACAGCGTGACAGAGGCTACATCATGAATGTGGCGTCAAGTGCAGGGCTGCTTCCTGGTGGACCATATATGTCTACCTATTATGCAACCAAGGCTTATGTGACAAGCCTTACTACCGCAATCCACGGGGAATTGCACGATTTAAAGAGCAACGTCCACATAAGCATGCTCTGTCCCGGTCCTGTTGATACCAACTTTAACAATGTTGCCAATGTGAAGTTCGCATTATCAGGAATTCCTGCTGATTACTGTGCTTATTATGCTCTCTGTAAAATGTTTACAGGCAAACTTACCATTGTTCCGACATTTACAATGAAAGCCGGAGTTTTTGGCAGCAGATTCCTGCCAAGACAGATGCTTGCATTTATGACAGGACACCAGCAGAAAAAGAAGACAGACAGTATCTGATTCGATACTGCCTGCCACCGACTATAATTCTGAGTCACAATCCATCAAGGTTGTGACTCAGAATTTTTTAGAAAATATTATATTTTTTCTTTCAACGAGTACTGCCTTGTTGAAAAACACATCAACTGCTGCCTTGTAATCAGCCATTCTCTGGGATTTTTTGATTGCCTTGATTTCTTTCTTGCAGTCATCAAACACATATTCCATATAACACCACATTTCTTTCATTCTGTGTATGGCATGTGTGTCTCCCGGCATTATGGCTGTGCGGGCTGCGTATACAAGGTCGTGAAGCTCCTTCATCAGCTTCTTGTCTGCATTAAGGTCACGCACCATCGCCTCAGGATTATCATCTGTTAATACATTAATCAGTCCGGGGTCTGCGATAAGCCCTCTTCCAAGCATATATGTATCAACCTCTGGGAACATCTGCTTCATCTCAAGGAAGTTCTTTCTTGTAAATATGTCTCCGTTAAGCACAAGTTTATTACTGCTGTTATCCACTGCATAGCGGAAAACATCAAGATGAAGTTCATTTCTGTAATAATCTGTGCGCACTCTCGGATGTACAATAAGCTCCTCAAGAGGATAGGAATTATACACATCCATTATCTGTGGGAAGCTGTCATCATCCTCAACACCGATTCGTGTCTTGACCGAAACCTTGATATTCTCTCTTATAAATGCATCCTCAAACACCGCATAAAGAAAACGGTCCAGCTTTTCTGTGTCACGAAGCATTCCCGAGCCTTTATCCTTTGACACAACAGTGCCTGACGGACAGCCGGCATTAAGATTAATCTCGCTGTAGCCGTATTTTTCATAAAGCATTTTGGCTGTCCAGATAAAATCCTTAGCTTCATTAGTCATCACCTGCGCAACCGTGTAGGTATCCTTATTATGCTCGCGGTCTATGTCCCTTATCTCTCTTGCAAGAAAATTCTCTGACTTGTTAGGCGAGATAAACGGTGTGAAATATTTTGTAATCCTGCCTTTTCCAAATGTTTTCTCGTAGACATTACGATATGTAAAATCTGTCAGCCCCTCCATCGGAGCCATATATATAGTATTGCTCATCACTGTATCTTTCTGTTATTCTAATGTAAATGTGCCGTTGCTGTTAGTCACAATGGCTGTCTCAAAAAATTCGTTAACTGCCTTTATCATGTATTCCGTGTCCATGATTCCTGCTGTCTCGCAGGGTGAATGCATGGCAAGCTGTGCAAGACCGATATCCACTGTATTCATTGACACATGACAGTTGGCTATGTTGCCGAGTGTTGACCCGCCCGGAATATCTGAACGGTTGGCAAATTCCTGTGTCGGAACTCCCGCCCTTGTACATATCTCTTTAAATATTGCCGCAGAAACCGCGTCTGTTGTGTATTTCTGGTTGGCATTGTACTTGATGACTATGCCTTTGTTCATATGTGGTCTGTTAGTCAGGTCGGCTTTTTCCTGATAATTAGGGTGAACCGCATGTGCATTATCCGCTGAAAGCATGAAAGAACCCGCACACGCCCTTATATAATCCTCATTATCCTTGCCGGCACATGCTGCAATACGCATAAGCACATCTGATAAAAATGTTGAATCAGCTCCCTGCTTGGTGCTGCTGCCAACCTCTTCATTGTCAAATACTGCACATACCGCAACGCTCTCCTGATTGCTCTCGTCACTGTCTATAAGCGCATTCATGCATGAATATGCACACATCACATCATCAAGTCTTGGTGCTGATATAAATTCATTATCCGCACCCCAGATAGTTCCTGTCTGTCTGTTATACAGAAATAAATCACTGCTTATCACTGACTCTTTATCTGTCTGCGCTGCGTCTGCTATTATGCTGTCAAAAAGCCCTTTGGACTCTGCCTCACCTATAAGCGGAAGCATATCCTTCTGTGCATTATAATTAAGTCCTGTGTTAGCTTCTCTGTTCATGTGAATTGCAAGATTAGGTATTATGCATAAATCCCTGTCCACATTTACAAGGACTGGCTTTAATACTGCACCTTCTCTTATTATTGCCCTGCCTGCGACCGAAAGCGGTCTGTCAAACCATGGTGCCATAAGCATGCCACCGTATTTTTCCACATTTAACGAAACATAATTCTTATCCGGTGTCAGCTCAGGATTCTCTTTTACCTTAAATGACGGCGAATCGCTGTGTGCGGCTGCTATCTGATAATTGGTAAAGCCCTCGGCCGCCGGCATTCTGAAGGCTATTATGGAAGAATCATTTCTTGTAACATAGTATTTGCCGCCCGATATAAGATGCCATCTGTCCCTCTCATTAAGGCACACAAATCCTGCGTCGTCCAACATATCCATAAAATTCTCCGTAACATGAAATGCACTTGGGCTTTTCTCTATGAATGACATCATATCTTTTGATACATTTATAAATGTGTTTTCTTCCATACGCTTCTCCATTCTATCTTCTATGTCTTCTTTTTCTCTTGTTGTTCTGTGCCATTATGACTACTGTTATAATTATTACAACAACTATTACGGCAACAATAACCACAAATATTACAACTATGCTGCCCGATTCTTTCTTTCCGTTGACATCTGATACTTTGTTGTCTGTTGTCTGTGCGTTATCATCTGTTACCACATTTGCAGCATACTCCCTGTAAACGGTCTGGTTACACAGACTGCAGGTTCCTGCTTCTATTCCGTCCTTCTTATCTGTGCTGGCTGCTTCTTTCACAACGCTGTAATTGTCGACTTTATGCTCATGTATTGTGTATGTATCTGAATATGTGTAACCACATGTGCTGCATGTATGTGTTGTATAGCCGAAATCCGCTGCTGTTGCCTCTGTTACTGTATCAGTGTATGAGGGATTGCTGCACATCTCAGGAAGCAGTGTTACTGAATAATCATATGTCTCATTTCTCTTGAAGTCTGATGTGAAGCCTGAATATGCGTATGTCCAGTTCATGACCTCGCCCATATTGGCCTGACAGTATGCACGGCGGTCTGTATTGTCCTCGAAAAATGTTATCATTCCCTTGACTTTGTTGTTAAGCACTTCACCCTGATATGTCTGCGACAACTCATATGGATACACCATATACATTCCGACAAGTCCGCCATCATGGACATAGCCGTGGTCTGAGTCGTATCCATCTATTGTTATAGAGCAATTTCTTATATTAAGGAATCCTGCTGCGTAAGCGCCTCCCATGAACTGCTCATCTCTTTCTTCTGCATCTGTGTCAACGCATACGAGTGTTACATCTGTAGTGATTCCGTCAAGATTACCACTTCCAAATCCGGCAATTCCGCCTGTTCCCCACATCTTAGCTGAATCTGTGAGTGACACATATGTATCCTTGATTGTGCAGTCTGATATGTCGCTGTTATCTGCAAGTCCGGCTATTGGTGCTGCAAAACACGGTTCTGTTGTGGTTACTTCAACTCTTGCACCGTATATGTTAAGGTCTGTTACTTTCGCATCTTTAAGCACACCAAAGAAGCCTGCTCCGTATGTTTCGTACTCTTTTCTGTTGCCATCATATGTCTCCATTGTCTGCTTACTTACTGTCTTTACTGACAGGTTAAGTATGCTGTGCCCGTTGCCGTCAAATGTGCCAGAAAAATCCCACGGTGTCCACTCAATTCCAATCATATCAATATCTGTCATCAGTTTGTAATTGCCTGTGGCGTTCTTTGCCGCCTCTGAAAGCTCTGATGCTGTGCGGATTTCTGTATACTCTGCTGTTACATTATTTCCTGAAACAGTGCTTCCTGTTGTCTGTGTATCTGCATTTGCCATGTTAACCGGCAGGGCTGTTGCCGCAAGTATTAATGCTGCTATTGCTGCTGCCTTCTTAATATATGATTTGTTAAACATTGTGCTGCCTTTCTTACCTCTTAATATAATTTCTGTTGCCATTAATTAAGTTGTTCTTCAACCGGGTTTGATTATATCTCATAGAAATGGTGGGGTCTAGGGGGATTGTGTTTTCTTTTTCGGGGATTATGAGAGGGGGAGGGGTGGGAGGACGGACGCCGGGTTAATTGGCATATTTCCTTCCGCAGACCCGCTCTCGCTCGATGAAAAACGTAGCGGTACTAAACTCGCCCGGGGCAGCCGCCAAAGGCGGCTCCCCCGCCTCCCGTATGTCACAACTCACCTCACAGCTCAATCCCCACCAGATCCTCCTTCTCCAGCATCGCCAATATATTCTTATCAACATCCTTAAGCCCCACTATCCTGCTAGCCTGCTTAGATATCGCTTTCTCAAGATAATTTCTTACATCTCTTGCATTGGCATAGCCTTCCGGTTTGTTGGCGACACGCTCTGTGAAGAATCTTCTGGCTTCTTCGAGTGCATCTCTTGATAACATGTATTCCTGCTTCTTGCAGTTGTTTATAAGTATCTCGACTTCTTCCTCGGCTGTGTAGTCCTCAAAGTTGATGAATTTGTTGAATCTTGAACGCAGTCCAGGGTTGGAATCTAAGAATTCCTCCATCAGTTCTGTATAACCTGCCACTATCACAACTAAATCATCTCTGTGGTCTTCCATTCCTTTTAATAATGTATCTACTGCTTCCTGACCGAAATCGCCCTGTCCTTTACCATTAGTTAATGTGTATGCTTCATCAATAAAAAGCACACCACCAAGTGCGGACTCTATTACTTCTGCTGTCTTGGTTGCAGTCTGTCCGATGTATCCGCACACAAGTCCTGACCTGTCTACTTCTACAAGATGACCTTTGGATATTGCACCTATTGCCTTATATATTTTTGCAAGCAGTCTTGCAACTGTCGTCTTTCCTGTTCCGGGATTTCCCATGAATACAAGATGCTTGTTGACGCTTGTCTGCTTCATTCCCATCTGCTCACGCATTTTCTGGACTTTAAGAAGATTAATAAGCGCATTAACATCTTCTTTAACCGCAGTAAGTCCTGTCAGTGAATTAAGCTCTGCAATAAGTTCATCGGCGTCCGGCTCTTTCTCCTTTGCTGTCTCTGCCTGTATTGCCGCACTCTTATAATCAGGATGCAGCAGACCGTATGATTTAAGATTCTCGTCCAACATCACACAATATGATGATAAAACATTTATCTCAACCTCAGTACTCTCAGTATTCGCAGCCAGATATTCCTGTCCGAGCTTTCGGTAGGCTTCTGCCAGCGTACGCGCCTCTTTGTTATCGTACCGGTCATTCTTAATCTTGTGACCGGCATTGGCAAGTATGAAATACTTAAATGTCTCAGGAGCTCTTGTAATATATCCAGCTCCAAGCATGTTGCGGTTCTTGATATCAGCCGCCATCGACACGCTCACATCGAATCCCAGTTTCTTCTTTATAAATGCTTTCTCTTCCTCACCATATCTTCCATCTATCATTGATATGTATATAAGAAAATGCAGCAGCTCCTTCTTAAGATTGTCGCGAAGCTTTACATTTGCAGCCAGTTTCACAACACCGTTCTGCTCTATGTAATCACACATTTCAAAACATGTATTAATTAAATCCATATTAATCTCCCATCATTCTGGTAATTCAAAGTTGTTAGAACACAACATTTATTAAAAACTGTGTCCTCCTCCGGAGCTTCCTCCTCCGCCACCGGATGAACCGCCGCCAAAATCAGAAGAACCGCCTCCTGAACCTCCTCCTGACGACTCACGGCTTACTGAAGTATGCTCTTTTAAAAGTTCTTTATTAACCTTGACGCTGACTAACGATTCTGCTCCGTTTTCTTTCATAAGCGGATATCCGTCTTCTTTTTTGTTAAACCTTGATACTTTAAGCACAATGAAGTTAACGGTCACACCTAGAAGCATTGCCAATAATACATTATTAATAATCTGCATCGGTCTTTTAATCCTGCCGCCTGCCAGACAATTCTGTGCCTGCGTAAATGCATCTATGGCACATTTGCCATAATCACCTGCTGTAGCGCTCTTGTATACATTATCAGTTATTGAATTGGCTTCTGCATTCCGTATGATTTTGCGTGTGTCGCCCGTACAATACATGTAGATTTCTCTGCGATACATATCGATTGCAAACATCAATACCGGTGCTGTCTTAGAAGTGCCAAAATACTCTGCACAATAATTCTGACATATATCAGCGGTACTCATGCCATATTCTGATGTGCGAGTAGTGTAAAATATAACATTGGTATTCTTAGAAATGCTTTCCATAATCTCATACAGACCAGACTCGTCATCATCATCTATAAGGTAAGCACTGTCATCATATATTATTCTGTAATCTCCGCTCTCCTGTCCGCTGGCGCCCGCCTGTTCAGTAAAAAATAATGCACTGGCTGCAAAGGCACAAAGAATTAATATTACTGTTAATAATCGTCTAAGATATTTCAATTTCTTCCTGTCCTCCTTTGTATGCATTAAACTGAGGCAGCGGTCTTGTACAACTGTAATTGTAGTCTTTAATAATTCCCAGTACTACAATTACTTCTGACGCTAACGCCAGTGCAGTCGCAACATAATACCATATGTCATGTACCGGATTGAAAACTGCAACTATCATAATTGCTATATTAATAACCACTGAAAGCAAAAAGACCGGCGATGCCGCTGTATTGTTCTTTTTCAGTGCCATATACTGTGGATAACGCTTAATTACCATTACAAGCTGTATTATAAATGTTATGGCACATATAGCCACTTTTACCCATTTACTGCTTTCCCTGTATTCCGAATTGACTGTAGCAATAAAAACAATTGCAACATACATAAATATAAATGTACCTACTGTAATTGCTACTACTTTAAGTGCGTCCGATTTTTTCAATCTGTATGTTCTTTTTATTTCCCTGTCATACATTTTTCTTATGTTGGCATCATAAAACAATCCCGCTATAAGATTGAATACTGCGGCTATTCCTATCATTGTCTTGGCTGTAAACATTATGTTCTGAAAACACATAAGTACAATAAATATTACCGCTGATATGATTGCTGATACCCCGAAGAATTTCTTAAAATCTACCGGCAGGTCACAATTCATTCTGCCTGTATGTCCATTAATTACCGCATACGCAACTCTGTCACGGTTCTGGTAAGACATGAACCATACAGGCTTTAAGATATCCTCTTTGCTGACAATATCTATCTGTGGTTCTTTCTCTGTCTTTTTGATGGACATGCTGCTTCCGACTTTGTATCTTATCTGATTATCAACATATTCCTTTGAATTAACATAGGCATACTGTTCATACTCCTCTGCTGGGACATCTGACATATCAGCATAGAAGCCGCACAGATAACCCGGTTTGAAATCTACTATTGCCTTAGAGTCTGAAGCATCATTAATTGCCTCACTTAAATCATCCCTGAATAATCCTGACGCATCGTGTGTAATTCCTCTTACATTGCCATGAACCGGTGCATGAATTTTCCAGTGTCTGGTTGTTGTATAGATTTTCTTCTTTTTCTTTTTTGTTGTCTGCGTCTTTCCATATGCATCATAGTCACCTTCAACTGTCGCTTCGTAACTGTGATACGGAAGGTATATTCCTCTGAATTCGTTAATACCGTCAGCCTTCTTATACTCATCAGGAACATACATATTCTTCTTTGCAAAATTCTTAAACTTTGTCTTGCATACCTTTTTCTCTACTTTGAACGGCACAATTGATTTCGGTGCATCAACCTTCTCCGTTCTTTGCTGCAATATAGCAGACGCTCCACAATAACTGCAGAATCCCGCTATTGTATTATCCGCTGAATATATTTTTCCGCCACATGACGGACATACAAATGCATTTACTTCATATAATGAATCTTCTGCATCTTCATCCTTCTTTATTGCACCAACATCGTATTTGCCGCCGCAACTTTTACATCTTAACCTGCCTGTTTTGATATCATATCGTAATTCGGCTCCACAGCCCGGACATCCATACATCGCTTTCCCCCTCCTGCTTTAGCTATATAAATTTCGTACACGCATATAACACTATCAGAAATATCACGTTGTACACTGTAAATGTAGTAAAATATTTTACCTTCCCCTCCGGCACTTCATTGACATTCTGCTTATAAGATATAAGGCTCGCCATTGAAGCTATCAGTGTGCCAAGCCCGCCAATATTAACTCCAAGTGCAAGGTTCTTTATATTATGCGTAAATCCTGACAGCAGAAGTGCTGCTGAAACAACCGTATATAGCAGAAGCCACATTATAAACTGTCCTGCTCCCACTCCCGCAAGTCCGTATAGATACAGATTCTGCGGATTGCCAATCGGTGTCAGCATGCTTCTAAAGAAACACAGTGCAACAAGTACACTGACAAGCTGCCATATTTTCCGTGTTCTTACAAGAAGTGTATGTCCGATTTTTTCAAAGATGCCATTATTCATGTAGCCCTTTGTTATTATCATCAGGCTCCACAGTATTCCAAGTGAACGCCAGTCAATATAACCAGCATATCCTTTATCCGGTCTTACTAAAAATGCTGAAACAACTGCAAGTATCCAGCTTACTGTCAGCACTATATCCTTCTTAAAATAATATATAATCTTTCTCATGTCTCTGCTCTCTTATGTAGTTATCATTTTATATTTTACAATATATTTTTTATTCTTTACAGTATTAGTTGTCAAATATATTGAGCAAGTTTATAATAGTAAAAGTTTTGCATAGGAGAATCTATTAGATATGAAAAAATTATTAGACAAATGGATTAGTATTAGTCTCATTAAAAGAATTATTGGAGGGCTGGCACTTGGTATTATTCTTGGTCTGCTCGTTCCAAAGGCTTCCGGCATTGCTCTTTTCGGAAGCGTTTTCGTCGGCGCACTTAAGGCTATCGCACCTCTTCTGGTTTTCGTGCTTGTTATAAGTTCTTTATGCCACTCAGGAAATAGTCATGGCGGAGTTATCAAAACCGTAATTATTCTGTACATGTTCAGTACGGTTCTTGCCTCCGTAATCGCAGTATTTACAAGCAAATTATTTCCGGTTACGCTCACTCTGACAGAAGGCATTGAAGAAATGTCATCACCTGGAAGTATTGGTGATGTATTTAACTCTTTATTAATGAATATTGTTGAGAATCCTATTACTTCTCTTACTAAAGCTAATTATGTAGGTATTCTTGCATGGGCTGTTGTTATCGGTATTGCATTAAGACACGCCAAAGAATCTACTAAAGATATGCTTGTAGATATCTCTAATGGTCTTTCCAAAGTTGTTACTTGGATTATTAATTTTGCTCCATTTGGTATTATGGGACTTGTATTTGATACTGTATCAAACAATGGTATGTCAGTATTTAAGGAATATGGAAAGCTTCTTATGCTTCTTGTTGGTACTATGCTTTTTATCTATTTCGTTACCAACCCGATTCTTGTTTTCTGGTGTACACACAAGAATCCATATCCGCTTATATTCAGATGTTTAAGGAAGAGTGCGCTCACTGCATTTTTCACAAGAAGCTCTGCTGCCAACATTCCTATTAATATGAAGGAATGTGAGGATATGGGACTTGACAGAGATACTTATTCTGTTACTATCCCGCTCGGTGCGACTATTAACATGGACGGTGCAGCAATAACTATCACTGTTATGACTCTTGCCGCAGCCAATACTTTAGGTATTACTGTTGATATTCCAAGTTCAATACTTTTAAGTATTCTTGCAGCGCTTTCTGCCTGTGGTGCTTCTGGTGTTGCCGGTGGTTCACTCCTTCTTATACCTATGGCATGCTCATTATTCGGTATCTCTAATGATGTTGCCATGCAGGTTGTCGGAATCGGCTTCATCATCGGCGTTATTCAGGATTCTGTCGAGACTGCACTTAACTCATCATCTGACCTTTTACTTTCTGCTTCTGCTGAATTCAGACAGTGGAGAAAAGAAGGCAGAGAGATTACATATTAATATGACTAATAAAAAATGTCTGGCATGCTGCATTTCTGTGGCACACCAGACATTTTTTATTATTACAGATTTTTTTATCTATTCTTAATCATGCTTACTACTGCTAAAACAGCATTTATAAGGCACCATACTGACCAGATTACGAGGTCGCTGTAATTGCCATATCCTGCGAATCCGAATACAGCGGCAAGTCCGAAAAGTACAATCAGTGCTATATCGTGTCCCTTGCCAGTCTTATTTCTTGTGGCTATCGAAACGATTCCACCAGCAAGCATAAGTATTCCGACTATTACGCCAACGCTTCCTGATATACCGCCGTTGTCCTCAAGAGCATTTACCACACCTGCGGCGCATGACTGAAACATAACTACTACAAATAATATAATTGATAATATTCCTGATACTAATTTCCAAACTCTCATCTTCTGTTCCTCCTACTGAAGCTTTATTATTACTTTTTCACTTGTCCATATATTGGCTGTGTATTCCAACTCGATGGATTCTGCGTCAACTGGAACTTCAAATACTACACTGAAGTTTATTTTACGACCAGTTGATAATGTATCTCCTGAAAATTCATTTACAGATGCGATAAAACTCTGGTCACAAGTCTCATTATCTGCATAACAGCTAAAATCTGCACTACTTACATAAGCATCAGATTTACCGTTATTTTCAAATGAAAAATCTGCTTTGACATATTTTTTCCCATCATCTGGCTTGTAAAATCCATATGGATCATCGTAATCGGTAAAATCTGTATCTGCATCATTAACTGTACACATTAATCCATCTTTCTCAAAGCTTCCACCAACCATGACAACATTATCGCTTCCTGTACCTGTCTTGTCCGAAGCACCACTTGCATTACTGTTGTCCACATTTGTCTCAGATCCGCTTCCCATTGCCATCGCAGCAAATACTATCAGACACAACAGTACCCCTATGTACTTTCTGATTCTTTTCATATGATTTCCTCCTCATCATGTCTTTTTATAATAAAAACAGCCATCAGTTCTGCAATTATCTCCACAATAATATCCATCACATCAAATGTCCCCTTTACATATCCGGTAATCTGAAGGACTTCCATAATTGTTGAAAACATGCCTGCTATCACAAACATTTTCCATACATCAGCTGTTTTATTACCTGTAATCAGCATTAATGAAAACACCAGTGCATACGCCCACAGCATATCTGGCACATAACTACGCAGATTTATTACAAATGTGTTCTCCATCCCAACATGCAGACTGACTCCGAGAAGCCTGTCTATATTCTTTACAAATATAACCTCAGGCGAAGTTACATAGTACAGCAGACTGCCTGCCAGTATTGGAAGGGAGATATTTGCGTATGCGAAACATTTTTTCATTAATATACCTTTATTTCTTACTAAATCTACATAATTAACTTTTCTACATAGTATCACTTATTGCACTCTCGTGCAATTATTTTTTTACAAATCAACATATATTATTGCATAGAGGTGCAATTTTATGAAAAACGAAAACAGTATTGACCGCATAATTCAGGTTAATGGTACTAATATTGGCAATAATATAGCCACTCTGCGTAAATCGCTGAATATTAAACAGACTGATATGATTGCCAGACTTCAGACTGACGGCATTGATATCTCTATCTACTCGTACAACAGAATTGAAAAAGGAACTCAGAACCCGACTGTTTCTTTTCTCTATGCATGCTGCCGTATCCTTAACTGTGATATGAATACAATATTTAATTTTCATTCTGATATGTAATTACTTTCACAATCTGGATGTTATCACAATGATGGCTGCAAACTGTGTGCTGACAGCATAAAAAAGACAGGATATATTAAGTAAACATCTCAATATATCCTGTCTTTTTAATACTTATGCGTATCCTAATATTCCCATAAATATTGCAAAAAAAGCAAAAAACAAAAAACTTATAATAAATGCATATACAAATGTCAAAATAGTACTTAGTACATTTATTCTCTTCATTCCCGGAAGCTTTCTCTTTATATTAAGATAGTTTCCAAACCACATTGTCAATCCAAAGAGAAGTACAAACATAACTATCTTGTACATTGTAAGTTCTACCCCAGTTACAGGTATTCCCGTTCTACTGTCAGTAGCTGAAAAAGTTATTGTTATCCATACAATAACGGCATACCATACTAGTGCAATCAGACAATACACAACATTCAGCCTCCTGAATCCCGGCGGCAGATATCTATGCCATGAATTGTCAATATCATAATTTCTTTTCTGGTATTTTCTGTACATTTTAACAAATCTATTTCTTATATTACGATATGTTCCTGCAACCGAAAATGTACTATCCCCGCCAAATGCTGTCCTGTCTTTCCTATTATCCTGTGTATGTGCATTATAACTTAACATATCAAGCACTCTGCAAAGCTCTGCCGCCGACTGATATCTGTCTGTGGTATCTACCATAAGACATTTCTTAAGAATATCTGAAAATCTGCACTCTGCAATTCCTGCTCCCGGCTTGTCACCTGTCATAATATAGTTAATCGTTGCTCCAAGACCATATATATCTGTACGCTCATCAGACTGACCGAATCCAAACTGCTCAGGTGCAGCAAAATACACTGTTCCCAACATTCTGGTATCCTCATTCTTATCAGCGTTAACATGTCTTGCAGCATTAAAATCTATCAGATTCACATGTCCGTTTTTTTCAATAATTATATTAGATGGTTTGATGTCTCTGTGGACAATTGCCGGTTCTAACTGATGCAGTCTTACAAGTATGTCCGCAAGCTGGACTGCAATATCGTATGCCTGTGTCTCGTTAACAAGCCCACACTCATCTAATAGCTGCTTAAGACTCCTGCCCTGCACATACTCCTCAACTACTATAAGCTTTCCATCATCAGCAACACATTCCTTTACCGCAGGAACTCCCTCAATTCTTACAGAGGCAAGCTGCTCATACACATCACGCGAATATATATCAAGTGTCTTTTTAACACAAAGCTCACTGTTTCTTATATCCTGCACCAGTGCTATATTCTGTTTTCCATCAAGTACTGTCAGTTCCCTGTAGAATGACAGCCTGCTCTCCTCTTCTAAAGTCATATTTTCATCCTTATTGTAATTTAGTGTTTATTATTATACACTATATCAATAGAAAATGTGTACTCTATTGTGAAAGGCGGAATTGATAATGAACGAAAAGCCGACTTATGAACTTGATAAAATCTTAAGTTCAGTTGAGCCTGAACATTTTAACAAATACCGTAATGAAGAAAGCACTGATTCCCAGATGACTATCAGCGAATTCTTCAACAGCTATATCGGACATAACAGCCTTGAATTAAGCGATGTTATCAGACGCAGTGATATTCCATCCAGTTACGCATATGGAATTCTTAATGGAAACCGTGCTAATCCAAGCCGTGACAGAGTGATTGCTCTCTGCATTGCATGTCATATGAATCTTACAGATACTAACCGTGCACTCAAGATTGCCGGTTTAAGCCCTCTGTATTCCAAAGTCAGCCGTGATGCTGCAATTATAATAATGATTAACCAGTGTGAATCTGATATTCATGTTATTAATGAATTCTTATATGCACACAATCTTGATATTCTTTCTACATCTAACAACAAGGAGGCTTTACAATGAACATAATTGACTCACACATTCATATATGCCGCTGTATCAATGGATTTGGAAACAGCGGAGAAATGCAGGCTATAGGCGGAGGTTACGCAAGCTATGCCGACGGCACTATATTCCAGATGATACCGGAATGTCTTGGTGAATATGATGTAACTCCGGAAGCAGTTCTTAAGGTTATGGACGAAGCTGGTGTTTCCAAAGCTATTATGCTCCAGGGCAATTTCTTAGGCCCGCAGAACCTCTATACTTATGAGGCTGCGAAGAAATATCCTGACCGTCTTGCTGCGGCAGCTACATACGACCCATTCTGCAGAAATGTTGATTCTATAAGAAAGCATTTGTTTGAAGACCTCGGAATTAAGATTGTAAAGTTCGAGGTAAGTACCGGAAGCGGTCTTATGAGTTATCATCCTACTATTCCTCTTGACGGTGATGTTATTGAAGAAATGCTTTCATATGCTGAAATGCATAATAATACTGTTGTGTTCGATATTGGACGCTACCCTGCCGAGTGCTGGCAGCCAGAAGCTCTTGCCCGTGCAATTAAAAGACACCCTGACACGCAGTTTGTTGTGTGCCATCTGCTCGCACCAAGAGGTCTTGTTCAGGAAGATGTCTGGCTTAAAGGCATGGAAGTGCTCACACTTGACAATGTTGTATTCGACCTTGCAAGCCTTCCTTCTAATCAGGGCAAAGACGCGAAATACCCTTATCCTGACGCAATCCATTATATTAAACGTGCCATAGAACTTGTCGGAAGCGACCACCTTATGTGGGGAAGCGACCTGCCTATGAATCTGTGCAAGGACAGCTACAGACACCTCATTGATTACATTGTCTTAAGCAATGAAATATCTACATCGGACAAGGAAAATATCATGTCCGGTACTGCATCTAAAGTATATTTCAAATAAATATTTCCAATAATCCACATTTTTAATATATCCCTCAAAAGCTCTCTATACCTGCTTTTCAGGGATTTTTATATACTCTTGTTGACATATTATGCATATCATGTTATATGCTACGACAATTCTTTAATGAAGAAATACGACTATATTAAGAAACACGAATATATTATTGATTATGCCACTGTCGGATATGTGCAGGATAAGAAGGAACAGCTTCGTAATATTTCTATCTCTGCGTCTTTTTCTTCTGATGTGGTCTTTAATTTCTGCTGCAGTTCATCCATCTGTACTTCCAATTTATCAATCTTCCCTGTCAGTTTATCATTCTGCTCTTACAAGTCAACAATCTCATCTTTCATCCTGTCAACCATCAACTCTGCCGTATTCCGTGGGCTATGCGTCGTAATCCGTTGTCTTTGTGTCAGATTTGATAATGCTTATTATACTGGTATTAAACAAAGAACCGGGCCGTAAGAAAATCCCACAAAGGATTCACCCCGACCCGGTTCTTTGGCTTGTTTATAGTTTTATTATGATCGAAAGCTTATAAAATAAATTATCTGATATCTTTAATCTTACGTCTGCCTGTTACTGCAACACCTGCTGTTAAAGCAAGTACTGCTGCTAGAATGTAAGCCATCATGTTGTTTGCATCACCCGTCTTAACATCTGATACAGATGTATCTGATGTGCCTGCATCTGTTGTGTTACCAGGCTCTTCTGAACCAGAAGGTGTACCTGCGTCAACATTTACTAATGCATTGATCGCTGCTGTAAGATGCTCTGTTGCCTCATCAACATCTGCCTGATATTCTGCAACTGCAAGTGCATCAACTGCTTCTTCATACTCAAGCCTCATAGCTGCCCAAGATTCTGCTGTGTAATCAGCTTCATTAAGTGCATCTGCTGCTGCAATAGCTGCTGAAAGCTTAGATGTATCACTTACAGGTGCTTTAACCTTAACGATATTAGCATCAGTTGCTTCAAAATCAATTGTAGTATCAGTATATCCTAATGCATATACGGTAAGTGACCAATAACCTGTTCCATCATATCCTGCTGGTAACTGGCAGCGTGCTGAATCTGTAAGTCCAAGCTGGATTCCCATTGATTTGTGCATCCAGTTGTCTGCTGCAAATTTTGTTCCATATGTAGCAACTGCATTAGTTCTTGTTGCATCATTACCATAGTATGTCCACTTAACAGCCTGCATCATAGCACCTAATGCACCATAACCATCACCATTAATATCAACTCTTAAGAACTCACCATATGAACCTGTAGCATCTTTTACTGTAGATGTGATATTAGCAGCTACGCTGATATCCTGCTCTGCAAATGATTTACCATTGCCAGTCTGTCTTGCAGAGAATGAATATGTTCCATCTGCATTCTTAACTGCTGTCTTAAGGCCATTAGTATCTGCATTAACTGCTGCTGTATACTCATATGACTTAAGTGCATTTTCGCCATATCCACCATATAACTTCTCACCATTCTTAACAACGCTGTAATGCTGCACGAAATCAGCAAGATCAGATGTCTTAACCTTAACTGGAACATACTTAATACCAGTTACTTCATAAGAAGAAAGCTTAGATGTTGTACCATCTGTATTAGTAATTACTCCCTTGCTGTATGGAAGCTGTGTACCATCTGTAAGTATCATTATCTGATTATTTGCATCACCAGTCCAGCCGGCAAGCTCATACTTCTTACCATCTTCTGTGTCAATTGTTGCCATACACTGGTAGCTTCCTCTATGAAGACCATGATTAGTTGTAGCTCTTGATACTGCATCAAAAGCGCCTTTATCATACTCACCATGTGTATCCTTCTCATTAGATGTTGTTACATCTCCTGCGTTATATACGCCCTCGTTAGCCCAGTATTCCTGCCATGTAAGTCCAGCATATACATATGAATACTCATCATCTGCTGCATGTGTATCAGACACAAGAGCTGGAAGTGCTGTAACAGCAAGAACAGTAGCGGCTGCAACAGCAGCAACCTTAGTGAAAATGTTCTTCCTCATAAATCCTCCTTGTTTTGCGGAGCAAAATCCGAATCCCCTGATGAGGAGAGGATTTTTGTCTCCTTATAATTTTTTCTATTACAAATCTGCTTTATTTCTTAGCAGATTTATAAGCGTAGTAAAATGCCTTTTTTATGGCGTTGCTTGACAAAGTAGCGTTAGAAACTGCATCTACCCCTGATGTACTCGGATTTGCAAGAAGCTGTGCAGGAATCTGTGCATTTGCCATTTCAAAATATGGTGCATTCTGACTATCTGCGTCTGAAGTCGCTGTAACTGATGTAATCACATCTCCTGATATAATTATTGTTACTGTAATGTTGTATTTAAAATATTCACATTCAGCAGTACCTGTATATGTTCCGTCTGCTTTAAATGTGGTATTAGCTGGTGTATCACTGGCTGTATTGCCGCCCTGTGAATCACTGCTGCCATTTGAAGAATTATTTGGCTGTGCTGCCTGATTACCGCTTCCCGAATCATTGCCTGATGTATTACCAGAAGCATTATCCAAACCAGAATTACCTGCAGCTGAATTATCCGAACCCGAATTGTCAGCCTGTGTATCCGCCTGGTTGTCAGTATGTCCAGACTCTGTTATACTTTCAGCTGTTAAAGCTTCGCTGCCTGCCATACTGCTCTCTGCCTCCTTAACCATTGCTGCGACTGTTTCATCATTAAAGAATTCTTCCATTTCATCGTCCATGTCAGAAGCAATAGCAGTTGTATTTCTTCCAGCGAAGCATGAAACTGTCATAACTACACATAAAACCAATGCAATTCCATACAGAACAGCATCTGTTGTCTTTTTGTATGTCTTTTCGGCTTTTGCTGTCTTTACTGATACAGCTTTTGCTATTCTCATAGCTGCATATCCTAAGAAAACTATGCTGTAGGTAATAACATTTGCAATATATGTACCAAGTCCAAGTCTTGCATATGGTATATTGATAAGCATTATGTGTACATACATAAGACCGTAGAATACATATGCTGTACGCTGTAACTGCTTCCACTTCTTAGCCTGCATTTTCTTTCTTACAGCCGGAAATGAAGTTACTGTAAGCACAAGCATTATTGTGATAAGAATAATACTTATTATTGCTGCTGTAAGCTGTGTTGCTGATAATGCCTCCGGCTTAATGAAAAGCATTTTAAAATACGTCATTCCGTATGTGAAATTATGACACAGAACAAGTATTGCCGCTGTAATTGACAATTCACCTCTTATCTTCATAAGCGGTCCAATCAGCTTGTTGCCCTTTGGCAGTGCGCCTGCGTACATTACTGCAACGAACATTGCTGTTCCAAGCGAACCCTTTGCAAATATTCCTAATATGTTATTATTTACAAATAAAGGCATTGGTAAGAATCCAAGCAGAAATACTGCAATTGAGATTACTGCCGTGCCTATATAGTAGATATTGGCGTGTTTTTTAAGCGAATCTTTAAGAAAATATATGAATAAAGATACGATTATAAGTGATATTACTAATAACATGTCTGCTCCTTCTAGTCTGTATATATCATGGTTAGTCATTGTAAACAAAAGTATATAAAGCTATCTTTAATTAGATATCTCTAACCATTCTATAGAATATATTTTAAACCCTATATTTGTCAATACAGACTGTTAATAATAATTCTCATTAAGGCTATCTGGTAATTATTTCCTTATTTATATCAGTTGAAAAACTGTCAGCTACTCCCTCTGACACATATACTTTGCTTCCATCATAAAGTATCATCTCAAAATCAAGTGAACCACTTCTGTACAGCTCTTCTGCCCCGTCAAGCCCCATTACAAAAAGCGCAGTCGATAATGCATCTGCTGTTGTTCCGTCAGAGCATACGATTGTAACCGAGGTCAGATCACTCTCTGACGGATAACCTGTCTCTGGATCTATAATATGATGGTACACCTGTCCGTCCTGTTCAAAATATCTCTCATATCCGCCTGATGTTATAACCGCCTTATCAGCAGTGCTTAATACTCCAAGATAACTGCTCTCACTGTCCGGATTCTGTATAGCAACTCTCCAGTCCGAGCCATCAGTCTTTGTTCCAAGAACCTGCACATTGCCTCCTAAATTGACGATTGCATGCTCTATGCCGCAGTCTTTCATAATCTGGATAACCCTTGAAGATGTATAGCCCTTGGCAATTCCACCAAGGTCAATATTTGCTCCATCTGATAAGGTCACCTGTCTGCCGTTAATCCCCACATTTGTATAAGAAACATGCTTAAGCACATCTGTAATCTCGCTGCTTTCAGGCACTCTGTAATTCTTGGTTGTAAAGCCCCACAGCTCCATAACCGGATATATCGTTATATCGAAAGCACCTTTAGTTTCTTTTGAAACCTGCATTGCCCTGTTCATTATAAATGCGGTTTCTTCTGATACTTCTCCGCTTCCATTCTCATTAATCTTAGTAACATCACTGTCAGTATTACCTACTGAAAACATTGCATCAAGGCGGTTGATTTCCTGAACTGCCTTATTAACTGCATCCTCTGAGTTGCTTCCATATGCGGTAAGCGACATATATGTATCCATTGCAAATATTTCCTGTGTGCTCTGGACTGTATCGTCCTTCTCATGCTTTCCACTGCCACATGCTGTCAGAACAGCCGCCGCCAGAATTCCTGTAATTCCTGCCAATATATATTTTCTGATATTATATTTCATACTATTATGTTTCATCCTCCATCTTATACTGGTTAGTTCCATAAAACTTTATAGCATATTAATTAAAATGTCAATCACATACTAAGCTCTATTACCGGCATGCAAAAAAGACACCCGCTTTATACGCGGGTGTCCCTTTAGAGAAATTTTTATGAAAATCAGATGTCTTTTCTTCTTCTGATGTATGCTGCTGCCATTCCAAGCAATGCGCAAAGGCTTGCTGTCATTAATGCTGCATACATTCCTGTATGGCTCATATCGCCTGTCTTAACTGTTGTATCTGCTCCTGTAGAAGTTCCTGTTGAGTCGTCTGGTGTCTGTGCCGGATTCTCATTATCTGATGGAATCTCTTCTACATATTCAGGATTCTGGTTGTTCTTACCTTCCCATGTAACATTTAGGTTATGAAGCATTGTTGTATTCTGCCATCCACCTGAACCAACTGTTCCTGTGTGCTGGATTGCAACACCACCAAAGCTGTTAGCTTCAATGTCTGCTGTAAGGTCAACTACATGTGGATATCCTTTGGCTGCCTGGTCTGCGAGCTGTTCTGTTGGTGTCTCAACATGTGCTGTGAGCTTATTGCCTTCAACCTTTAAGCTGATTGTACAGCCTGTTGCATAGCAGCTTGCAATAACTTCATCAGAGATTTCTGTTACTGTTCCATTATCATACTTTACAAGTACAAATGTTACGGCATTAGATGATGCTTTAGTTCTTACTATTCTTAATCCGTATCCTGTAAGTGTTGATGTATCGAACTTAAGAAGTACATCCATATACTGGCCTGCACTACCAAATCCCTGACCTGCTGTCTTAGCCGGATCAACTACAAGCTCAAGTGACATATCTCCATATGTACCATCAACTGGTGTGTACATAAGTCTTGAACCCTGTGTGCCTTCATATAATCCTGCCCCTACACATCCATTACCTGTTGTTCCATATTTCCATGGTTCTTCTGTATCTGCTCCCTGCCAGCTTCCGAAGCTCTCTGTATCTGCCGGACGGTTATAATCTACTGTCCAGAAACCGGCTTTGATTTCTGACTGCTTGGTATTAGGGAAGTTAGAGAAATCTGTAGAAAGATTCTTGCTTCTTACATCTTTAACTTCAATTACCTTGTCATATACTGTATTAACCGGTGTTCCATAATCACTTCTGATGTTCTTAGATTCTACCTTAGCCATGATGTAATATCCTACATCACCTGCTGTTAACTTATATGTATATTCTGGTGAATCATTTCTTGTTACTGCAACAAGTATTGGATTGCTTCCCTCAGCGTCTGTACATCTGTACCATGAGATTGCTGACATATCTTCTCTGCTTCCTAAATCAAGTGTGTAATCTACTTTAAGATTGCCCTGACCATCATTAGTAATAACTGGTGTCTTAATGTACTCTGGTGCATCAAGCTTGCTTGGCTTTACATTGATACCAACTGCTGCCTCAAGACCTGACTCTGTAGATGCATTTATAATGACTGTCTTAGCTGCGTCATCATTATTAGTACCTTCTACTTTGCATGTTCCATCACCATTATCTGTTAACTTTACATATGCCTTGTCCTCGTCTGATACGCTGTATGTTATCTTCTGTGTTGTATCAGTAGTTCCATAGAAGTAATTGATTGCTCCGCTGATTGAAGCTGTTTCTTTTCCAGATTCAATCTCTGTAACATCTGATGTTATTGTAAGCAGAGTTGCTACTTTATCCTGTCCTGCTACAACAATTACATCTTTAACTCCTAATGGATCCCAGTCATCGCTGCCCTTTAAAAGATTGTATGTGTTGTAATATGTCTTACCACCAGATACTACCTTGTAGGCATTAAGCACTGATTTGCCTGTCATATCAACAGTTTCTTTAGCACCTTCTCCACCTATTGTAATGCTCTTTCCATTATGAATGATGTTACTCTGGTAACATTTTAATGAAGTAGATGGTGTCTTAGTCCATCCTATTCCTATATCTACACTCAAATTACTGTTATACACACAGTCTACTGCAGTTATTGTACCGCCTTCCTTAGTAAAGAACTGTGTTGGCTCAGCTTCAACATTTAATATCTTACAATTAAATGTACAGCCTAAAAATGTTGAACCTGTGCTGTATGATGAATATAATGGTCTGTTTCCGTAGAAATCAAAATCGCAGCCTACATATACCGCATTTCCATTAAGAGCATCATCTGTACTCTCAAAATGGCAGTTATTGTAAAGACTTCTTGAAGCACCTCCGATTGGGTCAAGGTTAAGTCTGCTTATGAAGTTACAATTATCTGCAAACATTTTATCACCTGACATATCAGCAAGCTGTGCCTGTGTTATTGTCTCTGTTCTCTTTGCCTGATTAAGATCACTCATAAGCGGATAATCAAGGTCTACGCTACAATAGTTACCTATTGTTATGTTCTTAACTGTAAGTATGCCGTTACAGTTGAATCTGAACATTGTATAGTTACCGTTAGAGGCATGTGACTGTCCTCTGTTTCCGGCTAATACAACATTGGCAGGATTTTCTGTAAGTCCCTTGATTGTAAGGTAATCTGAATTGACAACCATTCCATAAGGTACTGAATAGCCTTCTGTTTTCTCTACTGTATCTGTTGCTGCCGGATCGTCTATCCAGTATACATATGGTGCAACATATACTGTCATTGGATTATCTGCTGTTCCATTCTTTAATGCGTCTGCTGACAATGCCTTGGTAATGTCGTTATATACATATGGATACTGGTCAGCAAGCTCGTCTGATAATGAACCATCAAGATATATTGCTGTCTCTGATAACTGGATTGTCTCGCCCTGATACTTGATGTAAGTTCCACCGAATTCAACCGGGTCAGAACTGTCAATTGGTGTGTAATCTTCTAAGGTCTTGTTAATGTCTTTTACTGCTGCATATCTGCCAGCTGTTGTTCCTGTCTCCTGTGCAAATGCATAGTATCCCTGTAATGGGGCTAAATTGCCTGCAACAAGCATTCCAGTCATAACACTGGCGGCAACAGAAGCAATAATTTTGTTTCTACGTATCATATTATGCCTCCTTGTTTCTTAAATTGTTTCTGCTCCTTAAGATGTCTCCATTATATTGGGATTGTATTTTTTTAGATACAAAAAAACAGCACGAAATTTCCTAAAATCCAATAAATATGTAAAAAATCAGTAACACTTTCCTTCAAAAACATCTATAATCAATATATGATTTTGCTTCGGAAGATAACTACAATATAATAAGGAGGCAGCAATGTACCATTTTATTAAGGATAATTTCCACACGGATATTGCTACTGTGCCACCATCTTACAAAATGAAACATTTTCATGAACATAACAGATGGGAGCTGATGTTTATATATTCCGGCTCGTGTACTCTTTATGTCGGAGATGAGATTTATATGTTAAATCCCGGCGGACTTGCTCTTATCCCGCCAGATATGGCACACATGACTACTTACCTCGCCGGAAGTGATCATATAAGATATGTGTTATATTTTAATAATGAAGAATTAAACTGGATTGCTGATGAATCTTCACAGGATATAGAAAGCATTTTTCATAAACACCCTGTCATCCATATTCCTGAAAGACGTCTGGATTATATATCATCTATTATCCAGAAGATTTCTTATGAGCACAATGGCGTTGATAATCTGTCTTTGTCATTCGTCCACACATATTTTCATGAACTTATACTTTTTATTATGCGCTGTCAGATGTATGAGGATAATGTTATTACGAAAATGGATACCGGTAACGAGCTTATCCAGAAGGTTATTGAATATATTATCGGGAATTACAGCAGTGATATCACTATGGCAGACACCGCCGAACTGTTTAATATGAGTGAATCAAGTCTTTCCAAGAAGTTTAAGGCTTTTACAGGCTTCAGGTTCAGGGAGTATCTTATTAATGTAAGAACCCACGCGGCGGCAGACCTCTTAGTCAACACCAGCCTTTCTATTACCGAGATTGCTGACAAATGTGGTTTCGCCGACAGTAATACGATGGGAGGCACATTTAAAAAGATTATGGGTGAATCACCTGGCAGTTACAGGAAAACCCATTAATTATATATTTAGTTATATCTAAGAACGGAGGTTATTATGACAGATTTTACTTTACTTAATGAGGATTTCTCTGATTTCCCTATTGGTGAATTTCCTTATGATAAGAATCATTCGGCAATGGGCGAATATCATTTTATCCAGTATCCGGGCTACTATGGAAAGTGGTATGACCCGGTATGCAACCATACCTATAACGGTCAGGGAGCTTCGTGGATTATTACTGAATATAATGGAAAACACTATATGGAACAGATGCGTATCCGCAATGACAAGCCTCACCGCACTTTCCCTATGCTTACAAGCGGCGACAGATTCTGGCGTGATTATACAGTAACCGCGAGTGTTCGTATGTTTACTACCAAATGGGGTAATGCCGGCATTGGTTTCTGCTGTCAGAACTCAGCCAATCTTCTTGTACTCGTTTTTGAAGAACATGAATTAAGGCTTGAATACCGTCACAAGGAAGAGGTTACTATTCTTGATTCTGTGCCTTTTGACTATAATTGTGATGATACTTACATTCTCAGGGCTGAGATTAAGGGCAGCCATGTTATATGCAGTGTCAACGACAGAATTTATTTTGACATTGATACTGAATACGCAAGACAAGGCGGCAAGGTTGCCATTACAGCAACGATTCCTGCACAGTTTGGTTTTGTAAATGTTATTACTTCCGAAAGTACTGCCGCCTCTATTGATGCAGACAGAAATGCTTATAAAGCTGAATGTGAAGATGCACAGGCACATTATCCTAAGATGAAGCTTCTTAAGAAAATTGACCTCAAAGGCTGCGGCACCGGAAGACAGCTTCGTTTCGGTCATCTTCTTGGCAATGATGAGTATCAGATGGTTATGGCTCAGTGCCAGAAAAGAGTTAACCGTGATGCTTATGGAACTATCAGCTGTCTCACCGCATTTGACCTTGACGGCAATATTTTATGGCAGCACGGTGAACCTACTGACAATCACGACATTGGAACTATATCAGCAGATATGCCTATGCAGATATATGATATTGATGGAGATGGATTTGATGAAGTTATTACAGCCAAGAATTTCGAAGTGCTGATTCTTGACGGAAGAACCGGTGAAGTGAAGAAACGTGCCAAAACACCTTTCTCTACCCCGGAAGAGGACGGAACTATTATCGGTGTTCCTGATAAAATCTACGCATTTGACAGAATCAACCCTGATGGTATGCGTATATGTAATTTCCGCGGTCTTGAAAAACCACGCGATATTCTCATTAAAGACCGCTATTGTAGGGTTTATGCACTTAATGATGAGCTTGAGGTTATGTGGCATTTCCAGAGCGACAAGAATACTGGACATTTTCCTTTTGCAATTGATATCAACGGAGATGGTCACGACGAACTTTTAGTAGGTTATAACATGCTTGACTGCCACGGTAACAAAATGTGGACTATGCCTGTTAATAATGACCACATTGACGAGATTGTTCCAGGCAGATTCGAATCAGGTCCTCACAAAGGCACTAAATTCTTTGCCTGTGTTGCAGGAAAGGAAGGCTTCCTTATATCTGACTTTAACGGAAAGCTTCTTAAGAAGGACGGTATCGGTCATGCCCAGCGTGTCAGTCTCGGCAATTATCTTCCTAACCGTCCGGGCTATGAGATGGTCGTTGTTAATTTCTGGGGTCATCAGGGAATTATATATTTCTACGACAGCGAGGGTAACCAGTTATGGGAAATGGAGAACGAACTTAATGGCAATCTCTTAACTCCTGTAAACTGGACGGGTGACGGTCAGGACTTCATCCTTCTTAATGCTGACCCAGAACGCGGCGGCATGATTGATGGCAACGGTATTCATGTTGTTAAGTTCCCTGATGATGGTCACCCTGTTATGTGTGCTGAAGCCGTAAATCTCTACGGAGATGCCCGTGATGAGATTGTCACATGGGATTATGATTCTATGTACATCTATACGCAGGATGACGCACCTAAGAATGATGTATATGCACCTTTCAAGTATCCTGATTATAATGCTTCTAATTACCGCGGAGAATATTCTTACCGTGAGAAATGGTGGTAAATTAAAGAATATAAAAATAGTTTCTCAATTGCACTAATACTCAACTATTTTAATATATTTTTATGACATTTTATTTAAAAAACACCTCGGAACCGAAATTCCGAGGTGTAATATACTTTTCTGAAATGCCATAAAACACTTTGAATCGTAAATCCTATCTCTTGGTTAACGTTTTGATATCCTGAAAAGCCCATAAATAAGGGATTTGTGTATGACAGTGTTGCATATGTGTTGTATGCGGTTGGCTGCCCACACATTCCCAGAACTACTCATTACTTTAACAAAGAAAGGACTAATACTATGAAAATACATTTTGCCTACTATAACCAATACAAGAACGGAATTGATATTGCTTTTGCTGATAATACACTTCTATTCTTATCCTGTGCTGAAGCTGAAAAGAATCTCCATACTACACCTAACTCACAAAGGCTTATTGATAACCTTGCAATTGATAATCCACTTATGTATGCTGCACTTGCTCTTGATTGCAAGTTGCAAGCTTGGGCTGATGCTATGGATGAGGATTGGTGTCCATAACGTGTTCTTGATTAATATAATTTAACCCCCAACTAAAATTTCTTTAACGCTTTATAATAGTAATACATTACATTTCCTTGCATTTCATTTTTTTTATTTTTCACCTCATCATATGCTTGATTCATAACATCTGCTGTTTTCAAAAATGCTGTAACACCTGCTGCTGTCAAACCCACTTTTGCTCCCATACGTATAAAGTTTTCTAATATTCCTAATGCATCTGTTATATTACTTCCAGTTGTAATTGTTGCAATCAATCCTGCCCCTACATATCCCATTTTTCTTCTTTCAACTTCATCTCTTAAAACTTTTGAACCAAAATTCTTTAATACACTTGTTTCACTTGAAAGAGCATTTATTTCATTCACCTTAGGCATAACTTCCGTATCATACAGTTTTATACATTCATATTGAAAATCCGCATCCCAAGGCATGACAGTTATTTGCTCAGCAAAGTCATATATAGCTGTTCTGAAATTATCCAGAGGGACTTTTAAGGATTTTTTGAAATCTAAAATTTCATCTACAGAAGCATTTTCCAAGGTAGGTAACGTTGATAAAATATTATTTACAATACCTGCATGTCTTATAACTTCTTTATCCGTTTTGCTAAAATCAATAATATTAGTATCTATTACAGAACTAACAACACCTGAACTTATACTGTCAAACAAAGGAAACGATCCACCATGCTTTATTGTTCCTAATAAATTTGCAAAGTATCCACCTGTTAATTCATCTATGCTAAATCCATTATAAGAATAATCATATACTGATACTAAATCTTTATCAATCATGCTCTGTAATTCTTTTACACCATTACTTCCCATCAATTGTTTTCTAGCATCCATTAACATTTCAGAAAGTTGCTTTTCCACTTTTTGGAACTGAATTTGTGCTAATATTTCCTGTTTATTTCTGTTTTTCTTCTTTTTTAATAAAGGCATATATGGCATTAATGACTTATTTACATTATTTAAATCATTAACTAAAGTTCGTGTTTTCTCATTATCAAATGATTCTAGAAATGGAATAAAACTCTTTAGCATACCTTCAATATCAGATGATTTATCAAAACATTTTGGCAAATATTTATATATAGCATATTCCGCCATTCCAATTAACTCTATTGTATCTGCATATAACAAAGAGCTCTTTATTAACTTTAAATCCTCTTCAAAATTCATACTACTTGAAGCTGTCCCAATTGTAAATTTCATTTACTACCTTCTCTCCAATAACTTTCTATATATCTTCATTGTTAATTACCTATATTAAATGTCCTTTTAAATACACTATCATTCCAATTATCACTCTTAATATGTGCTGCTTTGCATAACTCTTTAAGGAAATTAATCAATGCCTCATCCGACTTAATTCTTCTTTCTTTTTGATCTGAAATTAATAATGTATTAAAAAATATCTCATATTTATCTAGCACATTCTTATCTTTGCAAAAAACAATAGGCACCCTATTCATTGCTCTTGAAAATCCTTTAGCATATATATCTCGATTTGCTACTTCACCATCTGTTAACTGATATTTAAATCCAAAGATATCATCCACCAAGTCTTGTTTTCTCTTTATATTCGCTAAATAAGCATTTATACTAATAGTAATTATAGTTGCCAATATTCCTGAAATAATTGCAGCTATTAAAGTTATTATTGCTTGTTGTACTGTCATTTTCTCTCCTTTATTATAACCAGTTTAATGCTTTCTCTTTTACTTTCGCATACCATTCCTTTTCATCAACAGAATTTTTAGCCTGCTCTAGAGAATATTCAAATATACTTTTTACCTGTTGTGGATTAGGCACATAACCTGCATTATATGACTGTTCTACCATATTAATAAATACATCCAATTCCAAAGGTACAATAACAGACTTTCCTCCATAAAAAGCAATATTCATAGTATGTAATGCATAAAAATACGCAATACAAGACTCATTAATTTTAGGAGCTATAAACAAACAATAAGCATCCTTTCCTGTCTCCTTCTTTAACTTTGCTAGATGTCTAGATACAGGCTCACCTTCTGTTTCATACTGTTTTTGTCCCGACTGCATTGTCACCTCTACAGCAAGTCCAAAATCGCCATAATCACATACAATATCAGACATATTTCCAGCAGCCGTAGACATTGGTTGCCCTTTATCATCAAGCTTTAAATTAGCTTTAATATCTCCTCCATCTAACATTGTCATTGCTCTCCAAGTATTCCATTCGAGCATTAATGGAGCATCATATAACACATTATTTTTTATGTCATCAAATGTATCCATTACATCCGCATAATTTTTATATTCCTTAAGTTCTGTTATCTGTTTACTTATAATCTGTTTCTTCTTGTTTGCTATAGCATTTTCAAGAATATCTTTTAATTCATTAGTTGTATGTTCTTCTAACTCCTCACTCTTTCCTGTTACTTCTTTTACCTGCTTTATTAATCTAAATCTATTATCACTATATAATTCTGGAACTGAACCGTCAAATAAATACTTTTTATAATTGTTCTCATCATCTATATATACTGGTTTTCTATCAACCATCGATAAGAAAAACTCAACTTCTTTACGTTTTTCCGGCATAATTGATATTGAATGTCCCCTCTGAGATATTTCAACCATACCTGTTGCTCTTAAATACCTAAAACAAGCATCTGCATAATCTCTAAGGTTTCGTGATTTTGTTGTTACAAACTTATCTATTGATTTATCTCTTGATTCTCTGGTCTTAGTATTCCCATCATTAATATCATCTGCATAGATTTTTTCTACTTGTTCTTTTAGGTAATTTCCTCTAAATGTTTTATAACTTAACTTAGCATATAGTTTCATACGTCTAAAATTTTTTATCTCAGCTACAATACAGTCAAATTTATTATAGTGGGTTAATTGCATTCCAAATATCATTAATTCATCAAAACTTATCGTACCCAATTCATATATTAACCTAAAAATCTCAAGATATGGTTTTACACAAAATATTCCCTTAAATTCCTCTGGTTCCCTATGATAAGGTGATGGTAATTGAAATTTTAGCAACTGCCTAAGTAATACTTCTTCTGTACGTTTTCCACTTATGAAATTTTCACCCGCTTCTGTAAGATTGATATGTGGCTTTAAATCTACAAATCCTAAAGCTTTTGGTGCTCTATTAACTCTATCTCTCGCACTAAAAGCCATATCTTTTTCTGAGCCTTTACCATCAAAGTCATTCCCCTCAGCAAGCTTTTTGATAAACTCAACTTGTGTTTTTGTATTCCATTTTTTACCTTCAAAATTATTATATAGCACCTGTATTTCTGGAATCATTTTTAAAGGCGTTCTTGGAGATGTTGTAAAAAATAATGTTTTACTTTTTAAATATGCCACTTTTTCTCCCCCCTCTAATAGTTCGTAACAATTATATGTTTTGCATCCGCTTTAAACCTATTTCTTATATTTACAGCATATGATTTATCATATTCTTCAACAATGAATTTCCCATATAATTCCTCTGTTAATGCTGTTTTTCCAATTACCAGCATTGATTTACACGATAGATTTGCAAAGTCATTTGCCAATCTTCTGTGCTCATCTTCCCCAAATCCATCTCTATATGCTTCATTACCATAATCACTAAACACACAATCATATGGCGGATCTAAGAATATAAAATCATTGTTTCCTGCCATATTGAATATCTCTGAATAGTCATAATTATAAATCTCTGTCCTTTTTAACAATTCATAATGCTTATCCGTAATTAATTTTGTATTTAAATTTTTATATCTTCCAAACGGAACATTATACTCACCTTTGGCATTATATCTTATCATACCTGAATATGAAGTCTTATTAATAAAGAAATATACCACGGCATCCAGATATTCACATTTAATTTTATGATTAAACATATCTCTCATCTTATAATATAATTCTTCATTTTTGTTTTCCACTCTATCTTCTGGGTGTTGCTTTTTTAGTTCATCATACTCTTTTTGATTTCGTTCATATATTATTTGAAGCTCATCTAATTGCCTTCTTGCAGTAGGATATTCTTCCTTCATTTGTTTATAAAAGGAATATAATTTTGTATTAACATCATTAATTATTGCATTCTGTGGTTCTAAATAAAAATATAAAGCACCACCTCCAAAAAAAGGTTCAATATATCTATTATAATGTTCTGGCATATTACTAATAAAATGTGATATTTCTTTCGATTTACCACCTCTATATTTAATCATTGGATTCATTTTGATTTCCTCCTTGTAGACTCAACCATAATAATTATACAGTAATTTTTTTCTTTTTACTATCAATTTTTATGTCCGAAATATGTTATTTAAAAATGTCTGTTTTATTTAAAGTTCTTGCAATTTTAAACATCTTAAATATTTTTACCTTCCCTCATACACCTCCCACAATCTCTTCTGTTCCTCCCCAATCCTCAATATTTCCTGCAAATCTCTCGCCATTGCCTCAACATTAGCATCCATCTGTTCAACTGTACCAGTACGATTACTTGCCGTAATCTCCCACTGAACACTCTCTTTAGAGTAATATTCCTTAGTCTCCACATTCATATATCCATACACCAAATATGAATAGCCATCACTTTTCTCTTGAAACACCGGTGCCACTTCCCCCTTAGAAGTTTTCCATCTCATCAGCCTTGGAAACCAGCACAAGCCTTCTTTTATCAGTTCTTTGAATGCCTCAAGCAGCTTGCCCAGCTCATTTAATATTCTGCGAAATGAATTTCCTGCCTCTATTGCCTTATCTGCTTCGACCTGATTAGCATATTCTTCTATCGTAGGTGCAAATAATCTGAATGACGATACAAATTTCTTGATTCTATCAAGCAATTTCGCAGCATCTTCTGCTTTTTCAATAGCATTTGCCAGCTCTTCATTTACCGATTGAAGTTTTGTCCTCTTTTCGTCAAGTTCCATTGATATCTGTTTTGATTCTCTACTATCCATTTCTGATAGCGACTTAGTAATCCGCCGCATACTTTCCAAATATGAAATGTCAAACTCCAATTTTTCTTTTTTATCCGTATATTCTTTTTCAACAGCTTTGTTTGCCCTAACTGCTATATCCGACTCTTCCACCTGCTTTTGTAATTGCGTCAAATGCTTTGTCTCCTGAGCCACCTTATACTCCGCAACGGATAAATCGTGATTTCGACCTTTTGACTTTTCTTTTATCTGTTCTCCAAACCAGTCATCAACTTCTTTATTTGCCACCTCACGAAGCTCATCCTGTAGCACTCGTGATAACACATCTTTAGTGAATACCTTCCGTTTTGACACCTGCTTGCTAAGACCTTTTTTATATCCATCTGCCACCGGCACTCCAACAATGTGCATATGCGGACTATCCTCATCAAGATGAACCACAGCATTTGCAACTACAAACTGTGGTAGTCTCTTCCTAAGCTCGTCCAGTATTATCTGATATGATAATTTCATATATGACTTCATATCATCAAATTGTCTCCAGAACTCCCTGTCACCTATCTGAATGATTATTTCAACTGCCATATCCTGTTCCTTACCTGCCACATGTTCAAAATAATCTTCAATTTTCCGGTCTGGTCTTGTCTGCTTTTTATTATATTCTTCTAATGCCTCATCGAATTCTTTATGATATACTGTTTTCACATCATCAATCAGATTTGATGTACCATATATGATGCAAATGTTGTCTTTGCTATAATCTGATGATTTATATTTTCTCAGATTATGCTTTGCAACAGCTACAAGCTTAGATTTCGATGTAATGGCACTTTTCTTATTGCTCACATGAGCTGTATATGAAATATTTCCCATTCACATCTCCTTATCTTTACTACCTTTTATCTGTTAAATCTATCGGAGCAGTGCGGTTATCATCTTGGCTCTGCCACAGATGATAACCCCCTAGCAGTTTTGGCAAGCCATAACTGCAGTAGGCTATCCGAGGGTTTTATATATTATTCTTACTATTACCAAGAGTTTAATAATCTGTACTTTTTATAGTTGCAGACTCTAAACTCTTTCCTAGAATTTAGAATCTGCTTTTCCAAACATCCAGATTGTTAAACTCTTTACTCCGGCATTACCCAAGTCCAGTAAATAGTTCCGTCTTCTGCCTTTTCTTTATCTGATGTTATTCCCAGCTTTTTCTTTGCCGATAGAAGTGTGTTTCTCTTAATGCTCCTTTTTGCAGCTTCCATCATTATTTCATTAGATGGAATCACCTTATTGGTACCAAAGTATTCTTTGATAAAATTCTCCGCAATATCGAGCTTCTTTTTTCCTCTTCCTTCATTACCGGATAACAACTCATCTATAGTGATATCGTATGGTCCTATACATACCATTCCACTATCCTCTGTCATTTCAAATCCTATTGCATCCCCTGCTGGAGCTAATGAAGATTTATCATGTGCCATTATCCTGATATTCGGTTTATCACGGAGTCTTGCCACCAGCAAAACACTTCTGGCAGTTGCCTGTATATCAATAGAGCCAAGTCCTCTGTATGTTGATTTGCTGCCGGATGCCTTATTCATATGACCGATAAGAATAATCGCACAATTATGTTTTTCTGCTATTATTCCAAGATGTTTTAGCACCGGTCTTATTTCATTTGCCCTGTGCATATCAACTGTAGCACCGATATACGCCTGAATCGGATCAAGAATGATTAACCTCGCCTTAGTCTCGATTATTGCCTGCTCCAGCCTGTCATCTGTCATTGATAATTCCTTATCTGTCTCATCAATAACCCGAATCATGGAACAATCTGCTCCTGCCTTTTCTAATCTGGGCTTAATCGTATCTTCAATTCCATCTTCTGCGGTCTGATAAATGATATGAATAGGTTCATATTCTTTATCATCATCACAGGGGAGCGGTAAGCCCCTGCTAAGAGCTGCCGCTAATTTAAGAACCAGAGTTGTCTTTCCTTCTCCCGAATCTCCTTCTATTATTGTTATCTTTCCGTATGGTATATATGGATACCATAGCCATTCCACCTCTTTTGAAACCACATCCTCCATATGGATAAGTTTCAGTTCAACATTCTGTTTTTCAATCATATTCATCCTCCTTGCTATACTGCTTCTTTGTTAAAATATCCTGTTTCTTCCCAAACTTTTTTATCAGGACAATAATAGCTGAACTCATTTGAGTTCCCTACCTTTATTGCCGTTCCAAATTTGAGTAATCCTTGTTGTATTCCCAGCCTTACATACTGTGCGTCCTTCCCTATTGCACTTGCAATTTCTTTTATTGGTACATTTCTCCCTGTAAAAGCTGGTAAATCACCCTGATAGATAACTTCTGGCATCTCTACCACCTCCTCTTTTATATAGAGCACTTCTTGCTCTGTTATGTTTTGCATTATACAGACCTTTGTTTGCTCTGTCAATAGTTTAAAATTTAATGTTGACTATTAAATATTGGTGTGTTACATTTACAATCACAGGAGGTTGAAGCAATGAATACAGGTAAAAAGATTAAATTAATACGAACCTTTCGTGGTTTAACCCAGAAAGAACTTGGCGAAGCTTGCGGAATACATGAAGTTGCAATCCGTAAGTATGAGCTTGGAAAGAATCTTCCTAAGCCTGAACAGCTTAGAAAGATTGCAGATGCACTTGGTGTCAATGTTAATTCATTGATGGAATTTGATATCGAAGCAGATGGTGATGTACTACCATTACTATTTGCTATTGATGAAGCATTTGACATTTCTATCAAGAATTTAGACGGAGAGCCCGGCATATTCTTTTCCAATAAGAATCTTGTTCAGTTTCTTAAAGACTGGCAGGCTATGAAAGAATTACTTGATAATGGCAGCCAGACACAGGATAATTACGAAATATGGAAGACTATTCGCCCAAGTGTGACAAAGGTAACCCACGAATAACAATCATTTTATCCGTTTGCTATCAGCTTTCTAGTAAATAGCGAAAGGATGGTGCTTATGAAGTTACCCAACGGATACGGAAGCGTTGTAAAACTTTCCGGCAAAAGAAGACGACCTTATCAAGTGAGAAAGACTGTAGGCTGGCACTACGATGAGGCAAAAGACAAACAGGTTCAGGATATGATTACAATTGGATATGCAACTACCAGAGCTGAAGCCTTACAAATGCTTGCTGATTACAATAATAATCCATTTGATACCAAGGCTGCTAAGATGACATTTTCAGATGTCTATGAAGAATGGTCAAAGCGTAAGTTTCCTACTATATCTGAATCTAATGTAAAAGGATACACAGCATCCTATAAATCCTGTGAATCTCTTTACAACAAAGTTTTCAAGGATATTAAATTAGTTGATTTACAGACTGTTATTGATACTTGCGGCAAGAATTTCCCTACCCTCAAGAAAATTAAAGTCCTGTTTAACCAGCTATTTGATTATGCTTTGAAAAATGATATTTGCAACAAAGATTATTCAAGCTTCGTTGATATTGTTCAATACAAGGATCGTAACCCTAACAAATACGATAGAAACAAGTTTGAGAAAAATGAAATTGATATTATCTGGGAACAAAAGGATGATAAATATTATCAGATAGTATTGATGCTCCTATATAGCGGAGTCCGTATCTCTGAAATGCTTGATTTGAAGAAAGAGAATGTTCATCTGGATGAACAGTATTTTGATGTTATCTGTAGTAAAACAGAGAATGGTATCAGAAAAGTTCCAATAGCAGACAAGGTTCTGCCATATTACAAGGCTTGGTATGAATCCTGCCCTGAATGTGAATATTTACTTCATACAGAAGATGGAAAGCATTTTGAATACCGAAACTACTATGATAGCTATTTCAAGCCATTGATGGAACAGCTAGGTATTAATCGTACACCTCACTGCTGCAGACATACATGCATCTCAATGTTAGCAGAAGCCGGTATTAACCAGACGATTATCAAAAAGATTGTGGGGCACTCAGGTGCAATGACACTCACCGAGAAAGTGTATACCCACTTTGATATAAAGGAGCTTGTAGATGCGATTAATAAGATTTAAATTAAGAAAGGACATTCCCCAGTATCTCTACTGAAAAATGTCCTGTACATATCAATATCTTTGTTGCATACCTGCTGCATATGTGTTGCATTCGATGTAAATTCCAACACATCTGACGACATTCCACAACTTCTGTAACCCTTGAAAAATGGGCTTTTCTTGATATCTTCGTTCTCGAAATCCTATCTCTTTGAGAACTGTGGAGCACGACGAGCTGCCTTTAAGCCATACTTCTTTCTTTCCTTCATTCTTGGATCTCTTGTTAAGAAACCAGCCTTCTTAAGTGATGGACGGTACTCGTCTGAATCAACCTGAAGAAGTGCTCTTGAGATACCATGTCTGATAGCACCAGCCTGACCTGTGTATCCGCCACCGTGTACGTTAACGATTACATCAAACTTGTCAGATGTCTCTGTGAGAACTAATGGCTGCTTTACAACAACCTTAAGTGTCTCAAGACCGAAATACTCATCAAGTGATCTCTTATTTATTGTGATATTACCTGTACCTGGTACTAAATATACTCTAGCAATACTGCTTTTTCTTCTACCTGTTCCGTAGAACTTTCCGTTTGCTTTCTTAGCCACTGTTAATTCCTCCTTATATGTGTCCTTATATTAAAACTTTAATACTTCTGGCTTCTGAGCTGCCTGCTCATGATCTGGACCAGCATAAACATGAAGCTTTGTGAACATCTGACGTCCTAAAGGTCCCTTTGGAAGCATTCCCTTAACAGCAAGCTCGATAACCTTCTCAGGCTTCTTTTCCATCATTTCCTTAAGTGTTGTTTCCTTTAAACCACCAACATAATCTGAGTGGCTGTAGTAAACCTTTTGGTCAAGCTTCTTTCCTGTAACCTTAACCTTATCAGCGTTAATTACGATAACATTGTCACCACAGTCAAGGAATGGTGTGTAAGTTGGCTTATTCTTTCCTCTTAACACAGCAGCAACCTGTGATGCTAAACGACCTAATGTATAATCTGCAGCATCTACTACATACCATTTTCTTTCGATTGTAGATGCACTAGCCATATAAGTTTTCATTAGTTTTCCTCCTGAAATATTGCTATAATGCTTAATTATTAATGTATATAAATGTCTCTCCGGGGCATTGGTGAAACACTTAAAACCTTAATTATGGGTGCACTTGTCACGCCACATTTCAGAATTATATAACACATAACCACGTGTGTCAATATACTTTTGCAAATGTTTTATCTAAAAAAGTTATCCACATCAGACAACCCTTGCGTCATCATTATCCACATATTCTATGCCGACAAGTGTAAGTCCCTGTGGAGGAGCAGTCTGTCCTGCAACAGTTCTGTCCTTTGCCTTTAACATCTGCTTCACATATTCAGGCTGGAATCTGCCTTTGCCTACCTGAATAAGCGTTCCGGTAATAATTCTTACCATATTGTATAAGAATCCATTGCCTTTAATACGGATAATTATTTCACTGCCTTCCTGAAGAATCTCAAGTGAATATATAGTCCTGACAGTCGATTCTGCCTGAGTCCTCACACAGCAGAAGCTTTTAAAATCATGCTCGCCAACAATATATACGGCAGCCTCTCTCATCTTATCAATATCAATGCTGCCTGCAACATGCCATGTGAAATTGCGCTTCTGAGGCAGCGGTACAGCAGTATTGAGTATCCTGTATTCATAAGTCTTTCTTGTATTACAGTGTCTTGGGTGGAAGTCCCCAGCCACTTCCCATGAATCCTGAATAACTATCGAATCCGGCAGGTATCTGTTTAGTGCAAATGTGAATCTGTCTCCCGGTATTGTCGATTCCGTATCAAATACAGCCACATTTCCATATGCATGCACACCTGAGTCAGTACGGCTCGCTCCGGTCACATGCACATTTTCACCGGTAAGCTCGTGAATTGCCTTATCAAGATACATTTCTATAGTTGGTGCTTCCGGCTGAATCTGCCAGCCGGAATATTCAGTTCCATCATAAGCTACGATAAGCTTTATTCTTCGCATGGCACTCCTCCTTAAAAAGCCAGAATCAGTCTATTATAAATGTTCTGTCTACGTTCACTGATTATATTAATTTGAGCGTAATCTTAACCACAATAATGCATGCAAGATACAATGCAATAATAAGATATGCATTGATATCTCTTCTGGAATATTTCAGCGGTTTCATCTTGGTTCTTCCTTCTGAACCGTGATAACATCTCGCCTCCATAGCCATTGCAAGCTCGTTGGCTCTTCTGAACGCTGATATGAACAAAGGTACAAGAATAGGTATCATAGCCTTTGCCTTCTTAACAATATTACCTGACTCAAAGTCAGCGCCTCGTGCCATCTGGGCTTTCATTATCTTATCTGTTTCATCAATAAGAATCGGAATAAATCTTAATGCAATTGACATCATCATTGCAATCTCGTGAACAGGAACTTTGATGTACTTGAGGAATCCAAGTCCCTTCTCAAGCCCGTCAGTAAGGTTATTAGGCGTTGTTGTAAGTGTCATAAGGGAAGAACCCATAATAAGGAATATAAGCCTTATAACCATGAATACAGCCGTATTGAGACCCTCATGTGTTATCGTAATCTTCCATATCTTAATAAGAGGCGTTCCAGGCGTCAGAAACAGATTAAATGCGGCACTGATTACAATTAATATTACAATTGCCTTAAGACCTTTTACAATGAATTTAAGCGGTATCTTAGACAGCGCAATTACTATTGCCAGAAATGCTGCAACAACCAGATACAGCCAAATATTACTTCCCAGAAACAGGGATATTACGAATATTAAGGTACCCATAAGTTTAACTCTCGGGTCCAGTCTGTGTATTACCGAATCAGCCTGATAATACTGTCCTATTGTTATATCTCGAATCATATTACTTCCTATCTCAAGGCTGACAGAATGCTTTCCTTCGCTTCATCTATTGTGATAGCATCTGTATTCACATCAAAGCCCGCCTGCTTTAAATCATTCATCAAATAAGTTACCTGTGGTGCTGCAAGACCTATTGCCTCCAGCTCCTTGTAGTGCTTAAACACATTTCTTGGAGTGTCATCATATGTCAGCACACCGTCATTCATTACCATAATTCTGCTCACATAGTTAGCAACATCGTCCATGCTGTGTGATACAAGAATAATAGTCATTCCTGTCTCTTCCCTTAAGTACTTGAGACAATTAAGGATATCATCTCTTCCCTTAGGGTCAAGTCCGGCAGTAGGCTCATCCAGAATAAGCACATCCGGTCTCATCGCAAGTACACCTGCAATTGCAACCCTTCTCTTCTGACCTCCTGACAAATCAAATGGTGACTGAAAATACATTTTTTCATCAATTCCTACAAGTCTTAATGACTCCTTTGCCCTCTTTTCTATCTCGTCTTTTGAAAGTCCGAGATTCTTAGGGCCAAAACACACATCTTTGAATATCTCAGTCTCAAAAAGCTGGTGTTCAGGATACTGGAAAACCAGTCCCACCTTGCTTCTTAAGTCCTTCATGCTAAAATCCTGATCATATATATCTTTACCGTTGTAATATATATGACCTTCTGTCGGTTTAACAAGACCATTAAGATGCTGTATAAATGTGGATTTACCCGAACCTGTATGTCCAATAAGTCCGATAAACTCACCATCTTCTATTGTACAGCTTACATTCTTTAAAGCCTGTCTCTCAAATCCAGTACCTTTTTCATAAATGTAGCTGATATTATCTACTTTTATTGACATTGAAACCCTCATTTCTAACTCTAATGAGTTCCTCTGTGAATTCTTCTGAAGTTAATATTCCGTTTCTGAACGGAACGCCTTCCTTTTGAAGTTCATAGGCTAATTCTGTAACTTGTGGCACATCAAGTCTTAACTCTTTTAACTTATCCACCTGTGAGAATATCTCTCTTGGAGTTCCTGACATTACCAGCTTTCCTTCATCCATTACATAAAGCTTGTCTATATCAATTACTTCCTCCATATAATGAGTGATAAGTATAACTGTTACATTTTCCTGCCTGTTTAATTCATGAAGTACATTAAGTACATCTTTTCGTCCTAATGGATCAAGCATTGCAGTTGGTTCATCCAGCACAATACATTTAGGCTTCATTGCTACAATTCCCGCAATCGCTACCCTCTGCTTCTGACCTCCAGATAGCCTGTTTGGCGACTGGTTTCTGAAAGCATACATTCCTACTGCTTTCAGGCTTTTTTCAACTCGTTCCCATATTTCATCTGTTGGAACACCAATATTCTCTGGTCCGAATCCAACCTCTTCATCAACAAGAGTTCCAACTATCTGGTTATCAGGGTTCTGGAATACCATTCCGGCAGTCTGTCTGACCTTTAAAGTATTCTCCTCTTCCCTGGTGTCCATACCATCAACCCACACAGTTCCCTCTGTCGGCATAACGAGTGCATTCAGATGCTTTGCAAATGTTGATTTACCCGAGCCATTATGACCTAACACAGCAACAAAATCGCCCTGTTTAATGTCTATACTGACATCATCAACAGCTTTAGTTATTCCCTCAACATTACCGTCTTCATCACGTCTTACATATTCGAATGTGAGGTTTTCTGCCTTGACTATTCCCATATAACCTCCTGCCCTTTTAAGTCTAACCGCAGATTTCAAAAAAAGCGGATAAGTTTCCTTACCCGCTTAGATTGCAATTAAAATTAAACTAATTCAAGAAGAACTTCCATTGCTGCATCACCTTTTCTTAAACCGATCTTAACGATTCTTGTGTAACCGCCCTGACGATCAGCATACTTAGGTGCGATCTCATCAAATAACTTGTTTGTAAGATCAACAGTCTTAGTATTCTTCTTCTTTCCAGCAGCTGCTGTAGGAACTTCTGTAACTGTGTAAAGAACCTTATCCATCTGCTTTCTAGCGTGAAGTCTTGAAGGAAGATCCTTCTTGATTTCCTTATCTACTGTCTCGTATACAGTAACCTTCTTGCCATCAACAACTTCCTTAACTCTCTTGCCTTCAGCATCCTTCTTAGGAACCTTTGCTGAAACCTTAACTGTCTCGTAGTTATCTTTCTCTTTAACTGCAAGTGTAATGAGCTTCTCAGCTATCTTCTTAACTTCCTTGGCTCTTGCCTCTGTAGTAACAATCTTACCATTCTCGATTAATGCTGTTACCTGACCTCTTAATAAAGCCTTTCTCTGGCTAGATGTTCTGCCGAGCTTTCTATATTTTGCCATGATTTACCTCCATTTGTAACAGTTATACATGCGCTTATGGACTTACTGTATAGCCGCCGTATCTACAAATTAATCTTCGTTAGGTCTAAGATGTAAGCCCATTTCCTTAAGTTTAAGGAGAACTTCATCTAAAGACTTCTTACCTAAGTTTCTTACCTTCATCATATCATCTGATGTCTTATTGCAAAGCTCTTCAACCGTGTTGATACCAGCTCTTCTAAGACAATTAGATGAACGAACAGATAATTCGAGATCTTCAATGCTCATTGAAAGGACCTTAGTTGTCTCATCCTCTTCCTGCTCAACCATGATTTCCACTTTCTGAGCGTTCTCTGAAAGATTGATGAATCCCTTTAAATGTTCACTTAAAACCTTAGCTGCGAGACTTAAAGCCTCATCTGGTTCTATTGTACCATTCGTGAAAATATCAAGTGTAAGTTTATCAAAATCTGTATCCTGACCTACACGAGTATTCTGAACTGCCATATTAACTCTCTCTACTGGTGTGTAGATTGAATCAACAGCAATAACGCCTGCTGGCTGATCATCTCTCTTATTCTTCTCTGAGCTTACATAACCACGTCCATTAGTGATTGTAAGTTCTATTGAAAGCTTGCTGTCTGCACCATTAAGATGTGCAATAACAAGATCCGGATTAATTATTTCAATATCAGGATCAACCTGAATATCTGATGCTTTAACTACACCTTCGCCTACGAAGTCGATATGGGCTTCCTTAGGCTCAACAGAATTTCCGTTGTTCTTGATTGATAACTGCTTGATGTTCATGACGATCTCAGTAACATCTTCCTTAACACCTGGAATTGAGCTGAATTCATGAAGTACACCTTCAATCTTGACACTGCTTACAGCTGTACCAACTAATGAAGAGAGCATAATTCTTCTTAAAGAATTACCTAATGTTAAACCATAACCTCTTTCAAGTGGCTCAACAACAAATTTACCATACTTGCCTTCTTCTGATTTTTCTGTCATCTCAATCTTTGGCATCTTGAAATTAAAATCTGCATCAACCATGTATAGTCCCTCCTTTTTATGGGTTTTATAAGTTTTATTCTATATTTCCGATACGGATTACTTAGAATATAACTCGACGATAAGCATCTCGTTTACAGGAACGTCAATAACTTCTCTTGTAGGGATTGACTTAACTGATCCCTTAAGAGCGTCTGCATCTGCCTCTAACCACTCTGGAACTAGTCTTCCATTAGTAGCCTCAAGGATTTCCTTGTATCTTGCTGATGACTTAGACTTCTCTCTGATTTCGATAACATCTCCAGCCTTTACAAGGTATGAAGGGATGTTTACGCACTTACCATTAACTAATACATGCTTGTGATCAACGATCTGTCTTGCTTCTTTTCTTGTTCTAGCGAATCCTAATCTAAAAAGAACGTTGTCAAGTCTGAGCTCAAGCATGATCATAAGGTTCTCACCAGTCATACCCTTCTGTCTCTCAGCCTTCTTATAGTAATTTCTGAAAGGCTTCTCTAATACACCGTAGATAAATTTAGCCTTCTGCTTCTCACGAAGCTGCAAACCATACTCGCTAACCTTTCTACCAGCGTTCTTTGCCTTTCTTCTAGATTTCTTATCTATTCCTAAATATACAGGATCCATTTCAAGAGATCTACATCTCTTGAGGACAGGTGTTCTATTAACTGCCATTGTAATCTTACCTCCCTAAATTAAACTCTTCTACGCTTTGGTGGACGGCATCCATTATGTGGAACTGGAGTAACATCCTTGATACTTGTAACTTCAAGACCAGCTGCTGAAAGTGCTCTGATAGCTGCTTCTCTACCTGAACCTGGTCCCTTAACCATAACGTCTACAGACTTTAATCCGTGAATTAATGCAGCCTTTGTTGCTGTCTCTGCTGCCATCTGTGCTGCATAAGGAGTAGACTTCTTAGATCCTCTGAATCCGAGTCCACCTGCAGATGCCCATGATAAAGCATTTCCTTCTGCATCTGTTAAAGTAACTATTGTATTATTGAAAGATGACTGAATATGTGCCTGTCCTCTTTCAACATTCTTCTTAACACGCTTCTTTGTCACTTTTTTTGTAACTTTCTGAGCCATGATAACTAACCTCCTGTGAGTTTAACAATTCAATTATTTCTTCTTATTAGCTACAGTCTTCTTAGGACCCTTACATGTTCTTGCGTTAGTCTTAGTCTTCTGACCTCTGCATGGAAGTCCCTTTCTATGACGGATTCCTCTGTAGCATCCGATTTCCTTTAACCTTTTAATGTTCATGGCAACTTCTCTTCTTAAGTCACCTTCTACTAAATGTTCTGGATCAGCATCGATAACCTTAGCAATCTTTGCTACTTCTTCATCTGTAAGATCCTTAACACGTGTATCTGGATTAACGCCAGCCTCTTCAAGAATCTTAGATGCTCTTACTCGGCCAATACCGTAAACATAAGTAAGTCCTATTTCAATACGCTTTTCTCTTGGTAAGTCTACACCTGAAATACGAGCCATGTGTTCTTTAACCTCCGTTTGATCAATTAAATTAATATTAATATAGATAGAAAAATGTAGTCCGATTCCTACGCAGCTCGTTCTAGGCTCTATCCCCCGCTTCGAACGCCTGAAATGTGTGCGTCACCTTCAGTCTACTATATTTGATAGCAATGAACACCGTCAACTTATCCGGATGTGTCATCGCTGCAGCCGCAAAACTGTTCTCTGTCCATCATAATACAGACAGAATTAGTTATAATATCAACTAGTGAGATTGATATCATAACGCAGAAATATGAGAAGTACTTCTACTTCTCTGCTTCAGGGAAATTAACCCTGTCTCTGCTTGTGCTTAGGGTTTTCACAGATAATTCTGATGCTGCCCTTTCTTTTAATGACTTTGCATTTTTCACAAATTGGTTTAACTGATGATCTAACCTTCACTGCAAAAGCCTCCTTTCAGACAAGTTCGGTTGCTATTATAGCACAACCTTTTCTATCAACGCAAGGAAAATTTTACAAAATTTATAAAGAATATTTTGTACATATATTCCTATTGTTTTTATTTATCTCTCCAAATGATTCTTCCCTTTGTTAAATCGTATGGTGATAACTCGATTGTTACCTTATCACCAGGAAGAATTCTGATGAAATTCATTCTTAACTTACCACTGATTGTAGCAAGTATCTGATGTCCATTCTCAAGTTCTACTTTAAAAAATGCATTAGGTAATTTCTCAACTACCTTTCCTTCGATTTCAATTACATCTGCCTTTGACATATAAGTTTACCTCCTATTATTTGGCACTGGTTTTAATCTGCTTAATCGCATATTTTATTTCCTCATTACTTATAAACAGGTTTTTCTCTATCTTTTCTGCAAGATCACTATCTTTTTGTTTTATGAGCTGAACATGTTTCAGCTTTTTCTTTTTAAGTTTATCTGTCGGTCTTAACTTACCGTCCGACAGATAAACATATACATCATCAGATTCGAGAATCATATACACAGTACCTTTGTCATGGCCTGCTTTAGAACTTGCAAAATATCCTTTTATATCACTCATAGATGATTAACCTAAGATCTTAACTATTGCAGCAAATACATCATCCATAGGCTGTGTACCATCAACTTCCTTAAGTACACCCTTTCCTGAATAGTATTCGATCAATGGCTGTGTCTGCTCATGATATACTGAAAGTCTGTTCTTTACTGTCTCTGGCTTATCGTCATCTCTTAAGATAAGCTTCTCGCCACATGCGTCACAGATTCCTTCAACCTTTGTTGGATTGAACTGGATATGGTATGTTGCTCCACAACCTACACATGCTCTTCTTCCAGACATTCTGTTTATTATATTTTCATCAGGAACTTCGACATTGATTGCATAATCAACTGACTCTCCATTAGCACTAAGAGCCTTATCAAGTGCCTCTGCCTGAGGAATTGTTCTTGGGAATCCATCGAGAACATATCCGTTAGCACAATCTGCTTCCTTGAATCTGTCCATGATAAGATCAACTACTAATTCATCAGGTACGAGCTCTCCCTTATCCATGTATGTCTTTGCTTTCTGTCCAAGCTCTGTATTGTTCTTAATATTAGCTCTGAAAATATCTCCTGTAGAGATATGTGGTATAGCATATTTTGCTGCTATCTTCTTAGCCTGTGTACCTTTTCCTGCTCCTGGAGCACCTAACATAATTATCTTCATAATATTTTCTCCATTCCAAAATCATAAATATTCGTAATAAATCATAATACACAAAGGACTTACCCGGCATAAACCGGGCAAGTCAATATTTTATACTAATATCATCCGTGATATAAAGAATTACTCACTGAGGAATCCCTTATAATAACGATTGCACATCTGAGACTCAATCTGCTTTAATGTCTCAAGTACAACACCAACGATAATGATGATTGATGTTCCACCGAATGAAACTGAAGCATTAAAGAATCCTGTACACATTATTGGAATGAGGGCAATTATTAAAAGTCCGACAGCTCCAATAAATACGATATAATTAAGTATTTTGTTAAGATATTCGCTTGTAGACTTACCAGGTGTTATTCCTGGGATAACTCCACCCGCTTTCTTTAAGTTATCAGCTACCTCAATTGGGTTAAATGTTATTGATGTATAGAAGTATGCAAATATTATAAGCAGTACTATGTATACTATTAAACCAATTGAATACTTTGGAGCTTCAACTCTGCACCAGTATGATGAGCTAAGATATCTGGTCCACTCATATGATTTACCAAATAACTGGGCGATTATAACTGGGAACTGCATAAGTGATGATGCGAAAATAATTGGCATAACACCTGCAGTATTAACCTTTAATGGAATGTTTGTTGACTGTCCGCCAACTGTTCTTCTACCACTAACCTTCTGAGAGTACTGAACCGGAATTCTTCTCTCTCCATCCTGAAGGAAGCATACAAGAACAACCATAACAATAAGAATTGCTAATATTATTGCTGCTGCTAAAACGCCCTTTGCAGGTGTCTTTGGTGCAACAAATGTGCTATATAATGTAGCAAAATCACTAGGCATACCTGATATGATATTAATTAAAAGTACAATTGAAATACCATTTCCAACACCCTTTTCAGTGATTCGCTCACCAAGCCACATTAATACTGCTGAACCAGCTGTAAGTGCAGCTACAACTAAGATTATACATACTACGTAATGTAATGTACTAATCTGTGTTGAATTCTTGATAAGACCTGATCTACCAAATCCAACTGCCATAGCAATACTTTCTATTAAAGAAAGTCCAATTGTTACGTATCTTGTAATTGATGCAATCTTCTTTCTACCATCTTCGCCCTCTTTCTGCATTTCCTCTAACTTAGGAATTGCAATTGTGAGAAGCTGCATGATGATTGAAGATGTGATATATGGTGTTATGCTCAGTGCAAAGAGGGACATTCTTTCGAATGAACCTCCTGTAAAAGCACTGAGATAACTTAAATCACCAGTATTAATTCCACTAAGTAAGCTACTAAAATAATTGGTGTCTACACCAGGGATTGGAAGTAAACTTCCAACTCTGACAACAACAAGAATTAATAATGTATATATTATCTTTTTTCTTATATCTTTGTTCTTAAAAGTGCCTACAAGTGTTTTAAACATATTAGATCACCTCGCAGGTTCCGCCGAGAGCCTCGATCTTCTCCTTAGCTGCAGCACTGAATGCGTTAGCCTTAACAGTAAGCTTCTTTGTAAGCTCGCCGTTTGCAAGAATCTTAATTCCGTCCTTAGGATCTTTAACGATTCCTGACTCGATTAATGTATCTACAGTAACCTCTGCACCGTTATCAAAACGATCTAATACACTAACATTAATAGCAACGAATTCCTTACGGTTTCTGTTAGTGAATCCTCTCTTAGGAATTCTTCTATATAATGGCATCTGGCCACCTTCAAAACCTGGTCTTGGTGCTCCTGAACGAGCTTTCTGTCCCTTATGACCCTTACCAGCTGTCTTGCCGTTACCTGAGCCATGTCCACGACCTCTTCTGAAATTATCGCTTAATACTGAACCTTCTGCAGGTCTCAAATTAGATAAATCCATCATTGCACCTCCTTATCTGTAATTATATTTCTTCTACCTTTAACATATAACCAATCTGCTGAATCTGTCCTCTTGTAGCAGCATTATCTGGAAGTTCAACTGTCTTATGCATCTTTGTAAGACCCATAGCTTCAACAGTTTTTCTATGCTTAGGAACAGCGCCGATTGGAGACTTAACTAAAGTTATTCTTAACTTCTCAGCCATTTTAACCTCCATCTCCTGCTTTGCAGGAATCACAATTTAATTAACCAAGGATCTCGCTAACTGACTTTCCACGAAGTCTTGCAACTTCTTCTGGAGTCTTCATAGACTTAAGTCCTTCGATTGTTGCTAATACAACGTTCTGCTTGTTGTTTGATCCAAGTGACTTTGTACGGATATTCTTGATACCTGCAAGCTCAAGGATTGAACGAGCTGGACCACCAGCGATGATACCAGTACCTTCTGGAGCTCTCTTTAATAATACTGTAGCTCCTCCGAACTTTCCAAGAAAATCATGTGGAACTGATCCGTTCTCATCGATTGGAACTTCTACTAAATGTTTGATAGCATCTTCTTTTCCCTTGCGGATAGCTTCTGGAATTTCAGCTGCCTTACCAACACCTGCACCTACGTGTCCGTTGCCGTCACCAACAACTACTAATGCTGCAAAACGCATGTTACGTCCGCCCTTTACAACCTTTGTTACACGCTTGATTGATACTACATTATCATTTAATTCTAACTGACTAGCATCAATTATTGTACGTTTCATACTGTAATCTCCCTTCCGCTTAGAATTCAAGGCCAGCTTCACGAGCTGCCTCTGCTAATGCCTTAATTTTACCTGCATAAATGAAACCGCCTCTGTCATAAACAACAGTCTTGATTCCCTTTTCTAATGCTCTCTTTGCTACGACTGTACCAACAGCAGCTGCTGCTTCAACATTATTTGTCTTCTCAAGCTCTGCCTTAACTTCCTTATCAAGAGTTGATGCTGATACAAGTGTCTTTCCAACTGTGTCGTCAATAATCTGAGCATACATATGATTATTGCTTCTGAACACAGCTAAACGTGGTCTTTCTGCAGTACCACTGAAACGATTACGTAATCTTCTATGCTTCTGTTCGCGAACTACTGTTCTTGATTTCTTACTAACCATTATGTTTTCTCCTTTAATTATTTCTTACCAGTCTTACCAACTTTACGTCTGATAACTTCATCAGCATACTTGATACCCTTGCCCTTATATGGCTCTGGAGCTCTCTTTGCTCTGATTTCAGCTGCGTACTGGCCAACTGCTTCTTTACTGATACCTTTAACAATGATGATGTTTGTTCCGTCAAGAACTGTTTCAATTCCGTCTGGATCTTCCATCTCAACTGGATGAGAGTAGCCTAATGAAAGAACTAACTTCTTACCCTGCTTCTGTGCTCTATAACCAACACCGTTAACTTCAAGCTTCTTCTCATATCCTTCTGTAACACCGATAATCATGTTATGAATAAGTGTTCTTGTAAGTCCATGTAATGACTTCATCTTCTTTAAGTCATTTGGTCTTGAAACAACGATTTCAGAACCTTCCTGCTTAATGTCCATCTCTGCTGGTAAAACTCTCTCAAGAGTTCCCTTTGGACCCTTTACAGTCACTTTATTATTTTCTGCGATCTCAACAGTAACTCCTGCTGGGACAGCGATAGGCATTCTTCCTATACGTGACATGCCGTGCACCTCCTAATTATAATGAGGGAAACATTCATATACGCTGAACAACGATGGGATAGGATTCCCGTTTCCCTGTGTGTAAGTGTTAATTAATTACCATACGAAGCAAAGAACTTCTCCACCAACGCCGAGCTTTCTAGCTTCTTTGTCTGTGATAACGCCCTTGTTTGTAGAAATGATAGCTACACCAAGACCACCGAGAACCTTTGGAAGTTCTTCCTTGCTTGCATATACTCTAAGACCTGGCTTAGAGATTCTCTGAAGACCAGAAATGATCTTCTCGTTCTTAGAAGCACCATACTTTAATGTGATATGGATATCGTTGAAATTACCATTCTCAACGAGCTCATAAGACTTAATATAACCTTCATCTAAAAGAATCTTAGCAATTGAAAGCTTCATCTTAGATGCTGGAACATCAACTGTGTCGTGCTTTGCTGTATTAGCATTACGAATTCTTGTAAGCATATCTGCAATTGGATCTGTCATTGAAATTTTCCTCCTTAATTTAACTGGTTTCCTGTTGCCAGGACTACGTTAATTGATTTTACCAAGATGCTTTCTTAACTCCAGGGATCTGTCCCTTGTAAGCTAATTCACGGAAGCAAATTCTGCAGATTCCGTATTTTCTTAAAACAGAATGTGGACGACCACATATTGTACAACGTGTATACGCTCTTGTAGAGAACTTAGGTGCTCTCTGCTGCTTAACCTTCATAGAAGTCTTAGCCATTGAATTTCCCTCCTTAATTATTTCTTGAATGGCATGTTGAATAATCTTAATAACTCACGAGCTTCCTCATCAGTCTTAGCTGTAGTTGTGATGATTACATCCATACCTCTAACCTTATCAATCTTATCATATTCGATTTCTGGGAAGATAATCTGCTCTTTGATACCTAAAGCATAGTTACCTCTTCCATCGAATGAATCAGCGCTAACGCCACGGAAGTCACGTACACGTGGTAATGCAAGGTTTACTAATCTATCAAGGAATTCATACATCTTCTCTCCTCTTAATGTAACCTTACAACCAATTGCCTGACCCTCTCTTAACTTGAAGTTAGCAATTGAATTCTTAGCTCTTGTAAGAACTGCCTTCTGACCAGCAATTGTTTCCATTTCCTTAACAGCTGTGTCAAGAAGCTTTGAATTTTCCTTAGCTTCGCCAACGCCCATGTTAATTACGATCTTGTCGATCTTTGGAACCATCATTGGGTTCTTGTAACCGAATTTCTCAGTCATTTTCTTAGTAATTTCATTATCGTATAATTCTCTAAGTCTACTCAAAATTATTGCCTCCTTCCTTTATTAATCGATAACTTCGCCAGTTGCCTTAGCAACACGAACTTTCTTACCATCCTTGAAGTCATAACCAATCTTTGTTTCCTTACCCTTTAATGAGTAAGCAATATTAGATATATCGATTGGTGCTTCCTGGTGGAGAATTCCACCCTGCTGATTAGCTGCGCTTGGCTTAGCATGCTTTGTAACCATGTTAACGCCCTCAACTAATGCTGTATGATTCTTAGCATTTACAGACAATACCTTGCCCTCTTTGCCTTTGTCTTTTCCTGCGATAACCTTAACAGTATCACCCTTTTTAATTCTAACAGCTGACATTGTGGTACCTCCTATAATACTTCTGGAGCAAGAGATACGATCTTCATGAACTTCTTATCTCTTAACTCTCTGGCTACTGGACCAAAGATACGAGTTCCCTTAGGAGTCTGATCATCTTTAATTATAACAGCAGCATTCTCATCAAATTTAATATATGAACCGTCCTTACGACGTGCGCCCTTTACTGAACGTACGACAACGGCCTTAACAACGTCACCCTTTTTAACAACGCCGCCTGGTGTTGCTTCTTTAACAGTAGCGACAATTACATCACCGATATTTGCATATCTTCTTGTAGATCCGCCCATAACTCTGATACAAAGAATTTCCTTAGCACCAGTATTATCAGCAACCTTAAGTCTGGTTTCCTGTTGTACCATAATACTACTCCTTTCAGTAATATCACAAATAAATTATTATTATTTTGCTCTGCTGATAATTTCAACTAATCTCCATCTCTTATCCTTAGATAAAGGTCTAGTCTCCATTACCTTAACAACATCTCCGATTAAACATTCATTGTTTTCATCGTGTGCCTTTAACTTGTAAGTTCTTTTAACGATCTTATTGTAAAGTGGATGCTTAACGTTGTCCTGTACTGCAACAACGATTGTCTTATCCATCTTATTGCTTATAACCTTACCTGTACGAGTTTTTCTTAAATTTCTCTCTTCCACAGTTATTCTCCTTTCTTAGGATATCTAAGTCTACATGCCTTAATTAAGCATTCTTCTGTGCAATTACAGTCTGGATTCTAGCGATGTTCTTACGAACTTCCTTAATTCTGCTTGTGTTGTCCAGCTGATTTGTTGCGTTCTGGAATCTTAAATTGAAAAGTTCCTTCTTAGCAGCTACTAATTCTTCATTTAACTCTGCAGCTGATTTTGCCTTTAAATCTTCTACATATTTATTAATTTTCACTGTTATCACCGCCTTCTAAGTCTGCACGTGAAACAATCTTGCACTTGCAAGGAAGCTTATGTGTTGCGAGACGTAAAGCTTCTCTTGCTGTTTCTTCAGCAACGCCTGAGATCTCGAACATTACACGTCCAGGTTTAACTACTGCTACCCAGCACTCCAAGTTACCTTTACCTTTACCCATACGAACACCGATAGGCTTACCTGTTACCGGCTTATCTGGGAAAATCTTTATAAATACTTTACCACCACGCTTAATATATCTTGTCATAGCGACACGGGCAGCTTCTATCTGATTTGATTTGATCCAACAAGGTTCTGTTGCAACAATACCGAATTCACCATTAGTGATCTTATTGCCTCTTGTAGCCTTACCAGCCATAGAACCACGGAACTGTCTACGATGTTTAACTCTCTTAGGTAGTAACATTACTTATCGCTCCCTTCCTTTTCTACGTTAGCGTTGGCATTATTCTTTGTAGGAAGAACCTCACCTTCGTAGATCCAAACCTTAACACCAACCTTGCCATAAGTTGTATCTGCTTCTGCAAATCCGTAATCGATATCTGCACGAAGTGTCTGAAGAGGAATTGTACCCTCACTATAGAACTCTGTACGAGCCATATCAGCTCCACCGAGACGTCCTGAACAAGATGTCTTGATACCCTTAGCTCCCTGCTTCATTGTTCTGCCCATGCAAGACTTCATAGCTCTTCTGAAAGAGATACGGTTCTCTAACTGCTGAGCGATGTTTTCTGCAACAAGCTGAGCATCCTTATCTGGTCTCTTAACTTCCTTGATGTCGATGCTTAACTTCTTAGCAGATGTTAACTTCTCTACCTGCTTCTTTAAGTTCTCGATTTCAGCACCACCCTTACCGATTACAATACCAGGCTTAGCTGTATAAATAACGATCTTTAATCTGTCTGAAGCTCTCTCTGTTTCAATCTTTGAAATTCCTGCAGCGTATAACTTGTTCTTGAGGAATTTTCTAATGTTATAATCTTCTACAAGGTTATCAGCGAAATCGTCTTCTGCATACCACTTTGCATCCCAGTCTTTGATTACGCCGACTCTTAAACCATGAGGATTAACTTTCTGTCCCATAAAGACTCCTTTCTATCTCTTAGAAAATAATTATCTTTCATTTAAAACAACAGTGATGTGGCTCATTCTCTTCTCGATTCTGTAAGCTCTACCCTGTGCTCTTGGATGTACTCTCTTCATTGTTGGTCCCTTGTTAGCGTAGCACTCTTCTACATATAACTTACTTGGGTCCATTCCGTTATTGTTCTCAGCGTTAGCAGCTGCTGACTTTAATAACTTTTCTATAATAGATGATGCATATCTTGGATTGTACATAACAATTGCAAGTGCTTCATCAAGGCTCTTGCCTCTAATAGCATCTAATACGAAACAAGCCTTCTGAACAGATACTCTAGCGTAAGATAACTTTGCGCTTGGTCTTGTATCCTTAACAGCGTTTCTTTCACGTTTAATCTGGGATCTATGTCCGTTAGCCATGGATTAAACCTCCTTTCAAAAATTCAAATTATCTACTCTTCTTTTCGTCTTTGCCGTGTCCTCTGTAAGTTCTTGTTGCAACGAACTCACCGAGCTTATGACCAACCATATCCTCTGTAACATATACAGGCACATGCTTTCTACCATCATGAACAGCGATTGTATGACCTACAAACTGAGGATAAATTGTTGAACGACGAGACCAAGTCTTAATAACCTGTTTGTCGTTTGCAGCATTTAAAGCGTCAACTTTCTTAAGTAAGCTCTCGTCTGCAAATGCTCCCTTTTTAAGTGATCGAGCCATAGGTTGAAACCTCCTTATAATCTTCGTGAATAATAATAGTTACGATTGTGGGCTAATTACTTAATAGCCTTTCCGTTTCTTCTTCTTACGATAAGCTTGTTTGAAGCCTTCTTAGCCTTACGAGTCTTAAGACCCATAGCTGGCTTGCCCCAAGGTGTCATTGGGCTTGGACGACCAACTGGTGCTCTACCTTCACCACCACCATGTGGATGGTCATTAGGGTTCATAACAGAACCACGAACTGTAGGTCTGATACCCATATGTCTCTTACGTCCAGCCTTACCAAGATTAATAAGGTTGTGATCTCCATTACCTACAACACCGATTGTTGCGCGGCAGATAATTGGAACCATTCTCATCTCGCCTGATGGTAATCTAAGTGTTGCATACTTGCCTTCCTTAGCCATAAGCTGAGCTGAGTTTCCAGCAGAACGAACAAGCTGTCCACCCTTACCTGGATATAATTCAATGTTGTGTACCTGAGTACCAACTGGAATCTCTGAAAGTGGTAAGCAGTTACCTACTCTAACTTCTGCACCAGCACCATTCTGTACTGTCATGCCATCTGTTAATCCCTGAGGAGCAAGGATATATGCCTTCTCGCCATCTGCGTAGCAGATAAGAGCGATGTTAGCTGTTCTGTTTGGATCGTACTCAATTCCGATAACCTGTGCAGGAACGCCTTCCTTGTTTCTCTTGAAATCAATTATTCTATACTTCTGTCTGTTTCCACCACCCTGGTGTCTTACAGTAATCTTACCCTGGTTGTTACGACCAGCATTCTTGCTCTTCTTAGCAAGTAATGACTTCTCTGGAGTCTTCTTTGTAATCTCTGAGAAATCAGATCCAGTCATATTTCTTCTGGAAGGTGTATATGGGTTATATGTCTTAATTCCCATTATTTCTCTCCTTTCGAGTCTGTGTAATATTGTTTTCTACACTTAAAAGCTACTAATTAAAGGCCTTCAAAGATTTCGATTTCCTTGCTGTCAGCTGTTAACTGTACGATTGCCTTCTTAGTCTTAGAAGTTGTACCAGCTGTTCTGCCTCTTCTCTTCTTCTTGCCATCAAGATTCATTGTGTTAACTGAAGCAACCTTAGTTCCTTCGAACATCTTCTCAACAGCATCCTTAATCATTGTCTTGTTAGCATCTGTATGAACTAAGAATGTATACTTCTTATCTGCCATATCAGCCATAGACTTCTCTGTGATTACAGGCTTGAGGATTACATCATAATACTGTACGTTTGCCATTATGCATACACCTCCTCTAATTTTTCAACAGCAGCCTTAGTAACTACTAATGTTTCATACTTTAATACATCGTATGTGTTGATTTCGTTAGTAGCTGAAACCTTAACTGTAGGAATGTTTCTTCCTGAAAGAACTACGTTCTTATTCTCGCCTTCGATAACTACTAAAGCCTTATCAACCTTTAAGTTGCTCATAACTTCTGCGAACTTCTTTGTCTTAACTTCGTCAAGGTTAAATGCATCAAGAACTACGATCTTGTTGTCAGCAACCTTTGATGATAATGCAGAAAGAAGAGCAATTCTCTTTTCCTTCTTATTCATCTTGAATGAATAATCTCTTGGCTTTGGTGCAAATACAACACCACCGCCTGTCCACTGTGGAGATCTTGTAGAACCCTGTCTTGCATGACCAGTTCCTTTCTGTCTCCAAGGTTTTCTTCCGCCACCAGAAACTTCTGAACGTGTCTTTGCGCTCTGTGTTCCCTGACGATTATTTGCAAGCTGGTTAACTACTGCCATGTGTACGAGATGTTCGTTAACTTCTACACCAAATACAGCATCATTTAATTCGATTGAACCAACTTCTTTGCCTTCAATATTGTAAACAGATACGTTTGCCATCTGTGTGGTCCTCCTTCCTTAGCAAAAACTACTTAGCAGCTTTTACTGTTTCTTTCAGTGTTACTAATGATTTCTTAGGTCCAGGTACTGCACCCTTAACTAAGATTACGTTGTTTTCAACATCAACTCTTACTACTTCAAGATTCTGGATTGTGATTCTCTTAGAACCCATATGTCCAGGCATTCCTTTTCCCTTGAATACTCTACCAGGTGTTGTTGCTGATCCGTTTGAACCCTGATGTCTGTGGAACTTAGAACCATGAGCCATAGGTCCTCTTGACTGGCCTAATCTCTTGATTGCGCCCTGGAAACCTTTACCCTTTGAAATAGCAGTTGCATCAACCTTATCGCCTGCAGCGAAGATATCAGCCTTGATTTCGTCCTTTACAGAATATTCTGAAGCGTTCTCAAACTTGAACTCTCTTAAGAATCTCTTGTAAGGAACCTCTGCCTTATCAAAATGTCCTTTAACAGGCTTGTTTACTAACTTTTCTCTAATGTCAGCAAAACCAACCTGAACTGCATCGTAACCGTCGTTTTCTACTGTCTTAACTTGTGTAACAACACAAGGACCAGCCTGAAGAACAGTTACAGGTGTTAAAACACCGTCTTCGTTGAAGATTTGAGTCATTCCGACTTTTGTAGCTAAAATTGCCTTCTTCATTGATTTTCCTCCTGTTTAATCTACAGCGGACAAGATGATGTGTGATACACAGCGCATCCTGTCATCCTAGAACAGCTAATATAAGTGGAACCCGCACCACTGCTTGTTACTTCTATATTAAACCCTTAGGATTATTGCTTTAATAATGAAAAATTCCAGATAATGATTAGTTCATTACCTTAAGGTTGATGAATACACCAGCTGGCATCTCTAACTTAGATAATGCATCTACAGTCTTCTGAGATGGTGATAATACATCGATGAGTCTCTTATGAGTTCTCTGCTCGAACTGCTCTCTTGAATCCTTGTACTTGTGAACAGCTCTAAGAATAGTAACAACTTCCTTCTTTGTTGGAAGAGGTACTGGACCACTCACCTGTGCTCCTGTCTTCTTAGCAGTTTCGATGATTTTCTTAGCTGACTGATCAATCAACTGATGATCGTAAGCCTTCAGAGTAATTCTGATTACCTGATTTGCCATAAAAAAAGTCGCCTCCTTCGCACTTTATTGTTTAAGTACGACAAGCGGTGACTGTACACACTCCCACGCGTATCATATAGTCTCATTCAACATTCGACCCACGCGTGTCATTTCTGCGGATTGCAGATGATTTTGGTACAGTGACTTGTCGCCAGTTTCTTCGCCGGAGTTCATCTCCAGCATTGACATTCGCTCCACGGAAAACCTGCTTTATTCAAGCAGCAACCTCACGCTTCACAGCTATCAATGTCACAGCAAGTATTAATATACACTACTCCCTATATAAAATCAACAGAAAAAATTGTTTTTTTTTAAATACATTTAAAATTAAATTCGACCAGAACTTCTGTCCCGGCCGAAATACATTTTTAATAGAATCCTAATCCAAGATACATAGAATCAATCTTCCAGTTGCCATCTTCATATTTATAATAGATGTAAGCTGAATTATTAGTGTTGTTCTTGTCATTAGCTTTATCGCTTCCTGAATACTGTATCTTGTATGTATATCCAATCTTAATTGAAACTTTTACCATCGGGCATCCATCATCTGAATCTACCCTGAAAGATGTATCTGTAATAGAAGTTGTGAACTTGGTAATCTTCAGATCTGATACTGTCTTGTAACTGTCATTGTAGCTGTCATATATATTCTTATATGTTGACTCTAAATTCTTCTTCTCTTCGTTACATATCCTGTCGCTTATTGCTGAATAATCTTTCTTTGCCTGTACAGCACCGACTATTGCATCCACATCAGTCTTAGCCTGTGTCTTTAGTTCTTCAAGCTTTGAACCGACATATTTTACGTTGTATGTTCCAACTGTAAATGTATCTTCATCGTATGCTGCATAAAGCTGTGTTGTATAGTCTTCTATAAAATCACCAGTTACCTTAATATCGTTTTTACCATAGAACAGATATGGTATAACATATTCATCAGAAGAACTGCTGCCATTCTTGGATGCATCAGACTTATATCCATCGCCAACAATAGTATCATTAATATATAATGTAAGTCCCTTTGGAACTTTCACTGTAATATCCTTAACAACCATGTTCTCTGCACTTACTTTATACTTCTTAAAAAAAGCATATAGTGCTTATTGGCTACTGTAAGATATACATCGTCGTACTGCATTCCTGAATCTGTTATATATCCAACCTTAACAGCCTTGTTTCCAGGTGTCTTGCTATATGTTGAGACAATGTCATCTGCTGCCATCTTCTCTACCTTTTCTCCAGTTGCATCTTCATGCACATTAATAAATGCGTCTTTGGTAAGGTACTCTCCATCAGGCAGATTAAGAAGACTATATGCATCATCCCATTCACACTCTGCAACCGCTTTAACATACTGCTTGGCAGTTTTCTTATAATCTGTCACATTCTTTCCCACACATACAAATATAATTATGGCAGCTATCACAGCAACTCCTGCAGCTACAATCGCAATTATACTCTTAGGGAATCCGGCAGGCTTTTTATTGACAGGCTGCTGACCAGGAACCTGTCCTGAAATCTTACCCGCAAACTGTGCCTGCTGTACAGGCTGCTGACCAAAGGTCTGCTGTGGCTGAACCGGCACACTCTCCTGTACTGGTGTTTCCTCTGGCTGCACTGGTGCACTTTCCTGTACCGGTGTCTCCTGTGGCACATCTATCACAAGCCGTGTTCCACAGTTGCCACAGAATAGTGCCTCGTCATCATTGTTCGTTCCGCAATTTGGGCAAAACATAATTTCTCCTCCCTCATATAATTAATATAGTAAATCATATATCATCATACCATGAATATATGATTTGCTCAACCAAAATAATCTGTCCTGATGTCACTTGTTCTGCCTATACTTACTGCTGCTTCTGCTTCTCGATTTTTTCAGCCAGGTCATTCAGATATTCCCACCGCTCCATCTTTTCTTCAAGCTGCCTCTCCACATCTTCCTTTTCCTTAGTAAGCTCTGCAAGCTTAGAATAAGATGTTGCATTCTTCGCAATCTCATCATCAAGTTCTGAAACCCTGTTCTCCAGCTTCTCTATATCATCATCTATAGTCTCATATTCCTTCTGTTCCATATATGTGAACTTAATCTTATCCTCATGGCTGTTATATGCCTTCTTCGCCTGACATGCTGCCTTGGATTTAGATGTATCAGTTATTCCATTTGATGACACATTATATATAGAAGAAACACATTTATCCCTGTAGTCCGTATAACCACCTTCGTACTGTGTAAGATGGCCTCCTGCCTCAAATGCAAATATTCTGTCAACAACTCTGTCAAGGAAATATCTGTCGTGCGAAACTGTGATTACAATACCTGCAAATCCATCAAGATATTCCTCAAGAATCTCAAGAGTCTCAATATCAAGGTCGTTGGTCGGCTCATCAAGAATAAGCACATTTGGCGCACTCATAAGAACACTAAGCAGATAAAGTCTCCTCTTCTCACCACCTGACAGCTTGCTTATCGGTGTCCACTGCTGCTTCGGCGTAAAAAGGAACTTCTCGCACATCTGTGACGCTGTTGCCTTGCCGTCAACCGTCGTAACATATTCACCTATGCTTCTTACGAACTCAAGCACCGTAAGGCTGTCATCAAGCGGTTCGTTCTCCTGCATGAAATATCCAATTCTTACTGTCTCGCCAACCTCAACACTTCCGCTGTCCGGCTCAAGCTGGCCCGCTATAATCTTCATAAGCGTAGACTTGCCGCAGCCGTTATCCCCAACAATACCGATTCTGTCATCTCTTAGAAAAATGTAGGTAAAGTCGTTAATTATTATCCGCTCTCCAAAACTTTTGCAAATATTGTGAAGTTCGACAGTTTTTCTTCCAAGCCTGCTGCTTACTGAGTTCATGTCCATAAGCTGCTTGTCAAATCTGGCTCTCGCCTGCTTTGAGGCTTCCTTCATATCCTCAAATCTGTCAATTCGAGCCTGCTGCTTTGTTGAACGTGCCTGACAGCCTCTTCTTATCCACGCGAGTTCCTTCCTTAATATATTCTGTCTCTTGACCTCAGTCGCCCTCTCCATCTCCTCACGCTGTGTCTTCAGCTCCAGAAAACCTGAATAATTCGTATCATAGCTGTACAGGGAAGCCTTATCCAGCTCAACAATCCTGTTCGTAACATTATCAAGGAAATACCTGTCATGAGTAACCATGATAAGTTCTCCCTTGAAATTCTTAATAAACTGCTCCAGCCAGAGAACCATGTCATTATCAAGGTGGTTAGTCGGCTCATCAAGAATAAGAAGTCTTGCAGGCTCAACCAGAGTCCTTGCAAGTGCTGCCCTTTTCTTCTGTCCACCTGATAAAATATTCATCATTGCATCATGGTCTGTAATTCCAAGCTTGTTAAGAATCTCTTTTGCCTTTGGCTGGCTGTCTGCATGCTTTCCACGCATAACATATTCCAATACATTTTCATTATCATAATACATTGGTGTCTGTGCAAGATATGCAAGTTCAATCCCCTTGCCCTTGACAACCTGACCCTCGTCCAGTTCTTCAACACCTGCAATAATCTTTAAAAGTGTAGACTTACCCGTTCCGTTCACACCTATAAGTCCAATCTTATCGCCACTGTTAATTCCCAGACTTATATTATTAAAAAGTTCCTTTTCTCCATAGGTCTTGCTGACCTTTTCAACATTTAATATATTCACAATTATCTCCGTTATATAAATTATTGGTCATCATCTGAAAGATTATAGAAGTTCTTAAGCTTCTGTGCATGCTCAGGGTCTTTCTTCTTCAGATGTTCATAATGCTTTCTCTTCTGCTCCATCATATGCTCATATGCATACGGATTGTGAAGCTTCACTCTGTCAAGCATTTCCTTTCTGTGTTCCTTAAGCATATGAATTGCGTCCGGATTAATCTGCGCCAGTTTCTTCTCAACAACAACTCGACGCTCATCAATTCTCTTCTCAATATCATCAATATCAAGATTAGGATATTTCTTATCATCAAACAAATGCATCTCAAGTCGCTCAAGCAGCTCATCCTCATCAAAGAGTCCGATTCTTCCCCATGCAGCATGTTTTTCAGCGTCAACAATAACATTTTTCTCATCCTTCTTAACACTGCCAATTTCTGCCGCCATCTCTGCTGCCATCTTCTCAAGCCATTCATCAGCATCTTCACCAAAAGCCCACTCAATCTCAGCAAGCCTTTCGTTGTCCTCATGTGCCTCACTGAAAGCTGCCTGCACGCCCTCGCTCTCTTCAACAGGGTATGGCCTGTCAAGTCCTGCGTCTCTTAGGGCAAGCGGAATAGTCCTTCTTACAACACCTTTTTCAACAAGCTCACCCGCGCCAAGTTCTCTTAACTGGTCATTAAGCGTGTGTGCATGCTCGGTGATATAAAGTCTTATCCCCTTCTTCTCAAGTGCTTTATACAAGGATATAAGCCTGTCAACCGCCGTTACATCAATAGAACCGACTCCGCCGGCGTCTACGATTACCCATCTGGTATTGTCGTCAATGTTCTTTTCTATATCATCAACAAATGTATTGATATTCGCAAAGAAAAGTGCACCGTTAAATCTGTATATAACCGCACCCTTAATCTTCTTTACATTACGGTATCTGTTAAGGCTGTAGAAGCCCTCCTGTCCCGGTATCACTCCAAGAAATGTTCTTGGCGGTTCAACTGCTTTGACAATAACAGCAATGAACGAAAGAATTACACCGATTACAACTCCGTATATCGTTCCGAATAACAGAACGCCTAAGAAAGCACCTACAAATATCGCAAACTCCGTATGGTCTGTTTTCCATAATTTAGCTGCAAGCCCGAATTCAGTAATTCCAATCAGTGCCGCAACAACAATTCCTGTAAGTATTGGTACAGGAAGATATTCAAGAACAGGCGTACCAAAAAGCACTATAAGAAGCATTGTAAGTGAAGCTGTTATTGACATTACCTGTGATTTACAGCCAAACTGGTCTGCAATTCCTGTTCTTGACACACTGCCATTTAAAGGACAGCCGCCAATTACAGCAGAAGCCGCATTTGCAGCTGCATAAGACAGAATCTCTCTGTTATTGCTGACCTTATAACCATATTTGTTGGCATAATTATTCGTTGCAAGCAGGGTCTGCGCCATGACAACACCTGCCACTGACAGTCCAAGAAGTATTATCTCTGATGGATTCTTAAGCACAACTGACATATCAGGAAGTGACAATCCCGGGAGTCCCTTCTCAACATGTGGAAGAAGCTTAACACCGAATCTGTCAATGTGGAAAATTGCAGTTGCAAGCGCACCAAGTACCATAAGAAGAACCGACATTGGAAACTTTGGAACTAACTTCTTCGCAACAAGAATAACCACAACAGTTACGACTCCAAGCACTGCTGACAACAGATTAAACGACTTCATCTCACCAGCTATATGTATAAGAAGCTTTATTGCCTCACCCGTTCCTGCATTGCCGCCAAAAAGCTTCGCTGCCTGCATAAGAATTATTGTCACGCCGATACCGCTTATGAATCCGCCCATTACAGGTGTCGATATGTAATTAACAATACGCCCTGCTTTAATAAAGAAGAAAAGCAGCAGCCACAATGCTGCAACTAAAGTTATTGCCGGAACTACTGCCTTCGCTTCCTCAGAGCCTGACGCTATCCCAAGCGTTGCAAGTGTTCCACCGACAAGTGCCGCCGGAGTTGCGTCTACCCCGAACACGAACTGCGGTGAAGATGTTATAAGTCCATATATAAGCACTGGCAGAATAGAGCAGTACAGACCACACACCGCGGGCAGTCCCGCAATCTGTGCATATCCCATTGATATAGGAATTGACACAAGTGCAACAATTATTCCTGAAACAATATCTTTCTGTATATTCTTTAAACTAACATTTTTCAATATGCATCGCCCCTTAATCAGATTTCGATAGAAATATATTAACATAAAACACGGCTGTTCAAAACATTTTTGCACGATTGCAGTTATTAATATTTTCGTATATAATTATTTAATGACAAATGCGGTAGAGAACCGCAACACATTTTAATATAGAAAAGGATACTTAATTATGTTTATAGCTGACAAATGGAAAGATTATGAAGTAATAGATACCTCTAAGGGCGAAAAGCTTGAGCGCTGGGGCAAGTACATTCTTGTGCGCCCGGACCCACAGGTAATATGGGACACTCCTAAGAAGGAGCGTGGCTGGAAGAATATGAACGGACACTACCACAGAAGTTCTAAGGGCGGCGGAGAATGGGAATTCTTTGACCTTCCACAGCAGTGGCAGATTCACTATAACAGCCCTTCATTTGAGCAGGAGCTGACATTCAACTTAAAACCATTCAGCTTCAAGCACACAGGAATATTCCCTGAGCAGGCTGCTAACTGGGACTGGTTCGGAAAGATTATCTCTGATGCCAAGAAAAAGCGTGGAAATGAGCCTGTAAAGGTTCTTAACCTGTTCGCTTATACTGGCGGTGCAACACTTGCATGTGCAGCTGCAGGTGCTAATGTTACTCATGTAGACGCTTCCAAAGGTATAGTTGCATGGGCTAAAGAAAATGCACAGTCTTCAGGACTTATCGACAAGCCTATTCGCTGGATAGTTGATGACTGCGTAAAGTTCGTAGAAAGAGAGATAAGAAGAGGCAACCATTACGATGCAATCATCATGGATCCTCCTTCATACGGACGTGGTCCTAAAGGAGAAATCTGGAAAATAGAAGAAGCCATACACCCGCTCGTTAAGCTTTGTGCACAGCTTCTTTCTGATGAACCATTATTCTTCCTTATTAATTCATATACAACAGGTCTTCAGCCAGCCGTTCTTACTTATATGTTAAGTACAGAACTTAAGAGCTTTGGCGGACACTGTGATTCACAGGAGGTCGGACTTCCTGTTTCAAGCAACGGACTTGTTCTTCCATGTGGTGCTTCCGGCCGCTGGATGAAATAATTAATACACAACACCATCGAGTGACGGCGATTCTTCGCCGTCATTCACAATTCTGATAACAAGATGATTCGGCAGGCATGTAATTGGCATTAAAGGCTCAGATATAAAGCCCATATTCACACACAGCTTATCCGGACAACTCGCGTCAGCAATCTTAATCTTTCCATTATCCACAAGAATATCATTATACTCTCCATCACCGTATTCAATCCTGAACGTGTACGGATTCTTCACATCATTTAACGAAACAGTTCGTAACAGCTCGTTATCCCTGTATATATAAGCGGTCTTGCCGCCATCATTTTTCCCTGATTTCATATATATAATAGAAGCCACACTTGCCCCGACAAGCAGAACAATCACAGCCACCACTGCAATAACTCTTTTTTTCACAATCTCCTCCATCTGCTACATAGTAAATTTCTTAGGAATATATTTGTCTGCAAAGAAGCACACAAGACCTGTAAACAAACCTGTTATAACTCCGCTTATCACAAGGAACGGCATATATGCGAATATTCCTGACAATCTGAGTATGAAAAATGCAGCAAGTATCTGACCTGCATTGTGCGAAACTGCACCAAGTATTCCCGTAAGGAATATATACTGACCCTTAAGCAGTTTATTAACTGCCGCCATTACAATCAGGCACAGGAATCCACCACTCACACTGTATATAAATGATACCGCCTGACCTGTGAATATCGTAGCGAGTATAATTCTCATTGCCAGCACAATGGCTGCATCACTGACCTTATATCTTTTCAATACAAAAAGTGTCACTATATTGGCAAGTCCCAACTTGACTCCCGGAATTGGAACAAGCGTAGGTATTGCCAATTCCACAACAAATATCGTCAGCGCTATTGTTGTAAGCAGTGCCAGCGTAGTAAGTCTCTTAACATCAAAAGTTTTCTTCATGTCTGCCTCCGCATAAATATTACCTATGCATTTTAACAGACATTTCATCTTAAGACAATAATCCGTTAAATTAATTCAAATTCGCTCAAAATCAGTTTGACACCAGCCAAAAATATAGTATAATCATTTGGCTTTACAAATATACGAAAGTGAGGAAATCCTATGGTAAAAGATATGACAAATGGCTCGCCGTCCAAGCATATTCTTGGATTCGCAGTTCCAATGCTGCTCGGAATGCTGTTTCAGCAGTTCTACAACCTTGTTGATACGATAATCGTTGGTAAAACTCTTGGCGTTGAAGCTCTTGCCGGAGTCGGTGCAACAGGTTCTATCTACTTCATGATAATCGGTTTCTGTATGGGTGTATGTAACGGATTTGTAATTCCGGTTGCCCAGTGCTTTGGCGCAAAAAAGCCTTCGGACCTCAGGAAATATGTATTTAATGGATATATATGCAGTGTTGTGTTTGCTATAGTACTTACACTTGCATCCGTAATTTTCTGCCGCAAGATACTTATTGTTATGAATACACCGGCAGATATTATCGACTACGCCTACAACTACATTATTGTCATCTTTATTGGAATCCCGACCGTATTCCTGTACAACATGGTATCAGGCGTTATCCGTTCGCTTGGCGACAGTAAAACTCCTGTAGTTTTCCTTGTGCTTTCTTCAATTATAAATGTAGCACTTGATTTCTTTCTTATTCTTGTATGTAAGATGGGAGTTGCCGGAGCCGGCTGGGCGACTGTAACATCACAGTTAGTTTCAGGACTTACCTGCCTTATATATATGTATAAGAAATATGACATCTTAAAAGGTGACAAATCAGAAAGAGTCCTTGATAGAAGATTCATTGCCAACCTGTGCATGAATGGTATTCCTATGGGACTCCAGTATTCAATAACAGCCATCGGAAGCACTATACTTCAGGCTGCCGTAAATACACTTGGTTCAACATATGTAGCCGCAATGACTGCCGGTTCTAAGATGTTCAACTTTACATGCTGTCCATTTGACGCTCTTGGCTCAACTATGGCAACCTACGCAGGACAGAATGTTGGTGCTGCCAAGATTAAAAGACTCGGTCAGGGCGTGTGCTCTGCTATGATAATCGGTTCTATCTACAGTGTTCTTTCACTTATTGCACTGTATTTCACTACAGATTACATTGCATTGTTATTCGTTAATGCATCTGAGACAACAATCATTGCCCTTACAAGACAGTTCATTCTTGCGTCTACATGCTTCTACATACCACTTACAGGTGTTAATGTAGTCCGTTTCTGCATACAGGGTATGGGCTTCTCAGTATTTGCGATATCTGCCGGTATCTTAGAGATGATTGGACGTGCATTTGCTGCCATTATACTTATCCCAAGAATCGGATTCATGGGCGCATGCCTTGCTTCACCAATCGCCTGGATTGCTGCTGATGCATTTTTATTCCCTGCATTCATACATTGTGCCAGAAAGCTCAATAAAAGACACAACATCTGATTAATAATTAACGGACGGGTCAGTTTATGAGGTAACCCCTCAATATAACTGCCCGTCCGTATTTTATTCTGCAATATACATAGCCTGGCTATGCATAGATTCATATCTTTGTTCAAATGTTTCTAAATCTCTCGTCACATTTCCAACCATTGGATCCATTATATAAACAATGCTTTTATTAAGATCATATCCTGTAATAACAACACAGTGTTCTGGTGCTATCCATGCATATTCTTCTCCATCAAGCAACAGAGTCTGTGATTCAAATGCTTGCTCCATACCAATTGTGTTCCATATAACAACCGGATTACCATGAGAAACCTTCTTAAGAATATCATCAAAATCGCTGCCACTTATATTCTCAGCCCTCATCAATATATTATTGCTGTTAAAATATTTATTTGCGGCATCAACAACCGTTTGTGCCATGCAGCCAAAGCTCGAACTCTCTCTTGGATTGCCAAGAAACATTTCATAAAAACTTCCATATCCCTTCTTAAGATAATTGTCAGCCATAGTAGTCTTATCAACATCACAGCCATAATAATTAAGCACTGATGTTAATGAAGTAATCTCGCATCCTGTTGGCAGCTCTGGATTCTGACTAAGCCATTCATAGCCTTCAATTCTGTATGAATCCGGTAAAGCACTCTCAGTTTCTTCACTTACAGAAAACTCTTCTTCTGTTACATTACCATCACTCTTAATAGCCATATATTCTGCACCAACTGCTCCACCTTTTCTTACATTCTGATTGTTCATCTTAATTGCTAACGCAATTATTACCGTACATACTGGTATTATCATCATTGCAAGAAATATGTGATTCTTCCTTTTTCTCTTCTTCTCTCTTCTTTTGTATTTTCTCTTGTCCGCTCTCTTACTCATCCCAGTCACCATCTCAGCCTTCCATTGTAAGTTAAAGTCTCATTTATTGACCTCTATACTTATATACGAAATCACATATGATTTGGTTTGAATAAGCAGTAAAATATTTTTATATAATTATATCAGCTTTACTAACTGACAATTAGCAGTCATTCCATCCCAGAATTTATCCAATGTTGTTCCTCTGAATTTTGCTATAATACTACAATTCATTGCACCATGACCAACAATCAGAATATCTTTCCCTTTATTCACCTGTGGCATAACAACACTATCTATAAACTCTCCCGTTCTTGCAAAAAGCTCCTCAAAGCTTTCTCCCCCTTCAACTGTAACATACTCCTCAGGCTTTTTAAAAATAGTATTAATCGGACAATCATCTATAACAAATGAATTTTCTATTCCTTCATATATTCCAAATCCCATCTCAACAAGTCTGTCATCTGTGCACACAGGTACATTTCTTCCACGCGTGAAAATCTCTGCTGTTTCCTTAGCTCTGGCAAGTGGTGATGAATAACATATGTCAAAATGTATATCTGAATATTGTTCTCTTACCTTTTCAGCCATCATCCTGCCTTCGTCATTAAGGGGTATATCTGTTCTTCCCTGCAGTTTATGACGTACGTTCCAGTCCGTTTTGCCATGTCGCATTATATATAGCATGTTATTCTCCTATTTTTATCATATTCTAGTTCATTAATTCACGAGCAGCTCATATGCCAGAATGAAATTCTGGCATTGTCGCGGCGCTCCTCGAGAACTCATACATAGTTCTCTCATCGCTGCTCGCGCAAAAAAGGGCTTCCGAGAACCTCGGAAGCCCTTGAAAGAACTGTATTAATAACAATTACTCGATGATTGTTGCAACAGCACCAGAACCAACTGTTCTACCACCCTCACGGATAGCGAAACGAAGACCCTGCTCCATAGCTACGTTATGGATAAGTTCAACTGTCATCTCTACGTTATCACCAGGCATGCACATTTCTGTACCAGCTGGAAGCTCGCAAACACCAGTTACATCAGTTGTTCTGAAGTAGAACTGTGGTCTGTAGTTGTTGAAGAATGGAGTATGACGTCCACCCTCGTCCTTTGTTAATACGTAAACCTGAGCTGTAAACTTGTGGTGTGGTGTGATTGAACCTGGCTTGCAGAGAACCTGTCCTCTCTGGATCTCGTCTCTCTGAACACCTCTAAGAAGTGCACCAATGTTATCACCTGGCTGAGCCTCATCAAGAAGCTTTCTGAACATCTCGATACCAGTTACAACTACCTTACGGATATCTTCATGAATACCAACTATTTCAACTTCCTCATTAACGTGGAGAACACCTCTCTCTACTCTACCAGTAGCAACTGTACCACGTCCTGTGATAGAGAATACATCCTCTACAGGCATAAGGAATGGCTTTTCTGTATCTCTTTCTGGATCTGGAACATACTCATCAATAGTATGCATAAGTTCAAGGATCTTGTCACCCCATTCGCTGTTAGGATCTTCAAGAGCCTTAAGAGCTGAACCCTGGATGATTGGTGTATCATCGCCTGGGAAATCATACTCGTTAAGAAGTTCTCTGATCTCCATATCTACTAACTCAAGAAGTTCTGGATCGTCAACCATATCACACTTGTTCATGAATACAACGATGTAAGGAACACCAACCTGACGAGCAAGAAGGATATGCTCTCTTGTCTGAGCCATTACACCATCAGTAGCAGCAACAACAAGGATACCTGCATCCATCTGAGCAGCACCTGTAATCATGTTCTTTACATAATCAGCATGTCCTGGGCAGTCAACGTGTGCATAGTGTCTCTTCTCTGTCTCATACTCAACGTGAGCTGTAGAGATAGTGATACCTCTTTCTCTTTCCTCTGGTGCCTTATCAATATTCTCGAATGCAACAGCCTCACCTGTACCAAGTCTCTCATGAAGAGTCTTTGTGATAGCAGCTGTTAATGTAGTCTTACCGTGATCTACGTGTCCGATTGTACCAATGTTACAATGTGGTTTTGTTCTCTCAAATTTAGCCTTTGCCATTGTTTAAAATCCTCCTAAAAATATTTAGATTGCCCTGAGAGGAAATATCCTCCCGGGCTTGTCATAGCTGAAATCTATTATATTTCATTTACTGAAATATTTCAACTATATTTTTATAGTTATTACTTATTTCTATCAGAAATAACCTTATCCTGAACAGACTTTGGAGCCTGCTCGTATTTATCGAAGAACATAGAGTAGTTACCACGCCCCTGTGTCTTAGAACGAAGGTCAGTAGCGTATCCGAACATCTCAGCAAGCGGAACAAATGCTTTGATCATCTTACCACCACTAATATCTTCCATACCTTCGATACGTCCTCTACGTGAGTTAATATCACCGATTACATCACCCATGTATTCTTCTGGCATAGTAACCTCAACCTTCATTATAGGCTCAAGAAGGGCAGGTGCTGCCTTAGCCATAGCATCCTTGAATGCCATAGAACCAGCAATGTGGAATGCCATTTCTGAAGAATCGACTTCATGGTATGAACCATCATAGATATCTGCTCTAAGTCCGAGAACTGGGAATCCAGCTAAGATACCTGAATTAGCAGCTTCTCTGATACCATCAGCAACTGAAGGGATGTATTCCTTAGGAATAGCACCACCAACTACTGAAGACTCGCAGAAGAGTACTGGAGGTTCGTTAATTAATACTGTATTCTTTGTCTCAACATCAAACTTATCAACGTTAGCTTCAAGTGGTGAAAAACGTACTTTACAGTGACCATACTGTCCACGTCCACCTGACTGCTTAGCATACTTACTATCAACATCAACTGCCTTAGTGAAGCACTCTCTGTAAGCAACCTGAGGAGCACCAACGTTAGCCTCTACCTTAAACTCACGGAGAAGTCTGTCAACGATGATATCAAGGTGAAGCTCACCCATACCAGCGATGATTGTCTGACCTGTTTCCTGATCTGTATGAGCACGGAATGTAGGATCTTCTTCAGCAAGCTTTGCTAAAGCTTCGCCCATCTTACCCTGGTCATTCTTAGTCTTTGGCTCGATAGCAAGCTCGATAACTGGCTCTGGGAATTCCATAGACTCTAAGATAACTGGATGTGCTTCATCACAGATAGTATCACCTGTTACTGTAACCTTAAGACCTACTGCAGCAGCGATATCTCCTGAGTAAACCTTATCGATTTCTTTTCTCTGGTTGGCATGCATCTGAAGGATACGACCAACTCTTTCTTTCTTATTCTTATTAGAGTTAAGTACATATGAACCACCGTTTAATGTACCTGAGTAAACTCTGAAGAATGCTAACTTACCAACGAATGGGTCAGTCATAATCTTGAATGCAAGAGCTGAGAATGGCTCTTCGTCAGATGACTTTCTTGTTACTTCGTTACCGTCTTCGTCAACACCTGTGATATCTGGGATATCTGTAGGAGCTGGCATGTACTCGATAACAGCATCAAGAAGCTTCTGAACACCCTTGTTCTTATAAGCTGTACCGCAAAGACAAGGAATAGCTGTACCCTCGATAGTACCCTTTCTTAAAGCAGCCTTTAATTCAGGAACAGTAAGCTCCTCATCATTAAAGAACTTCTCCATAAGGTCCTCATCAAGTTCAGCACACTGCTCAACGAGCTTGTCATGATATTCCTTGGCCTGATCCTTTAAATCGTCTGGAATCTCACCAACAACGATATCATCACCCTTATCTCCGTTGAAGACATAAGCCTTCATCTCGAATAAGTCGATAATACCCTGGAAGTCATCTTCCTTACCGATAGGAATCTGTACAAGTACAGGATTCTTTCCAAGCTTTGTAATAAGCTGGTTGCATGATCCGAAGAAATCAGCACCCATCTTATCCATCTTGTTCATGAAAGCCATACGTGGAACGTTGTACTTATCAGCCTGACGCCATACGTTCTCTGACTGTGGCTCAACACCGTTCTGTGCATCGAATACACCTACGGCACCATCAAGTACTCTAAGTGAACGCTCAACTTCTACTGTGAAGTCAACGTGTCCTGGAGTATCGATAATGTTAATACGGTATTCTGGCTGTGTCTTATCTGGCTTACCCTCTTTCTCAGGTGTCCAGTGACATGTTGTAGCAGCTGAAGTGATTGTGATACCTCTCTCCTGCTCCTGGGCCATCCAGTCCATAGTAGCAGTACCTTCATGAGTATCACCAATCTTGTGATTAACACCAGTATAATAAAGGATACGCTCTGTTAATGTTGTCTTACCAGCATCAATATGAGCCATAATTCCGATATTTCTGGTTCTCTCCAATGGATATTCTCTTCCAGCCATGGATAAAACCTCCTATAATTATAATTAGAATCTGTAATGAGCAAATGCCTTGTTTGCTTCTGCCATCTTGTGCATATCTTCTTTTCTCTTTACTGATGCACCTGTATTGTTAGCTGCATCAAGAATTTCGTTAGCGAGTCTTTCTTCCATAGTCTTCTCGCCTCTTGCTCTAGAGAATGTAGTCATCCAACGAAGAGCTAAAGCCTGTCTTCTGTCTGGCTTAACTTCGATAGGTACCTGGTAAGTAGCTCCACCGATACGTCTAGCCTTAACTTCAAGAACTGGCATGATATTGTTCATTGCTTCTTCGAATACTTCGATAGCTGGTCTCTCAGTCTTAGCTGCGACTCTATCAAATGCACCGTAAACAATCTTCTGAGCTACTCCTCTCTTACCATCAAGCATAATGTTGTTGATAAGCTTAGTAACTACCTTATTGTTGTAAATAGGATCTGCTAATACATCTCTTTTCTGTGTATGTCCTTTACGTGGCACGGTTCTTCCCTCCTTAATAAATTTATTAAATCATAGGTACTCACAAATAAAAAATGTGTTCGCGCCGTATCTATTAACCTGCAACCTCTTGATTAATCTAATTCCGGCACAATTCAAAATTTAATTTGTTCGTAAAAATCAGATTCTTACAAATCCGACTCTTGCAAATTGTAAAACTTGCATGCATTCATACAAATGCGTGTCTTAATTCAGGCTTAATTATTTAGCGTCCTTAGGTCTCTTAGCACCGTACTTAGAACGAGCCTGTCTTCTCTTTGCAACACCTGCTGTATCAAGTGTTCCTCTGATGATGTGGTATCTTGTACCTGGTAAATCCTTTACTCTTCCACCTCTTATAAGAACAACGCTGTGCTCCTGAAGATTGTGTCCCTCACCTGGGATGTAAGATGTTACCTCGATACCATTAGAAAGACGTACTCTGGCAATCTTTCTAAGAGCTGAGTTAGGCTTCTTAGGTGTAGCAGTCTTAACAGCTGTACAAACACCTCTCTTCTGTGGAGAAGAGATATCTGTAGCCTTCTTCTGAAGTGAGTTGTAACCCTTCTGAAGAGCTGGTGCTGTAGACTTCTTTATTGCAGTCTTTCTTCCCTGTCTTACTAACTGGTTAAATGTTGGCATTCCGTTTTCACCTCCCGAAATTAGAATAATGAATGGTTGCATCTTAGTATCAACTAAGAAAATGTTTTGTTATCAAAACAGTGCAAAAATAGAACTTGCCTATTCGCACGCTTTATTAGTATATATATTTGCAAATTCAGTGTCAAGCATTTTTAAAAAAAAATAAAAGCGTGCCAGATTTTATCAATCTGACACACTTAAATTATCTATAAAGAATTAATCTTCCTGTGTGAATACAAGTTCATCATCACCAGACTCTTCATCTTCTTCGATGTAGTTATCTGTAGAGCTGATCTTGATATCCTGATAACGCTTCATACCTGTACCAGCAGGGATAAGCTTACCAATAATAACATTCTCTTTAAGACCGATAAGTGGATCAATCTTTCCGTTAATAGCTGCATCTGTAAGAACCTTAGTTGTCTCCTGGAATGAGGCAGCTGACATGAATGATGTAGAAGCAAGTGAAGCCTTAGTAATACCGAGAATGATTGGAGTACCTGTAGCAGGCTTCTTTCCTTCCTCTTCAAGCTTCTCATTAACTTCCTGGAATTCAATTGTGTCAACCTGTGAACCTGGAAGGAAATTAGAATCTCCAGCTTCATCAACTACTATCTTCTTAAGCATCTGACGAACAATAAGCTCAATATGCTTATCGTTGATATCAACACCCTGGATACGGTAAACCTTCTGAACTTCACGAAGGAGGTAATCCTGAACAGCTCTTACACCAAGAATTCTTACGATATCATGTGGATTCTCAGAACCCTCTGTGATTTCTTCACCCTTAGCAACAACCTGTCCTTCAGCAACCTTTTCTCTTGTATCTTTTGATAATGGATAAGCCTTTGAATTGCCTTCATCGTCGGTAATAACGATTTCAGTCTTCTTCTCAGTCTTAACAATACTTACAGTTCCGCCAAACTCAGCAAGTACAGCAAGCATCTTAGGCTTTCTTGCCTCGAAAAGCTCTTCTACTCTAGGAAGACCCTGAGTAATGTTATCACCGGCAACACCACCTGTATGGAAAGTTCTCATAGTAAGCTGTGTACCAGGCTCACCGATTGACTGGGCTGCGATAATACCAACAGCTTCACCAACCTGAACAGTCTGACCAGTTGCCATGTTAGTTCCATAACATTTAGCACACACACCGATGTGTGAACGGCAAGTAAGGATTGTTCTGATCTTAACCTTATCAACACCAGTCTTGATAATAGCTTCTGCTCTCTTAGGAGTTACAAGATGGTTAGATGCAACAATAACCTCACCAGTAGCTGGATCAACAATATCCTCAGCTAAGTATCTTCCTGTAATACGCTCCTGTAATGGCTCAAGGATATCTTCCTTGGCATCACTTGAGCTAGTAGCTCTGTTATTAACAAATGAGTAAACATACATACCAGGTATCTGCTTACCTGCGCTACAATCTGTCTCTCTGATAATAAGATCCTGAGAAACATCAACAAGTCTTCTTGTAAGGTATCCTGAATCGGCTGTACGAAGAGCTGTATCTGAAAGTCCCTTACGAGCACCGTGAGCTGAAATAAAGTATTCCAAAACGTCAAGACCTTCACGGAAGTTTGACTTGATAGGAAGTTCGATAGTGTTACCTGATGTATCGGCCATCAAACCACGCATACCTGCTAACTGCTTAATCTGCTGGTTAGAACCACGGGCACCTGAGTCAGCCATCATGAAGATGTTGTTATATTTATCAAGACCCTGAAGAAGGGCATCCTTAATCTTATCATCAGTCTCCTGCCATACGCGGATAACATTCTTATGTCTTTCCTCGTCAGTAGCCTGACCTCTGTTATATTTAACAGTAATCTGTTCAACTTTCTTTTCTGCCTCAGCAAGAAGCTGCTTCTTAATTGGTGGCACTGTCATCTCTGAAATAGAAACAGTCATGGCAGCTCTTGTAGAGTACTTATAACCCATAGCCTTGATATCATCAAGAACTTCTGCAGTAGTTGTAGTACCATGAGTATTGATAACATGCTGTAAGATATCCTTAAGCTGCTTCTTTCCTACATGGAAATCAACTTCTGGAAGTAATAAGTTCTCTTCCTTGCTTCTGTCAACATATCCAAGATCCTGAGGAAGGATTTCATTAAATATAAGTCTTCCAAGTGTAGACTCGATATTACCTGTAACATCCTCTCCATTAATATTCTTAGTTACATGAACCATAATCTTGGCATGTAATGTAATTACGCCATTCTCATAAGCAAGAAGTGCTTCGTTAATGCTCTTGAAAATCTTGCCTTCACCCTTAGCGCCTGGTCTTTCCTGTGTAAGGTAGTAAATACCAAGTACCATATCCTGTGAAGGAACGGCAACAGGACCACCATCAGATGGCTTAAGAAGGTTGTTAGGTGAAAGAAGCATAAATCTACACTCAGCCTGAGCCTCAACAGAAAGCGGAAGATGGACAGCCATCTGGTCACCATCGAAATCGGCATTGAACGCTGTACAAACAAGTGGATGAAGCTTAATAGCCTTACCTTCTACAAGGATTGGCTCGAAAGCCTGGATACCAAGTCTGTGAAGTGTAGGAGCACGGTTAAGCATAACTGGATGCTCTTTGATAACATCTTCAAGTACATCCCATACTTCTGGCTCAAGATGTTCTACGCTCTTCTTAGCTTTCTTAATATTATCTGCAAGATTACGTCTTACAAGCTCTCTCATAACAAATGGCTTGAATAACTCGATAGCCATCTCTTTAGGAAGACCACACTGGTAAATCTTAAGTTCTGGTCCTACTACGATAACTGAACGTCCTGAGTAGTCAACTCGCTTACCAAGAAGGTTCTGTCTGAAACGTCCCTGCTTACCCTTTAATAAATCTGATAAAGACTTAAGGGCTCTGTTTCCAGGACCTGTTACAGGACGGCCATTTCTACGTCCGTTATCGATAAGAGCATCAACAGCTTCCTGAAGCATTCTCTTCTCGTTACGAACAATGATTTCAGGAGCACCAAGCTCAAGAAGTCTTGCAAGTCTGTTATTTCTGTTAATAATTCTTCTGTAAAGATCATTAAGATCTGAAGTTGCGAAACGTCCACCATCAAGCTGAACCATAGGTCTTAAATCTGGTGGGATTACTGGAATTTCTGTAAGAATCATCCACTCAGGCTTAGTTCCTGCATTCTTAAATGCTCCAACAACTTCAATTCTCTTTATAAGTCTGGCAGCCTTCTGAGAAGTAGTGTTAGCAAGCTCTTCCTTAAGTTTTACTTCCTCTTCTTCAAGGTTAACCATCTGAAGGAGTTCGAGGATTGCCTCAGCTCCCATACCAACACGGAAAGCCTTGCTTCCGTACTGCTCGCAGAGTTCTCTGTATTCAGTCTCTGAAAGAATCTTCTTGAAAGGAATATCTGTTTCACCTGGATCAATTACGATATATGAAGCAAAATATAATACCTTTTCAAGATTCTTAGGACCTATATCAAGAATGAGATCCATACGGCTAGGAATACCCTTGAAGTACCAGATATGTGATACAGGTGCAGCAAGGTGAATATGACCCATACGGTCTCTTCTTACGCTGGCCTTAGTAACTTCAACACCACATTTGTCGCAGACCATACCCTTGTCTTTGATCTTCTTGTACTTACCGCAGTGGCACTCCCAGTCCTTGCTAGGACCAAATATTCTTTCGCAGAAAAGTCCATCCTTTTCTGGCTTAAGTGTTCTATAGTTAATTGTTTCAGGTTTGGTAACCTCACCATGAGACCACTCCAAAATATTCTCAGGAGAAGCAAGCTTGATCTGAATCTTATCAAATTTCATTGACTTATTTGATTTAATTTCTTCTGCCATTATAGTGCTCCCTTCTAATTAATATTCATCTGAATTGCCATCGCTGTAATCATCATCAAAATCATCGGCCATATCAAAATCAGCGTCATCATCTGAATCTACAGCATCTTCTGTTCCATCTTCATTGAGAGTAACTGTTGACATACCGCCAGCCTTGTACTCTGCCTCTTCCTCTCTGCTGTTTCTTCTGTATCCGTTACCTTCATCAAGAACCTTCTTGAAATCAGTAACTTCATACTCAGAACTCTCAAGAAGTCTAACTTCATTGTTGTCCTGATCAAGAACTCTTACATCAAGTGCGAGTGACTGAAGTTCCTTAAGAAGAACCTTGAATGATTCTGGAACTCCTGGTTCAGGAATATTCTCACCCTTAATAATAGCTTCGTAAGTCTTAACTCGTCCTACAACATCATCAGACTTAACAGTAAGGATTTCCTGAAGAGTATAAGCAGCACCATAAGCCTCAAGTGCCCAAACTTCCATCTCTCCGAATCTCTGTCCACCGAACTGAGCCTTACCACCAAGTGGCTGCTGTGTTACAAGTGAGTATGGACCAGTTGAACGAGCGTGAATCTTATCATCAACAAGGTGATGAAGCTTTAAGTAATGCATGAATCCGATAGTTACAGGACTGTCGAAATACTCACCTGTTCTACCATCTCTAAGTCTTACCTTACCATCACGACCGATTGGAACACCCTTCCACTCAGCTCTGTGATCTCTATGTTCTGAAAGGTAATCAAATACCTCTTTATTAAGAACATCCTTATATCCTGCTGTAAATGTAACCATATCCTCTGGATATTCTTCACCATTCTTCTCAGCCTCAGCCTTCTCAGCTGCAAGCTCTTCATCATCGAATGGGTGGTTAGCATATGCATTTGCCATATCAAGAGTATCCATAATATCGTTCTCGTCTGCACCATCGAATACTGGAGTTGCAATGTTAAATCCAAGTACCTTGGCAGCAAGACTTAAATGAATCTCAAGGACCTGTCCAATGTTCATTCGTGAAGGAACGCCCAGTGGGTTAAGTACGATATCAAGAGGACGACCATTAGGAAGGAATGGCATATCTTCAACAGGAAGTACTCTTGAAACAACACCCTTGTTACCATGACGACCAGCCATCTTATCACCAACGCCGATCTTTCTCTTCTGTGCAATATATATACGAACAGACTTGTTAACTCCTGGTGAAAGTTCATCTCCGTTCTGTCTTGTAAATGTCTTAACAGCAACAACAATACCGTAAGCACCATGAGGAACCTTAAGTGAAGTATCTCTTACTTCTCTTGCCTTCTCACCGAAGATAGCTCTAAGAAGTCTTTCTTCAGCAGTAAGCTCTGTCTCTCCCTTAGGAGTAACCTTACCAACAAGAATATCACCGGCTCTTACCTCAGCACCAACACGGATGATGCCGTTCTCATCAAGGTCCTTAACTGCCTCAGAACCTGTTGATGGAAGATCTCTTGTAATCTCTTCAGGTCCTAACTTAGTATCTCTTGCTTCTGTCTCATATTCTTCAATATGAATAGATGTATATACATCATCTCTAACGAGACGCTCACTAAGAAGTACAGCATCCTCGTAGTTATAACCTTCCCAAGTCATGAAACCGATAAGTGGGTTCTTACCAAGGGCAATCTCACCATTAGATGTAGATGGACCATCAGCAATAACATCTCCTGTCTTAACCTCATCACCCTTGAATACAATAGGTCTCTGGTTATAGCAGTTACTCTGGTTACTTCTTGAGAACTTAGTAAGCTTATATTCATGTGCCTTGCCATCTTTCTCTCTGATAACAATCTTGTTAGATTCGGAAGAAAGAACAACACCATCAGCTTCTGCAACTGCACACACACCTGAGTCAACTGCAGTCTTATTCTCAATACCAGTTCCGATAACAGGAGCTTCTGTCATAAGAAGAGGTACAGCCTGACGCTGCATGTTAGATCCCATGAGGGCACGAGTACAGTCATCGTTCTGAAGGAATGGAATCATTGATGTAGCAACTGAGAATACCATCTTAGGAGATACGTCCATAAGATCAATCTGGCTCTTATCGAACTGAGAAGTCTCTTCTCTATAACGTCCAGATACAGTATTTCTTACGAAATAACCATTCTCATCAATCTCAGCATTAGCCTGTGCTACATGGAAATCATCTTCCTCATCAGCTGTGAAATAACGAACTTCATCAGTAACTCTTGGATTCTTAGGATCAGACTTATCTACAATACGATAAGGAGCTTCAACGAATCCATATTCATTAATTCTTGCATAAGATGCAAGAGAGTTAATAAGACCAATGTTAGGTCCTTCAGGTGTCTCGATAGGACACATTCTACCATAATGAGTATAGTGTACATCTCGAACCTCGAAACCTGCACGATCTCTTGAAAGGCCACCAGGACCAAGGGCTGAAAGTCGTCTCTTATGAGTAATCTCACTAAGAGGGTTATTCTGATCCATGAACTGTGACAACTGTGAACTTCCGAAGAATTCCTTAATAGCAGCTGTTACAGGCTTAATATTAATAAGTGACTGTGGAGATATTCCGCTAAGATCCTGTGTAGACATTCTCTCACGAACAACTCTTTCCATTCTTGAGATACCAATTCTGAACTGGTTCTGAAGAAGTTCTCCTACAGCTCTGATACGTCTGTTTCCAAGGTGATCGATATCATCCTTAGTACCAACACCATATTCAAGGTGCATATTATAATTAATAGAAGCAAGAATATCTTCTACTGTAATATGCTTAGGAATAAGGTCTGCAATATTCTTAATAATAGCTTCCTTAATATCCTCTAATGATTCATTCTCAGCAAGAATCTGAGCAAGAACTGGATAGTATACATGCTCTGTAACACCAAGTTCCTTAGCCTCCTCTTCGCTGATATCAACCCATTTAGTAATATCTACTGCACGGTTGGAAAGAATCTTAACAACTCTGTCAGATACAGTACCATCTGCAGATCTTACCTCTACAGTAATGAATACTGAAGGTACTGCTGCATCCTGAATAGCTTGTGCTGACTCTCTTGTAAGCTTCTCACCTGCTGTTGCAATAACAGTACCGTTCTCATCAACAGCATCCTCTGCAAGAACCTGTCCTGTAAGTCTGCTCTTGAAAGAAAGCTTCTTATTAAACTTATATCTTCCAACATGAGCCAAGTCATATCTTCTTGGATCAAAGAACATACCTGAAATAAGTGCTTCTGCACTTTCTACAGATAATGGTTCACCTGGTCTTAACTTCTTATAAAGTTCAAGAATACCTTCCTGATAATTAGTAGAAGTATCCTTTTCCATAGTTGCAAGAAGCTTAGGCTCCTCACCAAATATATCAAGAATCTCAGCATTAGTACCAAATCCTAAAGCTCTGATAAGGACTGTGATAGGCACCTTCTTATTACGGTCAACCTTAACATAGAATACATCGTTAGCATCTGTTTCATACTCTAACCATGCACCTCTGTTAGGGATTACCTGACAGCTGTATAAGAAGATCTTACCATACTTATCCTTCTGTATATCATAATAAATACCAGGTGAACGTACCAACTGGCTGACAATAACTCGTTCAGCACCATTAATTACAAAAGTACCTGTCTTAGTCATTAATGGCAGGTCACCCATGAAAATCTCATGTTCGCTGATGCTTTCTGTCTCTTTGTTATGAAGTCTTACTGTAACCTTAAGAGGAGCTGCATATGTAGCATCTCTTTCTTTACACTCTTCAATTGAATACTTAACTTCGTCTTCACATAACGCAAAATCTACAAATTCCAGACTTAATCTTCCGTTATAGTCTGCAATTGGAGATATGTCATCAAAGACCTCTTTCAAGCCTTCATCCAAAAACCACTGGTAAGAATCCTTCTGCACCTCAATAAGGTTAGGCATCTCAAGAACCTCTTTCTGTCTTGAGAAACTCATACGCATTGCCTTGCCCGACGTTATTGGGCGTAATCTGTTTTTCTCCATTGACGTTTCACCCCTTAGTTTTCTTTACATTAATATATTACATTATCGGTAAATGTGCAGAGAATGAGCACAAGTTACCACAATAGTGCATTGTCCATAATACATCAAAGTTATATATATGTCAAGGGATTTTTAAAAGTTTTTATGATTATTTTGAGTTAGATATAGATAATAATTTAACCGCCATATCTGGCAGAATATAATAAAGAAATGTGTCTTAATACTTTAGAAAAAAAGAAAAGACAGGAGCTGCGAGAGCCCGCTGCCTTTTCTATTATATTCATTAGAACAATCAAGTAAATTACTTAAGAGTAACCTTAGCTCCAACTTCTTCAAGCTTCTTCTTGATTTCCTCAGCCTCTTCCTTAGAAGCCTGCTCCTTAACAACCTTAGGAGCTCCATCAACAACATCCTTAGCTTCCTTTAAGCCAAGACCTGTAATTTCACGAACAACCTTGATAACCTTAACCTTCTGATCGCCAGCTTCTGTAAGCTCTACGTCAAACTCTGTCTTCTCCTCAGCTGCTGCTGTGCCAGCACCTGCTGCTGCAACTACAACGCCTGCTGCTGCAGATACGCCGAATTCTTCTTCACAAGCCTTAACTAAATCGTTAAGCTCTAATACTGATAAACCTTTAATAACTTCAATGATTTCCTGTGTTGTCATTATTATAATCTCCTTTTTAATATTATTCTAAAATCGAAAGAGCAATTATGCTGCTTTCATAGTTAATTCAGTGTTAAACTGATTAAGCAACTTCCTCGTTCTTCTCAGCAATCTGCTTAATAACACGAGCAAAGTTTGTAATAGGTGACTGGATACTTCCAAGTAACTTTGAAAGAAGTTCCTCTCTTGAAGGGATAGTAGCGATTGTAGCGATACCTGCCTCATCGTAGAATGTTCCTTCAACAACGCCACACTTTAACTCAAGAGCATTAGCTGTCTTAGCGAAGTTAGCTAAGATTCTTGCAGGTGCTGTAGCATCAGTCTTGCTGAATGCAATAGCGTTAGTTCCTTCAAGAGTATCAGCGATTGACTCGAACTCTGTTCCAGCTACAACTCTCTTTACTAAAGTGTTCTTATAAACCTTGTAAACTACGCCAGCTTCTCTTAACTGCTTACGAAGCTGTGTATCCTGCTCTACTGTAAGACCGCTGTAGTTAACTACAACAACACCCTGAGCGCCATCAAAATTAGCTGTGATCTCATCGATAGTAGATGCCTTAAGGCCTACATTCTTTAAAATAGCCATGAATAATTACCTCCTGTTAGATTCTTGCTTCATATAGAAGCGATTTTGCCTAAGTGAAGATTATTCGTCTATAGTTTCCCTACAAACAAAACCCTCTCTGCCAAAGACAGAGAGGGAATAATTAATCAAATCCTTAAATCCTCGGTAGGCGTGTTACCTTTAACCATCATCAGTAATACCGAATCAGGACCTACTGTCTACGGCAAAATATTATGTTAACAGCAAAATGCTGTTCACAAGCTGATAGTATACTATCAAAATATATTAATGTCAACCGTTTTTAATCAAAAATCTGATTAACCCACATATTTGGCTGTGCTTAACTTAACACCAGGTCCCATAGTAGAAGTAAGAACTACACTTCTAAGATAAGCTCCCTTAAGTGAAGATGGCTTAGCCTTAACGATTGCATCCATAATAGCCTGGAAGTTGTCTGATAACTGCTCCTCTGTGAATGAAGCCTTACCAATTGGCACGTGAATGATATTAGTCTTGTCAAGTCTGTACTCAATCTTACCAGCCTTGATATCATTAACAGCTTTTGTTACATCCATAGTAACTGTACCAGCCTTAGGGTTTGGCATTAATCCCTTAGGACCAAGTACACGACCAAGACGACCAACAACACCCATCATATCTGGAGTTGCAACAACAACGTCGAACTCGAACCAGTTATCGTTCTGGATCTTAGGAATAAGTTCCTCGCCACCAACGAAATCTGCACCAGCTGCAAGAGCCTCATCAGCCTTAGCACCCTTAGCAAATACTAAAACACGTACAGTCTTACCTGTTCCGTGTGGAAGAACAACAGCTCCTCTGATCTGCTGCTCAGCGTGACGTCCATCACAACCTGTTCTGATATGTGCTTCGATTGTCTCGTCGAATTTAGCAGTAGCGTTCTTCTTTACTAATGAGATAGCGTCTGCTGCTTCGTATAATGTCTGGCGGTCAATATTTTTGGCTGCCTCAACGTATTTCTTTCCTCTTTTCATTATAAACCTCCTAGTGGTAATATCGGAAGGATTCTATCTTTCCTCCCACAATAATCATGAATCAAATGTAGATTAGTCCTCTACAACGATACCCATACTCTTAGCTGTTCCTTCGATCATAGAAGTAGCTGCTTCGATAGATGCAGCGTTAAGATCTGGCATCTTAAGCTCAGCGATCTTCTGAACTTCTGCTCTCCTAATAGTAGCAACCTTAGTCTTGTTAGGTACGCCTGATCCTGACTTAATGTTGCAAGCCTTCTTAAGAAGTACTGCTGCAGGTGGAGTCTTTGTAATAAAACTGAAGCTTCTATCAGCATAAACTGTAATAACTACAGGTATGATAAGATCTCCCTGATCTGCTGTCTTAGCATTGAACTGCTTTGTGAATTCTACGATGTTAACACCGTGCTGACCAAGTGCTGGACCAACTGGTGGAGCTGGTGTAGCCTTGCCGGCAGGAATCTGTAATTTAATATATCCTGTTACTTTCTTTGCCATTTTGGCACCTCCTAAAAATAAATGTGGTAATTGGCGACCATAATAATGTTACCCGCTATCCATCTCCCAAGAATCGCCTTTAGGTGATTCTTGCAAATGAATTAGCGAAGCTAATTCATTTTGGTCTCCCACGTCCCCGGATCGGGACTGCTTCTTACAATAACTTCACATCTGTGAAATCAATTTCGACCGGTGTCTCACGACCGAACATCTCAACATTAATTGTAAGGCACTGCTTGCCCTCATTAATATTGGTAATCTCACCAACTGTATCTTCCCATGCACCTGAGAGGATCATAACCTTATCGCCGATCTTGCCATTAAATTGGATAACAGGCTTAACTTCCTGTTCTTCCTCAAGGCTTATGCCGAGATTTCTGATTTCTGTTGGTGTAAGTGGTACTGGCTTTGATCCAGGACCAACAAATCCTGTAACACCTCTTGTATTTCTGACAACATACCAACTATCGTCGTTCATTACCATCTTTACAAGAACGTATCCAGGAAACATTTTCTTCTGAGCAGCTTTCTTAGAACCATCTTTAATCTCCACTACTGTTTCAAGTGGAACGATAACTTCAAGAATCTGATCGTGAAGATTTCTGTTTTCAACTGTCTTCTCAATGTTAGCTTTCACCTTATTCTCATATCCTGAGTAAGTGTGAACTACATACCATTTTGCGTCATCCATACAATCACCTATTCCTTATTTTACAATGAACTCAATTCCAAAGCGGACAATCAAATCCACAACTGCAATGATTACACCTAATAATACGGATACAGCCAATACAGCTACAGTTTCCTTAGTAAGCGACTGACGGTCTGGCCAAATAATTTTTGAAAATTCAGCTTTCAAACCTTTGAACCAGTTCTTTTTCTGCTTCTTAGCTTTTACAGTATCACCCATGAAATACTCCTCACTGTACTAATTACTTTGTTTCCTTGTGTAATGTGTGTGATTTACAGAACTTACAATACTTCTTTGTTTCCATTCTGTCTGGATGAGCTTTCTTTTCCTTAGTCATGTTGTAATTGCGCTGTTTACACTCAGTACATGCCAATGTTATCTTTACTCGCACAACTTCCACCTCCAATTATTATTTTTGTAGGTGTTAAAACACCAATTGGTTTCTTTGCCCGCCTAATCAATGTTGGGTTGTTGAAATTCAGGCACGCAAAAAAGACCGCTTCCATAGCCGTTCTAATATAGCACAGTACATTCCACCTCGTCAACAACTTTTTTAAAGAAAATATAGTGACAAAAATGAGAGCCGTATTAATCATCTAAAAATGCGCACACAGCTTCCTCATCAACCCCGCCGTCTGCCTTTCTTGGCAATGCTTCTTTCCTTAATACAATCTTCTGGATTTCCCAGCGGTATCCCTTCTTCTCATTGTACTTATCAATGCGGCGTTTGAATATATCTTCAGTTGCATCCTTATCGATTGGCACGATAACTGCTGTAAGTCTGTTATTGTAAAATGTTATAAATCCTTCTGCAACTCCATTAATTGCAGTAATCTGTTCATTAGTTCTGACACGGCTTATCTTCTCACCAGTCGGTAAAAGGATAATATCATCATTGCGACGGATAAGAACAAGTCTTCCCGCACTGTTTATTCTTCCGTAATCACCTGTGTGATACACACCATCCTTTAATACGACTGCTGTAGCTTCCGGGTCATTATAATATTCCTTCATTATACATGGTCCACCCACAAGGATTTCACCATCCTCTGCGATTGAAACAGCATTTGCATCAAAAAGAGTATAGGAACCGTCAGACAACTCGTTAACTCCGACACATCCGGATGTCTCTGTCATTCCATATATGCTGTACACCTTGAGATAACTGCCTCGCAGGCTCTCAAAAAGCCTGAACGGACAGCTCGCTCCTCCTATTATAATAGTGTTCAGTTCACTGTTAAATCCGCTTACCGCACGCAGGTAATCTATCATAGAAGGTGTTCCCGCAAGAATAGTAGGATTATAATAATATGTGTCAGCATCTATATGTCTCAATCCTCGTCCGATACACACCATTGCTCCATTAAAGATAGGCCATATCAGGCTGTATATTAATCCAAATTCATTATGCAAAGGAATCTGTGCAAGCACTATATCGTCATGAGTACATTCAACCCTGCTGCTTATAGCCATTGCTGCACTAAGAACATTCTCCACAGACAGCACAACCGGCTTGTCACACTCACCGGCAGTCGCTGTAAACATAATAATATCGCCTTCCTGTGTATTCTCATCATACACAAATCCATCGACATTATCCTTCTCAGCGCTCGATATAATAATAGAATTCTCATCTGACAGAATATACTGGTTGGTTGATGTCAGTGTATAACTTACCTCTGTCTTCTTAAGAAGGTCTACACGCGAATCATGTGGCAGAAAGAAATCAATAAGCACAAGGTCTCTTCCTGCAACTAACGTTCCAAACATATTAACAATCCATCTGTATGATGCAGGTCCGAATATTGCAATTCTTTTTCCGTCATATTTCTGAAAATGCAGTGCTTTCTTGGTAACATCCTCAAAAAGCTTTGCATATGTCACTTTCATCGTATCATAAACTATAGCTACCGCATCCGGACGGCTCTGTGCGTTGCTTTTTAACATATTATAAAATGTGTTCTTCTCTGTCATGATTTTCTCCGATCTTTAAAATGTATTACAAACCTAAAATCCATCACCCACGCAAAGACTTATTCCATACACTTCACGTGCACCTGCCTGCTTTAATACAGCAGCACATGCGTCAAATGTTGCTCCCGTAGTATATATATCATCAACAATCAATACTTTTTTATATCTTACAACTTTCTCATCTGCTTGAAAAGCATTTTGAAGATTTTTAACACGCTCCTGATTGCCAAGTTCCTTCATCGGTGCAGTCTTAATCACCCTGACTAAAGACTCCTCATCAACAGGAATTCCGACTGTCCTTCCAAGCGCCTCAGCAATCAGTCCCGCCTGGTTATATCCACGCGTCTTTAATCTTGAGATGTGGATTGGAACGGGAATTATCACATCCGGTGCCCACCTGTGTATCATCATGCCACATCTGTGTGCCATCTGCTTTGCATATACCCCCGCGTATTCCTGCTTGTTATGATATTTGAATCTGTATATCGAATCTTTGACATCCTTAGAATACTCATATACCGAGCATGCCTGGTCATACACATGTACATGCCTGCTGCAGTCATTGCAGTATTCAGTCTCATCATTCTGCACCGGCTTACCGCATTTTAAGCAGAAAGGCTCATCTACATAGCTCACCTTCTGCATACATTCAGGACATATATCAACCCGTCTGCCACCAACGAATGGTGCCGGTCTGCCACATACGGGACACGCTGGCGGAAGCACAGCATTAATCGCCTCCATCAATATTTTCTTATAATCCATAATCCCCCATTATTGTCATCATTATCGCATATTGACATATTGATTATCATTGTCCGAAATCTTCAATATGTCTGATTTCTTCAATCCTGTCTGCAAGTGAAGAATAGCGTTTTGACTCTGATACATTGCCAGCCATAAGCCTGAATATTTCTTCTTCCCCAACGAGGCATACACACTTTCTAGCTCTTGTAACTGCCGTGTACAGAATATTCCTGTTCATCAACATTCTTGGTCCCTGCGACATAGGAATAATAACTGCCGGATACTCACTGCCCTGCGATTTGTGAACTGTAATCGCATACGCAAGCTCAAGCTCATCAAGCTGTGAGAATTCATAAGTAACATATCTTCCATCTTCAAATCTTACAGTTACATTCTCGTCAAACGTGCTTATTCTCTCTATAACTCCTGTATCCCCATTAAATGCACCAGTTCCCTGTTCGGTTGAAATACCGTATCTGCTGCGTTTCTCCCATGAAAGCTGGTAGTCATTCTTAATCTGCATAACCTTGTCGCCCTCACGAAAAGTAACATCACCGACCTGTCTTTCCTGCTTCATGGCATCTGCCGGATTAAGAAAATCCTGCATAATCTTATTAAGACGTTCAACTCCGACATTGGATTTTCTTGATGGTGTAAGAATCTGAAGGTCATACACATCGGCTCCGACATAGTTCGGGAGCTTGTCATTAATAAGCGTCTTCATCGCATTTATAATATTGTCCGCACCGTTTCTGTGAACAAAGAGAAAATCCTTGCTGTACTTGTTAAGTACGACCTCCTCGCCCCTGTTAATCTTATGGGCGTTAATAATAATCTCACTCTGTGCCGCCTGCCTGAAAATTCTTTCAAGCTTAACAACCGGAAAGCAGTCAGATTGTATAATGTCTTTCAATACATTTCCCGGACCAACACTTGGAAGCTGGTCCACATCACCAACAAGAATCAGTTTTGTTCCAATCGGCACAGCCTTAAGAAGTGAATTCATAATGCTTATATCTACCATTGACATCTCATCTACGATAATGACATCTGCTTCAAGCGGATTATCCTCATTTCTCTCAAAAAACATAGACAGACCTGCTGCCGCTGACTTCCTGTCACCATCCGGCACGCCGCCGCTTATCTCTAACATTCTGTGAATTGTCTGTGCCTCATAACCACAAGCCTCAGTCATTCTCTTGGCTGCACGTCCTGTAGGTGCTGCAAGCCTTATTTCCAGCCCCTCCAATTCAAAATATTTAATTATTGTATTAATAGTTGTAGTCTTACCAGTTCCCGGACCACCAGTAATAATAATAAGTCCGTTTCTTACTGCTTTGGCGACCGCCTCTTTCTGGATATCATCAAGAGTTATACCTTCTTTATCCTCAATTCTTGCAATCCTGTCATCAATGAATTTCTGGTCTTCCTCAATCTGGACATCAAGATTATTAAGCATAGCTGCAACATTTGCTTCCATATTGTAATACATGCGGGCATAGACACATTTTACATCATCCTTGACCTTAACGACTATCTTCCTATCCATTGTCAGGTCCATGAGATATTTGTCATAGTCCTGAACATCAATTAAAAGCAATTCGTTTACCTGACGCACGAGCATATCATAAGTAAGATATGTGTGCCCCTGTGCTGTCGCCCGATTAAGAACATAGAATATTCCGCTCTTGATTCTGAAATCCGAATCAATCTTGATTCCGACACGCGAAGCTATCTCGTCAGCCGTCTTAAAGCCGACACCCTCTATGTCGTCAGCAAGCCTGTACGGATTCTGCTCAAGAATGTTGTATATCTCATTCCCGTATCGTTTAAATATTTTGTTGGCAAGATTCATCTGGATTCCATAACGCTGAAGAAACATCATTGCTTTTCTGATGTCTTTCTTGTCAATAAGCTGGTTCGCTATATCCATAGCTTTAGACATGCTTATTCCTTTAATCTCAGCCAGACGCTCCGGTTCTTCTTCCATAATTCTGAATGTATCATCGCCAAATGTCTTAACTATTCGTTCAGCCATCTTCTCGCCGATACCCTTGATTGCCCCGGAGCTTAGATAACGCCTTACGGATGCAGCATCATCCGGCGCCCTGAACTCATAAGATGTGACTTTAAACTGCATGTAGTAAACTGCATGCTTAACAAATTCGCCTTGTGCGGTAATAAATTCACCTGTGTTGATATAGCTTAACACTCCAACACAGGTGATTTCTTCATCATCATATACAATATTAAAAACCGTATATCCATTGTCTTCATTCCTGAAGATAATATTCTCCACAAAGCCTTCTACGTATTTCACAGACTCGTAATCCAATCTGTTATCTCCTTTATGTTAAATATTATTATTGTTCAAGAAATTACTTAACTTCATCTCTGTAGCCTGCAAGGAACTCAATAAACTTACCTGTACCAATGGCAACACATGTCATTGGATCTTCAGCAGTCATAGTGTTAATTCCTGTCTTGGCCTCAATCAAATCCTCAAGTCCTGAAAGAAGACTTCCGCCTCCTGTAAGGACGATTCCTCTGTCTGCAATATCAGATGCAAGTTCTGGTGGAGTCTTCTCAAGAACGCTGTGAACAGCTTCAACAATCTGTGAAGTTGCCTCTCTTAAAGCTTCCTCGGTCTCCTCTGAGCTTACCTCTACAGTCTTAGGAAGACCTGTTACAAGGTTTCTTCCTCGTACATTCATAGTTGTAACTTCTGCCTTAGGATAAGCAGAACCTACCTTAATCTTAATATCTTCTGCAGTTCTCTCACCGATAAGAAGATTATGTTTCTTTCTCATGTATCTTACGATAGCTTCATCAAAATCATCGCCGGCAATCTTAATAGAAGTACTTACAACAGTTCCTCCTAAAGAGATAACAGCAATATCAGTTGTACCACCACCGATATCTACAATCATATTACCGCATGGTCTTGAAATATCAATACCTGCACCGATAGCTGCTGCGATAGGCTCTTCAATAATAGCAACCTCTCTTGCACCTGCCTGAAGTGTAGCATCCTCAACGGCCTTCTTCTCAACTTCAGTAACACCCGAAGGTACACATACACTGATTCTAGGCTTCTTAAGCATTCTCTTACCGATAGCCTTCTGGATAAAGTACTTAAGCATCTTCTCTGTTACAGTGTAATCAGAGATAACGCCCTGACGAAGAGGTCTTACAGCAACAATATTACCTGGTGTTCTACCAAGCATCAGTCTTGCTTCCTCACCGATAGCCTTAATCTTATTAGTATCCCTGTCAAATGCAACTACTGAAGGCTCTTTAAGAACAACGCCTTTGCCTTTAATATATACAAGGATACTTGCAGTACCTAAATCTATACCAATATCTGTTGATAACATGATAATTCCCCTTTCTTCAACCAAAACATCTGCGGACCTGTGCCCAATATATTTACACAAAAAACTTATAACCGTATCAAATTAAAGCCAAATACCCATGGCTAATCACCATTATATACATAAAAAAAGAATTTTAAAAGCCCTAAATAAAAAAAAATTTGCTCGTCCGAAAAATATTTTGATTTTGCTTAACATACATATTATAATATGGTGAATTCAGATTACAGCTTTTCTATTAAAAGTTATGGTTTAGGAGGAATCTATGACTATCCGTGTATTAGATAAAAATGATAATTCCGCCCTTGAGCAGTTAATCTTCACGATTGAAGATTCTCTTCCTGTCTCAGAATGGTGGATACCAATAGATGACATTGAACGCTCGCACTTCTATGATGCCGACTGGACATGTTTCCTGGGTGCGTTCAATGATGACAACGAACTCGTCGCAGCGAGTGCCCTCTTCTTTAACGAGCACGAATTCGCCGAAGAAGCTGAGAAACTCGGTCTCGACATCCGTTCTACAAATGTAGCTGAAATCGGACGCTGCATGGTTCACCCAGACTTCCGCGGTCACAACCTTATGTGTGAGCTTAACAAGCGCCTCTGTACAATTGCCCGCAACCGCGGCATCGACACAATCCTCGCCGTTGCCCACCCGGACAACATCGCCAGCAACTCATCCTTCCGCCGCCTCGGTGCAGAGCTTAAGACAACTGCCACTGTGTTCGGGTCTTACCGGAGGAATATGTATATTATGCCTTGGTAGGTGGGATGAGCGGGATGTTGTAGTTGCTGTTCCTGCAATCTGCCTACAATTTTCCTACAATTCTTCCTTAAGGCACTCAAGCAATCCTTTGCAGCCTGCCAGAACATCCCTGTATGTTGCCTCAAAATCTCCCGTATACCATGGATCTGCCACATCAAGTCCACTTCCTGCAAAAGTAAGCAGCTTATATATTTTCTCATCCGGATCTCCACATGATATTCTCTGCATATTGCGGATATTCTCTGTGTCCATTCCAATGAGGTAATCATACTCCTCATAATCATTCAGAGTCATCTGCACCGCCCTATGTGGAATCACAGTAATCCCTTCCCTCTTTAACTTTGCAACAGTGCTATGATGCACCCCATTGCCAATCTCCTCACGGCTTGTCGCCGCTGAATTAATATAGAACTTATCAGCAAGTCCCTCTTTCTCAACTAAATATGTCATAACGCTTTCTGCCATAGTGCTCCGGCATACTTTCCCTATCAAACGGTACAAAGTCATTCTCTGTTATACCCTCCTCGCTTAATTCCTCTGAGTTATACTCTGCTACAGGTACTACCTCAATCCTCGTATCCTCTTTATCTATGAAAAGGAAAGCCCCAGCCACATTATCAAGGACTATGAAAACATCACTATTCTTAGATACATAGATCTTTTTAATGTGCTCCTGTA
>CAVAPS010000003.1:0-117494 GCA_963590775.1 Desulfovibrio piger
CTAATAGGTCGAGGGCTTAACCAAAAGAAAAGGTTAAGACGGTTTGGATAGAACAAAGAGAGTTATTCTTAAGAGTAATCGGATGAAAAAGTATTTGCAAAGACAGATACGATATGATATATTTAATGTGCAGTTTTGAAGGAACAATCCTTCTCCTACAAGATAGGGGATTGGTCAAATGGTATGATAGGGGTCTCCAAAACCTTTGGTGGGAGTTCGATTCTCTCATCCCCTGCTAGTTAAAGGATTTAAGTTGAGTTTCAGCTTAAATCCTTTTTTGCATTAAAAAGATTAATTACAAGTTATATAAAGTGATATAAGAGAGTAATGATAAAGGAGTAAAATAATGAGTGAAGATAAATATGAGCACATAATACATCCATTTCCACCGTTGTATAACAATGAATCAAGAATATTGATACTTGGGAGTCTTCCGTCAGTTAAATCAAGGGAGCAGATGTTTTTTTATGGACATCCACAGAACAGATTTTGGAAGATTGTCAGTGAGGTATTTGAAGAGGCTGTTCCACAGACGATAGATGAAAAGAATGCACTCATGTTAAAACAAAATATTGCAATGTGGGACACAATATACAGCTGTGACATAATTGGGTCAAGTGACAGCAGTATTAAGAATGTTGTTCCAACGGATTTGAAAGGTATTGTAGATAATTCTAAGATTGAGAAAGTTATATGTAATGGGAAAACATCTGGAAAATACTACGAAAAGTATCAGATGAAATATCTGAGAATTGAACCGGACATTCTTCCATCAACAAGCCCTGCTAATGCTGCATATTCATTAGAGAAACTTGTTGATATATGGAAAAAGTCACTTGTGATTTAAAAATATTAAGTTATAATTTACTAGATTGTTATAGATTAAGAAATTATTTGGCAGGTTTAACAACATTAAGAGGCATCATAAGATGTTCGATAAGAATACGGTAAGCTTCATTACCATTACCAGCTTTAAGATATTCGAAATATTTCTTATGTTCGTCCAAAGTACCAGTTACTCTTCCTTCAACCTCAAGAGCTGACTGTGAAGTAAGCTTTATCAGGTACATCAGTCTCTGGAAAATGTGGTTAACTTCTTCGTTGTTTATGTATTTTACGAGAAGAAGGTGAAACTGATGATCGTAATTGATGAAATCTTCATAGTTATCATTATCAGGATTATCTTCTATTGTTTTGAATTGAAGATCAAGAATATTGCCAAGTTCTCTTATAGTTCTCTGACCTCTTGCAGTATTGATATCTGTTGCAAGACAATGAGTACAGAAACCTTCTATAGCACACCTTATCTGAATAGTTTCTTTCATGTCCTTCTGATTAAGTTGTCTTATACGGAATCCCTTGCTAGGGATAACATCTATGTATCCATCCTGGCTTAAGCACTGGAGTGCTTCACGCATAGGAGTTCTGGATATACCAAGTTCCTTTGATAATTTAGTTTCTGAATACAAACTGTTAACATCAAGTCTGTTGGTAAGAATCAAATCTTTAATATAATTATACGCTTCCTGTTGAAGCGATGACATAAGCTGCATGTCTAAGCCTCCTTGTTTTGCGAAGCAAAATCCAAACCCTTTGGTGAGGAGGGGATTTGCCTCCTTGTTTTGACTTACATATCTAATCTTACGAATAAGATAATAAACAAAAAAATACGATTGGTCAATATTTAATTAAAAATCTGTATACCGGTATACTGGATTTGTAGAAAATGCACAATGAAATTGTGAAAAGTTTGACTACTTTTGATAATTGATTATAAACCAGTATACTGGTATACTGCAATCAACAAGAAAACAACAAATCATTTTTCAGGAGGAAAAAAGAATGAACACAACATTTGAATTAGGAAATTTAAAAGTAATCGATTTAACAAAGCCACTTGATCCAAAGACTGAGTCAAGAAGATGCCACCTTATCAGATACAACACAGGCGGTCCAATTCCTGATTACCATACAGCAATGGATCTTACAAGCCACCTCGGAACACATTGTGAGTGTCCTTATCATCATGATGACAACTGGCCATCAGTTGCAGAGCTTCCACTTACAACATTCATGGGAAGAGCAATCTACGTTGATTTCAAGGATACATTACCACACAGAAAGCACATCAGTGCAGCAGACCTTGACAAGGCAACAGAAGGCTGGGTAAAGGAAGGAGATATCCTCATCATTGATTCTTCTTACAAGCTTGACCCATTTACACCAGATACTAACACAGACAAGGATCAGAGATTACTTGTTAACGGTGAGACAGCACAGTGGTGTGTAGATCACAAGATTAAATGTGTTGGTTTCGGTGACGGAGTTTCAATTGAGAACTGCAACGAAGATGTTAAGCCATTCCATGACATCTGTATGGCAGAAAACATTGTATTCCTTGAAGTATTAAAGAACCTAGACAAGCTTACACAGGATACATTCTTCATGTCATACTCACCACTTCCAATTTACGGACTTGATTCTTGTCCTATCCGTGCTTACGCAATTGAGGGACTTGCTGAATTCACAAGATAATAAGTTAGAATAATAAGGAGATTACAGTTATGAAGATTGCAGTTCTTGGTGCAGGAGCCATGGGTTCAATATATGGCGGACATCTTTCATTACATAATGATGTCTTTATGATTGATAAGAAGCAGGAAATTGTTGACAAAATCAATGCTGACGGACTTAAGCTTTTTGAGAATGATAATGATGTGATATACAGACCAAAGGCAATGACAGACAGTACAGGACTTGAAGAGGTTGATCTGGTTATTCTTTTTGTTAAGGCACTTTTTTCTAAAGCAGCGCTTGAAGAAAACAGACATATTATCGGAGAGCATACATATGTCATGACACTTCAGAATGGTGCCGGTCATGAGGATATTATTTCAGAATTTGTTCCTAAGGAAAGAATTATCATCGGAACAACAGAGGATAACGGCGCAGTATTAGATTTCGGCTATGTAAGAAGAGGCGGTAAGGGAAAAACCAATATCGGAATGCTTGTTCCAGACAGCGACGGAATGCTCGGAAGGATTAAGGAAAGCTTTGATTCATGCGGATTTGATACACACATTTATGATAATATCCAGCAGCTTATATGGGATAAGCTCTTTACAAATGTGTCACTTTCAGCTCTTACAGGTGTTCTGCAGGTTCCAATCGGATTCATTGCAGCAGATGAATATGCATGGAGCATGACTGTAACTCTTATTAAAGAAGCACTTGCTGTTGCCAAAGCATTAGGACTTGAGTTTGATGAGGAAGAGGTCATAGAGAGAGTAAGAAATACCTCAATCAATTCACCGGAAGGAAAGACTTCTATATATGCAGACCTTAAGGCAGGCAGACGCACAGAAGTAAACACAATCAGTGGAGCAGTTGTCAGAGCCGGAGAGAAGACCGGAGTAGATGTTCCATCACACAGAATGATTGTCAACATGGTACATGCCATGGAAGACAGAGACAGAAAGGAGACGAAGTAATGATATTTTCATCTATTAATTCTAAAGACGATTTTACTAATTACCCACAGGCGGTTCAGAGAGCAATTAAATATTTAAAAGAAAATGATTTCGTAAATATGGAGCCAGGTGTTTATGAGCTGGAAGGAAAGCTTATGTATGCACAGGTGTTTGACGCAGAGACAGGTCCTGTAAGCGAGAAAAGACCAGAGGTTCATGAGAAATATCTTGATGTACAGTTCTTAGCATCAGGAAGAGAAAAGTTAGGTTTCACACCGGATACAGGCAATTATGAGGTTGATGAAAGATTTGATGAAAGAGATCTTATCTTCTATAAATCAGTAGAGAATGAGGGCTTTATCGTATCAACTCCTGGATGCTTCTGCGTATTTTTCCCTACAGATGTACACAGACCAGCATGTGCTGATGGCGAGCCTATGACAGTAAGGAAAGTAGTAGTAAAGGTAAGTACTGAATTATTAAAGTAATTGCAGGGAGGTTTTTATGGGTAAAAAATTAATTGCATTATTTTTATGCATGAGTCTGCTTGTCTGTTCTGTGTTAACGGGGTGTAGCACAAACACTACAGCAGATGGACAGGAAGTTAAGATTATAAGAGTTGCCTTTAACCAGAATGAGGATCATCCTCAGTATAAGGCTATGAGAGAGCTTGGAGATAAGTTCGAGGAGGCAACTAACGGAAGATATAAGATGGTTATCTATCCTAACGGAGTGTTAGGTGAGCAGGGTTCCATGGCAGAGTTTATAAGAACAGGAGCTCTAGATATGGCTATAGTTCCATGTTCAGTTCCAGAAGGTTATGATTCAGATTTCGCTATTGTTGGTGCACCTTACCTTTATGATGATATGGATCATTTAAGAAGAACAACATTATCAGGTGCATTTGATGAGTTATTTAAGTCAACAAGAAAGTATAATTTCGAGGTTCTTACTGTATATACAGCAGGAGAGAGAAACATTTATGCTAATAAACCAATTAACACACCAGACGACCTTAAAGGTATGATTGTCAGAGTTAATGACTCAACTACATATCTTAACATGGTTAAGTATATGGGTGGTGTTGGTACAGCAATGTCACAGTCAGAGGTATACACAGCTCTTCAGCAGGGCGTTATTGATGCCGGTGAAAACAGCGAGAGAGTATACACAGACTTCAAGCATTATGAGGTTGCCAAGTATTATTCATATACAAAGCATATCGTACATCCAGATGTAGTTATCGCAAGTACTAATTTCCTCGACAGTATGTCAGATGAGGATAAGAAGATATTTGACGAGCTTGTTGCAGACTCAACAGATTATGAGTTTGACGCATTTGCAGAGTCAGTAGAGGAAGCAAAGAAGGATGCTGAAGCTAACGGTGCAATCTTTGTATATCCTGATACATCATTATTCAGAGAAAAATGTCAGCCACTTCTTGACAGCATTTCAAGCCAGTCAGAGGTTACTAAGAAAATATATGATAAAGTACAGGCTTTAAGAGAGGAGAAATAATATGACAGCAGTTAAAAAAGTATTAGACAAAATTACATCATATGCAAGTGTTGTAATATTTATCGCAATGGTACTTATGGTAACATACCAGGTCGTAGCAAGATATTTCTTCAAAAGCCCAAGCAGCGTTACTGAAGTACTTACGAGATACTGTTTCGTGTGGCTGATTATAATATCAGCAACATACATGTTCGGACAGAGAGAGCATATTAATATAGCAGTTATTAAGGATAAGTTACCTAAAACACCTAAGATGATAGTCAGCATAATTATCGAGCTTGTAACAATCTGCTTTGCTGGACTTGTAATGGTTTATGGTGGATTCACAATTGCAAGAATGAATCTTGTACAGTTAGATACAATCCTTCATATTCCTACAGGTGTCATCTATTCAATTATTCCAATATGTGGTGTAATTATAATATTCTACAGCATTTACAATATTGGACTTGAACTTAAAGCAAATAAGCAATAATTATGAGGAGGACTTTCGCATGAGTATAGCATTACAGGTAGCCTTAGTAATGGTTACAATATTAGTTATATTGCTGGTAATCGGTGCTCCTATCGGAGTAGCAATCGGTCTTTCATCAGCAGTTTCAATGATATGTATGATTCCGGCAAATGTTTCCTTTGCAACCTCTGCACAGAGAATATTCGCAGGTTCGAATTCATTTTCACTTATAGCCATTCCGTTCTTTATCCTTGCAGGTAATATTATGAACAATGGCGGTATCGCAACAAGACTTGTTAATTGTGCCAAAGTAATCGCAGGAAGAATGCCTGGAGCACTTGCACAGTCAAATGTAGTTGCTAACATGTTATTCGGAGCAATCAGTGGTTCTGGTGCAGCCGCAGCCGCAGCTATGGGAAGCACAATCGGACCATTAGAGGAAAAGGAAGGTTATGACAAGAACTACAGCGTTGCTGTAAATGTAGCTTCAGCTCCAGTTGGAATGCTTATTCCACCAAGTAATACAATGATCGTTTACTCTAGTATCGCAGGAAGTGTATCTATCGCAGCACTTTTCATGGCTGGTTATATTCCGGGACTTCTCTGGGGTGGTGCTGTTATGATTCTTGCAGGTATCATGGCTAAGAGACGTGGATACCAGGCAGAAGAAAGAGTAACATTTAAGATCGCAATGAAGACATTCTGGCAAGCAATCCCAAGCCTTTTACTTATCATTATCGTAATCGGTGGTATCCTTGCAGGTGTGTTCACAGCTACAGAGGGTTCAGCAATCGCTGTAGTATATGCAACAGTTCTTTCACTTATATACAGATCATTTAAGTTAAAGGACATCCCAAGAATTGTTCTTGAATCAGCAAAGACAACAGGTATCATCACATTCATGATTGGTCTTTCATCTATCATGTCATGGGCTATGGCTTTCACAGAAATCCCTGACATGATTGCAACAGCAATACTTGGTCTTACAGACAACAAAATACTTATTCTCCTTTTAATAAATGTGCTGTTACTTATCGTAGGAACATTCATGGATGTAACACCAGCTATCCTTATCTTTACACCTATTTTACTTCCTATATGTACAGCATTTGGCATGAGTCCAATACATTTTGGTATTCTTCTCTGCTTCAACTTATCAATCGGAACAATTACACCTCCGGTTGGTACAATCCTCTTCACGGGCTGCCGTGTCGGAGGAGTTACTATTGAAAGTGTTATCAAGTACATGTTACCGTACTTCGCTATCATTTTCGTAGCATTATTACTGGTTACATATATCCCTGCTATATCAATGATTTTGCCACAGCTTCTGGGATTATTGTAATAGATATCTTTTTTCCTAATATAATGAGTTACTGACATGAACGAAGTGCATGTTAGTAATGAAAGGCGCGGATTGTCAGTTGTGGCAGCCCGCGTCTTTTAATTTGCCAATGGTTAAATACTATGTTATCATTAAGTACACTATTATGTATTAAAGGAAGATTCGTATGAAAAATGTTGTTATAAGAAGGATGAGGGAAAGTGATGCTGCAGAAGTTCTTGAGATGATGAAGGTTTTTTATGCTTCACCAGCGGTTATTTCTGACCCTTCCGAGGAGGTTATGAAAAGGGATATCGCTGACTGTCTTGGTGACAATCCGTTTGTCGAGTGCTTTATATTCGAAGATGAAGCAGGTGCTATTATGGGATATTCGATGATTGCACATAGCTACTCAACAGAATGTGGCGGAAACTGTGTATGGGTTGAAGATATATATGTTAAGCCTGCTTACAGGGGAAAGAATATTGCCGGTGAGTTCTTTGATTATCTTGAGAAGCTGTACGGAAGAGAAACAGTAAGATTCAGGCTTGAGGTTGAAGAAGAGAATGAAAGGGCTGTTAAGGCATATAAGAAGGCTGGATTTGAGAAGCTCGGTTATGTGCAGATGGCTAAGGATTACTAATTGGAGTTGTTATGAATAATAGTTATAATGAAAGAAGCATGAGGATTATTGACCTTAAGAAGACTATATTAGGGGACAATGATGCTGATGCTGACAGATTAAGAGAAGAGTTAAAGAAGAAAAATGTGTTTTATATGAATGTTATGTCAAGTCCGGGTTCAGGAAAAACGACTACGATACTAGGCACAATTAACAGGCTTAAGGAACATTTTAACATAGGTGTCATGGAAGCTGATATTGATTCTGATGTGGATGCTCTTACAGTTGCCAATGCAGGAGTGGTAGCAGTGCAGTTACATACTGGAGGTATGTGTCATCTGGATGCTGATATGTCAAGACAGGGAATGGCAGCTTTAGAAGCGGAATCTGACAGCGGATTTGATCTTATTATACTCGAGAATGTCGGTAATCTTGTGTGTCCTGCAGAATTTGATACAGGTGCATGCCTTAATGTTGCAATTCTGTCGGTTCCTGAGGGTGATGATAAACCGCTTAAGTATCCGCTTATGTTTGAGAAGTGTCAGGCGGTGATTATTAATAAAATTGATTCCATGCAGGCATTTGATTTTGATATGGACAAGGTTAAGGCTAACATTGCAATGAGAAATCCGGAGGCGGTAGTTTTCCCTGTTTCAGCAAGAACGGGAGAAGGAATGGACGCGTGGTGTGAATGGCTCAAATGTAATGTGGCACAATATTTAGGAGAGAACCAGAATGGGTAATGTAAGAGTAATTGATGTACATCAGAGTGTGTACGCAGTTAATGATGAGATAGCTGCCAGGACAAGGGCAAGACTTAAGGAAGAAAAGACATTTATGATTAACCTTATGTCAAGCCCGGGAGCAGGCAAGACAACAACTCTGTTAAGAACAGCGAAGATGTTAGGAGATAGATACCGTATAGGAGTCATGGAAGCAGATATTGATTCTTCTGTTGATGCTGAGAAGATGGCTGAAGCAGGAGTTGCTTCTATTCAGGTGCATACAGGTGGTGAGTGTGCGATGAACGCACAGATGACTATGCAGGCACTTGATGAATTTCACACAAAAGAGCTGGACCTTCTTGTTATGGAGAATGTAGGTAATCTTGTATGTCCGGCTGAGACGGATACGGGAGCATCGTGCAATGTTGTTATTCTTTCGTATCCTGAAGGCGATGATAAGCCACTTAAGTACCCTCTTATGTTCGAGGTGTGTCATGTTGTCCTTATTAACAAGATTGATACTAAAGAGTATTTTGATTTCGATGATGAAGCAGTTGTCGAGAGAATTCACGAAAGAAATCCGTTAGCAAAGGTATTTTTCGTATCTGCCAAGACCGGAGAGGGCTTTGGTGAATGGATAAGCTGGCTTGACAGCAATATTAAGGAATGGATTGGAGGTACAGTCTGATGGTAGACAGCCGTAATTTTAAGAAGCAGAATCAGAAGGGTGAGGGTTTAAAGAAGCATAAGTGGATTCCGCTTGTTGTTATCGTATTGCTTGCACTTATTCTTATTCTGGTGCAGTATTTTATGATTGATATTCTTGTGGCAGTGAACAGTGCACAGTAAATTTATACATCCATGAATCTGGTAAGATTTAAGAATCCCCAGCCCTGCAGGTTATCCGGCAGGGCTTTTTTAGTGCAGCAGGAATGGAGTCTTTTCTTTATTTCTTTAGGGGACATGTCTTTTTTCATAAGGACATTGGCTATTGCACCGGATACAACAGGAGCAGACATGGAAGTGCCGCTCTTAACTGAATAACCGTTGACGGAATTATTGCAGGACCTGATATATGAACCGTTCACAATAAGCTCAGGCTTTACGATACATTCACTTGTTGGACCTCTTCCTGAATAGAAATCTTTGCCATCGGGAGAACCGACAGTGATGATTTTCTTACATGTACCTGGGATTGCAATGGTCTGCCTTCCGGGTCCGTCATTGCCGGCAGCAGCGACAACAATGATATTATTGTCCCACAGATTTTCAATTGTTTTCTCAAGAGCAATAAGATTTTCTTTTTCGCCAAATGTGGTTGCACCAAAGGATATGTTGACAACCCTTATGTTAAGCTCTTTTTTGTGGGAGGTTATCCAATCTGCGGCATCTATAACATTTTCAATTCTGCCATTGCCGAGTCTGTCTAATACCTTGATTCCGGCGAGACTGGCAGCAGGGCAGATTCCTTTAATTCTGCCGCGGCTTGCAAAGCCGCTTCCTGCGATAATTCCGCTTACATGTGTGCCATGTCCACAGTCGTCATATGCGTGTTTTCTGTCATTAACGAAATCTTTGAAAGCAACTATGCGGTTTTTGAAATCTATATGAGGATATATTCCTGAATCTATTACAGCAACAGTTATTAATTTATTCATAATAATTATTTTCAGAACATAATATATATATTTTAGTATATTCTGATATGACAGATTCGTGCAGTTATATTTTATGGGCTGAGACTAGGTTAGCTTAGACTAATTATATGTTTACTTTCTTATAAAAGATTGATATAATTTGATTATAAAAATTATGGAGGTACGTTAATGAAACAGTTAAATGAAAAGGTTGCTATTGTAACAGGTGCAGGTCAGGGAATTGGTAAAGGAATTGCCCTTTGTCTTGCCAAGAGAGGGGTAAAAGTTATTGCTACAGGACGCCGTCCTGAACCAATTGAGCAGACAATTGCTGAGATTAAAGAATTAGGCGGAGAGGGATTCGCCATGACATGTGATTCAGCAGACAGAGCAAGAGTTGAAGAAGTAGTTAAGGCTGCTGCCCAGAAGCATGGAACAGTTGATGTTGTAGTTAACAATGCACAGGCTATTGTTCCATCTGCTCCAGTTGAAGAAACTACTTATGATAATATGCTTAAGGCATGGCAGAGTGGTGTAATCGGTTCTCTTAACTATATGCAGGCCGCTTTCCCTTATATGAAGGAACAGCATGAAGGAAGAATTATTAACTTTGCTTCTGCAACAGGTATGTTTGGTATTGCAGGACAGTTGGCTTATGGTTCTAATAAGGAAGCTTTAAGAGGTCTGACTAAGATCGCAGCCAAGGAATGGGGACAGTATGGAATCTGTGTTAATATCGTCCTGCCAGGTGCTGAGTCACCAGCAGCTAAGGCATGGGCAGAGAAGTTCCCAGAAGAGTATGCTAAGCAGGTTAACCTTAATCCTATGAAACGTTTTGGTGATCCGGAAGCAGATATTGCTCCTGTTATCGCATTTTTAGCAGGTCCGGATTCATGCTATTTCTCAGGACAGAGTGTAATTGTAGATGGTGCTAATTCTATTATGCCATAATGTTTGCTTTTTGGTGGTTGATGGAATATAATATATTCATCAATAATAATCGTGTATGAGAGGTTTATGTTATGGATAATAAGAGAATTGTAGTTGCCTTAGGAAGAAATGCATTTGGAGAGACATTTCCAGAGCAGCAGCAGAATGTTAGGAAAGCAGCAGTGGCAATAGCTGACCTTGTAGAAGATAAGTATCAGGTTGTTATCACACACAGTAACGGACCACAGGTTGGTATGATTCAGACAGCAATGACTGAGTTCGCAAGACTTGAGCCTGATGACAGAACAGTTGCTCCTATGTCTGTATGTGGAGCAATGAGTGAAGGTTATATCGGATATGATCTTCAGAATGCGATAAGAGAAGAACTTATTAACAGAGGTATATATAAGACTGTTTCAACTATTATTACTCAGGTAAGAGTTGATCCTTTTGATATTGCTTTCAGTGAACCATCTAAGGTTATTGGTAGATTCATGTCTAAAGAAGAAGCTGATGCAGAAGAAGAGAAGGGCAATTATGTAGTTGAAGAAGAACCAGGTAAGTTCAGAAGAATAATTGCTTCACCTATGCCAATCGATATATATGAGATTGATGCTGTTAAAGCATTACTTGATGCTGATCAGGTCGTTATTGCAGCAGGCGGTGGCGGAATTCCTGTATTACAGCAGGGTTCACACCTTAAGGGTGCAAGTGCCATTATCGAGAAAGATTATACAGCTGCCAAGTTGGCAGAGCTTGTAGGAGCAGGAACATTACTTTTCCTTACAGCATATGACAAGCTTACTATCGGAAAGGGAACACCAGATGAGAAGGTATTTGATACAGTATCTGCATCAGATCTTCACCAGTATATTAAAGATGGACATTTTCCGGCAGTTACAACTTTCCCTAAGGTTGATGCTTCTATCAGATTCGTAACAGCAGATAAGGAAAGAAAGGCTGTTATAGCTAATCTTGAGAAAGCTAAAGAAGGTCTTGCAGGAAAGACTGGAACTACAATAACAGCATAGTAATTACATAATAATTTAATCAGATTATGAAGGACAGGTACGATGTGCCTGTCCTTTTTGTTATGCATTTTTGCAGACATGCGATTAAAAATGTGAAAAAAGTATTCAGAATATGACGCGAAAGTGACGGATTGCGACGAGATAACTACAGAATAAGACATTAATAACACAAGCATATATAAAGATGATATAATCATCAGGTCGGAAGAATAATCACGATTGGGGGGACGTTTGCTGGTATTTAACATGTTTTACAGGGAGAATGTAATGTGCGTGTGTTTTGAGAGGTATTTTCTTGCAATGGGCAATTCGCTGGAGGATTTCTGGAGCATTAACAAAAAGTACATGCAGGGATTTTCTAGAGAGGAGGATGAAGAGTACATAGGACAATATAAGAAGGTTCTTATCGTTATGTCGAAAGATTTTTTAACAGATGTGATATCATTATATTATATGGATGTGTTAAGAAGCCTGAAGAATGAGGGGAAAGTCAGTGTAATGGCAATGCTTGAGAATGATGTTGTGCTGCCTGCCAGATATAGCTGGGTTAACGATGAGGATGTGGACAGAATTGCTTTTTATTAATATTTGCTTGCATTTATGGGTGGGAATCTCTATAATCAATTTTGTATGATTATTTTTATAATAGATTATTAACTATTATGCGTATTTTTTGGAGGAGATTATTAATGATTAGTGCTAATAATGTAACACTTAGAATCGGTAAGAAGGCTCTTTTTGAGGATGTTAATATTAAGTTCACAGAAGGTAACTGCTATGGACTTATAGGTGCGAACGGTGCCGGAAAGTCAACATTTTTAAAAATTCTTACAGGACAGATAGAACCTAGCAAGGGTGATGTAACTATCACACCAGGCCAGAGATTATCTTTCTTAGAGCAGGATCACTTCAAGTATGATGAATATAATGTTCTTGATACAGTAATCATGGGTAATGAAAGACTTTACCAGATTATGAAAGAGAAAGAAGCTATATATGCCAAGGAAGATTTTACAGAAGAAGATGGTAATAAGGCAAGTGAGCTTGAGGCCGAATTTGCTGATATGAATGGCTGGGAGGCTGAGTCAGATGCTGCACAGCTTCTTAACGGACTTGGAGTTGGAACTGATCTTCATTATAAGACAATGGCTGAGCTTAATGGTAGTGAGAAGGTGAAAGTGCTTCTTGCAAAGGCTCTTTTCGGTAATCCTGATATTCTGCTTTTAGATGAGCCTACTAACCACCTTGATCTTGATGCTATTGCATGGTTAGAAGAATTCCTTATTAATTTCGATAATACTGTTATTGTTGTATCACATGACAGATATTTCCTTAATAAAGTATGTACACAGATTGCAGATATTGATTATGCCAAGATTCAGCTTTATGCAGGTAACTATGATTTCTGGTATGAGTCAAGCCAGCTTATTATCAAGCAGATGAAGGAAGCTAATAAGAAGAAGGAAGAGAAGATTAAGGAGTTACAGGACTTCATTCAGAGATTCTCTGCCAATGCTTCTAAGTCTAAGCAGGCTACTTCAAGAAAGAGAGCTCTTGAGAAGATTGAGTTAGACGAAATCAGACCATCAAGCAGAAAGTATCCGTATATTGACTTCAGACCAGCCAGAGAGATTGGCAATGAAGTACTTACAGTAGAGGGAATCTCTAAGACTATTGATGGTGTTAAGGTACTTGATAATGTATCATTTATCGTTAACCATGATGATAAGATAGCATTTGTTGGTTCTAATGAGCTTGCAACAACTACACTCTTCAATATTATTACCGGCAATATGGAACCTGATGAAGGAAGCTATAAGTGGGGTGTTACAACTTCACAGGCTTATTTCCCTAAGGACAGTGCTGCAGAGTTTAACAGAGAGGATACTATTGTTGAATGGCTTACACAGTATTCACCAGATCCAGATCCTACTTATGTAAGAGGATTCCTTGGAAGAATGCTTTTTGCCGGAGATGACGGTGTTAAGAAGGTTAAGGTATTATCAGGAGGAGAGAAGGTAAGATGTCTTATCTCTAAGATGATGATATGTGGAGCTAACGTATTGGTATTTGATGATCCTACTAACCACCTTGATATGGAGTCAATTACAGCTCTTAACAACGGACTTATTAAGTTCCCTGGTGTAACATTATTTACATCACACGATCACCAGTTCATCCAGACAACAGCTAATCGTATTATGGAAATCGTTCCAAGTGGACAGCTTATTGATAAGATAACAACTTATGATGAGTATCTTGCAAGCGATGAGATGGCTAGAAAGCGTCAGGGATTTGCAGAAGCAGCTTCTGATGATGAAGATTAATATTTAGTAAGACGACAGCCGCACTTAGCCGCACTTTATGTGCGGCTGTCTTTGCGTGTGCAGCAAAGTTCTGGTGTATGAGCGTAAGCTGCGATGTGAATAAGAAAGATTGACAAATACTACACATTTGTTATACTTATCACATATTATATTTGCAGGGGAGCATAAGGGCTGCGTAAGCAGTGGCTGCTGAGAGGGATTAAGTTCCGACCCGTAACCTGATGTGGATAATGCCACCGTAGGGATTCTTTAAAGGGCTTTTTAGCTCTTCATTTGATTGTTTCAATATCGAATTTCCACAAGGTTTATGATTTTTCCTGTTAATTACCCAGAATGGAGGAATACATATGGAATACGCAACACAGATGGATGCCGCAAGAAAAGGCATTGTTACTAAAGAGATGGAGATTGTTGCCAAGAAAGAGAACATAGATGTCGAGAGTTTAAGACAGCTTATAGCTAAAGGACAGGTTATTATTCCTGCCAATAAGAATCATAAGTGTCTTGACCCTAACGGTATCGGTAGTAAGTTAAGAACTAAGATTAATGTTAATCTTGGTACATCAAGAGACTGCGTGGATCTTGATATGGAGCTTGAGAAGGTTAATAACGCTGTAAAGATGGGCGCAGAGGCTATCATGGATCTTTCTTCTTTCGGAGATACACAGAAGTTCAGAAGAAAGCTTACATCAGAATGTCCAGCAACAATAGGAACAGTTCCTATATATGATGCAGTTGTATATTATCATAAGGCACTTAAGGATATCACAGCACAGGAGTGGCTTGATATTGTAGAAATGCATGCTAAAGACGGTGTGGATTTCATGACAATACATTGTGGTATCAACAAGGCTACAGCCAAGAAGTTCAGAGCAGACAAGAGACTTATGAATATTGTATCAAGAGGCGGCTCTATTATATATGCATGGATGGAGATGACAGGTAATGAGAATCCATTCTTTGAATATTATGACAGAGTACTTGAGATATGCCGTGAGTATGATGTTACAATGAGCCTCGGAGATGCGTGCAGACCAGGATGCATTATGGATGCATCAGATATCTCACAGATTGAAGAGCTTGTAACACTTGGTGAACTTACCAGAAGAGCATGGGAGAAGGATGTTCAGGTAATGGTTGAAGGACCGGGACATATGCCTCTTAACCAGATTAAGGCTAATATGGAAATCCAGCAGACAATATGCAAGGGCGCACCTTTCTATGTATTAGGACCTCTTGTTACTGATATAGCACCAGGCTATGATCACATTACAGCAGCAATCGGTGGAGCTATCGCAGCTACTTACGGAGCTTCATTCCTCTGCTATGTAACACCTGCAGAACATCTTAGATTACCAGATCTTAACGATGTTAAGGAAGGAATAATTGCTTCTAAGATTGCAGCACATGCGGCTGATATTGCAAAGGGTGTTCATGGAGCAATGGACTGGGATTACAAGATGGATAAGGCAAGAAAGGTTCTTGACTGGGAAGCAATGTTTGATGTTGCAATTGATCCTGAGAAGGCAAGAGCTTACAGAGCCTCATCTAAGCCTGAGAAGGAAGATACATGTTCTATGTGCGGTAATTTCTGTGCTGTAAAGAATATGAACAAGATTATGGAAGGCGAGATTGTAAGTATATTTGATGAATAATTAATGCTTGATATTAAAGGCAGAATGTGCATGAAAATGTGTATTCCGCCTTTTTCTTATATTTGCCTTGAGAGGGGATAAATGGTATAATATCATGATGCGTGATGATGATATGAAGGAGTGAAAGTTATGGCAAATACAGCCAGCAGGAATGGCAGAAAGAATACCACTCAAAGCAGAAAAACGGGTACTCAGGGGAAGAAAACAAGCACTCAGGGAAAAAGAACTTCTACACAGAAGTCTTCTCAGGGAAAGAAGAATGTGCAGACACAGACTAACCAGTTAAAGAATGACTGTATAATTCTTTTTTCAATAGCATGTGCAATAATTCTTATACTTAGTAATTTTAATATTGCAGGAACGTTGGGAAGAGGTATCAAATGGCTTATGTTCGGGCTATTTGGTGTTATGGAATATATCTTTCCGGTACTTCTTGCGGGAAGTATAATCTTTCTTATGGTTAACAGGGATTTGTTAAGAGTTGCAAGAATTAAGACAGCTGCAGCATATGGGCTGTTTATTGTTTTATGTGCAATGGTGCAGTGTGTATACAATAATCCGGATATTGCAGACAACAGCATTGGAAGTATATTTACATATTGTGCAGATTATAAGGCAGGAGGTGGCTTCTTTGGAGCAGTGCTGTGTAAGGCATTAAGCCCTATTGGACTGATTGCAACATTTGTAATACTTATGATACTTGCAATAATATGCATAGTTATTATTACAGAACGTTCATTTATATCAGGACTTAAGAAGGTTGGCAATGGAAGCCAGCGTCTTATGAAGGAAGCTAAGGAAGATTATTCAGCTTATAAAGAACATTCAGCAGTCAGACAGAATGATATGTCTGATGATGAATACAGAAAGTTAAGAGAAGAAGAGCGTGCAAGGGCAAGACTTAAAAAGATTGAGAAGAAAGAAAAGCAGCTTGCAGAAAAGAAAGCAAGAGAAGAATATCTTGCCAATGCCCGTATGAATAATGTTGTGCGCGGAGTTACTTCGGATACTCTTATAAAGGGGGTGGAGGAACAGAATCCGGATATAGATATTCATGAGATAGTCGTTGACACAGAACGCAACGATAAGTATTCTCAGGATATATATGAGCCTGAGTATAATGTACAGAAGTCTGATATCAATTCATATGAGACTGGTAAGAACGTGAATGAGCCTGACGAGGACACATTTGAACTCGCATATGATGATATAGATAACAATGATTATTATTCAGATAATGAATCACATGTGGAAGATATCCAGCCTGATTATATGAATAATGATTATACGAATAACGACTATATGAGTGATGATGAGGTTACAGGTGCTGCACCGGAGGATGCAGCTGAGTATGTGGAAAGCTCATATGAGGATGAGACTCCATATGATAATGATGTGACTAACGAAGAGCATAAAGAGGAACCGGAAATGGTTAAGTCAGTCCACAAGCTTAAGAAGGCATATAAGTTCCCACCGGTAAGCTTATTAAAGAAGAATCCGGGTGCTGCTTCAGGCGGAAAGGCAGAATACAGAGTAACTGCACAGAGATTACAGGAGACTCTGCTTACTTTCGGTGTTAAAGTTACTATAACTGATATAAGCTGTGGACCAACTGTTACAAGATATGAGCTACAGCCGGAGCAGGGTGTCAAAGTAAGCAAGATTGTATCTTTATCAGATGATATCAAGCTTAATCTGGCAGCCGCTGACATAAGAATTGAAGCACCAATTCCCGGCAAAGCTGCTATTGGTATTGAAGTTCCTAACAAGGAAGCCGGAAGCGTTTATTTCAGGGAGCTTGTTGAGTCCAAGGAATTCAAAGAGAGCCAGTCAGCAATATCGTTCGGAGTTGGTAAGGATATTGCAGGAAAGACTATTATTGCTGATATTGCGAAGATGCCGCATATGCTTATTGCAGGTGCGACAGGTTCAGGTAAATCAGTATGTATCAACACAATAATTATGAGTATTCTTTATAAGGCAAAGCCGGAAGATGTAAGACTTATAATGGTAGACCCTAAGGTTGTTGAGTTAAGTGTGTACAACGGAATACCTCATCTGTTATTACCGGTTGTGACTGACCCTAAGAAGGCTGCGGGAGCGCTTAACTGGGCTGTTAATGAGATGACAGACAGATATAAGAAGTTCGCTGCTATGCAGGTTCGTAATATCAAGGGATATAATGATGTTGTAGTTAAGAAGAACAAGGAAGGCATAGACCCCCCGATGGAGAAGCTTCCACAGATTGTTATTATCATAGACGAGCTTGCCGACCTTATGATGGTTGCACCGGGTGAGGTTGAGGACGCAATATGCCGTCTGGCACAGCTTGCGAGAGCAGCCGGAATACATATGGTTATAGCAACACAGAGACCTTCTGTTAATGTAGTAACAGGACTTATCAAGGCAAATATTCCGTCTAAGATAGCATTTGCAGTATCTTCGGGAATTGATTCAAGAGTTATCATTGATATGAATGGAGCTGAGAAGCTGCTTGGAAAGGGAGATATGCTTTACTTCCCATCTAATCTTCCAAAGCCGCTTCGTGTACAGGGTGCATTCGTATCTGATGAAGAAGTTGAAAATGTTGTATCCTTCCTTAAGGAGAATGCAGAGGAATTATCTTATGATGAGAGTATTGCACAGGCTACTGTAAGTCAGGAGAGCATGCCGGGCAGCAGTAAAGGTGATGATGAGAGAGATTCGCTTTTTGCTGACGCAGGAAGATTCGTTATTGAGAATGAAAAAGGCTCAATAGGAAGTCTGCAGAGACATTTTAAGATTGGCTTTAACAGGGCCGGACGAATTATGGACCAGCTTGCTGATGCGAAAGTAGTAGGACCGGAGCTTGGAACCAAGCCGAGAAAGGTCGAGATGACAATGGAAGAGTTCGAAACACTTCTAAAGCAGCAGTAATGTAAGTAATATATACTATAAAATAAGGAGACTAATGTATGAAGCTTTCAGAGATATTAAAGATATGTTCAGAAAATGAAGTCACAGATTTCAGATACAGTGTTGTATGCGGCAATACTGATGTGGAAGTGACAGGAATTACATCTGATTCAAGAAAGATGCAGGACGGATATGCATTTGTATGCATTAAAGGTGCTGTGAGTGATGGTCATAAGTATATTGACCAGATTAAGGATAAGGCATCTGTAATTGTTGTCCTTGATGGTGAATACGAAGCCAGGGATTGCAAGGCGACTGTTGTAAGCACAGATAACACAAGACTTGCACTTGCACTTATGTCGGCAGCAGTATACGGCAATCCTGACAAGAAGCTGTTTACAATAGGAATAACAGGAACTAAGGGAAAGACAACAACTACTTATATGGTTAAAAATGTTCTTGAAGCATGCGGCATTAAGACAGGTCTTATCGGAACAATCGAGACAATCATCGGTGATGAGGCTATTCCGGCACACAATACAACACCTGAATCAATAGAGATTCACCAGTCATTTGCGAAGATGGTAGAGGCAGGCTGCAAGGCAGTTGTTATGGAAGTGTCTTCACAGGGACTTAAGCTTGACAGAACTGCAGGTATTATGTTTGATATAGGTGTATTCACTAACCTTGAGCCTGACCATATCGGACCTAATGAACATGAATCATTTGAGGATTACCTTAACTGCAAGGCTAAGTTATTCAAGCAGTGCAAGGTTGGAATTGTCAATGCTGATGATAAGCATACCAAGGATATCCTTAAGGGAGCAATATGCGAGGTTGAAAGCTATGGTATCGGGGATAATGCTGATATTAAGGCTGAGAATATTGAACTTTTACATGAGCCGGGCAAGATTGGTCTTACATATGACTGTACAGGACTTGTTAATATGAAGGCTGAGCTTAATCTTCCGGGCAAGTTCTCCGTATATAATTCATTATGTGCAATCGCAATTACAAGACATTTTAATGTTGACAGCGAGGCACTTAAGGAAACTCTTAAGCATGTTAAGGTTAAGGGAAGAATTGAGCTTGTAAAGGTATCTGATGACTTTACCTTAATGATAGATTATGCGCATAATGCTATGGCTCTTGAGAGTATTCTTACAACTCTTAAGGAATATCAGCCTCACAGACTTGTATGCCTGTTTGGCTGCGGAGGTAACAGGTCTAAGGAGAGAAGATATGAGATGGGTGAGGTTTCAGGAAAGCTTGCTGACCTTACTATTATCACATCAGATAACCCAAGATTTGAAGAGCCTGAGGCAATTATAGAAGATATCAAGACTGGTATTGCCAAGACAACTGGAAAACATGTTGATATTACTGACAGAAAAGAAGCTATCAGGTATGCAATTGAACATGGCGAACCGGGTGATATTATTGTTCTTGCGGGTAAAGGACATGAAGATTATCAGGAGATTAAAGGCGTGAAGTATCCAATGGATGAGAGAGTTCTTATCGCAGAGGTACTTGAAGAATTGAAGGGTAATTAATGTACGCAGATGTAATTATAGACATTTCACATGAACAGCTTGATAAGACATTCCAGTATGCAGTACCGCAGGAATACGAGAATGTGATTGAGCTTGGAATGTCGGTTGATATTCCATTCGGTTCGGGAAACAGACGCATAACAGGGTATGTTGTCGGGTTAGGAAACAAGGCGGCATATCCTGTTGAAAAGATAAAATACATATACGGTCTGACAAATGGAAAAGTTACGGCACAAAGCAGGATGATAAGACTAGCAGCATGGCTTAAGCATAATTACGGCTGTACCATGAATCAGGCGATTAAGACGGTTATTCCTGTAAAAGATAAGGTAAAGCAGAAAGAGAAACGCTCGGTTAATCTTATTATAGATAAGCCACAGGCACATGAGTATCTTGATACATTTGCAAAGAAGAATGCTAGGGCGAGGTACAGATTGTTAGAGGCACTGATTAATGAGCCGGTAATAGATGAGAGTATTATCAAATCAAAGCTTAATATTACAACACAGACTGTCAAATCTCTTGAAGATATGGGAATTATCGAGGTCAGGTCAGAAGATATCTACAGGAATCCAGTAAGAAATGTTACGGGAGAAAGAAAGCATATTGAGCTTAATGAGCAGCAGAAAAATGCTGTGGATACAATAATATCTGACTATGATAATGAAAATTATAAGACTTATCTGCTTCATGGTGTTACAGGAAGTGGAAAGACAGAGGTGTATCTTGAGACAATTGAGCATGTTCTTAATCAGGGCAGGCAGGCAATTGTGCTGATACCGGAGATTGCACTTACATTCCAGACTGTACAGAGATTTTATCACAGATTTGGAGATAAGGTATCTATTATGAATTCCCGTATGTCCAAAGGAGAACGGTATGACCAGTTCCTGAGGGCACAGAGAGGCGATATCAGCGTAATGATAGGTCCGCGTTCAGCGTTGTTCACACCATTTTCAAATATAGGACTTATAGTAATAGATGAAGAGCATGAAGGAGCTTATAAGTCAGAGACTGTTCCAAGATATCATGCGAGAGAGGTTGCGTGCCATATTGCAAAGGAAGCAGGTGCTTCAGTGATATTAGGTTCAGCAACTCCTTCAATGGAAATTTATTATGCGGCAATGAATGGAAGCATAGAGCTTATCAGGCTTGGCAGCCGCGCAGGAAGCGGAAGGCTTCCATCAGTTGATATTGTTGACCTGAGGGAGGAATTAAGGCTTGGAAACAGGACGATATTCAGCAACAGGTTAAGGGAGCTGATGAGTGACAGACTTGCAAAGCATGAGCAGATAATGCTTTTCCTTAATAAGAGAGGCGTGGCAGGCTTTATATCATGCCGCTCATGCGGAAAGGTTATGAAATGTCCGCACTGTGATGTTTCGCTTACGGAGCATGCTAATGGCAGGCTTATGTGCCATTACTGCGGCTATACAGCACCTACGATAACAATATGTCCGTCATGTGGTTCAAGATATATTTCCGGCTTCAGGGCAGGAACGGAGGGTGTTGAAGAACAGGTTAAGAAAACATTTCCACAGGCGAGAGTCTTAAGAATGGATATGGACACTACAAGGGGCAAGGATGGACATGAAAAGATTCTGTCGGAATTCGCCAACGGTAATGCGGACATTCTTATTGGAACACAGATGATTGTCAAGGGACATGATTTTCCAAATGTAACGCTTATGGGAGTGCTTGCGGCAGATATGTCACTTTATGCGAGTGATTACAGAGCAGCGGAAAGAACCTTCCAGCTTCTTACACAGGCTGCAGGAAGGGCAGGAAGAGCAGAAAAAAGCGGCAATGTAGTTATACAGACTTATACGCCGGAGCATTTTAGTATTGTTAGCGCGGCTAATCAGGATTATAATGCTTTCTATGAGCAGGAGATTGCTTACAGAAAGCTGTGCGGATATCCGCCGGTAGATAATCTTATGAAGATTATGTTATCTTCACCAGACGAGAAGTTACTGACACAGAGTGCAGGATGGGTTAAAGTGTTTGTGGATAACAACTGTATGGTTAAAGGGCTTATGTGTATAGGTCCGGCGGATGCACCTATATATAAGATTAAAGATGTGTATAGTAAGATAATCTATGTAAAACATAAAGACAGGGAAGTTCTTACTGATATATACGAGAAGCTTGATGATAATATTGTTGGAAATCAGGCTTTTAAGAATGTTAATGTACAATACGATATTAATGGATAATTAATAGGGAAAGAGGTAATTATGGCAATAAGAAATATTAGAACACTTGGAGATGATATATTAAGATCTAAGGCAAAAGAGATTACAGAGATGACACCAAGGATTCAGGAACTTATCGACGATATGTTTGAGACAATGTATGAGGCTAACGGCGTAGGTCTTGCAGCACCTCAGGTTGGAATCAGAAAGAGACTTGTTGTTATTGACTGTGGAGATGATCCTATTGTTCTTATCAATCCTGTTGTATTAGAGACAAGCGGAAGCCAGACAGGGCTTGAAGGCTGCTTAAGTGTACCAGGAAAGACAGGTGAGGTTACAAGACCTAATTATGCCAAGGTTAAGGCACTTAATGAGAACATGGAAGAGATTATAGTTGAAGGAGAGGAACTTCTTGCAAGATGCCTTCTTCATGAAATTGACCATCTTGATGGTATAATGTATGTTGATAAGGTTGAAGGAGAACTTCTTTCTACAGATGATTTTGAAGAAGAATAATTAATGAAAAGGGGAACAGAATGCGAGTAGTATTTATGGGTACACCCGATTTTGCTGTAGGAACACTTAAAGCAATAATCGAAGCAGGTCATGAGGTGGCAGCAGTTGTCACACAGCCTGATAAGCCAAAGGGAAGAAGCAAATCACTTGTTTTCTCACCGGTTAAGGAAGAAGCTGTGGCACACGGAATCACAGTTTTACAGCCGGAGAGAGCAAGAGATGAAGCATTTGTTGAAGAATTAAGAACATATAATGCGGATGTAATCGTTGTCGTGGCATTTGGACAGATATTACCGGCAAGCATTATCAATATGCCAAAGTATGGCTGTGTAAATGTTCATGCATCACTTCTTCCTAAGTACAGGGGTGCTTCACCAATCCAGTGGGCAGTTATTGACGGCTGCGAGTATTCAGGCGTTACAACCATGAAGATGGACGAAGGTCTTGATACAGGTGATATCCTGATGGTGGAGAAGGTAAAGCTTGACGCTAAAGAGACTGGTGGAAGCCTTTTTGACAGATTAAGTGATGTCGGTGCAAAGCTTTTAGTAAAGACACTTGAAGGACTTGAAGCAGGAAGCATTACTCCTGTTAAGCAGGATGATTCAGAAAGCACTTATGTAAAGATGCTTCACAAGTCATTCGGCAAGATGGACTTTAATAAGAGTGCAGCTGAGCTTGAAAGACTTATAAGGGGACTTAATCCGTGGCCTAGTGCATTTACTTATATAGACGGCAAGATGTTAAAGATATGGGATGCAGATGTAATAGATAATATCAGTGAAGTACAGACAGATGAAGTCAAGCCGGGACAGGTTGCCGCTGTAGGGAAGAACACATTTACAATTGCATGCGGACAGGGTTACCTGATTGTTAATGAGGTTCAGTTAGAAGGCAAGAAGAGAATGGACAGCGGTTCATTCTTAAGAGGCAACCAGTTAGAAGCAGGTGTAATGTTAGGAGAATAAGCAGAATCATGAATGATTCAGAAAAGAGGTATTATGGTAGCTTTATATAGTTATTATGGATGTGGATATTACTATGATCCAATGTACATTCTGATAATAATATCATGTGTTATCGCACTGATAGCACAGGTAAAGGTAAAAAGCACATTTAACAAGTATTCCAAGGTGTCATCTTCAAAAGGAATGACAGGTGCTATGGTTGCAGAGCAGCTTTTAAGAAGCCAGGGAATATATGATGTATCTATTCAGAGAGTATCAGGAAGCCTGACAGATAATTATAACCCAAAGAATAAGACACTTAATCTGTCTGATTCTGTGTATAATTCAACATCTGTTGCTGCAATAGGCGTAGCAGCACATGAAACAGGACATGCCATACAGCATGCTTACGGATATGGTCCATTAAGCTTCAGAACAGCACTGTTTCCGTTAGCTAATATTGGTTCACAGGTATCGTGGATACTTATTGTTCTTGGTCTTATATTCGGCTCAACTAATATACTTGTTGATATCGGTATTCTGATGTTCAGTCTGGCGGTACTTTTTCAGCTTGTAACATTACCGGTTGAGTTTAACGCTTCTGCAAGGGCATTACAGCTTCTTGAATCGGAAGGATTCCTGTATGGAGATGAGAACAGACAGGCAAGAAAAGTATTATCAGCAGCAGCCATGACATATGTTGCGGCAGCAGCTACAGCAATTTTACAGCTTTTAAGACTGATTTATTTATTTGGAGGAAGACGCCGTGACTGATTCGGTGAATTTAAGGGCAGTTGTACTGGATATACTTATGGAAATTAATGAGAAGGGTGAATTTTCACACCTTCTCATTAATAATGCACTGACAAAGTACCAGTATCTTGATAAGAATAAGAGAGCATTTATAAGTAGATTATCACTCGGAACTATTGAGAACAGGATTGAACTTGACTATATAATAGACCAGTTTTCTAAGACTTCTGTAAGAAAGATGAAGCCGCTTATAAGAAATATATGCGAAATGTCTGTATATCAGATAATATATATGGATAATATTCCGGATTCAGCAGTGTGTAACGAAGCTGTAAAGCTGGCTACAAAGCGCGGATTCACAGGACTTAAGGGCTTTGTGAACGGAGTTTTAAGAAACATTGCAAGAAATAAAGACAACATCACATATCCTGACAGAAATAAGGATATCGAACAGTACCTTTCTGTAAAATACTCAATGCCATTATGGATAGTGAAAATGTGGCATGAACAGCTTGGTATTGATAAGACAGAGGAAGTTCTTGTGGGATTCAGGCAGGAGAAAAAGACTTATATAAGATGCAACACAGCAAAGGCATCAGTGGAAGAGATAAAGAAGATTCTTTCACAGGAGAATGTATCAGCAGCAGATGTTGAAGGTATACCCTATGCTTTAGAGATTAAGGATTATGATTATATAGCAGGACTTAAAAGCTTCAGGGACGGTCTTTATCAGATACAGGATATAAGTTCGATGACAGCAGGATATATGACCGGATTCAAGGCAGGGGACACAGTAATTGATGTGTGTGCAGCACCGGGAGGCAAGAGCATTAATGCTGCGATAAGTGTTGGAGCAGATGGTAAGGTATATTCAAGGGACGTATCAGATTATAAGGCAGGACTTATCGAAGAGAATGTATCAAGACTTGGTCTTGATAATATAGAGATTCAGGTAAAAGATGCTCTTGTAATGGATGAATCTATGAAAGAAAAGGCAGATGTTGTTATAGCGGACCTTCCGTGTTCAGGACTCGGCGTTATGGGAAGAAAGCCTGATATCAGATATAATATAACAGAGGACAAGCTGGTTTCATTAAAAGAGCTTCAGCAGAGCATACTTTCTGTAGTACAGGCATATGTTAAGCAGGGCGGTATAATGATGTACAGCACATGTACAATTAATTCAGAAGAGAATGAAGCCAATGCTGACTGGTTATGTAAAGAATATGGCTTTAAGAAGATAGAATACAGACAGATTCTGCCGGGAAAGAATGGCGGAACAGATGGATTCTTTGTTGCAAAACTTAGGAGAGAATAGACATGACAGATATTAAGTCACTTAATTATGATGAACTTGTAGCATATATGGCTGGGCTTGGTGAGAAGAAGTTCAGGGCAGGACAGCTTTATCAGTGGATGCATGAAAAGCTGGCAGACAGCTTTGATGAATGTACCAACCTTTCCAATGCATTAAGACAGAAACTGAAAGAAACATCAGAATATGTATGTCTTGAGCCGGTCAGGGTACAACATTCCAAGCTTGATGGAACAGAGAAATATCTGTTCAGATTATCAGATGGTAATTATGTAGAGAGTGTTCTTATGAAATATCATCATGGTAATTCAGTATGTATATCTTCACAGGTAGGCTGCCGTATGGGCTGCCGTTTCTGTGCTTCTACACTTAACGGAAAAGTCAGGGACTTAAGACCATCTGAAATGCTTGACCAGATATACAGAATACAGAAGATTACAGGAGAGCGGGTAAGCAACGTTGTAGTTATGGGTTCAGGAGAGCCAATGGATAACTATGATAATCTTATTAAGTTCATAGAACTTCTTAATGACGAGAGAGGACTTAATATAAGCCAGAGAAATATTACTGTATCATCATGCGGAATAGTACCAAAGTTAAAGGAGCTGGCTGACCTTAAGTTACAGATTACACTTGCTATTTCGCTTCATGCACCTAATGACGAATTAAGAAAGACTATGATGCCTATAGCCAATAAGTATTCAATTGAAGAGATAATGGAAGTGTGCAGGTATTACATAGAATGTACTGGCAGAAGAATCTCATTTGAATACAGTCTTGTTAAAGGCGTCAATGATTCAATGGAATGTGCAAAACAGCTGATTGAGCTTGTTAAAGGCATGAACTGCCACATTAATCTTATACCGGTTAATCCTATCAAGGAGCGTGATTATAAGCAGACTGGCAAGGATGAGGTGTACGCATTTAAAAATAAACTTGAAAAGAACGGAATTAATGTTACAATTAGAAGGGAAATGGGCAGAGATATTGATGGTGCCTGTGGACAGTTAAGGAATAAGTATATGGAGGATATCGATGAGAGCAACGGCGGTTACTGATATAGGCAAAACTCGTGCCGTTAATCAGGATTATATATATACATCTGTTGACAGGGTTGGATGCCTGCCTAATCTGTTTATTGTAGCAGACGGAATGGGTGGTCATAAGGCTGGTGATACTGCTTCGCGGTTTACAGTTGAGACTATTAAGACTCTTATTGAACAATCACAAGAAAAGGATGCTATATCAGTTATTAATGATTCAGTTAAGAAGGTGAACAGCCTGCTTTTACAGAAGGCATCTGAATCAGAAGATTATTATGGCATGGGAACTACCCTTGTCATTGCAGCTATATTTGATAATGTGTTAAGAGTTGCTAATGTAGGAGACAGCAGATTATATGTCATAGATGACAATGATATAACTCAGATAACAAGAGATCATTCACTTGTTGAAGAGATGGTTCTTGCGGGACAGTTAAGTAAAAGCGAGGCAAGAACACATGCCAGAAAGAATGTCATAACAAGGGCAATCGGAGGAGAAGAACAGGTTGAGCCTGAGATGTTTTCAATAGATCTTAAAGAAAACAGCAAGGTTCTTATGTGTTCTGACGGTCTTACTAACATGCTTGAAGATGCAGAGATATTAAGCATAGTAAGAAATAATGCAGATATAGAAGATGCAGCGAGAATGCTTGTTGACAGAGCAAATGAGAATGGCGGTAAGGATAATATTTCAGTTATAATTGTAGAACTGTAAGTGAAAGGGATAGGTTATGTTAAGAAAAGGAATGTTTTTAGCTGACAGATACGAGATAATCGAGCAGATTGGCACAGGCGGAATGTCAGATGTTTACAAAGCAAAGTGCCATAAGCTCAACAGATATGTTGCTATTAAGGTTATGAAGTCAGAGTTTAGTGAAGATAAGACATTTGTATCTAAATTCAGGGCAGAAGCACAGTCTGTAGCGGGATTCACACATCCTAATGTAGTTAATGTATATGATGTCGGCGATGAGAACGGAATATACTATATTGTAATGGAACTTGTAGAGGGTATAACTCTTAAGAAATACATTGAAAAGCGTGGCAAGCTTCCATTCAAGGAAGCAGTCAGCATAGCAATTCAGGTTGCTAATGGTCTTGATGCAGCACATAAGCATCATATTGTTCACAGGGATATCAAGCCTCAGAACATTATTATATCTAAAGAAGGCAAGGTTAAGGTAACAGACTTCGGAATTGCCAAGGTTGCGTCATCAAGCACAATTAATTCATCTTCTACAATGGGTTCTGTTCATTATATTTCACCAGAACAGGCAAGAGGTGGATATTCAGACGAGAGAAGTGATATATACTCACTTGGTATAACAATATTCGAGATGTTAACAGGAACTGTTCCTTTTGACGGAGATTCTACAGTTGCAGTTGCTGTACAGCATATTCAGGATGAGATACCTGCTCCATCTACCGTGGCAGCAGATATTCCAGTCAGCATTGATAAGATAGTACTTAAGTGTACACAGAAGAAGCCTGACAGAAGATATCAGTCAGCATCAGAGCTTATAACAGATCTTAAGAAATCACTTGTTATGCCTGATGAAGATTTTGTTGTAATGGCTCCTATGTATGCAGCTTCTGGTGCTGCAGCATCAGTTACAGCAGATGCACTTAATGCCAAAGAAGTTAATGCAGAGGAGAATGATGACATATTATCAGATGATGACGACGACGATATGTTCATTGAAGACGATGATAACGAAGAAGAAACAGAGAATAATATAGAAGAATCAGACGATGATGACGATGTAGATATTGACGATGAGAGCAATGATAAGCTTGATCTTATTATGAAGATAATCGGTATCGGAATTGCTGTTATTATTCTTATTGTCACAATATTTGTTATTGTTAAGCTTGTCGGAAGCACAAGATCATCTAAGAATGATAATACAGAGACAACTTCAAGCATAGAGGAAACAGTATCAACAGAAGCAGGCAAAGATACAGTAACAGTTCCTAAGGTTGAAGGTATGACTAAGGATGATGCTATTAAGGCTCTTAATGATGTAGGACTTGGTTATAAGCAGGTTGTACAGAGCTCTAAGACAGTTGCCAAGGATACAGTTATATCACAGGGAACTAAGGCCGGTGCCAAGGTTGCCAAGAATACACAGATTATTCTTACTATAAGTGGTGGAGAAGATGTTGTTAATGTAACAGTTCCATCAGTTACAGGCGAAACAGAAGATGATGCGAGAACAAAGCTTGAAGCAGCAGGACTTAAGGTTGCGGTTGATTATGATTACAGCAGTACAGTTGCAGAGGGTAAAGTAATCAAGGCTTCTCCATCAGGAAGTGTAGCACAGGGAACAACAGTTACAATTACTGTAAGCCGTGGCAAGCAGATTCAGAATGTTACAATGGCTAATCTCGTTGGAATGATAGAATCAGACGCAAGTCAGTGGCTTCAAAATAATGGACTTTCTGTTTATACTATATATGATAATTCAAAGGGTGAGTATGGTAAGGTTATAGCATGTAATTATTCAGAGGGAACTTCTGTTCCAGAGGGAACAACAGTTACAATTACTGTAAGCCATAAGCCGGAAGAAGTGAAGAAAACAGTAACAATGATTGACTTAGTTGGAAAGACTGAACAGGAGGCTGTTAAATGGATAACAGATAATGGTCTTAAGTATACAACTAAGAATGACACAACTGTAACAGAAGATAAAGTTGGTTTGGTAACAGCGTGTGATAAGAATTCAGGAAGTACAGTTGATGAAGGAACAACGGTTACAATTACAGTTGGAGCTAAGCCGGCAGCAGCACAGAATTAATCAGGTATAATTATTTATATGCAGGGAAAGATAATTAAAGGTATCGCTGGTTTCTACTATATACATGTAGAAGCCAGCGGTATTTATGAATGTAAAGCAAAGGGAATATTCAGAAACCGTCACATTAAGCCGCTTGTTGGCGATAATGTGGAGATAGAGGTTATTGATAAGGATAATTTCAAAGGTAATGTGGTGGATATTCTTCCAAGAAAGAATGAATTAATAAGACCGGCGTCTGCCAATATTGATCAGGCAATGGTTATATTTGCAGTAAAGACACCAGAGCCTAATTTTAATCTCCTTGATAAATTCATTCTTATGATGAATTATCAGGATGTTCCGACAGTTGTATGCTTTAATAAAGAAGAACTGGCGGATGATGAATATAAGAATGAATTAAAGAAGAAGTATGAGGGCTGCGGCTGCGAGTGCATATTCATAAGTGCGAAGAATAATATTGGAATTGACAGGGTAATGGAAGTACTGAAAGGAAAGACAACAGTGCTTGCAGGCCCATCAGGAGTCGGAAAGTCGACACTTACTAATCTGCTTATACCGGGAATGGATGATGAACAGGAAGAAGTCAGCCAGACAGGTGAAGTGAGCAGGATAGGACGTGGAAGGCATACTACAAGACATTCCGAAATCTATAATATATGCACAGAAACATATATATGTGATACACCTGGATTTACATCACTCAATCTTCCGGATGTTGAGAAAGAGGATTTGAGATTCTATTTTGAAGAATTCACACCATTTGAAGGACAGTGCAGATTCAATGGCTGCATGCATGTGAGTGAACCGGGATGTGCAGTCAAGCAGGCTGTAGAGGACGGAGTTATCAATTATGACAGATATAAGTCATATGTGGATATATATGAAGAAATAAAGAACAAGAAGAAGTACTAAATGTACTTACAAACAGAAAGGTTGTTAATTATGAGTGGTTTAAAAAAGATTTTGTCACCATCAATATTATCAGCAGATTTCAAGAAGCTTGGAGAAGAACTTGAGACTATTGATAAGGCGGGAGCTGAATATGTTCATGTAGATGTTATGGATGGACTTTTTGTAAAGAGTATTTCATTCGGAATGCCGGTTATTAAGTCAGCAAGAAGTGCAACTGACAAGGTTTTTGATGTTCATCTTATGATTGAAGAGCCAATCAGATATATTGAGGACTTCGTTAAGGCAGGAGCTGATATAATTACAGTTCATGTTGAAGCCTGCAAGGATGTTGTTGCTACATTAGAGAAGATTAAAGAATGTGGCGTAAAAGCAGCTATAACACTTAATCCTCCGACACCGGTATCAGCAATCGAGCCTTATCTTGATAAGGTTGACATGGTTCTTGTAATGAGTGTTAATCCGGGATTTGGTGGACAGAAGTTCATACCTGAGTCACTTGATAAAGTAAAAGAAATCAGAAGATTATTAGATGCCAAGGGATTAGATACAGATATTGAGATAGATGGTGGTGTTAATGCCGGAAATCTTGCATCGGTTCTTGAGGCAGGTGCTAATGTAATAGTGGCAGGTTCAGCAATCTTTTCGGGAGATGTTGTTGATAATGTTAAGAAGTTTAAAGAAATAATGGGCGCGTGGTAAAACCACACGCCCATTAATATTATTCATTATACATTGAATCTGAAAAGGATTACATCGCCATCTTTAACGACATACTCTTTGCCTTCCATTCTTACAAGACCTTTCTCTTTAGCTCCATTGTATGAACCACAGTCAAGTAAATCCTGATAGTAAACAACTTCTGCCTTAATGAAGCCTCTCTCGAAATCACTGTGAATCTTGCCGGCAGCCTGAGGTGCTTTAGTTCCCTTAGTGATTGTCCATGCTCTTGTCTCTGTCTCACCTGCTGTTAAGTAGCTGATAAGACCAAGAATACGGTAACTTGCTGCGATAAGCTTATCAAGACCTGAAGAGCTGATACCAAGGTCCTCAAGGAACATCTTCTTCTCATCTTCATCTAATTCTGAGATTTCTTGTTCAATCTGTGCACAGATAACGAATACCTCACAGTTATCTTTCTTAGAATATTCTCTTACTCTTGCAACATATTCGTTGTTAGCACCATCATCTGCAAGGTCATCTTCTGATACGTTAGCTGCAAAGATTACAGGCTTGGCTGTAAGGAGGTTATATTCCTTCATGAATGCTTCTTCATCTTCATCTTGACACTCAAAGTTCTTAGCTAAATTACCTTCCTCAAGGAATGCCTTAAGTCTTTCAAGAAGGTCACATTCTTTAGCAATATCCTTATTATTGTATGAAGCACGCTTCTGTTTTGCAAGTCTTCTGTCTAATACTTCAATATCTGAGAATATAAGCTCAAGGTTAATAGTCTCAATATCTCTTATTGGGTCAATTGAACCGTCAACATGAACAATGTTAGAATCCTCAAAACATCTTACAACATGAACGATAGCATCAACCTCACGGATGTTGGCAAGGAACTGGTTTCCAAGACCTTCACCCTTAGATGCACCTTTAACAAGACCGGCGATATCTACGAATTCGATAACAGCAGGTGTTATCTTAGCTGAATTATATAAAGCGGCAAGCTTGTCAAGTCTGTCATCCGGAACTGCAACTACACCGACATTAGGGTCGATAGTACAGAAAGGATAGTTAGCTGACTCTGCTCCTGCCTTAGTAAGTGAATTAAAAAGGGTACTTTTGCCGACATTAGGCAGACCCACGATACCAAGCTTCATAATAGAATCTCCTCATTATTTATTCTTATGATTATTCGTCCCGGAGTCTTTAAAAATGTAAAAAGAATCCAGTACAAATTAATATTATACAAAATAATTTTCTGAAAAACAACATAATATTTTTATATCAAAATAATTTATATATGACTATGAGAATATATCTATATATTGTACTAATAATGGATGATAAACACTATATAAGCAATCGATAGCAGATGCTATGGAAAATGCTGGATTTAACAATGCAGAACCTTAAATTAACTTAAAAAAATGCTTGTTTTTTATGCGTTTTAAGTATAAAATTGACCTTAAAGTGGTGGAAAGTGGAGCCTAATGGTAGAAAGTGGGGTGCGATAGTTATGTTGATGGGCGAATACAACCATACAATAGATGCTAAAGGCAGACTAATCGTACCAGCTAAGTTCCGTGAGGTTCTGGGAGACGAATTCGTAGTTACCAAAGGACTTGATAACTGCCTGTTTGTATATCCTAATGACGAATGGCAGAAATTCGAAGAAAAGTTACAGACATTACCACTTACCAACAAGAATGCAAGACAGTTTACAAGATTCTTTCTTGCAGGAGCAGCAAGCGTAGAGGTGGATAAGCAGGGCAGAATACTTCTTCCATCAGTATTGCGCGAGTTTGCAGGTTTGGAAAAAGATGTAGTTTTAGTGGGCGTTGCAAGCAGAATAGAAATCTGGAGCAAAGACCGCTGGCTACAGAGTATCAGTACCTATGATGATGATATGGATGAAGTAGCAGCTAATATGGAGAGTCTTGGATTCTCAATATAATATGCAGACATGAGGTTTATTATGGAATTTAAACACAAATCAGTTCTTTTAGAAGAGACAATTGACAATCTGAATATTAGACCTGATGGAATCTATGTTGATGGAACACTTGGTGGAGCCGGACATTCATACCAGATAGCAAAGAGACTTACCGATGGTGGCAGACTTATAGGTATAGATCAGGATGCGGATGCAATTGCGGCTGCGACAGAAAGACTTAAAGAATTCGAAGAATGCGTAACAATAGTAAGAAATAATTATTGCAATATGGACAAGGTCCTTGATGAACTTGGCATTGATAAGGTAGATGGAATACTTCTTGATATCGGAGTTTCATCTTATCAGTTAGATACAGCAAGCAGAGGATTTACTTATAATGTAGACACTGCTCTTGATATGAGAATGGATCAGAGACAGGAGATGACAGCTAAGGATCTTGTTAATACATACAGTGAGATGGAACTTTTCAGAATCATAAGAGATTATGGAGAGGACAGATTCGCCAAGAATATTGCCAAGCACATAGTTGCGGCAAGAAAAGAGAAGCCTATAGAGACAACATTTGAACTCAACGAGATAATAAAGGCTTCGATTCCAGCTAAGGTGAGGGCAACAGGTGGTCATCCATCGAAAAGAACATATCAGGCTATTAGAATTGAGCTGAACAGAGAACTTGATGTCTTAGAGAATTCGATTGATATGATGATAGACAGACTTAATCCGGGCGGACGTCTCTGCATCATAACATTCCATTCGCTTGAGGACAGAATAGTTAAGGCGAGATTCAGGAATAACGAGAACCCATGTACATGTCCACCGGATTTCCCGGTGTGTGTATGTGGCAAGAAATCAAAGGGAAAGGTTATAACAAGAAAACCTATAGTTCCAAGTGATGAAGAACTTAATGAGAACCAGCGGTCGAAAAGCTCTAAACTGAGAGTGTTTGAAAGAATTTAGAACATATGGAGGGGAAAGTTTTGGAGAATAGAAGCAGAGTAGTAAACAATAGAATAAGCGGAACTAATAAAACAAACAGAGCAACTGAATATCAGTATGGAAGCACTGTAAGAAAGTTACAGGCAGTGCCTGAAGTTCGTACATATGAACCAAAGAGACGTGATGAGGAAAAAGAGCAGGAGAGAAGATTAAGAAGAAGAGAGATAAGAAGAAATAACAGAGTTAATCTTATCTATACAACAGTTCTTGTATCCTGTGCAGCAGTTGTATTTGCAATCTGCTACCAGTATCTTAATGTGCAGTCAGCAATTAAGACTAACAGCCAGACAGTTGTAGAATTACAGAACCAGCTTAACTCATTAAAGGCTGAGAATAACAGCCACGAGTCCGAGATTAATGCAAGCATAGATTATGATGCGATATACGATACAGCAGTCAACGAACTTGGTATGGTATATCCAAGCAGAAGCCAGGTTATTGGCTATGACTCTAAAGAGAGTGAATATGTAAAGCAGTATAAGGACATTTCCAAATAACTATAATGTGTGGCAGTGTGATATAAAGGATTGATAAATTTATGGACAATACCAGCGAAGCAATAAGAAAGAAAAAAAAGCGCCGTAAGAGTGCTATGCTTAAGAGAACACACAGAAGAATAAATGTAACATTTATAATAGTATTCGTAATGCTTCTGGCTCTCGGCGTCAGGATATTCATGATTAATTATACACATGGAGAGGAGTATTCACAGGCAGTACTTAACCACCAGACATATACTTCAACAACTATTCCGTATATGAGAGGCAACATTACATCAAGTGACGGAACAGTCCTTGCGTATAGTGAGAAAGTGTATAATCTCATACTTGATGTTAAGAGCGTTACATCAGAGGATGGAAAGTATCTTAACAATACTATTGATGCTTTAGTTAAATGTTTTAATCTTGACAGGGATGATATTAAGAAAGTAATTAATGATAATCCTACAAGCCAGTATCAGAAGCTTCTTAAGGAGCTGACATCAGATGAGATAGCTGAATTTAATGAACTTAAGGCACAGAAGAACAGCAATATATATGGTGTATGGTTTGAGGAGAGCTATGTGAGAAAATATCCGTTCAGTACACTTGCATGCGATGTTATAGGATTTGCATCCAATGTCAATGGTGGTGAGCTTGGTCTTGAAAGCCAGTATGATGATGAACTTTCAGGAACGGACGGAGTTACATACAGCTATGTTGATGAGGACCTTAATGCAGTAGAGACAACAAAGGCTGCTGTTAATGGTAATAATATTGTTACAACAATTGATTATAATGTGCAGTCAATAATTGAAAAATATATGGTTGCATATAATGAGGAGAAACCATCCAAGAACACTGCAATAGTTGTTATGAATCCTAAGAATGGCGAGATTCTTGGAATGGCAAGTTATCCACAGTTTGACCTTAATAATCCGAGAAATCTTGAAAATATATATTCTGCGGAGCAGTTAGCGTCAATGTCTGACACGGATATAACTAACTCGTTATATCAGCTCTGGACTAATTATTGTGTGTCACAGTCATATGAGCCGGGTTCAACATTTAAACCGTTTACAATTGCAGCGGGTCTTGAAGAAGGCGTTGTACATGATGGAGATACATATGAATGCAAGGGATATGAGTATGTCGGACCTGATATGATTAAATGTCATTCATACTCTTCAATAGGAAGCCATGGTGTGCTTACTTTGTCACAGGCACTGGAAAATTCATGTAATCCATATATGATTAATATTGCAATAAAGCTTGGCAACGTAAGATTTGCACAGTATCAAAAAATGTTTGGATTTGGAGCTAAGACAGGAATTGACCTTCCGGGTGAAGCGACAGGTATTATGTATGATGAGAACAAGATAACAACAATTGATGCAGCAACCAATTCATTTGGACAGAACATCAATGTTAACATGATTCAGATGCTTTCAGCATATAGTTCACTTATTAATGATGGTAAGTATTATCAGCCACATATTGTTAAGAGAATAGAATCAGCTAATGGAGAAGTTGTTAAAGAAAATTCACCTGTTCTTGTAAGACAGACAGTAACAGCTTCAACATCAAAATATCTCAGAAAATATCTTGAAAATACAGTTGAGTTAGGAACAGCACATAAGGCTTATATAGAGGGGTATTCAATTGCAGGAAAGACAGGTACTGCACAGAAGATACCAAGAGCTGACCTTAAGTGGGTTATCTCATTTATAGGGCATGCTCCGGCAGACGATCCTAAGTTTGCAATATATATTGTTCTTGATGAACCTGATGGAACAACTGGTACATCAGGAAGTACATCAGATGCACTTATACTTGCCAAAGATATTATGACGGAGCTTCTGCCTTATATGAATGTATATAAGGATACAGATGAGCCATATGTCGATCCGGGGAATACACCAGAGGAATCAGGTGTTTCAGATGTTCCGGCTACATCAACAGAAGACAGTACAACAGGCAATACTAACAATTAAGTAATAATAAGTAGAATAACCCTGCTTTGCTTCTCATAAAATGTAGAAGACTAAAGCGGGGTTATTTATTAATGAAAGATGGTACAGGATTCGGGTGGCTTAGTACCGGCCACAGAAAAAAACTGGTGTTTATGATAGTGGCAGTGCTGCTTGTCAGTATTCTTGAGTGTGTCAGACTTGGCGTTATTATGACAGCAAAGTCTGAGTATTATATGCAGAAGGCGGATGAACTTCATCAGCGAGAGAGAAGAATAAAAGCCAGGCGTGGAAGAATACTTGACAGGAATGGGACAGTGCTTGCAGCCAATGAGGTTGTATGTACGGTTTCTGTAATACACAGTCAGATAGAAGATGAAGAGAAGGTGATAAAAGTTCTTGCCGGCGAGCTTGACATGGACATGGAAGAGGTTACAAAGAAAGTTAAGAAAGTATCTTCCATGGAATATATTAAGACAAATGTGACAAAAGAAACCGGGGATGCAATAAGGGAGTATGATCTGGCTGGCGTCAAGGTTGATGAGGATTATAAGAGGGTATATCCGTATGATGAACTGGCGTCTAAAGTGCTTGGCTTTACTGGCGCTGATAATCAGGGAATACTGGGGCTTGAAGCCAAATATGACACATATCTTGCAGGTACTAACGGACAGATTCTTACGCTTTCTGACGCAGGAGGAATAGAGATTAAGGGAAGCCGGGAAGACCGGATTCTTCCGGTTGACGGACAGGATCTGTATACAACAATCGATGTTAATATACAGAAATATGCAACCCAGCTTGCATGGGAGACTATGGTCAAGAAAGAGGCAAAGCAGGTAAGCATAATTGTAATGTGCCCGGATAATGGCGAGATACTTGCCATGGCAAATGTTCCTGAATACAATCTCAATTCTCCGTATGAGCTTAATTATGAACCTAATGAGGAAGAGTCGCAGAAGGATAAGATGGATCTTCTTAACAATATGTGGCGGAATTTCTGTATTAATGATACATATGAGCCAGGTTCGATATTTAAGACGGTTACTGCAACGGCGGCACTTGAGACAGGTGTTGTAAGCTTAAACGATTCTTTTACATGCTCCGGTGCAACTGTTGTGTCAGACAGAAGAATAAGATGCCACAAGACAACAGGACATGGAACACAGGATTTTACGCATACAGTGTATAATTCATGCAATCCTGCATTTGTTGAGTGGGGCAGAAGAGTCGGCGTTGATAATATGTATCTGTATATGGGTAAGCTTGGACTGCTTGCTAAGACAGGAATAGACTTGTCCGGAGAGGCAGGCACAATTATTCATAAGCAGGAAAATGTAGGTGCGGTTGAACTTGCAACAATGTCATTCGGACAGTCTTTCCAGATAACCCCTGTGCAGATGCTAAGGGCAGTTGCAGCAATTGTTAATGGTGGAAAGCTTGTGACACCACATTTTGGTTTATATACGAGTTCATCTGATGGCTCAGTGGTTAATGAGTTCGCATATTCAACAGAAGATGAGGCAATATCATCACAGACAAGTGAGATGATGAAACAGATTCTTGAAGGCGTTGTATCGGAAGGAGGCGGAACTAAAGCATATATAGAAGGTTATTCTATTGGCGGAAAGACAGCAACATCACAGAAGCTGCCGCGAGGTTCGGGAAAGTATATATCATCATTCATAGGCTTTGCTCCGGCTGATAATCCGCAGGTTATTGCAATGTGTCTGATTGATGAACCGACAGGTGTATATTATGGCGGTACAATAGCTGCTCCGGTTGTTAAGACACTATATGAAAATATATTGCCGTATCTTGGTATAGAAAGGTCAGTTCAACTTGAAAAAAACGAGGATTGATAGTAATATATTTTTGTATACATTATGTATGAAAGGAAGTAAACGACGATGGATTTAAAGAATAAGACAGTAATGGTCGTGGGAACAGGTATCAGCGGTATTGGCGCTGTAGATCTTTTGAATAAAGTTGGTGCGGACTGCATACTGTATGATGGCAATGAGAAGCTTGACAGACAGAAGATACAGGAGAAGTTAGGAGATAACAAGGCAGAGATTATCATTGGTGCATTTGATGAGGCTCTTCTTTCTAAGATAGACCTTCTTGTAATAAGTCCGGGAGTTCCTATTGACAGTCCGATAGTTCTTACATTTAAGAATGCCGGAATTCCTGTATGGGGCGAGATTGAGCTTGCGTATAATTATGATAAGGGTAAGATTATTGCAATCACAGGAACTAACGGAAAGACTACAACTACAGCACTTGTTGGACAGATAATTGCTGCATATAATGAGAAAACATTTGTCGTTGGTAATATAGGTAATTCATATACAGGTGAAGTGTTAAAGACAAGTGAGGATTCATATACAGTTGCTGAGATAAGCAGCTTCCAGTTAGAGACAGTACATGAATTTCATCCGATTGTATCTGCAATTCTTAATATTACACCTGACCATCTTAACAGACACCATACAATGGAGTGTTATGCATGGACTAAGGAAAGAATAAGCGAGAACCAGACTAAGGCAGATACATGTGTTCTTAATCTTGAAGATAAATATCTTACAGATTTTGCACCTGAGTGCAAGTCTAATGTCGTATGGTTTTCAAGTGAGAGAAAGCCATCTGTAGGAGCATATGTTGATGGCGAGATGATTAAGTATACAGACGGAACTAACGATTATGATATGCTTAATGTCCATGATATGAATCTTTTAGGAAAGCATAACTACGAGAATGTATGTGCAGCGATTGCAATGACTAAGGTTGCCGGAATTCCTGATGATATCATAATTGAGCAGGTTAAGAAGTTTAAGGCTGTCGAACATAGAATTGAGTATGTTGCAACCAAGAATGGTGTCGATTACTATAACGATTCCAAGGGAACTAATCCTGAGGCAGCTGTTAAGGCTATTGAAGCTATGGTTAAGCCTACAATTCTTATCGGTGGCGGTTATGATAAAGGCTCAGAATTCGATCTTTATGTAAAGGCGTTTAAGGATAAGGTTAAGCTCCTTGTGCTTATAGGACAGACAAGTGCCAAGATTGCTGATACATGTAAGAAATATGGCTTTGAGAATATTGAATATGCTGATTCAATGGAAGAAGTAGTTAATATATGTGCCAGGAATGCAGTAAGCGGTGATGCAGTTCTTTTATCACCTGCATGTGCAAGCTGGGGAATGTTCGATAACTACGAACAGAGAGGAAGAATATTTAAGGATCTTGTTAATAATCTGTAAAAAGGCGGTGCTTTATGCCGGGGAATAATAGAAATAATAGGAATAGAAGAAACAGAAAGAAAGGAAAGCAATACGGATTTTACTTTGATTATACGCTGTTATTTGTACTTGTATTCATAGTTGGTTTCGGACTTACAATGATTTACAGTACAAGTTCATACACAGCACAGATTGAAGAAGGAGATCCAGAGTTTTATTTCAGAAAACAGCTTATATTCACAATACTTGGTCTGGTTGTTATGGTACTTGAAACCAGGTTCCTTGATTATCATTACCTTAAGAAGTTCGGATTTGTGATATATTTCGTAGGGCTGGCTTGTATGTGCCTTTTAAGAACACCTCTTGGTATTACAAGAAATGGTGCTACAAGATGGATCAAGGTTCCGGGTGGACAGTTCCAGCCGGCGGAGCTTGTCAAGATAGGAACAATAGCGATGGCTGCGTGGCTTATTATAAGGGCAGGACAGAATATTAAGAAATTCAGGACTGTTATTGTAATATGTATTATTGCAGGAATTTTACCGGCGGGAATTGTATATCTGCTGTCATCGAACTTAAGTAGTGCTCTTATTGTTGCACTTATTGCGGTTGTCATGACATTTGTGGCTTATCCTGGATATAAGATATATATTATACTTACGGGATTTGCAACGGCGGCGTTTGCGGGATTCTATTCATGGATTAAGAAAATGGCTGCGTCAGGTAACATGACAGGAAAATTCAGACTTAACAGAATACTTGTATGGCTTAATCCGGAGAAATACATTGATGATAAGGGATATCAGACAGTTCAGGCTTTGTATGCTATAGGTTCAGGAGGTCTTTTTGGAAAAGGACTTGGAAAGAGTCTTCAGAAGCTTGGGTATATACCGGAATCGCAGAATGATATGATATTTTCGGTTATATGTGAGGAACTTGGATTGTTCGGAGCTTTCTGCCTTATAGCTCTTTTTGTGGTTATGTTATGGAGAATTAACCACATAGCACAGAATGCACCGGATTTGTATGGTTCAATGCTTGCATCCGGAGTGTTTGCACATATTGCGATACAGGTAATACTTAATATTGCAGTAGTAACCAACACAATACCTAATACCGGTGTGTCACTTCCATTTATCAGTTACGGAGGTACGTCGGCGGTGTTCCTGTTCGCGGAGATGGGAGTTGTGTTTAATATAAGTAGTCAAATTAAGTTGGATAGATAATGGGTAAGAAGAAAAGAAGAAAAGCGTTAATTATTATTGTTATAATTCTGGCTCTGGCTGGAACGACAGCCGGTGTTACGTATAAAGTCTTTGAAGCCAAGACAATAGAATTTGTCGGTTCTACACATTATTCTGATGAAGAGCTTAAGAAGCATATATTCGGCAGCAGTTATGTCAATGTCCTGTATTTCAAAATGTTTGGAAAGAAGGATACGAAGATTCCTTTTATCCAGAAATATGATGTGGAGACTGACTGGCCTGACAAGATATATGTTACAATCTATGAGAAGGCTATAGTTGGTTATGTAAAATACATGGGCTGTAATATGTATTTTGATAAAGACGGAATAGTTGTAGAAAGTTCAACAGATGTATATGAGAATGTTCCTGAGATTGACGGACTTAAGTTTGATTCGATAGTAATTAATAATAAGCTGGATGTAGGTAATTCTGAGATATACAATACAATACTTGATCTTACACAGAGTTTTGACAAGTATGATATTGATGTGGACAAGGTGTATTTTGATTCGTCATATAACATCACTCTTTATATGGGAAATGTTAAAGTAAGCCTTGGAAGCAGTAAGGATTTTACAGACAGACTATTTGAATTGAAACAGTTGTCAGCGAGGTTTGGAACACTTAAAGGAACATTGTATCTTGACGATTATAATGGTGATGAAAGTTCTATAATTTTTAAACGCGAAAAGTGAAAAAACGGTTGATATTTTAAGGAAAAGATTATAATATACTATATAGTGCAATTTTAGATATTAAAGGAGGCAACAACCTTGTTAGAGATAATGACTAATGACCAGGAGTCATCAGCAAAGATTATAGTTGTTGGTGTAGGTGGTGCAGGTAATAACGCTGTTAACAGAATGATAGATGAGAATATTGGAGGAGTTGAATTTATCGGTATTAATACTGATAGTCAGGCACTTACTTTATGTAAGGCTCCAACAGCTATCCAGATTGGGGAGAAGCTCACTAAGGGACTTGGAGCGGGCGCACAGCCTGAGATTGGTGAGAAGGCAGCAGAGGAGAATGTTGAAGAACTTACACAGGCAATTAAAGGTGCTGATATGGTATTCGTTACCTGCGGTATGGGTGGCGGAACTGGTACAGGTGCAGCTCCAGTTGTAGCTAAGATTTCTAAGGATATGGGAATTCTTACAGTTGGTGTTGTTACTAAGCCTTTCAAGTTCGAGGCAAGAACAAGAATGGCTAACGCTGAATCAGGAATCGAGAAGCTTAAGGAGAACGTAGATACACTTATCGTTATTCCTAATGACAAGCTTTTAGAGATAGTAGACAGAAGAACAACTATGCCAGAGGCATTAAAGAAAGCCGATGAAGTATTACAGCAGGCTGTTCAGGGAATTACAGACCTTATCAATGTTCCAGGTCTTATCAACCTTGACTTTGCTGATGTTAAGACTGTTATGGTGGACAAGGGTATTGCACATATCGGTATCGGTACAGCTACTGGTGATGACAAGGCTATTGAGGCTGTTAAGCAGGCTGTTACAAGCCCACTTCTTGAGACAACTATTGAGGGTGCATCACATGTTATCATCAATATCTCAGGTGATATCAGTCTTATCGAAGCTAACGAAGCTGCAAGCTACGTTCAGGAACTTGCAGGAGATAATGCTAATATTATCTTTGGTGCCATGTATGATGAGAACGTTACAGATCAGGCTACAATCACTGTTATTGCAACAGGTCTTGAAGATGGTAACGTTAATAAGGCTATGGCGGGATTTGCAGATATGGCACAGGCAACAAGACCAACTGTTAATGTAAAGCCACAGTATACATATTCACAGCCAGCAAGAACATCTTCTGTATCAAATAATGCTCCACTTCCAGGACTTAAGCAGCCATCACCTGTTACACCACAGGTTAAGGACAGAGGAATCACAATTCCAACATTCTTACAGAAGAACAAGAAGTAATTCATAATATTCTAATACAAGCATATTTAACACCGCCAGTTTCTGGCGGTGTTTTTTTGCACCTGCTCTCTCATTTTGACAAATTTTGCATGTCATGTCGTATATAATTCCACTTGTAACAAGGAAACAGATATAAAAATAAGGAGGCGATAACAGAAACGGTTATATATGCAGATGCTCTGTTTGGAATAAACTTCGTGGCTAACCTGTGTGTGCTGCTTATAACAGACTGGATTTTTAAATTTTCTGCCAGAATATCCAGAATGATTATTTCTGCCACTTTAGGAGCTGCATGGGCTGTCATATGCGTGTGTATTCCACTAAGATTTGCACTGCCGGTAAAGTTCATTACATATGGTCCGGTAACATTAATCATGGCAATGATAATGCTTTCAGGAAATAAGAACTTTAGGCAGAAAACATCAAAACAATTAAAGCTTTATATGAGGAATCTGTTGAAAGCAGGCGCGGGAATGATTCTTACCGCACTCTTTGCAGGTGGGATAATGCATTGGTTAAAGTACACATTTGCAGGGTATTTTATTGAAAATGTAATTCTGTCTGACAGTGAACTGGTAATCTTTCCTACTGTGACGGTTGTAGTTGTTGTCATTGTGCTTAAGACACTTAAAACTATCAGGATAACAGATGGTTTGAAAAGACACATTGTGATTGGCGTATCAGGACGGGAATTGGAGATGGACGCAATAATCGATACAGGCAACAGCCTTGTTGATTATGTTGGAAGAAGACCTGTTACAGTGGTTGAAAGAACGTATTTCAGCGATATTCTCAGTGACATAGATAACTTACAAAAGCTTGAGTATCATCTGATTCCATATAATAGTGTGGGAAATTCAGGTGGGATGATGGAAATCATAACAGCAGATTATATACATATATACGAGGGAGAAAATGTGGTTACAAGGGAACATGCGGCTATAGGCATGTCTCTTAGGCAGATTAATAAGAATGGGGATTACCATGCACTTTTGGGGAAGGACATGGTTGGTTAGCAGAATCGGGAGTTTGAAGAAAATAAAAAGGATGGATAGAAATATGGTAGTAAAGGTTGCGATGGCGGATCATTTTCAGTTTAAGGTTATGCCTTCTATAAAGAATTTTTGTTTATTAAAGCAGGGTGATGTACACTATATCGGAGGAACAGATATATTGCCTGCACCACTTGGCACAAGTGAAGAGCAGGATGCAATAGAAGCACTGGGGACTGCTTCTGATGCAGATGCGAAACACACGCTTATAGAGCATAATTTAAGACTTGTAGTATATATCGCGAAGAAGTTCGACAATACCGGGGTTGGAGTAGAGGATTTAATATCAATTGGAACAATAGGACTTATCAAGGCAATTAATTCGTATGATAAGGATAAGAATATCAAACTTGCGACATATGCTTCAAGGTGCATAGAGAATGAGATTCTTATGTATCTTAGAAGAAACAGCAAGATTAAGGCGGAAGTATCAATAGATGAGCCGCTTAATGTTGACTGGGATGGCAATGAATTGCTTCTGTCAGATATTATCGGAACGGACGAGGATATTATATACAGGGATATTGAGACAGAGGTTGAGTGCAAAATGCTTAAAAGAGCTATAAACCAGCTTCCTGAGCGTGAAAGAATAATAGTGGATTTAAGATTTGGTTTAAGTTCAGAAGACGGAGAGGAAAAGACACAAAAAGAAGTGGCTGACATGTTAGGAATATCACAATCGTATATTTCAAGGCTTGAAAAGAAAATAATGCGTCAGTTAAGAAAAGAAATGGTTAAAAGTTGTTGACATTTGCCCCCTTCCTTATGGATAATAGTACAAGAAATATTAATGGAGTACTATAATGAAACGTCATAAGACATTTAGAATAGATAAATTATTTGGACTGGCTACGCTTATATGTGTGCTGGCAATTGCTTTAATGGTGTATAATGATTTCTTCAGGAGTACAACAGGCACTGGTAAGGAAACAGAGACACAGTCAAGAACAAGCGGATATCTTAATGATAATAAGAATACAGAATCTAAGGGAGCGTCTTCTAAAGCGGTAGTCTGTCTTGATGCATCAAGAGGAGGCTCGGATACCGGACTCGGGTCATCAGGAAAGAAAGAAAAAGACATTAATCTTGATATGGCACTTGCGGTTAAGTCAAAGCTGGAGGCTGAAGGGGTTAATGTTGTCATGACCAGAACAACTGATACAGATGTTACCGATGAAGACCGTGTGAAAGCAAGTAATTCATCGAATGCGTATGTATGTGTGTCGCTCAGAATGAATTCGTATAATTCAGATGCTTCTGTTTCGGGAGCAGAGAGTTATATTCATACATCAAAGCCTACAGAGGCAGCGGAGCTTTCCAGAATAATATTAAAGAACATGGAAAGCGACGCCGGAATTAAGAACCGTGGTGTTAAGACAGGCACAGTTGCAGATGCAAAGGACAATTATTATATTAATGCCCATTGCAAATGCACAAGTTGTATAATAGATATGGGTTTCATAACTAATGCGTCTGACTTAAAGAAAGTAACAACAGGAAAAGACAAGACAGCACAGGCCATAACAGATGGCATATTAGAATATTTAAAGCAAGCGGGGTTATACTAATGGCAGAAATTAATCAGAAGAACATAAGAAATTTTTGCATTATTGCACATATTGATCATGGTAAGTCAACATTGGCTGACAGAATTATTGAAAAAACCGGACTTCTCACATCAAGAGAGATGCAGGAACAGATTCTTGATAACATGGAACTTGAAAGAGAAAGAGGAATCACAATCAAAGCACAGACTGTAAGAACAGTGTATAAAGCATCAGACGGACAGGAGTATATATTTAACCTTATTGATACTCCGGGACATGTTGACTTTAATTATGAAGTATCAAGAGCACTTGCTGCATGTGATGGTGCGATACTTGTAGTAGATGCTGCACAGGGAATTGAGGCACAGACACTGGCTAATGTATATCTTGCATTAGATCATGACCTTGATGTATTTCCTGTAATTAATAAGATTGACCTTCCAAGCGCAGAGCCTGAAAGAGTTATTGAAGAGATTGAGGATGTTATAGGAATCGAGGCACAGGATGCACCACTTATATCAGCCAAGAACGGAATTAATATTGAAGAGGTTCTTGAACAGATTGTAATTAAGATTCCGGCTCCATCAGGAGATGCTTCTGAGCCTCTTTCGGCACTTATATTTGACTCGTTATATGATGCATATAAGGGTGTTATTATATTTGTAAGAATCAAAGAGGGTACTGTTAAGAAGGGTACTAAGATAAGAATGATGGCAACAGGAGCGGTAGAAGAGGTTGTTGAGGTTGGATATTTCGGCGCAGGTCGTTTTATCCCATGTGATGAGCTTACAGCCGGAATGGTTGGTTATATTACAGCAAGTATCAAGAATGTAAGGGATACAAGAGTTGGTGATACGGTTACTGATAATGACAGACCATGTGCAGAGCCACTTCCTGGTTACAAAAAGGTTAATCCTATGGTTTACTGTGGATTATACCCAGCAGATGGAGCGAAGTATCAGGACTTAAGAGATGCGCTTGAGAAGCTGCAGCTTAATGATGCTGCCCTACAGTTTGAACCAGAGACATCTATTGCACTTGGTTTTGGTTTCAGATGCGGATTCTTAGGACTTCTTCACTTAGAGATTATACAGGAGCGTCTTGAAAGAGAATATAATCTTGACCTTGTAACAACCGCACCAGGCGTTATATATAAGGTTCACAAGACTAACGGAGAAGTAATTGATCTTACGAATCCGTCTAATATGCCTGATCCTTCAGAGATTGAATATATGGAAGAGCCTATGGTAAGTGCCGAGATTATGGTTACAACAGAATTCGTCGGACCTATTATGAAGCTTTGTCAGGAAAGACGAGGTGTATATAATGGAATGGAATATATTGAGCAGACAAGAGCATTGCTTAAATATGACCTTCCTCTTAATGAGATTATATATGATTTCTTTGATGCACTTAAATCACGTTCAAGAGGTTATGCATCATTTGATTATGAGATGAAGGGCTATGAGCGTTCTAAGCTTGTCAAGCTTGATATTCTTATCAACAAAGAAGAAGTTGATGCGCTTTCATTTATTGTATTTGCCGGCAACGCTGAGGAGAGAGGTCGTAAAATGTGCGAGAAGCTCAAGGAAGAGATTCCAAGACAGCAGTTTGAGATTCCTATTCAGGCAGCTATCGGAAGCAAGGTAATTGCCCGAGAGACTGTTAAGGCACTCAGAAAAGATGTACTTGCAAAATGTTACGGTGGTGATATCTCAAGAAAGAAGAAACTTCTTGAGAAGCAGAAGGAAGGAAAGAAGCGTATGCGCCAGATTGGTAATGTAGAGATTCCGCAGAAGGCGTTTATGAGCGTATTAAAGTTAGATGATGAATAAAACATATGAAAAAGGGATATATATACATATCCCTTTTTGTGTACATAAATGTATATATTGTGATTTTCTGTCTGCACCCGCTGATGATGCAGTGAAATACGCATACACGAAAGCACTGATTAATGAAATCAAGAATACAGCGGATAAGCGGGTGAATGATAAGATAACATCCATATTCTTTGGCGGTGGAACTCCGTCTGTGCTGCCGGATGGATGTATAGCAGACATATTAGCGGCTGTCAGTGATTGCTTTGATATTGCAGATGATGCTGAGATAACAATGGAATGTAATCCCGGAACAGTTAATGAAAGCAGGCTTTCAGAATACAGGAAGGCTGGTGTTAACAGGTTAAGCTTTGGCTTACAGTCTGCTGATAATAACGAATTAAAAATGCTTGGTCGTATTCATACATTTGAACAGTTCGTGGAAAGCTTCAGGCTGGCAAGGGCTGCAGGCTTTAACAATATTAATGTTGACCTTATGTCTGCAATTCCGGGACAGACTGAAGAAGTGCTTAAGGATACATTTGACAAGGTCATTGCCTTGCAGCCGGAGCATATATCGGTGTACAGCCTTATTCTTGAAGCCGGCACTTATCTTGCTGATAATATTGACAAGTTCCCGCCGGTTCCTGATGAGGATGAGGACAGGCGTATGTATCATATGACTAAGAAAAGACTTCACAGTGCCGGATATGAACGTTATGAAATTTCTAATTACAGCAGATCTGGTTACGAATGCAGGCACAATCTTCTGTACTGGAACAGAGGAGAGTATTACGGCTTTGGCTGTTCGGCAACAGGATTTCTTGGTAATGGGCGGTATTCGGATATAAGAGATGTTAAGAAGTATATAGAGCATAACGGTGATGCAGACAAGCTTCATGAGAACATTGAGATTCTGACTAAAGAAGATGCAATGGAAGAATTCATGTTTCTTGGACTTAGGAAAATGGCAGGGGTTAATGTGATGGATTTCTGTAAGCGTTTCGGAGTGCCGATTGAACAAGTCTATGAAAAAGAGATAGAGAGCAATATCGACAAGGGGCTTCTTATGAGACAGAAAGATATGTTAAAGCTTACTGAATATGGCATTGATATATGCAATACAGTGATGAGTGATTTTATATTAACCGATTATGATTAAAAAAGAGGTGGCAGTCTAGACAAAGTGGGTCGCCACCTGTTTTTTATATTAGAAATCATTGACGTTATATTAACATTAGAAATTCTTAATAAGCTTTATGTACTGCTTAGGAGTGATACCTGTAAATGCCTTGAATTCCCTCTGGAAATGTGCCTGGTCTGAATAGCCGGCACCTTCAATAAAGAAACTGTTATCACGGTCGGGGTTGGCGATTATCTCTGCCAGAACATTCTGGAATCTGTACATTTTGATAAAATCCTTGGCTCCGATGCCATAGATTTCATTGTAAAGCCTTGATACATGTCTTACAGAATATCCTGACTTTGCAGATAATTCTGCAACAGTGCCTACATCGGAATATATAAGGCTATTGAGCTCCTCAATGCTTTCAGAGACAGGGCAGAAGGTCTTACAGTCTGTAACGAATGCTTTGAAAAGTGCAATTCTGTCTTTAAAAGATGAAGAATTGTGGAAATCCTTTATTAACTGCATCTCATATGATTCAGCTGCCGGTTCATAACGAAATACGTTATCTGTTATGCTTACAGGGTGAGTCTTAGTATCACAGCCTTTGTTAAAGTAACAGCCAGTATTGTCAAATCTTACTCCGAAATAGTGGTCATATACGTTAAGAGAAAGTTCTGCGAGCTTATTCTGGCTGCCTGCGCAGATGAATTCAGCTTTGTCATTGTCGTCGTTGTAACATATTATCCATTCTGTAGTGTATGATGGAATAAAAGAAATAGCAAAGTTATCAGTTACATTGCTTTTATCGGTTTCGTAAAAGGACATGTGTTTAGATGATGTAGTGTCAATAAGTACATTTTTATGCATGTCCATTCCAAATGGCTGTATCATATGTTTCATAATTCTCCTCTGAATGTTGATTTATTAAAATAATATAAAAAAATTATAAAAAAGTCAACGAAAATGTCCGATTTTTTCAATAATTATTTGAAAACATGAGTATAATAGGCAACATGAATTAAACAATGATGTGCACAAAGGCGTGTAAGCAGTTTGGAAAAACTGCCTGCACGCCTTTTTTTGCATTATGTTTAATCAGGTACAGAACCTGATCAACTCTGTTACCGCTAATGAATTATATGAGAAAATTAATTAAGGTTTAAGGGAGGAATTGGTTATGCAAGAGATATTAGCTCAGTTAGACACTGAATTGTTCGGTGTGTGGTTCCTTATAGGTGCAGCTCTCGTTTTCTGGATGCAGGCAGGCTTTGCCATGGTAGAGACAGGCTTCACAAGAGCGAAGAACTCAGGTAACATTATTATGAAGAATCTGATGGACTTCTGTATTGGTACAGTAATGTTCATTCTTATAGGCTTCAGTTTTTTATTAGGTGAGGATGTACTTGGCTTTATAGGAAAGCCTGGATTTGATATCTTCACAGCTTATGCAGATTTTGATTTTTCAAGCTTCGTATTTAACTTAGTATTCTGTGCTACAACAGCTACTATTGTTTCAGGTGCTATGGCTGAGAGAACAAAGTTCTTATCATACTGTGTATATTCAGCAGTTATCTCAGCACTCATCTATCCAATAGAGGCACATTGGATCTGGGGCGGCGGCTGGCTTGCACAGTTAGGCTTCCATGATTTCGCTGGTTCATGCTGTATCCATATGGTAGGTGGTATCGCAGCTATCGTTGGTGCTAAAATGTTAGGACCTCGTATCGGTAAGTTTGAAAAGGATGCTAACGGCAAGGTAATTAAGGTGAATGCTTTCCCGGGACACAACATTCCACTTGGTGCACTCGGTGTATTCATTCTGTGGTTTGGTTGGTATGGATTTAACGGTGCAGCAGCAACATCAATTGATGATTTAGGATCTATCTTCCTTACAACAACTATTGCACCAGCTGTTGCAACAGTAACATGTATGATATTCACATGGATAAGATATGGAAAGCCAGATGTTTCAATGTGTTTAAATGCTTCACTTGCAGGTCTTGTTGGTATTACGGCTCCTTGTGATGTAACAGACGCATTTGGTGCAATAATGGTAGGTATTGTTTCAGGTCTCTTAGTTGTATTCGGTGTATGGCTTCTTGATTATAAGCTTCACATCGATGATCCGGTTGGAGCTGTAGCAGTACATATGATGAATGGTATTTGGGGTACAATTGCTGTTGGTCTTTTCGCAACAAGCTCAGCTCCAGGCTATGCAATCGCTTATGAAGGCGGTTCAATCAAGGCAGAAGGTCTTTTCTATGGCGGTGGGTTCACACAGTTAGGACTTCAGTTATTAGGATTTGTAACAGTTGCTGCATGGGCATTTGTATGCATGGTAATTGTATTTGCAGTAATCAAGGCTACTATCGGTCTTAGAGCTTCTAAGGAAGAAGAAATCAGAGGTCTCGATATCATGGAGCATGGTCTTTCAAGTGCTTATGCAGGATTTGAGTTCGGTGGTATGGACTTCGTAGATGCCGGTGTTGATGTGATTGGTTCAGAATCAATGGAGGCTTCAGTACCTGCTCTTGTTAAGACATCACCAGATGGCGAAGGCAAGAAGATTACTAAGGTTGAGATTCTTATGAAGCAGGAGAGATTCGACAGATTCAAGAAGGCTATGAACGATATCGGAGTTACAGGTATGACAGTTACACAGGTTCTTGGATGTGGTACACAGAAAGGTGCTCCTGAATATTACAGAGGAGTTCCAATGGATATCCAGCTTCTTCCTAAGACACAGGTTGAGATGGTAATTTCATCAGTTCCTGTTATGGATGTTATCAATGCTACAAGAAAGGCACTTTATACAGGTCATATCGGTGACGGTAAGATTTTCGTATATGATGTTGAGGATGTAGTTAAGGTAAGAACTGGCGAGTCAGGCTTTGATGCTCTTCAGGGTGAAGATGACTAATATGCTTAATCAATAATAGAAATGGACTTTTTCAATGAATAAATGTTGGAAAAGTCCATTTTTTAATGTGATTGTACGGATTTTAATAATGAAATAAGCATGAAATCTCGCATTTTAGCCTTTACTTTTAGCCATAAAGATAATAAAATAATAAATAATATGTAGGGACGTATAATGTAAATCTGGTATTTGGTTATCAGGTACATTTATGCCGCCTAAATTTTCTTAAGGAGGAAATATTTATAATGGCAAGACAGAAACATTCTATGGATGGTAATACAGCCGCTGCACATGTAGCTTATGCATATACAGAAGTTGCTGGTATCTATCCAATCACACCATCAAGCCCTATGGCAGATTATGTTGACCAGTGGTCAGCAGCCGGAAGAAAGAACATTTTCGGCAGTACTGTTAAGGTAGTTGAGATGGAATCAGAGGCTGGTGCAGCAGGTACAGTTCATGGTTCTTTAGGTGTAGGTGCATTAACAACAACATTTACAGCTTCACAGGGACTTTTACTTATGATCCCTAATATGTATAAGATAGCTGGTGAGCAGCTTCCATGCGTATTCGATGTATCAGCACGTACAGTATCTTCACACGCATTAAATATCTTTGGCGATCATTCAGATGTATACGCATGTCGTCAGACAGGTTTTGCAATGCTTTGTGAAACTAACCCACAGGAGGTTATGGATCTTTCTCCAGTAGCCCACTGTGCAGCACTTGAAGGAAAGACTCCTTTCCTTAACTTCTTTGATGGTTTCCGTACATCACACGAGATTCAGAAGATTGAAGAGTGGGATTACGAAGATCTTAAGGATATGTGTCCAATGGACGCTGTTGAAGAATTCAGAGCACATGCTCTTAATCCTAATCATCCAGCAGCTCGTGGTTCACATGAGAATGGTGATATTTTCTTCCAGCACAGAGAAGCATGTAACTCAGTATATGATGCACTTCCAGCAGTAGTTGAGAAGTACATGGGCAAGGTTAACGAGAAGCTTGGAACTAACTATGGTTTATTTAACTACTATGGTGCTCCTGACGCAGAGCGTGTAATCATTGCTATGGGTTCAGTTAACGATGTAGTAGAAGAAGTAATTGATTACCTTACAGCTAAGGGTGAGAAGGTTGGTCTTGTTAAGGTAAGACTTTACAGACCTTGGTCATCAGAAGCTATCTTAAAGGTTATTCCTAAGACAGCTAAGAAGATTGCTGTACTTGACAGAACAAAGGAGCCAGGTTCTCTTGGTGAGCCTCTTTTCCTTGATGTTGCTACAACACTTCGTGAAGCAGGACTTAATGACATCACATTAGTTGGTGGCAGATATGGTCTTGGTTCTAAGGATACACCACCTTCATCTATCTTCGCTGTATATAAGGAATTAGAGAAGGATGCTCCTAAGAGCAGATTCACAATCGGTATCGTTGATGATGTTACTAACCTTTCACTTCCAGAAGTTAAGCCAGCTCCAATTACTTCAGCTCCTGGTACTAAGGAATGTAAGTTCTGGGGTCTCGGTGGAGATGGTACAGTAGGTGCTAACAAGAACTCTACTAAGATTATCGGTGACCACACAGACAAGTACATCCAGGCATACTTCCAGTATGATTCGAAGAAGACAGGTGGTATCACAATTTCTCACTTAAGATTTGGTGATAACCCAATTAAGAGTCCATATTACATCAACCAGGCTGACTTCGTAGCATGTCATAACCCAGCATATGTTACACAGGGTATGAAGATGGTACAGGATGTTAAGCCAGGCGGAGTATTCATGATTAACTGCCAGTGGTCAGATGAAGAATTGGGACATCATCTTAACGCTGAAGCTAAGAAGTACATTTATGATAACAAGATTCAGCTTTACACAATCAATGCTATTGATAAGGCTATCGAAATCGGTATGGGTAAGAGAACTAACACAATCTTACAGTCTGCTTTCTTTAAGTTAGCTGATGTAATGCCTATCGATGATGCTATTAAGTTCATGAAGGAAGCTGCTAAGAAGTCTTACTCTAAGAAGGGTGACGCTGTAGTAGAGATGAACTACAAGGCTATTGATGCTGGTGTAGACGCTATACATAAGGTTGAGGTTCCAGATTCATGGGCTAATCCAGAAGCTGATGCTCCTAAGGAAGCTAAGACAGGACGTCCAGAAGTTGTTAAGTTAGTTACAGAACTTCTTGAGCCAATCTCTAAGATGGATGGTGACAGCCTTCCTGTTTCTGCATTCACAGAGTGCACTGATGGTCAGTTTGAGACAGGTGCTTCTGCATACGAGAAGAGAGGAACAGCAGTTATGGTTCCTGAGTGGGATGCAGCATCTTGTGCACAGTGTAACAGTTGTGCATTTGTCTGCTCACATGCTACAATCAGACCATTTATCCTTTCAGCAGACGAAGTTGCAGCAGCTCCAGCTGATATCAAGCTTGCAGATTCTAAGCATGCTGTAGATACAACTATGAAGTATACAATGTCTGTATCTCCATTAGATTGTATGGGATGTGGCGAGTGTGTTACTGTTTGTCCTAAGGCAGGAGAAGCTCTTAAGATGGTTCCACAGGAATCACAGGCAGCAGAGCAGCCAGTATTTGATTACCTCGTTGCTAATGTTGGTAAGAAGGAGATCAAGCCAGCACTTGTTGAGACTCCAATTGGTTCTCAGTACAACCAGCCATTACTTGAATTCTCAGGTTCATGTGCAGGATGTGCAGAGACATCATATGCTAGATTAATTACACAGTTATTCGGTGAGCAGATGTACATTTCTAATGCTACAGGTTGTTCTTCTATCTGGGGTAACCCGGCTGCTACTTCACCATATACAGTAAACAAGGATTCTAAGAAGGGTCCAGCTTGGTGTAACTCATTATTCGAGGATAATGCTGAGCACGGTTTAGGTATGTATATTGGTCAGAAGTACATCAGAGAGCAGGCTATTGAGATGATCGAAGAGATGGCTGCATCTGATAAATCATCTGCTGAGTTCAAGGCAGCAGCAGCTAAGTACATCGAGACTAAGGATGATACTAAGGCTAACACACCAGCTACAGAAGCTTTAGTTGCAGAGTTAGAGAAGGCAGCAGCAGATGGCTGTACAACAGCTCCACAGGTATTAGCTAAGAAGGACTTCCTTGCTAAGAAGTCTGTATGGATCTTTGGTGGTGACGGATGGGCTTATGATATCGGCTACGGTGGATTAGACCATGTACTTGCTTCTGGTGAGAATGTCAATGTTATGGTATTCGATACAGAGATGTATTCTAATACAGGTGGACAGGCTTCGAAGGCTTCTAATATCGGTGAGGTCTGCCAGTTCGCTGCAGCAGGTAAGGAAATCGGAAAGAAGAGCCTTTCTGAAATCGCTATGCAGTATGGTTATGTATATGTAGCTCAGATTGCTCTTGGTGCTAACATGGCTCAGGCTCTTAAGGTAATCAAGGAAGCTGAGGCTTACAACGGACCATCACTTATCATTGGTTACGCTCCTTGCGAACTTCACGGTATCGCTAAGGGTGGCATGAACCACTGTCAGGATGAGATGAAGAAGGCTGTTAAGGCTGGTTACTGGAATCTCTTCTCATTCAACCCGGCACTTAAGGCTGAAGGAAAGAATCCATTCACTCTTACATCTAAGGAAGGTGATGGATCATATCAGGAATTCCTTAATAACGAGGCTCGTTATACAAGACTTGTTAAGCCATTCCCAGAAAGAGCTGAGAGACTCTTCGCTAAGTCTGAGGAAGTTGCTAAGGAAAGATATGAGCACCTCCAGAAGTTAGTTGAACTTTACAAGTAATTAATATACAATTTAACATATTGTATGTTTCTCAAATGCTCCCGCAGGGCTTGTCCCTGCGGGAGTTTTTTCGTGGTGGGGAGTTAAAATTTTTTTAGAAAGTGCTTCGTATATATACTGGCTGCACTTGGAGTAAGATGGTATGATACAATGACAGCTCCATATAATTTTCTTAATTATGCTGTGCCAACAGGCTGGTTTGGCTGGAATTTAAAATGAATTGCATGCCGGATATTTTACATACTTTTTCATTATCTTATTTTATGTTATAATGTCGGTCGGAAATTGAAGAAGATTTAATATAGAAAACAGGAGAAGATTATGAAAGAGAATCTTAAAAAGCTGGCTAAATACTACAGACAGTATTTAGGCACATTTATACTGGATATGATACTGGCGATGATGTCAGCAGCGGTGGCGCTTGTGATACCGCTTGTTGTAAGGTACATCACATCAAAGGTTGCATATATGAGTGCGGATGAGGCACTTTCGAAGATTATGATTATAGTTGCGGTGTTGTTTGTGCTGGTGCTTATACAGTGGTGCTGTAACTACTATATATCTAATTATGGACATGTAATGGGCGCGAAGATTGAGTATGATATGAGGGCAGAGATATTCAACCATTATCAGAAGCTGTCGTATTCATTCTATGATGACCAGAAGGTCGGACAGTTACTGTCACGAATAACATCGGATCTGTTCGATATTACTGAACTTTTACATCATGGACCTGAGAATATAACTATTTCACTGATTAAGATAATAGGTGCGCTGTGCATATTAAGCTCGATTGACTGGAGACTTACGGTTGCTGCATTTGTGCTGATTCCTTTCATGCTTGTATTTGCGTATGTGCTTAACAAGCACATGAAGAGAGCATTTAAGAGAAACAGGGTAAGAATCGGCGAGATAAATGCACAGATAGAGGATAATTTGTCTGGAATCAGGGTTGTCAAGTCATTTGCCAATGAGGATATCGAATGTGAGAAGTTTAAGAAGGGCAATGATTTGTTCCTCGAGTCCAAGAGAGACAGCTATCATTATATGGGAATGTACAATGCTGGACTTACTGCATTTACAACAATGATAAATGTAATTGTAATCGCAGCAGGTGGTATCGGTATTGCAAAGGGCTGGGTAAATATTACTGATTTTGTTACATTTTTACTGTATATCAATATATTCACGGAGCCGGTAAAGGTGCTTATTGATTTTACGGAGCAGTTCCAGAACGGCTATTCAGGTTACGAGAGATTCTTAGAGATTCTTTCAGTAGAGCCAGAAATAGATGATAAGCCAGATGCGAAGGAGCTTACTGATGTGAAGGGTACGATTTCATTTGAAAATGTGTCCTTCAGATATAAGGACGGCGTGGACGAGGTGCTTTCAGGAATTAATCTGTCTGTAAGACCGGGGGAGTATGTTGCACTTGCAGGCCCTTCGGGAGTTGGAAAGACAACACTCTGCTCGCTTATTCCAAGATTTTATGAGGTAACAGGCGGTTCGATTAAGATTGACGGAACAGATATCAAAGATGTTACGCTTAAGAGCCTGCGCGACCATATCGGAGTTGTACAGCAGGATGTGTATCTGTTTATGGGTACAATTAAAGAGAATATCAGATATGGAAAGCCGGACGCAACAGACGAAGAAGTAATTCAGGCGGCAAGGCTTGCTAATGCGCACGATTTTATCATGAGCTTTGAGAACGGATATGACACAGATATCGGACAGCGTGGAGTCAAATTGTCAGGCGGACAGAAGCAGAGACTGTCAATTGCGAGAGTATTCTTAAAGAATCCGCCAATTCTAATATTTGACGAAGCGACATCAGCACTTGATAATGAGAGTGAGCAGATTGTACAGGAATCGCTTGAGAAGCTTGCTAAGAACAGAACCACATTTGTAATAGCACACAGACTTACGACTATTGAAAATGCGGAGAAAATCCTTATGCTTACTGATGAGGGCATTAAGGAGAGAGGAACTCACGAGGAGCTTATGAAGCTTGACGGTGAGTATGCAAGAATGGTGAAGATACACAGCAGGACATAACATACCAGTTTACAATGTTTATATGCAATGTTATTATATAGGAAACGTTGGAAGGAAGATGATAAACATGGACAGAACAAGAAGATTAAGAATGAATGCGACATTAAGAGATATGGTAAGAGAGAATCATGTAAGGGTGGACGAGCTTATATATCCTGTATTTGTTACTGAGGAGAATGATGTAATACAGGAAGTGCCATCGATGCCGGGAATATGTCAGTATTCGCTTGACCATGTTCTTGAAGAAATCGGACGTGCCGTAGAGGTTGGAATTAAGGGAATTCTGCTTTTCGGAATCCCAGTACATAAAGATGAGGTCGGAAGTGAAGCATATGACGAGGAAGGTGTTGTGTGCAGGGCAATCCGCCTTATTAAAAATGCATATCCAGAGCTTGTTATTATGGCTGATGTGTGCCTGTGTGAGTACACTTCGCATGGACACTGCGGACTTGTAAAAGACGGCGTTATATTAAATGATGAGACTCTGCCGCTTCTTGCAAAGGCGTCAGTTGCATACGCAAAGGCAGGTGCAGATATAATTGCACCAAGTGATATGATGGATAAGAGAGTTGAGGCAATCAGAAATGGACTTGATGAAGCAGGATTTGTTAATATTCCTATATGTTCATACAGTGCCAAATTTGCATCAGGATACTATGGACCATTCAGAGATGCAGCACATTCAGCACCGGGATTTGGCGACAGAAAGACATATCAGATGGATCCGGCTAATGGAAAAGAAGCGTTAAGAGAAGTTGAAGAAGACATATTAGAGGGTGCAGACATGATTATTGCAAAGCCTGCACTCGGATATATGGACGTTATGAAAGAGATAGAGCTTAACTTCAATATTCCAATTGTCGCTTATAATGTAAGCGGTGAGTATGCGATGGTTAAGGCAGCGGCAATGAACGGCTGGATTGATGAGAAGAAGATTGTAATGGAGAATATGACTGGCTTTAAGAGAGCCGGAGCCAAGATGATAATTACATATCATGCTATAGATGTAGCAAAATGGTTAAAGGAAGAGTAACATTTTAAGCAGTATCAAATTAAGCAGCAGGAGGATTTGGATTTATGAATGAAGAGATGTCAAAGGATTTATATGAGAGAGCAGTTAAACATATGCCGGGTGGTGTAAACAGTCCTGTCAGGGCATACAAGGCAGTTGACAGAGTGCCGAGATTCATAGCTTCTGCCAAAGGCGACAGAATTACTGATGTAGACGGTAATGAAATGATTGACTATATATGCTCATGGGGACCCGGAATATTAGGTCACGCACATGACAGAGTTATTGCAAAGGTTAAAGAGGCAGCAGAAGCAGGCCTTACATATGGCGCGCCAACCAAGCGAGAAGTTGAGATGGCGGAGCTTATATATGAGCTTATTCCAACAATGGAGGTGAGCCGTCTTGTAAGCTCAGGAACAGAAGCCGTTATGAGCGCAATCCGTGTGGCAAGAGGCTATACCGGAAGAGATAAGATAATTAAGTTCAGAGGCTGTTATCATGGACATTCTGACGGACTTTTAGTAAAAGCCGGTTCAGCTGCGCTTACAACATCAGTTCCAGACAGTGCAGGAGTTCCTGCTGATTACACTAAGAATACGCTTGTAGCAGAGTATAATGACTGTGATTCTGTGAAGGAGATTTTTGATAACAATAAAGATGAAATAGCTGCGGTAATAGTTGAACCTGTTGCAGCCAACATGGGAGTTGTTCTTCCAAAGCAGGGATTTTTTGAATTTTTAAGAGATATAACTAAGGAAAATGGAAGTCTTCTTATATTTGATGAGGTAATAACAGGCTTCAGACTTTCTATTGGAGGAGCACAGGAGTACTTTAACATCAAGCCTGACCTTACAACTCTTGGAAAGATTGTAGGAGGCGGAATGCCAGTCGGTGCATATGGCGGACGGGCTGACATTATGCGTATGGTAAGTCCTGACGGACCTGTATATCAGGCAGGAACATTGTCAGGCAATCCTATTGCAACGGCAGCAGGCTTAGAGACTTTAAGAATCTTAAGAGATAACAAGGATATCTATGACAGACTTGAGATAAAGACTAAGAGAATTGCTGACAGTGTAAGAGAGAGCGGAGCCGGAAAGGTGTCAGTTAATCAGATTGGCTCACTTATGAGCATATTCTTTACACCGGACGCAGTTGAAGATTACGACAGTGCAGTAAAGTCAGACACTAAGGAGTATGCAAGATATTTCGGTCATATGCTTGATAATGGAATATACATTGCACCATCACAGTTTGAGGCAATGTTTGTGTCAGACGCACACACTAATGAAGATATCAATCATACAATAGAGGTTATGGAAGAATTCTTCAGAAAATAATTCGGATAATAAGTGAGATTACACATGCAGTTAGGATATGTAGGTATTAACTATAAGAATACAGACCTTTCAGTAAGGGATAAGATTACATTTACAGACAGTGGAATAGCAGACTTTATGCAGCAGGCAGAGGAGGCTGGCGTGAATCAGTGTATGTGCCTTTCAACATGCAACAGATGTGAAGTGTTTTATCTGTATGAGGATGAAACATTTGTACAGACAATGTCCGATTTATTCAATGATTATTTCAGGCTTACTGATATTGAATTAGCCAGTGTCAAATGTGGTGAAGAAGCGCTTGTATATCTGTTCCGCATAGCAGCAGGGCTTGAAAGCATGGTGCTTGGAGAGGATCAGATACTAGGCCAGTTAAAAGACGCGGCTGACCTTTCAAGAACGCTTGGACACAGCAGAAAAGAGCTTAATTACATAGTGAGGGAAGCGGTAAGCTGTGCAAAGCAGATTAAGACAGATTACAAGGTGAGTGAAAAGCCGGTATCTGTATGTTATGTCGGGATTCAGGAATTAGACAGAGTGTGCGGCATATCAGGAAAGCACGCTCTTGTTATAGGAAGCGGCAAGACAGCGGCGCTTGCTATAAGATATCTGGCAGAATATGGAGCTGATGTAACTGTGTGCTCAAGAACTTATCAGCATGCGAAGGCACTGCTTAAGGAATTTCCACAGATTGAGGTTATTGCATATGATAAGAAAACAGAAGCACTTAAAGGCAGTGATATAGTTGTTTCGGCGACTTCATCACCTCATCTGGTAGTTAAATGCTCTGAATTAGAAGGTTGTAGCAAGATGACACTTCTTGACCTTGCTGCCCCAAGAGACATAGAAAAATCGGCAGGAAGCATTGATGGAGTGACTCTTATTGACCTTGACAGAATCGGTGAGATTGTGAAGTCTAATCAGGATGAGAGAGCACATTTGCTTAAAGAAAGCCAGTGCGTAATTGATGAATATATAGCGGAGACAAAGAAATGGCTCACATCTAGCAGAATGGATACAACTATTCAGTCGCTTGGCAGGAAATGTGATGAGATAGTACAGGACAGCTACGATTATCTTAACCGTAAGATTGACCTTTCAGACCATGACAGGGTAATCTTAAAGAAGATTCTTAAGTCGTCACTCCACAGACTGTTAAAAGAACCGATTGAAGAATTAAAAAATGTTGAAGAAAATGAACAGCAGCAGTATAAAGACATGGTAGAAAGACTGTTTGGCTTGTAGGGAGGATTATGCATTACAGAATAGGAACAAGAGGCTCGAAGCTGGCGCTTGTCCAGTCAGAATATGTTAAGAAGAGAATGGAAGAGGCGTATCCTGAGGATACATTTGAACTTGTTATAATTAAGACAACAGGCGACAAGGTTACGGATAAACCGCTTGCTGCGATTGGAACTAAGGGGCTTTTTGTAAAGGAGATTGAGGAGGAGCTTCTTTCAGGAAGCATTGATATGGCGGTTCACAGCATGAAGGATATGCCGGCTGAATGTGAGGCTGGACTTACATTTGCAAAGGCGTGGAAACGCGAGGATTGCAGAGATGTGCTTATATTAAAGAATGCAGGAAGTTTTTCAGAGCTTCCTTCTGGTGCGGTTATAGGTACTGGGAGTCTGAGGCGTGCATGCCAGCTTGCCATGCTTCGTCCGGATATCCAGTTTACTGCTATCAGAGGAAATGTTGATACAAGAATTAATAAATTAATGGACGATTCATACGGACTTGACGGAATTGTGCTTGCGGCGGCAGGGCTTAACAGGCTTGGCAGGTCATCTGAGATAACAGAGTACCTTGACCCGGAGGTTGTTATTCCGGCACCGGCACAGGGAGTTCTTGCAATTGAGGCAGCAGAGGCCAATACCGAGCTTCTTGATAAGATAAATGCTTTGTCAGACGATAATTCTGATAGGGAAGCTGTGGCTGAAAGAACATTTTTAAGATTAACAGGCGGTGGCTGTCATGCACCAGTCGGAGCACACTGTGTAACCAAGGAAAACGGTGACCTTCGAATGGTTGTGTTATTTGGCAATGATGATTGCAGCAGGATTCTTAGAATTGAAGTTACAGGAACTGAAGGAGAGGCGGTTGGCCACGAAGCAGCCCGGATGCTTGGATTGGAGTAGATTGTGGGTAAATACATATATACATATATTGAAAATGGACAAATGTACGATAAAAGCCCTTCCTTTGCGGATTTATTTGCAAAGGAGGGGCTTTCCTGCGAAAAAATAGTGACTGGCAGGATTGATTATATTCGTGTAGAGGATTTTTCTGAAAAGATAAAAGATGTGCAGTGGCTTGTACTCACCAGTAAAAATGCAGTGGCTGGGTTTGTTTATAATATGGGGGAGAGTGGGATTCCTGCTGGAGTTAAGATTGCGGTAGTCGGCAACAAAACTAAAGAAACTTTAAAAAATGCGTGCGGTCTTGAAGCTGATTTTGTTTCTTTACAAGCTGCGGGCATGGAGCTTGGAAAGAATCTGATGAATATTGCAGCCGGCAAGGTTGTATATCTGTGTGCTGAGGTAACAAGCGGCTCACTTGAAGAAGCCATGAAAGATTATGGAGAACTGATTAAGATTCCGGTATACAGAAATGAATATGTTGATACATATGCTGAGTACAAAACTATGGATTACAATGATGTCTTAGGAATAGTTGTTACCAGTGGCAGCAGTGGCGAGCGTATAAAATGGCTGATTGATAAGCTGGGCGAAGTTCCGGTGTACAGCATTGGCCCTGCTTGTAGCAGAAAGCTTGTGGAGGCAGGAGTGAAAGAGTGGCGGGTAATTGAGGTGCAGGAGCATAGTTATATCGGGCTGGTGGATGTGATTAAGAAGTCAGCAAGAAGTCAGAGACGTTGATTGGACGTTAGAGCGGAGTGAGACACAGAGGAAGTCCAAAGTCGGGAAGATGAAAGCAAGAATACACATGATTTCAAAAGAAAAATAAAAAAGTACTGTACAAATCAAAATCATTGTTCTATAATAACATACAAACATAGTATGTTTATGTACTGCATAAACATATCACCTGATTCATGAACTGTTTTCATGGATTGATATTAGAAAATGTGGGATAATACCACAAGATGGAGGATTGTATGGGAAAGATATATAAATCAGCAGCAGACTTAATAGGTAACACACCACTTGTAGAGGTCGGACATATTGAAGAGAAGTTCGGACTTAAGGCGAGAGTGCTTGTTAAGCTTGAATATTTTAATGCGACAGGAAGCGTTAAGGACAGAGTTGCAAAGGCAATGATCGAAGACGCTGAGGAGAAGGGGATTCTTAAGCCGGGTGCAACAATTATTGAGCCTACATCTGGTAATACAGGAATCGGTCTTGCTGCTATTGCAACAGCAAAAGGCTACAGAACAATTATTGTTCTTCCAGAGACTATGAGTGTTGAAAGAAGAAATATTATCAAAGCTTACGGTGCAGAGATTGTACTTACTCCTGGTTATAAGGGAATGACAGGTGCGATTGCGAAGGCAGAAGAATTAAAGAATGAGATTGAAGGCAGCATGATCGCCGGACAGTTTGTTAATCCTGCTAACCCAGAGGCACACAGAAGAACAACTGGTCCTGAGATATGGAATGATACAGATGGAGAAGTTGACGCATTTGTTGCAGGCGTTGGTACAGGTGGTACAATCACAGGTGTTGGAGAATATCTTAAGTCTAAGAATGATAAGATAGAGATAATTGCAGTTGAGCCAGCAACTTCACCAGTGCTTTCACAGGGTAAGCCGGGACCACATAAGATTCAGGGAATCGGAGCAGGTTTCGTTCCAGAAATTCTTAACACTAAGATATATGACAGTGTAGTTCCGGTTGATAATGATGATGCATTTGAGTATGCCAAGTTAATCTCTCATACAGAGGGAATCCAGGTAGGAATATCAGCAGGTGCAGCACTTTATGCAGCAATCGAGTGGGCTAAGAAGCCGGAGAATGAGGGCAAGACAATAGTTGCATTGCTTCCAGACAGTGGTGACAGATATTATTCAACATCACTTTTTGAGAACTAATAACAGAATAAATGTGTCAAATGTGGACATTCTATAAGGGCAGGGCGTAAGTCCTGCCCTTAGTGCTGTAAATGTGCTGGCGAAAGGAGTAAGCATGACTGATTTTACAACTAACATAGACATGAATGTCCGCATGATGAATGAAAAGTTAAGAGTGGACAAGAATTTTGATATTCTGCAGAGAGATGTGTTGATTGGCGGGAAGAGAACACATTTTTACTTTATAGATGGATTTGTGCAGGAAGATACAATTGAGAAGCTGGTGCAGTTTTTTTATTCATTGAAAGAATCGGACATAAAGGATATAGATACATTTTTAGAGGTCGGAATGCCATATACAGAGATTGAAAAAAACGGACATTACGACGAAGTAGAGAAGGCATTTCTTTCAGGACAGACAGTCATGATAATAGATGGCTTTGATGAATGTATACTGATTGACTGCCGTACCTATCCTATGCGTTCAGTTACAGAGCCGTACAAAGATAAGGTTCTTAGAGGTTCAAGAGATGGTTTTGTTGAGACTCTTGTGTGCAATGCGGCACTTTTAAGACGAAGGATAAGGGATAACCGCTTTTCAATGGAAATGTATACTGTAGGAGAGCGTTCCAAGACAGATGTTGCTGTGTGCTATATTGAGGATAAGGCTGATAAGAAGCTGCTTCAAAAAATTGAGAATCTCATAAACAACATAGAGGTTGAGGCACTCACTATGAATATAGAGAGCCTTGCGGAATGTATGTTTAAGGGAAAGTGGATTAATCCGTTTCCAAAGTACAAATATTCAGAAAGACCGGATACTGCTGCTGCTGCGCTTCTTGACGGAAATATTGTTATTATGGTAGACACATCGCCTGCGGTAATGATAATTCCAACGAGCGTGTTTGATATAATAGAAGAGGCAGACGATTTTAACTTTTCGCCAATGATAGGAACTTATATAAGATTGTCGAGATTTTTCTTTACACTGCTTACAGTCTTTCTTACACCTGTATGGCTTTTACTTGAGAGCAATCCGCAGTGGGTGCCTGAGTGGCTGAAATTCATAACGATAAGTGAAGATATAACAGTTCCGGTTATTCTGCAGCTTTTCATTCTTGAACTTGCGGTTGACGGACTTAAGCTTGCGGCGGTCAATACGCCCGGAATGTTGTCAACGCCTTTGAGTATTCTTGCCGGTATTGTTGTAGGAGAGTATGCTGTGCAGTCAGGGTGGTTTAATTCAGAATCGCTTCTTTACATGGCAGTTGTGACGGTTGGAACTTACTCGCAGGCAAGTTTTGAGATGGGATATGCGTTGAAATTCATAAGAATAGTCAACCTGATTCTTGTCCAGTTCTTTGGAAGAATCGGACTTCTGGCAGGAGTAATATTTGCAATAGTGCTTGTATGCTTTAACAGGACAATATCGGGAAAAAGCTACATTTATCCAGTTATTCCTTTTAACAGCCAGATGTTTAAAAGAAAAATCCTTCGTGTAAAACTTCCGCATAAGATAAAAAATAACTAGCAATATATGGCGTATTAAGCGTTAAAATACAGCTTAATACGCCATATATTGCTAATTAATAAAAGCTGTGATACAATGTCACTTCATGTTATGGAGGAGATTAATCATGGAAAAAACAAACGAGAAAAAAGATTTTTTACAGAAAACATGGGTGGTGTGCACCCTTGCGCTTGTGTGTACATTCCTCTGGGGAAGTGCATCACCATGTATCAAATTAGGATATGCGTTGTTTAAGATACCGTCAAGTGAGACTTGGACACAGGTATTATTTGCAGGAACAAGATTCGTGCTGGCAGGAGTGCTTACAATCTTAATCGGAAGCATACTTAACAGAAAAATGCTGCTTCCAACGAAATCAAGTGTACCAAGCATTGCAAAGCTGGCAATGTTCCAGACAATTCTGCAGTACATATTTTTCTATATTGGACTTGCGCATAACAGTGGAGTGAAAGCGTCAATAATTAACGGCTCTAATACATTTTTCGTAATACTTGTATCAACAATTATATTCAGACAGGAAAATCTGAACCTGAAAAAGATTATTGGCTGCGTGATTGGGTTTGCGGGTGTTATTGTAGTCAGCATGAATGGACAGAAAATTGATATGAATCTAAGCATTATGGGCGACGGAGGTCTGTTCTTATGTGCACTGTCATATGCATTTTCATCATGCCTTATGAAGAACTATTCAAAGAAAGACAATCCGGTAATGCTAAGCGGATACCAGTTCATATTCGGTGGAATAGTGATGGTTATATTAGGTCTCGTGATGGGCGGCAGAATAACACATGTATCAGTATCAGCAGTACTCATGTTATTCTATCTCGCATGCATATCAGCCGTAGCCTACTCAATATGGGGAATACTGTTAAAGCATAACCCAGTATCAAAGGTGGCAATCTTCGGCTTCACCAATCCGGTATTTGGCGTACTTCTTTCAGCATGGTGGCTTGGAGAAAGAAGCAGGGAGCTTGGAATAAATGCACTTATAGCGTTAGTGCTTGTGTGCATAGGAATCTGCATAGTCAACGTGAAGGGGAAGAAAGCGGAGTAAATACAGCAGAGAAAATAAAAAAGACCAGTTCAGGCAATATCCGAACTGGTCTTTTTATTTTCGTAGCGGTTCGCCACTACCTTAAAGCATCTCTAACCGCCTCAGCAGCATCATGTAGAGAAGCTGCCTTTTCTTCATCAAGCTTGTCAATCGGAGACTTGGATATAAGCTTACTTAAATGTCCAATCTGAGTCTTAACATTACGTTTCTTATCCTTCTCCCAGACCTTCTTGTTGGCAACAAGAGCATTATTGGCCTCATTAAGAGTCCATACCGCATCTTCTCTTATATCAATAAAGCTCTGGTAGGCTTCGTCCTGCTTGCTGTAGATTTCAGCTTCCCAGCGGGCTTTGGCAATCTCTTCCTCGGTCATGTTAGAGCTTGAGGTGATAGTAATACTCTGTTCCCTTCCAGTGCCTAAATCCTTGGCAGATACATTTACAATACCATTAACATCAATGTCAAAGGTTACTTCAATCTGTGGAACGCCTGCCATTGCACGCTTGATGCCGCTAAGACGGAAGTTGCCAAGCAGCTTGTTGTCTCTTGTGAACTTCCGCTCGCCTTGAAATACCTTGATATCTACAGAGGTCTGGAAATTGCCGGCTGTAGTGAATATCTGGCTGTGGCGTGTCGGAATTGTAGTGTTCCTTTCGATAAGCCTGCTTGCAATTCCGCCCATAGTTTCAATAGAAAGAGACATAGGAGTTACGTCCATAAGTATGATTTCAGAAGCAGCAGAGCCAGCCCGTAACTGGTTTCCAAGCTTGCCACCCTGAACGGCAGCACCGAGGGCTACACATTCATCAGGGTTAAGATTTCTTGATGGCTCTTTCCCCATAAGCTGTCTTACCTTATCAGCAACAGCAGGGATTCTTGTTGAGCCGCCGACTAATAAAACCATATTAATATCAGTCTTGGAAAGACCTGCGTCACGAAGCGCATTCTCGACAGGAGTGATTGTCCTGTCTACAAGTTCAGCGGTAAGCTCGTTAAATGTCTGTCTTGATAAAGTGATATCAATGTGGTGAGGTCCGTCTTTAGCCATGGCAATGAAGGGAAGATTGATATTAGTTGTTACAGAAGAAGAAAGCTCCTTCTTGGCTTTCTCAGCTTCCTCCCTTAAACGCTGCATAGCAGAAGCGTCCTTTGCAAGATTAATACCGTCACTTATCTTAAACTGTTCGACAAGATAATTAACAATTCTTTCGTCAAAATCATCACCGCCCAAATGGTTGTCGCCTGAAGTTGCAAGAACTTCAATGACATTGTCGCCGATATCGATAACAGATACATCGAAAGTTCCGCCACCGAGGTCGTATACAAGAACCTTCTGCGCATTACCGTTGTCAAGTCCGTATGCGAGTGCAGCAGAAGTAGGTTCATTGATAATTCTTAATATGTTAAGTCCGGCAATCTTTCCGGCATCTTTAGTAGCCTGTCTCTGTGCGTCAGTAAAATATGCAGGCACAGTTACGACAGCGTCTGTTACAGGCTGTCCCAGGAAATCCTCGGCATCCTCTTTTAACTTCATCAGTATAAATGCAGAGATTTCTTGGGGTGTATAATACTTTCCGTCAATCTTCTTGCGGTAGTCCGTACCCATGTGTCTCTTGATAGAGAATATAGTTCTGTCAGAGTTGACGGCAGCCTGTCTTTTGGCAGCATCACCAACGATTCGTTCTTTTGATTTTGTAAAGGCAACAACAGAAGGAGTTGTGCGGTAGCCTTCTTTGTTAGTGATTACAGTAGGCGTATCACCCTCAATAACAGCCACACAGCTATTAGTTGTTCCTAAATCAATTCCAATAACAGTTCCCATAATTAACTCCATTCAAAATATTGATATATTTATTCTACCATATAAAATGCATTTGACTATTAAGAAAAAAATAAAAATAAGAAAAAAATAATAAATTGGGGTTTTGCTTGAAGATATATAATTTTATATGTTAGAATAAATGTTATTGAAAATAAGGAGGGTGAAGGTCGTCCTTCACATTTATATATTATGGCAGGTTCAGTGTTTGGAAATATATTCAAAATATCAACATGGGGAGAGTCGCATGGAGAGGGGCTTGGAGTTGTAATTGACGGGTGCCCTGCAGGATTGTCTCTTAGTGTAGAGGATATTCAGCAGCAGTTAGACAGAAGAAAACCGGGTCAGTCAAAGTTTACCACACCAAGAAAGGAAGATGATGAGGTACATATTCTTTCGGGCGTATTTGAAGGCAGGACTACCGGGACTCCAATATCACTTGCAGTATATAATAAGACACAGAGGTCTGCTGATTATTCAGAGATAGCTAATTATTACAGACCGGGACATGCCGATTACACATTTGATGAAAAGTTCGGTTTCAGGGATTACAGAGGCGGTGGAAGAAGCTCTGGAAGAGAAACTATCGGAAGAGTTGCTGCTGGTGCAATTGCCATGAAGATTCTTAAAGAGCTTGGAATTAATATTACAGCATATGCCAAAGAAATCGGTGGAATCGGCATAGAGTACGATAAGTTTGATATAGCTGAGAGAGATAATAACGCATTTAATATGCCTGATAAGGAAGCTGCAGAGAAGGTTAAGGATTTTGCAGAGAGTAAGATGGCAGTTGGTGATTCAATCGGCGGTGTGATTGAGTGCAGGGTTACAGGCATGATGGCTGGAATTGGAAATCCTACATTTGAAAAGCTTGATGCTAATCTTGCCAAGGCTATAATGTCAATCGGTGCTGTCAAAGGCTTTGAGATTGGAGACGGTTTTGAGGCAGCGAGAGTTACAGGAAAGTATAATAATGATGAATTCGTAATGAAGGACGGCAGGGTCAGCAAGCTTACTAATCACAGCGGTGGAGTGCTTGGCGGAATAAGTGATGGGGACGAGCTTGTGTTCAGGGCAGCAGTAAAACCGACACCTTCAATAAGTGCATTGCAGGAGACTGTCAATAAGCAGGGGGAGGATATCGAAGTATCCATCAAGGGAAGACATGATCCGATGATAGTTCCAAGAGCAGTTGTTGTGGTTGAGGCTATGACAGCACTTACACTTGTTGACCTGATATTTGATAATATGACAGCAAGAATGGACAGAATTAAAGATTTCTATAAAAAGTAAAAGGAGAAGACATGTACAAAGTTTTAAAGACAGATGGCAGGGCAAAAAGAGCAGAGTTCACTACAGTACATGGAACTGTGCAGACACCTGTATTTATGAATGTCGGAACAGTGGCAGCTATTAAAGGTGCGGTTGCGACAACTGATTTAAAGCAGATTGGAACACAGATTGAATTATCTAACACTTACCATCTTCATGTAAGACCGGGCGATAAGATAATCAAGCAGCTTGGAGGACTTCACAAGTTCATGACCTGGGACAAGCCAATCCTTACAGATTCAGGCGGATTTCAGGTGTTTTCACTTGCAGGACTCCGTAAGATTAAGGAAGAGGGCGTTACTTTCCAGTCACATATTGACGGACATAAGATATTCATGGGACCAGAGGAAAGTATGCAGATACAGTCTAATCTCGGCTCAACAATTGCGATGGCATTTGACGAGTGTGCGCCAGCCAAGGCAGACAGAAAGTATATCCAGAATTCTGTTGACAGAACATTCCGCTGGTTAGAGCGCTGTAAGAAGGAGATGGCAAGACTTAACTCACTTCCTGATACAGTTAATCCTAATCAGATGCTTTTTGGTATCAATCAGGGTGCAGTATTTAATGATATAAGAATTGACCATGCCAAGAGAATATCAGAGTTAGATCTTGACGGTTATGCAGTAGGTGGACTTGCTGTAGGTGAGACACATGAGGAAATGTATGATGTACTCGACAATGTAGTTCCATACCTTCCACAGGATAAGCCAACATACCTTATGGGTGTTGGAACACCAGCCAATATTCTTGAGTCAGTAGATAGAGGAATAGATTTCTTTGACTGCGTATATCCTTCAAGAAACGGTCGTCACGGACATGTATATACAAAGCTTGGAAAGATTAATCTTTTCAATGCAAAGTATGAGACAGATACAGCACCAATTGAGGAAGGATGCGGATGTCCTTGCTGTCAGAATTATTCAAGAGCATATGTGAGACATCTTCTTAAAGCTAAGGAAATGCTTGGTATGCGTCTGTGCGTTCTTCATAATCTTTACTACTACAACCATCTTATGACAGACATAAGAGGTGCGATTGAAGAAGGAAGATATGCAAGCTTCAAGGAAGAAGCATTATATCAGATGAAAACATACGACAAGCAGTAATATAAAGAGTATGTGCTGATAAGCAGTACTGCTGTATGTTTATAAATATTTTGTTAAAAATACATTTTGCAGTAGACAATCAGCCTGCAATTATGTATTATATGTTAAGTTTGAAAGAGACTTTTTAAGGAGGAGTATCAATGAATATTGCTATTATAATTTTTTATGTCGTAATTATTGGTGCAATGATGTATTTCATGGCAATTAAGCCACAGAAGAAGGAACAGAAGCGTCAGCAGGAACTTATGGGTTCTATGGAAATCGGTGATTATATTCTTACAACAAGCGGTTTCTATGGTGTTCTTATCGATATATCAGATGATGATGTAATTGTTGAATTCGGTAACAACAAGAACTGCCGTATCTCAATGCAGAAGAAGGCAATTGCTCAGGTTGAGAAGCCAGCAGACAGCACATCAGCAGAATAATTTGCGGATAATTTAATGCGAATAATTAAAAGAGGATTTCGGCTAAGACACATTTGTCTGGTCAGGAATCCTTTTTTATTGAAAATATTAAGAAAATGGTATATCATATTAAATTGAATTATCATATAAAAAAGGGGTAAAGGTTTATGGAAAGCAGAATAACTTTAATTCCAGGTGATGGAATAGGACCAGAAATCGTCAGAGAGGCTGTAAAGGTGCTTGACAGCGTAGCTGACAAATATGGTCATAATTTCAACTATACTAAGATTCTTATGGGAGGATGCTCAATTGATGAGTATGGTGTACCACTTACAGATGAGGCAGTAGCAACAGCTAAAGCTTCTGACGCTGTACTTCTTGGAGCAGTTGGTGGCAATGTGGGTAATTCCAAGTGGTACGATGTTGCACCCAATTTAAGACCAGAAGCAGGTCTTTTAAAGATTCGTAAGGAATTAGGACTTTTTGCTAATTTACGTCCGGCATATCTTTATGATGAACTTAAGGCAGCGTGTCCATTAAAGGAAGAAATAATCGGAGATGGATTCGATATGGTCATTATGAGAGAGCTTACAGGCGGCCTTTACTTTGGTGATAGATATACTAAAGAAGTTGACGGATTAGAGACAGCCGTTGATACACTTACATACAACGAAGAAGAGATAAGAAGAATTGCAATTAAGGGATTTGAGATTGCAATGAAGAGAAGAAAGAAAGTAACAAGCGTTGATAAGGCTAACGTTCTTGATTCTTCAAGACTCTGGAGAAAGATTGTACATGAAGTCGCAAAGGATTATCCGGAAGTTGAAGTTTCAGATATGCTTGTAGATAACTGCGCTATGCAGCTTGTTATGAATCCTGGACAGTTCGATGTTATTCTTACAGAGAACATGTTTGGAGATATATTATCAGATGAGGCAAGTATGATAACAGGTTCAATAGGTATGTTATCAAGCGCAAGTCTTAACAAGACTAAGTTAGGTCTTTATGAACCAAGCCATGGTTCAGCGCCTGATATTGCAGGAAAGAATGTTGCTAACCCAATCGCAACAATTCTCAGTGCAGCTATGATGTTAAGATACTCACTTGACCTTGACAAGGAAGCAGATGCTATTGAAGCAGCAGTTGCAGCCGTATTAAAAGAAGGCTACAGAACAACTGATATTATGTCAGAAGGATGCACACTTGTTGGAACTGACAAGATGGGTGACTTAATCGCAGAGAGAGTCTAATATTAAATAATACATATATGAAGGAGACGAGTTATGATAAGTGATAACGCCAGAAGTGGTATGCAGCAGGCACCTGCACGAAGCCTTTTTAATGCACTTGGCTTCACAGCAGAAGAGATGAAGAAACCTATGATTGGTATTGTAAGCTCATACAATGAGATAGTACCAGGTCATATGAATATTGATAAGATTGTCAATGCAGTTAAATTAGGAGTTGCTGAGGCAGGCGGTGTGCCTGTAGTATTCCCAGCTATTGCAGTATGTGATGGTATTGCGATGGGACATGTCGGAATGAAGTACTCTTTAGTAACAAGAGACCTGATTGCAGATTCAACAGAGTGTATGGCAATCGCACATCAGTTTGACGGACTTGTAATGGTTCCTAACTGTGATAAGAATGTTCCTGGACTTTTAATGGCAGCAGCAAGACTTAATCTTCCAACTGTATTCGTATCAGGAGGACCAATGCTTGCAGGTCATGTTAAGGGTAAGAAGAGAAGTCTTTCTTCTATGTTCGAGGCTGTTGGTTCATATGCAGCAGGAACAATGACAGAAGAAGATGTACTTGAGTTTGAGGAAAAGGTATGTCCAACATGTGGTTCATGTTCAGGTATGTACACAGCTAATTCAATGAACTGCCTTACAGAGGCACTTGGTATGGGACTTCGTGGCAATGGTACAATCCCAGCCGTATATTCAGAGAGAATCAAGCTTGCAAAGCATGCAGGTATGGCTGTTATGGATATGGTTAATAAGGGTATCACAGCAAGAGATATCATCACTAAGGATTCTATTATGAATGCCCTTACAGTAGATATGGCACTTGGATGTTCTACTAATTCAATGCTTCACCTTCCAGCTATTGCACATGAGATAGGATTTGATTTCGATATCAAGTTTGCTAACCCAATCAGCGAAAAGACTCCTAACCTCTGTCACCTTGCACCAGCAGGTCCTACATACATGGAAGACCTTAACGAGGCAGGTGGTGTATACGCAGTTATGAAGGAACTTGCAGATATCGGACTTCTTAACACAGACTGTATGACAGTTTCAGGCAAGACAATCGGTGAATGTATCGCAACAGCATACAACCGTGATCCTGAAGTCATAAGAACAGTTGACAATGCATACAGTAAGACAGGTGGCCTTGCAGTTCTTTCAGGAAACCTTGCACCAGATGGTTCGGTAGTTAAGCGTTCAGCAGTTGTTCCAGAGATGCTTGTACATGAAGGTCCGGCAAGAGTATTTGATTCAGAAGAAGATGCAATCGCTGCAATCAAGGGTGGCAAGATTGTTGAGGGTGATGTAGTTGTTATCCGTTACGAAGGACCTAAGGGCGGTCCTGGTATGAGAGAAATGCTTAATCCTACATCAGCTATTGCAGGTATGGGACTTGGTTCATCAGTTGCCCTTATTACAGACGGACGTTTCTCAGGCGCAAGCCGTGGAGCTTCTATTGGTCATGTATCACCAGAGGCAGCTGTCGGCGGACCTATCGCTTTAGTTGAAGAAGGAGATATCATCAGTATTGATATTCCTGGACTTAAGCTTGAACTTAAGGTTTCAGATGAAGAGCTTGCTGCAAGAAAGGCTAAGTGGCAGTCAAGAGAACCTAAGGTAACAACAGGATACTTAAAGAGATATGCTTCACTCGTAACATCAGGAAACAGAGGAGCTATCCTTAAGAGTTCAGTAGAAGAGTAATTAAAGACAATCAGGAGAAGATAAATGAAGTTAAATGGTTCAGAGATAATTGTTGAATGCTTGAAAGAACAGGGCGTTGATACAATATTTGGATACCCTGGTGGAGCTATTCTTAATGTATATGATGCTCTCTATAAGCATTCAGATGAAATAACACATATTCTTACATCACATGAGCAGGGGGCATCGCACGCTGCTGATGGATATGCAAGAGCAACAGGTAAAGTTGGTGTATGCTTTGCAACATCAGGTCCGGGAGCAACTAACCTTGTAACAGGTATTGCTACTGCTTATATGGATTCAGTTCCTATGGTTGCAATTACATGTAACGTAACAGTTCCTCTTCTTGGAAGAGACAGCTTTCAGGAGATTGATATAGCCGGTGTTACAATGCCAATTACAAAGCACAGCTACATTGTCAAGAATGTAAAGGATCTTGCCAAGACATTAAGAAATGCATTTAAGATTGCCAAAGAGGGAAGACCGGGACCTGTATTAGTAGATGTTACTAAGGATGTAACAGCAGCAGAATGTGAATATTCTCCAAGAGTTCCAAAGCCTGTTGAAAGAATTACAGCAAGCATTAAGGAAGAAGATATCAACAAGGCTGTAACACTTATCAAGAAAGCCAAGAAGCCATATGTATTCGTCGGTGGCGGTGCTGTTATATCAGAGTCATCTGATGAGCTTAAGAAGTTCGTTGAGAAAGTAGATGCACCAGTCTGCGATTCACTTATGGGTAAGGGTGCATTTGACGGTTCAAGCGACAGATATACAGGAATGCTTGGTATGCACGGTACCAAGACATCTAATTACGGAGTTTCAGAGTGTGACCTTCTTATCGTAGTCGGAGCAAGATTCTCAGACCGAGTTACAGGTAATACTAAGAAATTCGCCAAGAATGCGAAGATTCTCCAGTTTGATGTTGATGCAGCTGAGATTAACAAGAATGTTAAGACAGATGCATATGTACTTGGTGATGCAAGAGAGATTCTTAAGAAAATTAATGACAAGTTAGATAATCAGGATCATTCAGACTGGATGGAACATATCAAGTCTTATAAGCTTGATTATCCAATGAGATATAACAGAGATATCCTTAACGGACCTCTTATCATGGAAAAGATATACGAGATTACTAAGGGCGATGCAATTATCACAACAGATGTTGGACAGCATCAGATGTGGGCTGCACAGCATTACAAGTTCAAAGAGCCAAGAACACTCCTTACATCAGGTGGTCTTGGAACTATGGGATACGGTCTTGGTGCATGTATCGGTGCCAAGGTTGGACGTAAGGATAAGACAGTTGTCAACATCGCAGGTGATGGCTGCTTCCGTATGAACATGAACGAGGTTGCAACAGCAACAAGATATAACATTCCTATTATCGAAGTTATATTTAACAACCATGTACTTGGTATGGTAAGACAGTGGCAGGATCTTTTCTATGGACAGAGATATTCAGCTACAGTTCTTGATGATCAGGTAGATTTCGTTAAGGTATCAGAAGGAATGGGAGCCAAGGCTTACAGTGTTGATACAATCGAAGAGTTTGAGAAAGCATTTAAAGAAGCGATAGAGCTCAATATCCCATGTGTTATTGACTGTCATATTGACAGAGAAGATAAGGTGTTTCCTATGGTTTCACCGGGAGCTGCCATATCAGAGGCATTCGACAGAGAAGACCTTAATAACAAGAAATAACTCAGATATTGACTTTAATGTGATAAAGGACTAAAATAGTCTTCAATATTTTTATATTTTAGGAGGAAGAAAAGGTGAGTAGAGTTTATAACTTTAGCGCTGGTCCAGCTGTTTTACCAGAGGAAGTACTCAAAGAAGCAGCAGATGAAATGTTAGATTACCAGGGAAGCGGACAGTCGGTAATGGAAATGAGCCACAGATCCAAGGTTTATGACAACATCATCAAAGAGGCAGAGAAGGACTTAAGAGACCTTCTTAACATCCCAGATAACTATAAGGTGTTATTTTTACAGGGTGGTGCATCGCAGTTCTTCGCTGAAGTACCTATGAACCTTATGAAGAATAAGAAGGCCGGTTATATCCTTACAGGACAGTGGGCTAAGAAAGCATTTGCAGAAGCTAAGATATACGGTGAGGCTGTAGAGCTTGCTTCTTCAGCAGATAAGACATTTACATATATTCCAGACTGCTCAGATCTTGATATTCCAGAGGATCTTGACTATGTATATATCTGCGAGAACAACACAATTTACGGAACAAAGTTCAAGACACTACCTAATACTAAGGGACACATTCTTGTATCTGATGTTTCATCATGCTTCTTATCAGAGCCTATGGATGTAACTAAGTATGGCGTTGTATACGGCGGTGTTCAGAAGAACATCGGACCTGCAGGCGTTGTAATCGCAATTATCAGAGAAGACCTTATAACAGATGCTGTTCTTCCAGGAACTCCTACAATGCTTAAGTGGAAGACACAGTCAGAGGCAGATTCTCTTTACAATACACCACCATGCTACAATATCTATATCTGTGGCAAGGTATTCAAGTGGATTAAGAAAATGGGTGGACTTTCAGCAATGAAGGAACACAACGAGAAGAAAGCTAAGATTCTTTATGATTTCCTTGATGAGAGCAAGTTATTCATGGGAACAGTTGTTAAGGAAGATCGTTCACTTATGAATGTACCTTTCGTATGCAACATTGAAGATAAGGAAGTTAAGGATGCTATGGAAGCCAAGTTCATAAAAGAGGCTTCAGAAGCAGGATTTGTTAACCTTAAGGGACACAGAACTGTTGGCGGTATGAGAGCATCTATCTACAATGCTATGCCAATCGAAGGTGTAGAGAAGCTTGTTGAATTCATGAAGAAGTTCGAGAAGGAGAATGCATAATGATTAATGTTAATTGTCTTAATAATATAGCAGCCTGCGGATTAAAGCTTTTCTCAGATGAGTATAATACAGAAAGCTCATTTGAAGATGCACAGGCTGTACTTGTAAGAAGTGCTAAGATGCATGATATGGAGCTTAGTGATAACCTTCTTGCAATTGCAAGAGCTGGTGCAGGTGTTAATAATATTCCTCTTGACAAATGTGCTGAGGAAGGTATTGTTGTATTCAACACACCAGGAGCTAACGCTAATGCAGTTAAGGAGCAGGTTATTGCAGCTATGCTTTTAGCATCAAGAGATTTAATCGGCGGTAACAAGTGGGTTGCTGATAATGCAGAGGACCCTGATATTGCCAAAGCAACTGAGAAGGCTAAGAAAGCATTTGCAGGACAGGAAATCAAGGGCAAGAAGCTTGGCGTTATCGGTCTTGGAGCAATCGGTCAGTTAGTTGCCAATGCAGCAGTTGCACTTGGAATGGAAGTATACGGATATGATCCATATGTTTCAGTTAAGGCAGCATGGAATCTTTCAAGCGAAGTTAAGTATATATCTGATGTTAAGGATATCTATAAGGAATGTAACTATATTACAGTTCATGTTCCAGCACTTGACAGCACTAAGGGAATGATTAACAAGGAAGCATTCGACTTAATGCAGGACGGAACAGTAATTATCAACTGTGCAAGAGATGTACTTGTTGATGAAGCTGCTATCGGAAAGGCACTTAAGTCTGGAAGAGTTAAGACTTATGTTTCAGATTTCCCTAACCCAACAACAGCCAAGATGGAAGGCACAATTGTTCTTCCTCATCTTGGAGCTTCAACAGCAGAAGCTGAAGACAACTGTGCGGTTATGGCAGTTAAGGAACTTAGAAACTTTATCGAGAATGGTAATATCGTTAATTCAGTTAACTATCCTAACTGTGATTGTGGAGTATGCGCAACTGAAGGAAGAATTACTTTATGCCACAAGAATGTACCGGCAGTTATCAGCAAGATAACAACTGTTCTTGGTGCAGCAGGTATTAATATTGCTTCTATGGCTAACCAGTCAAGAGGTGATTATGCATATTCTCTCTTAGATATTGAGTCATCTGTATCAGATACAGTAGTTGAAGAACTTTCAGCAATCGAAGGTGTTATCAAGGTAAGAGTTATTAAGTAATTCATTTAAAGTGAATTATATTTAATGTGAATAATATCAAAGACCAGTCATTTGTTTGTAACATTTGGCTGGTCTTTCTTGTATTAAGGGTGTCTGAATGTTAAAATGTATTTAATAATTAGCACGTTTGTAAAACTAAAGAGTGCGGATGGAGGTTAGTATGGCAGTAATAAGACCATTTGAATGTGTAAGACCGAATGAAGATGTAGCAGACAGAGTAGCAGCGCTTCCTTACGACGTATATGATTCGAAAGAGGCAAGAGCAGAGGTGGCAAGAGAGCCATTATCATTTCTTAAGATTGACAGGGCAGAGACCCAGTTTGATGAATCAGTTGATATGTATAGTGAGCAGGTATATAAGAAGGCTCATGATATGCTTATGGAAGCTATAGATGATGGAACATTTATAACAGATAAGGACAAGGCATATTATGTGTACGAGCTTACAATGGATGGAAGAACACAGACAGGAATAGTTGCCTGTGCTTCTATTGATGATTATCTTAACAATGTTATTAAGAAGCATGAGAACACAAGAGCAGACAAGGAATTAGACAGAATCAACCATGTTGATACATGCAGCACCCAGACAGGTCCTATATTCTTAGCATACAGAGCTGATGCAGTGATTAACGCAGAGGTTGCCAAGGCAAAGCAGGAAAAGCCGATATACAGCTTCACAGCAGTTGATGGAATAAGACATCAGGCATGGAAAATCAGCAATAAAGAATCCGTAGAGGCTATAGAGAACGCATTTGCAGGAATCAACCAGATATATATTGCAGACGGACACCACAGGGCAGCATCTGCAGTAAAGGTAGGCTTACGCAGAAGAGAAGCCAATCCGGGATATACAGGCAATGAAGAATTCAATTATTTCCTGTCAGTATTGTTCCCAGACGAAGAACTCATGATTATGCCATATAACAGAGTAGTTAAGGATTTAAACGGCTTAACAGAAGAAGAGTTCATATCAAAGATTAAAGAAAAATTCACTCTAAGCGAGAGCGGCACACAGGTTGCTCCAGCTAAGAAGGGTGAATTCGGAATGTATCTTGGCAAGAAGTGGTACACACTCACAGCCAGAGAAGAAATCTTAAGCAGTGACCCTGTAGATGGCTTAGATGTAGCAGTTCTTCAGAACAACGTCTTAGAGCCACTCTTAGGAATCCACGACCCTAAGACAGATAAGAGAATAGATTTCGTAGGCGGAATCCGTGGACTGGGCGGACTTGAGAGAAGATGCAATGAAGATTGCGTCCTTGCCTTTTCAATGTATGCAACTTCAATTGGAGAACTTTTTGCAGTGGCGGATGCAGGTTTATTAATGCCACCTAAGTCAACTTGGTTTGAACCAAAATTAAGAAGCGGATTATTCATACATAGATTCTAAGATGATTTTGGTGTAGATGTGTAGATGTGCTGTGTGTGTATTTTTTTTCGTGGGTGGTCGATTTATGACGGCATTTACTCCCACTAAGTGCAGGAATGCATGAGACCACACACGAAAATATACGCACAGCACCACCACTACGTTACAGACATAATATGCAGAAAAGATTGGCTGGAAGGAGACATTATGTTACATGAAACAATTACTATAGACTTACCATATGAAGAGTTGGGCATAGAACAACAGGGGAGTGCTACGATAACTACATATATCAAGGACATTTATCCTAAGGATCAGGACCCGTTTAAGAGACCTCTTATTGTAGTCTGTCCGGGAGGCGGATATAATCATCATTCTCCAAGAGAAGGCGAAGCTATAGCTATTAAGATGCTTGATATGGGGTATAATGCTGTTGTATTAAGATACAGTCTAGCACCTGTTACATATCCAGCGCAGCTTTATGAGGCGGCTTATACTATGAAATATGTAAGAGATAATGCGGCGGAGTGGGATGTTGACCCTGACAAGATTATTATTGCGGGATTCTCGGCGGGCGGCCATGTTGCAGGACTTCTTGGAACAGGATGGAATTCCGAGAGACTTGATTATCTTTTAGAGAATGTACTTAAGTGCAGTCATGAGTATGTCAAGCCAAATGGCATGCTGCTTGGATATCCTGTGATTACATCAGGAGATAATGCACACAGGGCATCATTTGAGAGAAGTCTTGGAGAAAGGTACGATGAGCTTATTGATGAGGTATCTATAGAAAAGAGAGTTGACAAGGATACACCGCCTGCATTCATATGGCATACATGTGAGGACCAGTCAGTTCCTCTTGAGAATTCACTTCTTATGGTTGAGGCATTAAGAAAGCAGGGCACAGCATTTGATTATCATGTGTATGCAAAGGGTACGCATGGACTCGGTCTTGGAACACGCGAGACAGCAACAATTAATATGGGACATTTTGAACCACAGGTATCAACTTGGACAGAATGTTTCAGACAGTGGATGGGAGTTATGTATGAATAAGAATTTGTACGGTCTGATGAACTGGCCGGATATAGAAGGAATTGTATATGCAGAGTGTGACAAGCCTAAAGAACTGCTTGGTGCACATGTTACATCCAAGGGGCTGCTTATACAGATTATACGTCCGGATGCAGTAGCAGTAAAACTTCATGTGGAGGGAAGAAAGACTGCTGTTAATATGGAAAAGGTTGATGAGGCAGGCTTCTTTGCGGCACTTGTATCATCTAAGAAGAAGCTTTCATACACATATTCAGTGGAGAAAGTTAATGGAGAGGTCACAGAATATACGGATCCGTATGCATTTGCAAATGTTACGAAACCGGCAGATTACAAGGCATTCCTTGCAGGAGAAGAGAAAAACGCAGCACTCTTACTTGGCACTCATGAAAGAACTGTCGATGGTGTGAAGGGCGTGCTTTTTACTGTATGGGCACCTAAGGCACTCAGCGTAAGCGTAGTTGGAGAATTTAACAAATACGATGGCAGAGTCCACTTGATGGAAAGAATTGAAGATACAGGAGTATTTGAACTGTTTATTCCGGGACTGTCGGCTGGATGTGAATATATGTATGAGATTAAGAGACAGGGCAAGGGTACTACAAGAAAGTTAGACCCTGTATCAAGACAGATATCGTCAGTTCCAATTACTGCATCAGTGGTAAGCGACGAGAAAATGTCTGATTCTTACACATGGAATGACGGTTCATGGATGTTAAGAAGAAAAAGAGAGGCTGGAAAGAAGAATCCGGTTACAGTATATGAAGTATCGCTTACTGACTGGCTGAAAGAAAAAAGCGCGGATGAGCTTGTAGATTATGTAAAGCAGGAAGGATATACACATGTCTGTTTCCTTCCGATTGCAGAGTATCTAAACGAGACAATGAATGGATATTCAACACTGGGATATTTCACGGTGACACACAGAACAGGCGGCAGTGATGCATTTAAAAAGCTGGTTGATGACTGCCATAACGCCGGAATTGGCGTAATAATGGACTGGAACGGCGCTTATTTTGGCACAGAATCAAAGGGGCTGTATGATTTTGACGGGGCAGATGCCTACGGATATCTTAAGCCATCACTTGAGAAGCATCCTGATTGGGATGTTGTCACATTTGACTATAAGAAAGGGGCTGTCAGAAGTTTCCTTTTATCGAGCGTGTTAATGTGGCTCAATGATTACCATATTGATGGCATCAGAATTGACGGTGTGGCTTCAATGCTTTACCTTGATTACGGCAAGCAGCCGGGTACATGGACACCTAACATGTATGGCGGCAATGAGAATCTTGATGCAATCGAATTTCTTAAGACTATGAACAAATGTATCGCCAAACGTGGCAACGGCTGCTTTACAATAGCAGAAGAATCAAGCGGCTGGTTTGGAGTTACTGTAGCAGATAATGATGACCCGCTTATGTTTACTTATAAGCAGAATAACTGCTGGACTAAGGATTTTCTTGAATTCATGGGAACTGACCCACTGTTTAGAAAAGGCGAGTATGATAAGTTGACATATGGAATGCTTTATAATTACGGAGAAGATTTCATGTTGTCGCTCAATCATGATGATTTCAGACAGAAAGCATTTGTGGATATGGTGTCAGGCAGTGATGAAAAGACACATTTGTCAGATATTAAGGCGGCACTTGGATTCATGTATGCACATCCGGGAAGTAAGATGTATGTAGCAGGACAGGATGCGGGACTTGAGAAATTCATGTCAGAGCTTAATAAGTTCTATGCGAAAAATGCAGCTCTATACGAACTTGACAATGACCCGGAAGGCTTTATGTGGCTTGAGAATTCCAACCCTGAGGAGACGGTTATTGCAATGCAGAGAGCTGACAGCAAGGGTAATAAGCTTGTGATTGCTGTGAATTTTACTCCTGTTAAGAGGGAAAACTACAGACTTCACGTTGATGTGCGTGGAAAGTATAAGGAAGTATTTAACAGTGAGTGGAAAAAGTTCGGCGGAGATGAGAAGGTTAATGGACAGATTATCAAATCAGACAATGATGGTGATGATATGGAATATATTGATGTTACACTGCCGGGGCTTTCATTCGTTATATACAACAGCGAGCCGTACACACAGCTTGAACTTGAGGAGATTGCTGTACTAAAGAGGGCTGCAATTGCCAAGCAGGAAGCCATGAGAAAGGCAGCAGAGGCAGAAAGACTTGAATTTGCTGCAGCAGAGGAAGCAAAGCGTGCCATTGAAGCGAGAGAACAGGCAGAGAAAGCCTGCAGGGAAGCGATTGAAGCCAAGGAAGAGGCTGTAAGAAAAGCTGAGGAAGCTGCACGTGCAAGCGAAGAGATTGATATAGAGACTAAGAAGCAGTTAGAGCAGCTTAAGAAGAAAATGAAATAATCCAAAGGAGGGGTTACTATGGGATTCATAGGCCTTGTGGCAGATGCAACCACAACAATCCAACAGGAAACAGACCAGATAACAAAGTTCTTTTCTATTGCACATTTAAAACAGTTACTAAATGAATTGGGAAACTGGTCAGTATCACTTATTGGAAAACTGATTATTGCGTTAGTAGTATGGCTTATCGGAAAGAAGATAATCAATGTGCTTGATAAGCTTGTAAAGAAGATGATTGACAGAAGCTCGCTTGATAAGGGCGTTGTTAATTTCGCAGTATCGGTATTAAGATTTGCAATGTATGCAATTCTGATTATGATAGTTGTTGACAAGTTAGGATTCCAGACGACATCACTGCTTACGTTGTTTGGTTCTGCAGCACTTGCAATTGGTATGTCTTTGCAGGGAAGTCTGTCGAACTTCGCAGGAGGAATTCTTATTCTTGTGTTCAAGCCTTTCAAAGTTGGAGATTATATTATAGTCGGAACTAATGAAGGAACTGTTAAGTCTATAGAGATTCTTTATACAAGACTTGTTACTATCGATAATAAAGTAATAATGCTCCCTAATGGTTCTCTTTCTAATTCAAGCATTATTAATGTAGGAGCAGAGAACACAAGAAGAATTGATATTGAGATAGGAATTGGCTATTCATCAGATATTCCTAAAGCCAAGAAGCTTCTTGAGCAGGTTATTAACAGCGAGAAGGGAATACTTAAAGACAAGGATGTTATGGTAATTGTCAAGAGTCTTGATGAAAGCTGTGTAACACTTGAGACAAGAGCATGGGTTAATACAGCAGATTACTGGAATGTAAGATTTGATCTTCTTGAAAGATATAAGAGCATATTTGATGAGAATGGAATTGAGATTCCGTTTAATCAGCTGGATGTACATATGAAGTAGTTGTTTAGAAGGATGCCGTGTATGCGGCATCCTTTTTTGGTGGCATCTTTTTTGGTGGTATCGGCTGGCGGGGCAGAGGCATATTTAACTGCAATAATTGCTTGGAAACCTGCCAAAACCTACTAGATATAAGTAGTGTTTGTGTAGGTCTTTGAGTCAGAAATGAAATAATCAGCCATTTTAATGAAGGAATTTTGCAGATTATCCAACGTATTAATTACCTACACATTAAGTTCACAAATCTACACCAATTTTACTTATTTTTTACATAGTTTGGTCACATTTTCCAATTAATATCTTACTTGTAAGAACGAAAGAGATTGAAAGGAGTGCTTGGTATGGCAATCGAAGTTTTCAACCGTTATGAGAAGAAATACATGATGGATGAAGAAACATTTCATAAGCTGACTGACCAGATAGCTGATTATATGAATCCGGATGCGTATAACAGGAATGGTGAGGCATACAGAATCAGCAACATATACTATGATACTGAGAATGACCAGCTGATAAGAGCTTCTATCGAGAAACCGGTGTACAAAGAAAAGTTGAGGCTGAGAGCTTATGGGACGCCAGAGCTTACTGATAACGTCTTTGTAGAGATTAAGAAGAAGTACAAAGGTATTGTCAATAAAAGAAGAACTTCAATGACGCTTAAAGAAGCATATGATTTTCTTGATGACGACATATGTCCCGACAATCATGAAGGAAGAATAAACAGACAGGTGCTTAAGGAAATAGATTACTTCAAGAATTTCTACCATTTGCAGCCTAAGGTTTATCTTTCATATGACAGATTTGCGTACTTTGAGAAAGATGATGGTGATTTCAGAATTACATTTGATAAAAATATTACGACCAGAAGGGAAGATGTGAGACTCGAGCATGGAAGCTATGGAAAAAAACTTCTGCCGGATGGTCAGTATTTAATGGAAGTTAAGATAAGCGGCGCTGTTCCGCTGTGGTTTACTAAGATAATATCAGGGCTTAATGTTTATCCGGTATCGTTTTCCAAGTATGGTACTGAATATAAGCAGTATGTCTTTGCAAATTACACAAGTTTAATGTATAAAGGAGAAAATATATGTTTGAATCAATCTTTACATCAACAACAGAAAATGCAATCAGCATTAGTCAGTCAATGTTAGGAATATTAGTAGCAGTAGTTATCGGCTTAGTTATAGCATTTGTGTACACACTTGTATCAAAGAAAGATGGATACAATAAGAGTTTTATAATCGGACTTGCTCTCTTACCAGCGATAGTGGCAGCAGTTATTCTTCTTGTAGGAAGCAATGTTGCAAGAGCATTCTCAATGGCAGGAGCTTTCGCTTTAGTAAGATTCCGTTCAGCACCGGGAAGTGCCAAGGATATTTCAGTAGTATTCTTTGCAATGGCATCAGGTCTTGCATGCGGACTTGGTTTTGTAACATTTGCAGTATGCTTCGCAGTAATAATTCTTTTAGTACTTGTAGTGCTTTCAGTAACAGGATTTGGAGCAAGAGGCGAGAATAGAAAGCAGTTAAGAATTACAATTCCAGAGAATCTTAACTACATGGCAGTATTTGATGATATATTCGCCAAGTATCTAAGTGAAAATGAGCTCAGAAAAGTAAAGACAACTAATATGGGCACAATGTTTGAGCTTACCTATGAATGTAGAATGAAAGATGAGAGCGAGCAGAAACAGTTCATAGATGAGTTAAGAGTAAGAAATGGTAATCTTAATATTACAATGGGTGCGATGCCAAATTCAGACGGCGGAAATCTCAATTAATATTGACAGATAACCTGAATATAATAATAAGCTTAAGCACAGGCTGTCCGGGCAAATACATGCCGTCCGGGCGGCCTTTTTACAATTTTTTTACAATATTTTTTATGTTAAATACTTGTATAATTGGCTTATTTATTATATTATAGTCAATATATGAAAGGGCGTGGTAGATATGATAGATAACAACACTCAATTTTTTAAAACTCAACCAGAAAAGACAATTTCAGTAGAAGGAATACTTGAGCAGGTTTATCTTGCTCTTAAGGAGAAAGGCTATAATCCAGTTAATCAGATAGTTGGATATATTATGTCAGGTGACCCGACTTATATTACAAGTCACAACAATGCACGTAGTCTTATTATGAAAGCAGAGCGTGATGAACTTGTTGAAGAAGTAGTAAGATATTTTATAGAAGGTAAAGGCTTATAATATGAGAATTATAGGCTTAGATGTCGGAACGAAGACTGTGGGAGTTGCTTTGAGCGATCCACTTGGGATAACTGCCCAGCCTTTCGAGACGATTACAAGAAAAGAGAATAACAAGTTACGAAGAACTTATGCCAGAATAGAACAGATTATATCTGAATATGATGTAACTGAAATCGTGGTTGGTTATCCTAAGAACATGGATGACACTATTGGGGAAAGAGCTAAAGCTTGTGAAGAATTTGCAGCAGCACTGGAGAGACGTACAGGATTGCCTGTAACATTGTGGGATGAAAGACTTACCACAGTTGAAGCAGACGAGGTCCTTGAAGAATGCGGGGTAAAGCGTGAGAACCGCAAGACAGTTATTGATCAGATTGCCGCTGTTTTTATTTTGCGGGGATATATGGAATCCAAGCAGAAGTAGAATATTGGAGGATATAATTATTAATGGAAAAGCTTGAATTTATTGAGGACAATGGCGAAAAGGTTTCTTTTTATGTAATAGAAGAGACAAGAATTAACGGTGTTAATTATCTGCTTGTTTCAGAGAATGAAGACGATGAAGAAGCAGATGTATATATACTTAAAGATACATCAGATGCAGCAAGTGAAGAGGCTGTATATGAGTTCGTAGAAGAAGATGAAGAACTTAAAGCAGTTGGCAAAGTCTTTCAAGAACTGATGGACGATGATGTTGAACTTCAATAGTGATGAAGATTTAATAGTGATGAAGAACTTCAATAAGGTATGAGCCTTATTTATATATTATTTTTATTTATTATGAGGTGTTTATGAAAAAAGAAGAGAACGCATCTGTTAAGATTATACCTCTGGGAGGTCTTGAACAGATAGGTATGAACATTACTGCCATTGAATATGATGACAGTATTGTTGTTGTGGATTGTGGTTTATCTTTCCCAGAGGAAGATATGCTTGGTATTGACCTTGTTATTCCGGATGTTACTTACCTTAAAGAGAATCTTAGCAAGGTTAAAGGATTTGTTATAACACATGGACATGAGGACCATATCGGAGCTATTCCTTATGTTCTGAAAGACGTTAATGTTCCTATATATGCAACAAAGCTTACTATGGGACTTATCGAATCAAAGCTTAAAGAACATAATATGTTAAAGGCAGTTAAGAGAAAGGTTGTCAGATATGGACAGTCAGTTACTCTTGGAGATTTCAGGGTTGAATTCATAAGAACTAACCACAGTATCGCAGATGCAGCAGCACTTGCTATATATTCTCCAGCCGGCATTATTGTTCATACAGGAGATTTTAAGGTTGATTATACTCCTGTATATGGTGATCCAATTGATCTTCAGAGACTAGGTGAACTTGGCAAGAAGGGTGTGCTTGCTCTTATGTGCGATAGTACTAATGCTTTAAGACCAGGATTTACTATGTCAGAAAAGACTGTTGGTGCTACATTTGAAAAGATATTCAATGACAATAAGAACAGCAGAATTATTATTGCAACATTTGCATCTAATGTAGACAGAGTACAGCAGATTATTAATTCAGCGGTTAAGTACGGAAGAAAGGTCTGCGTTGAAGGTCGAAGCATGGTTAATATTATTGAGGTTGCAGAAGACCTTGATTACTTAAAGATTCCGGACGGAACTCTTATTGAGACAGATGAGATGAAGAATTACACACCTGAGCAGATTGTACTTATTACAACTGGTAGTCAGGGAGAATCTATGGCAGCTCTTTCAAGAATGGCAGCCAACCTTCACAGAAAGGTATCTATCCAGCCGGGCGACTGCGTAGTATTCTCATCAACTCCTATTCCGGGTAATGAAAAGTCTGTTGCCAAGGTTATTAACGAGCTTGGTATGAAGGGTGCTAAGGTTATATTCCAGGATACTCATGTATCAGGACATGCATGTCAGGAAGAGATTAAGCTTATATATTCACTTGTAAAGCCTAAGTATTCTATTCCTGTTCATGGCGAATACAGACATCTTGTTGCACAGAGAGATGTAGTCATGTCACTCGGATATGATAAAGATCATGTAATTATTGCCAAATCAGGAGATGTTCTTGAACTTAATGATGAACGTGCACAGATCGTTGACCATGTACAGACAGGAGCTATTTTTGTTGATGGTCTTGGTGTAGGTGATGTAGGTAATATTGTATTAAGAGACAGACAGAATCTGGCTGAAAACGGTATTATCATTGTTGTTCTTACACTTGAGAAGTACACAGGACAGCTTATAGCAGGTCCGGATATTGTTACAAGAGGTTTCGTATATGTAAGAGAGGCTGAGGAACTTCTTGATGAAGCAAGAGCAATTGTATCTGATTCAGTTGAGAGATGTTTGGATAAGAATATCACCGACTGGAGTAAGATTAAGAATATCATTAAGGATGACTTAAGTGAGTATCTCTGGAAGAAGATTAAGAGGAATCCAGTGATACTTCCAATTATCATGGAAGCCCAGGTTTAATCTATGCGTAGGATTGATGAACTTAAGAAAGAAATCATTTATGAGATTCTTAACAGTGAAGAATATAAGGAATATAGAAGACTTCAGCATGAAATAGACAGAATACCTGATCTTAAGAGACAGGTTGATGAATTCAGAATGAAGAATTTCATGTTGCAGAACTCACCTGATGAGCAGGATTTATTTGTGGCAATGGAAAATCTTAATAAAGAATATGCTGATATGAGGAATCAGGATATAGTTAACAGATATCTTATGACAGAAATCACATTTTGCAGATATATAAGAGATATATTTAAGGACATAGCAGAGGTGATAGACGTAGACCTTGATTTTTTAGGGTGAATCATATATAGTGTAGCTTATTAAGGAAGAGGAGATTCAGGTTATATGAGCAATAAATCAATCAGAATGCTGATATCAGTATCACTGAATGTATTAATAATTGTATTAGGGATATATCTTGTATTTATCGCTGGCAGCAGGGCATATTCATTTGGTGAGAAAGTATTCAATGAGCAGTCAATTGATTCAGAAGATAATGCCCGTACAGTGGAAGTTACTATAACAACAGATATACAGCCTAAGAAACTTGCAGCACTTCTTTATGATAAAGGACTTGTGAGGGATAAGACAATAGCGTTTTTCCAGATTCAGTTCTCAGATTATAAGGGAAAGTTCGTTGGTGGAACATATGAGCTGAATACAGGAATGACGCCTACAGATATTATGAAAGTTCTGTCACAGGCTGACAGTGAGGAAGAATAGCTGATTGAAAGGGAATATATGATAGTCAATGAAAGAGTAGTTGCTTACATTAATTCTCTTGATTGTGGTAATTCTGATATATGTAATACAATTGAAAAAGAAGCGATTGCGGATGAAGTCCCAATCATTAGAAAAGAGATGGGTAATTTGCTGAAAGTGCTGTTACAGCTTGTACAGCCTGAAAGAATTCTGGAAGTTGGAACAGCAGTAGGTTACTCATCTATTCTTATGAGTGAGAATATGCCGAAGAATTGCACTATTACTACAATAGAGAATTATGATAAAAGAATACCGGTTGCGAAGAACAATTTTAAGAGAGCTGGCAAGGAGGATGTAATTACCCTTATAGAAGGGGATGCACTCGAAGTGCTAAAGACTCTTGATGGTCCGTATGATTTCATATTCATGGATGCAGCCAAAGGACAGTATATTAATTATCTGCCTGATATTAAGAGAGTTCTTAGAAAAGGCGGACTTCTTATATCAGATAATATTCTGCAGGAGGGCGAGATAGTCGAATCCCGATATGCAGTTACAAGAAGAAACAGAACAATTCATACAAGAATACGCGAATATGTATATGAGCTTACACATTCAGAAGATTTCGTGACATCTATTGTGCCTATCGGTGATGGAATTACATTAAGCGTAAAGCAGTAATATAAGAAATGTATAGAAATACAGCACTAAAGCAGTGCAGAAATGAGGATAATATGGCAGGACATATGTATAATGGCAGAGAAATAGAACTTCTCATACCAGCAAGCAGTCTTGAAGTTTTAAAGATAGCAGTAATATTCGGTGCAGATGCCGTATATATCGGCGGTGAAGCATTTGGATTAAGAGCTAAAGCTAAGAATTTTTCAATAGAAGATATGAAAGAGGGCGTTAAGTTCGCCCATGAAAGAAATGTCAAGGTATATGTTACAGCTAATATTCTGGCACATAACTATGACCTTGAGGGTGCAAGAGCTTACTTTGAGGAACTCAAAGAAGTAGGTCCTGATGCACTTATTATATCTGACCCGGGAATGTTCACAATAGCCAAGGAAGTGCTTCCTGATACAGATATTCATATCAGTACACAGGCTAACAACACTAACTATATGACATATAATTTCTGGTGGAATCAGGGTGCTAAGCGAGTAGTTTCAGCAAGAGAATTATCTCTTGAAGAGATTAAGGAAATCAGAGCACATATTCCTGAAGAGATGGAGATTGAGACATTTATGCATGGCGCAATGTGTATCTCATATTCAGGAAGATGCCTGTTATCAAGCTTCCTTGCAGGAAGAGATGCCAACAGAGGAGCATGTACACACCCATGCCGATGGAAGTATGCAGTTGTTGAGGAGAACAGACCAGGACAGTATATGCCTGTATACGAGAACGAAAGAGGAACATATATATTCAACTCTAAGGATCTGTGCATGATTGAGCATATTCCTGAGATGGTAAGTTCCGGTATTGATTCGTTTAAGATAGAGGGCCGTATGAAGACAGCGCTGTACGTTGCGACTGTTGCAAGAACATACAGACTTGCTATTGATGATTTCATAGAAGACCCTGAGAAGTATAAGGCAAGAATCCCATTCTATAAGAGCGAGATAAGCAAATGTACTTACAGACAGTACACAACAGGTTTCTTCTTTGGAAAGCCGGACGAGAATACACAGATATATGACAGCAACACATATATCAGGGAATACACATATCTTGGTATAGTCGGAGATACTAACGAGCAGGGACTTTACCATATTGAGCAGCGTAACAAGTTCTCAGTTGGCGAGACAATCGAGGTTATGAAGCCGGACGGACAGAATATTGAAGTTACAGTCAAGCGTATTGTTGACGAGAACGGCAAGGATATGGAGAGCTGCCCGCATCCTAAGCAGAATCTCTATATCGACCTTGGAATCAAGCTTGATAAGTATGATATTCTTAGACGACAGGAAGAAGAGACAGAAGTTAACAGTTAAATTAAAGAGACAGTTGGATAGGCAATTAAAGGCATCCCTACACATATGATATATAAAAATGTGTAGGGGTGCCTTTTTGAAAACATTTGAAAAACCGTTATCGGCACAGGAAGAGAAAGAACTGCTGATAAACTTACGCAAAGGCGATAGTGCGGCCCGCAATGTTCTTATTGAAAAGAACATGCGTCTTGTTGCACATATAGTCAAGAAATATACCTCTACGGAACGTGATCACATTAATGAAGATCTGATTTCAGTGGGAACAATTGGTCTTATAAAGGCTGTTGATTCATTTGACATAGAAAGAAACGTCAGATTTGCCACATATGCTGCCAAATGCATAGACAATGAGATTCTTATGCTTTTCCGGCAGGATAAGAAGAAAGAACGTGAAGTGTCGCTGAACGAACCCATTGGCAAGGATAAAGAGGGCAATGAGATAAGCCTTAAGGACATAATCGGTGAGGATTCGGGAAGAAAACAGCCGGATGCGGTAGAAGATTATATGTTTTATGAGCAGATGAAGTGTATATATGATAATATAGAAAATGTTCTTGCACCAAGAGAGATAGAGATACTAAAATACAGGTATGGGCTTTTGGGTGTAAAAGAATGTACACAGAATGAGCTTGCTGACAGACTTGGCATAAGCCGAAGCTATGTGAGCAGAATCGAGAAGAAAGCACTCGGCAAATTAAGGCAGGTGCTTATAGAACGAAAATTAATGTAACAAGAGAAAATGTTAATATTACAATAGTTGATATTACAATATGGTCAGGAGGACAGGTCATGGAGATTACAGATGCTAAGATAATAGCTGAAAGATTATCTAAGGTAAGAGATATTATGAAGGCAGAAGGCGTTGATATATATGTAGTTGTCACCGGTGACTTCCATATATCAGAGTATGCCGGAGATTACTTTAAAGAAAGAGAATTCATAACAGGGTTCACAGGTTCAGCCGGAACAGCGGTAATAACACAGGATGATGCAAGGCTTTTCACTGACGGAAGGTATTTCGTGCAGGCTGAAAAGCAGATAGAAGGGACAGGCTTTTCACTTATGAGAGTCGGTGCACCTGGGGTTATGAATGTGGCACAATACTGTGAGAGTATCATTAAAGATGGCATGTGCATGGGATTTGATGGAAGAACAATGCCGGCAGAAGAAGGCATAGAGTTCACCGATATATGTAAAAATGCGGGAGCAGGCTGCCAGTATGATTTTGATGCGATTGAGAGAATATATGAGGACAGGGCAGAATTCCCACACTCTAAGGCATTCTATCTTGATGAGGAGTACTCTGGAGAAAGCATACAAAGCAAGCTTTCACGCATAAGAAAGTACATGGATAATAAGAATGCAGATGTCCACATCATGGCAACTCTTGACGACATATGCTGGACGTTCAACATAAGGGGACGCGATGTGGAGTGCAACCCTGTTATTATGGCATATTCGGTGATAACTAAGGATAACGTATATCTGTACACTGATGAGGACAGATTTGATGATAAGACACTCGCAATATTAGAAAAAGCAGGCGTGAAGATTCAGCCATATGATAAGCTTTATGATGATATTGCCGATATGGATGGAACAGTACTTATCGATAAGAAACGTGTCAACATGCGTATATACAAAGAAGTTATATCTGCATGTAAGGCAGGCGTGGTGCTTGCTGACAATCCGGCAATGCTTTTTAAGGCGGTAAAGAATGAGACAGAGATAAGAAATTTATATAGTGCACACGTTGATGATGGTGTGGCTGTGACCAAGTTCATATTCTGGCTTAAGAAAAATGTTGCATCAGGCAATATAACAGAGGCAGGTGCGGCAGCATATCTTGATAATCTGAGAAGCAACATAAAAGATTACATTGAACTCAGTTTCGACACAATCAGTGCGTATAATGCTAATGCAGCGATGATGCATTATCATGCAGATGAAACTAATGCCGCTGTATTAAAGCCGGAAGGTATGCTGCTTGTAGATTCAGGCGGACAGTATCTGAGAGGAACAACTGATATAACAAGAACGATAGCATTAGGTCCTGTGACAGATAAGATGAAGATGTACTACACACTTACACTTAAAGGAATGTTAAGCCTTGCCAATGCGAAGTTCTTAAAGGGCTGCAACGGTTTCAGTCTTGATATACTTGCAAGAGCGCCGCTGTGGAATGTCGGAATGGATTACCGTTGCGGAACAGGACATGGAATAGGCTATCTTCTTAATGTACACGAGAGCCCTAACGGATTTCGATGGAAGCATAATCCGGGAAAGAATGACCTTGCAGTTATAGAAGAAGGCATGGTTACATCTGATGAGCCGGGTGTATACATTGAGGGCGAGTTTGGCATAAGAATTGAAAATGAAATTGTATGCCAGAAGGACTATGACAATGAGTATGGCACATTTTTAAAATTCGACATGCTTACAGTTGTTCCGATAGACTTAGAGCTGGTTGATGTTAATTATCTTGACGCTGTAGATACCCAGAGACTGAACAGCTATCAGGAGAGAGTGTACAAGACGCTTGAACCGTATTTCGAGGGAGAAGAAAAGGTTATGTTAAGAGAGGCGACAAGACCAATAGGAGTGTAATATGGAATTAAAAGAATTTTCACATAAGGGTGAGCAAATCGAGAAGGAGATTAAGAAAGAGTTCCAATTCATGGGACGCACAATTAAGAAACGCAGGGTCGGACTGATTATTGCGCTTATCGGTGTGATAGCGGTTATTATTGTGGCATTATTTATTCGTTCACAGCGGTTTGATGTGTGGAATTATGTCACAATAAGCTATGACGGGGCTAATGGTTATGCAAGTCCGGTGTTCACGCTTAATAAGGACAAGCTGTACAAAGAACTTATGGGAAAAAGCAATGATTCAGACAAGTCATACAATGTTAAAATGCTTATTGCATCGATAGACATATCTTCGGAAGCTGAGGATGTGTCTAACGGTGATACATACAAGGTGCGGCTTGAGGCTGACAGGAAATATGAAGATGCTGTTGGAATAAGCATAAGCAGCGGCAATAAGAAAATAAAGGCTTCAGGTATAGCCAAAGGAACATCTATTGAATTGTTCGACAAGTTGGATGTTATGTTTACAGGAGTAAGTCCGGAAGCTAATGTTGTCATTACTAACAACTGGGATGATGAGTATCTTGCGGGGCTTACATTCAGTGCAGACAAGACCAATAATATAAGTTACGGTGAGTCAGTTAAGATAACATGCAACGCATCATATGAAGAGATTGCAAGACACGGATTTCTTGCACAGAATATGGAGGCTTCATACATTGCAGACAAGCTGCCGGGATATATCGATGATGTGTCTAAGATAGACAAGAGTGTTATAGAGCAGGTTGGCAAAGAAGTGCTTGATACAATTGCTGTTGAGACGGCAGATACAACATTTCACATGCTGTACAAGGCAACAAAGGATACTTCGTATCTGTACCACATCAATGAGGAAACAGCCAGTGATGCGAAGATTGTTTCAACATATTTCCTTTCAAGAAGGGGAACTGCGGGTGATAATAATAACTATGTATACATAATCGCTCAGGCAACAATATCAGATTCAGAGTCAAGTGCAACGGTTTATTTCGCATTTTCATACAGCAATGCATATGAAAATGTTGATGGCACATTTGACATGAACCACGATAATGAAAGCAAGAGATACATATGCAGCACTGATTATGATGCTCTGTACAATGAGTGCATAGGCAGTAAAAGTGAAAATTATACTATAAAAGAGGTTAAATAGCTGTTTGTATAATGTATTCTGTTGTGATATAATTTATCTATAAATGTGCTAATAGCAGGGGGGATTAGCCTGCGGAAAGAGGTTGAAGGTGAATTACAGAAAGAAAGTTAGATTGGGCGACGTTCTGGTTAAAAAGGGAATAATAGATGAGAACCAGTTGCAGACTGCACTTTCAAGACAGAGAGAGCAGGGGAAGATGCTTGGAGAGATGGTTATAGCACTTGGATATGCTAACCAGAGGGATATTAATGAAGCTCTTTGCGACAGTCTGGGAATTGACTTTGTCGATATGAGAGAGACAGAAGTAAGTGATGATATCCTTTCTATGCTTGATGAGAGTATTATGAGAAAATATACTCTTGTTCCGTTAGGTGATGCACCGGATAATCCGGGAGCTATAAGAGTTGCTATGGCAGATCCTACTAACATTCTTGCCATGGATGATATCAATATTGTAACAGGAAAGCAGGTTGTTCCTGTTCTTGCCAATGCTTCAGATATCAATGCTTTCTTTGATAAAGCATTTGGACAGAAGCAGGCACAGAGTATCGTTGATCTGTACAAGAAGGAACAGGGCGAGACTGTAAGAGAAGAGACTAAGGAAGATAAGGCAAGACGAGAAGAGATTGAGAATGCACCTATCGTTCAGCTTATTAACAGTGTTATAGAGCAGGCTGTACGACAGAGAGCTTCCGATATACATATTGAGCCAATGGAGAAGGATATCCGTGTAAGATACAGAATTGATGGTAACCTAAGAGAGATTATCCAGTACGATAATACTCTTCTTGGAGCTATCACAACCCGTATCAAGATTATGTCAGGAATGGATATCTCTGAGAAGAGAAAGCCACAGGATGGACGTATTACAATTACTGTAGATGGACGAGAGTATGATATCCGAGTATCTAACCTTCCTACAGTATACGGCGAAAAGTGCGTTATGCGAATCGCTTCCAAGGAAGGCTTCAACATTGATAAATCAAAGCTTGGACTTACACCGGCAGATCTTAAGGTATTTGATGATATCTTAAAGAATCCACATGGAATTATCCTTGTAACAGGACCTACTGGTTCTGGTAAGTCTACAACACTTTATACAGCTTTAAGTGAACTTAATACAGAAGATGTTAATATCATCACTGTTGAGGATCCAGTCGAGGCTAACATTGATGGTATCAATCAGGTTCAGGTTAACAACAAAGCCAACCTTACATTCGCAACTGCCTTAAGATCAATCTTACGACAGGATCCGGATATCATCATGATCGGTGAGATCCGAGATGGTGAGACAGCCGAGATTGCGGTACGAGCTTCTATCACAGGTCACCTTGTTGTAAGTACACTGCATACTAACAGTACAGCAAGTTCTGTTGCCCGTCTTGAAGATATGGGTATTGAGTCATACCTGATTGCCGATTCACTTGTTGGTATTATCGCCCAGCGACTTGTAAGAAAGCTGTGCGACTGCAAGATGCCTAAGGAGGCAACTGCATCAGAGAAGCATATGCTCGGACTTAATCCTGATGAACCATTTACAATATATGAGCCATGTGGCTGTAAGCTGTGTAATGGAACAGGATACTATGGACGACTTGGTATATATGAGATTATGAAGATAACTCCACCAATCAAGAGACTTATATCAAGACATGCCGGTGCAGAAGAAATCAAGAATCAGGCTATAAAGGAAGGTATGAATACTCTTAAGATGGCTGCCATTAATGCAGTTAAACAGGGAGTTACAACTATAGCTGAGATGGTAAGGGCTACATATGAGGCAGAGGAAGATGACTCACAGCCTAATCCTAATGCAGCTAAAGCGTCAGGTTCAGGTATAGAAGAGATTGAACTTAAACAGATTAATTAATAAACAAAACAATAAAACGATAGAACGTCAATAGAACGATATAACGTAACAATATAATGGGGGCAAAAATGTTATTTACAATTGAAGAATTACTAACAATAGCAAAAGAAAAGAAAGCGAGTGATGTCCATGTAACAGTCGGACTTCCGCCAAGAGTCAGAATTAACGGAGAACTGGTAGATCTTGATTATCCTAAGATGATGCCGGCTGACTGTGAAGAGCTGATTCTGTCTATAATGGATGAAAGGCAGAAGGAATTGTTTAAGGACAGGGGAGAACTCGATTTCTCTTTCTCGTCCCCTAATATAGGCAGATACAGAGTTAACGTATTCACACAGAGAGGCTCAGTTGCATGTGCAATGCGAGTCGTAGGAACAGTTATTCCCAAGCCGGAAAGTCTTGGAGTTCCTAAGTCAGTTATAGAATTATATGCCAAGAAGAGAGGTCTTGTTCTTGTAACAGGACCTACAGGATCTGGTAAGTCTACAACACTTGCTTCTCTTATTGACAGAATTAATGATAACCGTAATGCTCATGTAATTACACTGGAAGATCCTATCGAGTACCTTCATACTCATAGAAAGGCCATGATTAACCAGAGAGAAATCGGACTTGATACACATTCATATGCAGATGCCTTAAGAGCAGCACTCCGAGAAGATCCAGATGTTATTCTCGTAGGAGAGATGCGAGACTTGGAGACTATCTCAACTGCCATAACGGCAGCAGAGACCGGACACCTTGTATTCTCGACACTGCATACAATCGGTGCTGCCGCAACAATTGACCGTATCATCGATGTATTCCCTCCACATCAGCAGCAGCAGATAAGAATTCAGCTTGCCGTAGTACTTGAAGCTGTTATATCACAGCAGCTTATCCCTACAGCCGACAAACATGGACGAGTAGCTGCATTTGAGGTAATGCACGGAACAATTCCAATCAAGAACCTCATCCGTGAAGCCAAGACATACCAGATATCAAGTGTCCTCCAGACAGCAAGAAAAGAAGGTATGCTTTCAATGGACGATGCCCTGCTTGACCTCTACAACAAAGGTCTTATCGATGCAGAGAATGCTATGGGATATGCACAGGATGTTAACTATGTTGCTAAGAGAGTTAATCAGTTTTTCTAAGAAATTTAATCATATTTTCTGAGGGTGAGATATCTAGAAAGTATGTGGTGAATAAGAATATATAGAGAAGTAAAGCAATGCTGGTGATAATGTGCGGGCATTGCTTTTTTATATTTATATGTATTTTGAGGACAAGGACAGAAGCATTCTTAAATGAATACAAATAAAATAATTGACATACACAAACAAAAGTGATATTAATATATTAAAAGAATTGCACACACAAATCTTTTATCTCAAGCAATGTACACCAATATACAGTTGTTCAGCGTATGTTCAATGTGCATTGCCTATCAGGACTGAATATTCATTCAGACTAATCCACAAGACACAATTAAATAAAGCAGGTTTGTATTAGATATCCGTAAATGCTGTGCATAGAGCCGCAATAAATAGATGTGTGTATGGATATCAGCCTGCGAGTGAGAAAGAGGAGGATATCTATGGGGTTAGAAATCAACAGAAATTTTAAGGACACGTTGTTCAGAAAGATATTTGACAACAAAAAGGACTTACTCAGCTTGTATAACGCGTTAAATGATACTGAGCATACAGATGAGAATCTGATAGTAATAAACACGATAGAGGATGCCATATATATTGGTTATAAGAATGACATCTCATTCGTGATAGACAGCGAGCTGAATCTTTATGAACATCAGAGCATTGTCAATAAGAACATGCCAATAAGAGGACTTATATATCTTACGGAGCTATACAAAGGTTACATAGAGAGAAATGGGCTGAGAATCTACAACGAAACACCGGTTAAGCTGCCGTTTCCAAGGTATATAGTCTTCTATAATGGAAGAGATGGGGAGCCTGAAAGACGGGTCATGCCGTTGTCAGATTCTTATATAACCAATGATAGTAATAAAGACCAGAAACCATGTCTTGAATTGAAAGCGTTGCTGATTAACATTAATTACGGCTGCAATAAAGAACTAATGAATAAATGTCAGAAACTAATGGAATATTCACAATTAATAGCATTAATAAGAAAGTATTATGATGAATTAGTAGAGAAATATGCAAAGCTGGGAATACATAAAAGCAAAAAAGAAATATTCGCAGAAGCAGTTTCGCTTGCAATTGAGGAAGCAATCCGCAATAATATACTTAAAGAAATCTTGAAGAATAATAAGGCGGAGGTGACGAATATGTTGCTAACAGAATTTGACGAGAAAGATTATATAAAGGGTGTAAAAGAAGAGAGCGAACGCAGAGGCGAAAAGAGAGGAGAAAAGAGAGGCGAACAACTGGCAAAAATCACTCTGATTATAAAGAAGGTGAAAAAATCCAAATCTCTCCCGACAATAGCATCCGAGCTGGAGGAGAAAGAAACAGACATCAAGCCAATCTATGATGCAGTAGTAGCATCAGCACCGGACTACGATATAGAAGAGATTAAAGCAAAATTAAATATGTAACGTATAGAGCAATGCTGGTAGCACAACAATACCGGCATTGCTTTTTTCTTTTGCGGATTGGAGAAGTGAGAGCATAGAGCATCTAGGTAGAGTAAAATTGCAAGGCTTGGACTTTGAGACGGCAGGAGACACGTCAGAAGTCCAAAAGGAGCGAGAAAGAAACGGATGAAGCAAGATGCACAGCGACGCAAGCGGAAATGCACAGGCAGTGTTTTGGGTGATGAAGTGTAGAAAAATTAAAAAAATAATATGATTTTGTTAATGAAAAGACTAGTAAGTTGAGGGAAATAGTGCAATTACCCACTTTTAGTATGTAGTCAAGAATTACCAAATTGTGGTATAAATATAAAAGTTAGTTTATGTCTAATTAATTGTTTGTTAATTTTGATAAAATTATTGTCATAAATTGGTTGGTGTGTTATACTAAACGCACAAAAATGATTGTACTTGGAATGGGGAGTGTGATATGGAAACATTTTCATACAAAGCGGTAGACGCTTCGGGAAAAGATGTTAAAGGAGCTGTGGAAGCCGAGAGCAGGGAGGAAGCAGCCAGAAAGATAAAGGAACAGGGATTCACACCTGTGTCAATCGGAAAGCAGGGAGCACTTGATAAGGATGTTAATATATCATTCTTGGGTAAGAAGAAGATTCCAGCCAGAGATATGAGCGTATTCTGTAGACAATTCGCAAGTATTCTTAAAGCAGGTGTTAGTGTTATCAATGCTTTGGAGATGCTTTCAGAACAGACAGAGAATAAGAAATTACAGGAAGCAATTAAGAAAACACAGGACAGCGTAGAAAAAGGTGAGACTCTTTCAGATTCTATGAAACAGAATGAAGAGTTTCCAAGTATTCTTGTAGATATGGTTAAAGCTGGTGAAGCATCAGGTAGTCTGGAGAATTCTCTTACAAGAATGGCTATTCAGTTCGAAAAAGATGCCAAGTTAAAGGGCGTTGTTAAGAAAGCAATGATGTATCCAATAGTTCTTCTATGCGTTATGGTTGGCGTAATCATTGTAATGCTTACTTTCGTTATACCAAGCTTTATGAAAATGTTTGAGGATCTTGACAGTGAACTGCCAGTTACAACAAGAGCAATTCTTGCAATGAGTAACAGCCTTAAGAATTACTGGTTCATATACATAATTGTTATTGTAGGAATTGTAGTAGGACTACAGCTGTATAAGAGAACTGATGCCGGAAGACATAATCTTGATAAGTTAAAGTTAAAGATTCCAGTATTCGGATTATTACAGACTAAGTCAGCATGTGCTTCATTTGCAAGAACAATGAGTACATTGTTACAGGCAGGTATGCCTATGATTGATGCACTTGAGATATCAGCTTCAACTATGAAGAATGTATTATTCTATGATGGACTGCAGAAGGTTAAGAATGGTGTATCACTCGGTTTACCATTATCTAACCAGTTAAAGTCCACAGGACTGTTTCCACCTATGGTTGTACATATGGTCGGTATCGGTGAGGAGACAGGTAATGTTGAGGAGATGTTAACCAACTCGGCGGTATATTATGAGGAAGAAGTGGAAGTTCAGACACAGACACTTACTTCACTTATGGAACCAATTATTATAGTACTTATGGCGTTAGTAGTAGTAATGCTTATACTTGCAATCTACCAGCCAATGATTCAGCTCTATAATACATTGGGTAATGCATAATTAACATTGTATATACAATCTGATAATCAGGTCGCTTATGATATCAGATTTATATAAATATATTTCAAAAGGGAGATATGAAACATGAAAAAAACACAGAAAAAGTCAAATAACAAAGGTTTCTCTTTAGTAGAGCTTATCGTAGTTATTGCCATTATGGCAGTTCTTGTTGGTGTATTAGCTCCAACACTTATCAGAAACGTTGAAAAGTCAAGAGAGTCAACAGATCTTCAGAATCTTGATTCAATCAGACAATCAGTTGTAACAGCAGTTTCAACAGAAGCAGTAGCAAAAGAATTAGATACAGATAATGGAAATGTTGTTGCTTACTCTGCAATTAAGGTAGATGGAACAGGCTTAGCAAAGGCTTTATACACAGAGATGAATGAAGATAATACTCTTGGTGTAACTTTAAAGTCAGCAGCAGCAAACAAATATAAAGATAATATTTATGTTGTTATTACAAAAAATGGAAAAGTTTCAGTAGGTGTATACAGCACAGTGCCATCAGAAAAAGAGGCTGGTGTAGCTGCTGATTGTTCTAGAACAAAGAATACAAAATTCATATCAGAATAATTTTTTAAGGAATTAACATCATGCAATACGAAATTTTACTGTACTTCATTATCTTTCTATACGGTACCGTATTCGGAAGTTTTTTGAACGTACTGATTTACAGATTACCATTAAAAGAGAATATAGCTACAGAACATTCGCATTGTATGACATGTGGCGAGAAAATCCAGTGGTATGATCTCATACCACTGGTGAGCTACATAATACTTGGAGGGAAATGTAGACACTGTAAGACAAAGATATCAAAGCAATATCCGATCATTGAAGCGACCAATGGGATTGCATACGTGATAATCTTTATTGTAAATGGATTCAATCCGTTAAGCATCCTTATGTGCTTTGCGTTTTCAATATTTCTTGTTATCTCAGTCATTGACTGGAGAACATTCGAGATACCATTTTCACTTAACGTGGCAATTGGTGTCTTGGCGGTAATAAGAATCATACTTGATTACAAAAACCTATTAGACTATCTAATAGGGTTTTGTATTATAAGTGGATTTGTGCTCATATGTCTGTATATCGGACGAGCAATTAAAGGCATTGACGCTTTCGGTGGTGGAGACATCAAGCTGATGGCGTTCGCAGGATTATTTTTAGGATGGCAGTGCATTATCCTGGCATTTCTGATTGGCTGCATCTTAGGTGCAGTCATTCACTCCATCCGTATGAAGGTCACGAAAGCTGAGCATGTATTGGCTTTCGGACCATATTTGTGTGCAGGGCTTACAATAGCCATGCTTTTTGGTACGAATATAATTAACTGGTATCTTTCACTTATGGCTTTCTAAGCAAGAGAGGAAGAACAGCGAATTTATATATATTTATTAACTAGAATGAATAGCTTATTATGTGGGGAGCTGGATAGGAGGATTTTATGGCTGCAGTTAAAGCCAAAGGGAAATTGGTAAGTATCGTTATTAATAACGAGTATATTAAAATATGTGAAATCACTAAAACAGGTAAGAATGTTACAGTTCATAAGACAGTAACAATACCTACTCCAGAAGAATGCTATGAGGATGGTATTCTTGAGAATATACCTGATCTTGCAAGTGCTATTAAAGCAGTAATGGATGAGCACAGATTCAGCTCTAAAGATGTTGCATTTTCAATAAGTTCTCCTAGACTTGCTACTAAGGAAGTACTTATTCCTAATGTAAAGGGAGATAAGGTCGGTAAGATTGTACAAGCTAACGCAACAGAATATTTCCCGGTTAATATGGATGAGTATATTATCCAGCATACAATTCTTGAAAAAGTAGAAGATTCAGGACAGGACAAGTTAAAGCTCATGGTAGCGGCAGTTCCTTCAGAAGTTGCTGAATCATACTACAATCTTGCTAAGACTTTAGGCTTTAAGATTGCATTTATCGATTATGTAGGTAACAGTACATATCAGATTATGAAGCAGCAGATTGGACCAGAAGTCAGTCTTGTTATTCAGGTTGAGAATGACAGTACAGTAATCAATATATTCAAGGAGAATGTGTTACAGCTCCAGAGAATGGTTCCATATGGTAAATCAATGCTTGTTAATGCGGTTATGGAAAGATATGGATTAAAATACGATGCTGCTACTGCAAAGCTTCAGAATGAAACACTTCTTCATTCAAGATTTGATGGAGATGAGGTTACAGAGTCATTAAGATATATGACAAGCAATATCAACCGAGTTATTGACTACTATGTATCCCGTAACAGAGTATCAATCCAGAAAGCATATTTAATTGGACATTCAACAACAATCAAGGGATTTGCAACACTTCTTTCTAATGAGCTTAATATGCCGATTGAAAAGGTTGATACACTTAAGAATATTGCAATGGATAAGAAAGCATACGTTGAAGAGGCAACTCTTACAAGTTATGTAACTAACTTAGGTGCAGTATTTGATCCTGTTGATTTCGTTCCTAAGAGAATGATAGATTCAGGCGTTAAGAAAGAGAATACTAAGACACTTGTTATCGCATTTGTTGGTGCAATAGTTGTAGCGGCAGCTCTTGTACTTGTTCCTCTTGGAAGAGTTGTTGTACTTAATGCTGAGATTACTAATCTCAATAAGAGTATAGACAAGCTTAGCTCAATTAATCAGGTTGTCAATGATTACTACAGTGCTAAAGATAAGTATAACGATGTACAGGCATTTGCAGCACTTACTGCTGACAGTGATGATACATTACAGAATCTGATTGATTACATGGAAAAGAATATTCCGAGTGATGTTGTTCTCCAGAGTATTAATGTAGCATCAGGTGCTATTTCAATAAGTGGTAAGGCTGACAGTAAGGCTTCAGTTGCCAAGCTTATACAGCAGCTTCAGGCTAATTCATCTATTCTTAATGTAGATGTTCCAACAATCACAGAGAACAAGGATAACGCAGGTGCAACAGAAGTTACATTCTCATTATCTTGCTCATACATTGGTGAAGCAACAACACAGGACAATACAACTAAGTAGGGGGAGATTAATCGATGGATAAGTTAAAAGGTATGTTAAAAATATCTGAAAGAGATAAAAAGCTATTGCTTATAGTTGCAGCTGCATTAATTGTAGTTCTTGCTTATTTCTTCGGATATCAGAATCTTTCATCACAGGCAGATACATTATCTGCTAAGAAGTCATCATTAGAGGTAACTCAGAGAGACTTAAAAGAGAAGAATAATAACAAAGAAAAATACATTTCAGATACAAGCAAGTATGAGAAGGATTATAACACTCTTATTACTAAGTATGCTTCTGGAAGCACACAGCCTAATACAATTGATTATTTCATCAAGACAGAGTCTGTAACAGGAACATGGGTAAGAAGCTTAGCTTTATCACCAACAACAGTACTTTACAAATTCGGTCAGATTTCATCAAGTAATGTTAATGGTTCAAGTGCATACTCATCTAATCTTGTTGGTTATAAGTCACTTATCAGTATTGCTTACGAAGGCGACTACAGCCAGTGGAAGAATTTTATTAAGTACATCAATACATATGCAAGCAAGAGTACTATTGAGTCACTTTCAGCTTCATATAATGAGTCAACAGGCACTGTATCAGGTTCGGCTTCTATTGCACTTTATTCAATAGAGGGCGGCGACCGTAAGTTTACAGAGCCATCATTTGATGTAAATACAGGAACAGACAATTTATTTTCATCAGATAACTAATTGATATATTCGGGAGAGGGATATGAGAGTAACAGATAAGGAAAGACAATTGAATAATTCTGGATTTTCATTGGTAGAAGTTCTTGTTGCAATTGTAATTCTGGCAATTATATCTCTACCGGTTCTCAGCACATTTTCTAATGCTGCAAGAATTAATTCCAAGGCGAGAAGAACTGAGAATGCCAATACTGCCATCAACAATATTGTTGAGGAAGCCAAGGTAACTCCACTTAGTGACCTCTTAAAAGGTGAGGGCGAGTATACTTACACAGAAGTAGAGAATAATGGTGACCCATATTATATTGTTAAGACTAAAGGCGCAGATTATTATAACGGCGTTAATAATCAGAGGTTCTATATCAAGACAACATTTGATAAGAACAAATATACTGACAAGACTGCCAATAATACTAATTCAGCCAACGATATTAATTCATATGGTTTATCAGTATATACTGATATTAATTCCAATAATAATTATGTATATCGAGATGATAGTCTTGATAACAGTGCCAGAGAGCATTTCAAGTCTCTTGTATATGGCAGTTATGATGAGAAGCAGATAACTAAGAAAACTGTTATTAAGATAAGTCTTGAATATCTTAATGATGATAAGAGTGCTCCTACATATGTCCAGAATATGTCAGTTAAGGTTACATATACATATGGAGGAGGTTCGAGCAGCTATGCTCCATATGAAAGTGAAACAACAATGAGAAGTTATACATTCTCAGCCGAACTGGATGAGGATGTTAATCCATCTAACAACAGTGGTAAATCGAGATATAATGTTGACAGCGAGTTAGAGAATAATGCGAAGAATCTGTATGTTTTCTACACACCTTTTAACGGCAGCGGTTCATCAACAGGTACAGAGAATGAACAGTATGCCAAGGATGAGATTGAGATAAGATATGCAATGCCTGCTTATCGTGGTGATGGAACTAAAGAGGTTGTATATAAGGATCTTAATGTATATATTCTTCAGCAGGAAAAGATTGACAGCTCTAACAACAAGATTGTTGTAGATGGAAACAATAAAGTTAAGCTTGCACGAGTATATGGCAATTCAGCGACACTTGATGGAGCTTCATTAGCTGATGACAGTTCGTTGAAAGATACTGTAAAGGTATACTCAACTATTAAAGGTGGAAATTCAACATGGAATTCAGGAGATACAACCAAGACAGCTGATTCATTATTCAGAATGACTGTTGAGGTATGGGTCTGGTCAGAAGGAAAAGGTGCAGATTATTATACCGAAAGTAACAGGATTGCCAGAGTAACAACAACAAAGGAAAATTAATTGGCTTAAGAATGGGAGATAGCATATGGGAAAGGGTTTATTTAGAAGAAAAAAGAATAATTCTGGTTCCACAATTGTAATAGTACTTTTAATGACATCTTTTGTGTTGATTCTTGCAACGCTGATTACTACTACAACAATGGTTAACTTACGAATGAAGATTGTTGCGAGTCAGTCAACTAAATCATTCTATACAGCAGAGGAAGCTGTAGATGAGATATACGCTGCATTAGGAAAGACTTCAATGCAGTCTTTCAACAAGTCTTACGAGGAGCAGTTAACCAAGCTGTTCAGTACAAGCTCAGTTAATGGTACAACAGTTGTAGTTGATAACAAGAAAGCTAATAAGAACTTACGAGAAGGCTATATATCTAATCTTATAGAAGCATTTGAAATCACAAGATATAACCCTAAAGAGGTTGTTCCATATGTATGGAATGATACTAATGATGGCAAGGATTCACAGAATCCTGAAAAGCAGACAGAAAGAGAGAAATTCGTTAGTAAGCTTAACAGTTATATCGAAGGTGATGAGTCTGCATTAAGTGTTAAGTCTATCAAGACATTAGCTATTGAAGTTGCGACAACCGGAACAATTGATAATTCTTCAGCAGGTGGAGCAACACAGGCTAATCTTCCTATATATACTGTTAAATTCACAGATTGTGTAGTTGAATATAAAGATGACAAATCAGGAAACTATTCTTACATCACATTTGACGGTGCAGTAGGACTTCCTGATATATATGTTGATTTTAAGGATGAGGTTCCAGCGGGAACACTTTTCTTTAGTAATTTCTCATTAATAGGTAATGCCGGCATATCACTTAATGGTGTATCAGGCGTTAATATTAGTGGTAATGCATATGCAGGTGTTGGTGATAACACAAGTTCATCAAGTGGTTTCTATGTTAATGGTTCTAATATGACATTCAGCGGTAAATACCTTGTATGCGGCGGTAAGCTTAATATTAAGGATGCCAGCAATGTAACATTATCAGGTGATCAGGTATGGGCTGATAATATTGTTGTAGGAAGTTCTGATACAGTAACAATATCATCTCATGTATATGCTAATGATGATACAACTGTAGAAGGTAATAATTCTAATGTGACATTTTCTTCATCATATGAAGGTTATGGTACAGGTAATAATAATGATTCAGCAGATAATAACAGTTCAGTTATAATTAATGGAGAAAGTTCTAACATAGCATTTTCAAGTGCATTAAGTAAACTTGTTATTGCCGGTAGAGCATATGTTGCTTATAAGGATTCAAGCGGCAACAAATACGATATTTACCCAACTGGTGAATCTTACTCAGTTAATATTAATCAGGAAATATATCTTATTCCTTCAACACTGATAAGTAATGGCTCTAATCCATCTAAGTCAGATGATACTTCATTCAGTGTTAAGATTACAGAAGATAATTTCTTTGGTTACGATTTACTTGCAACTGATTCACAGTATGTAAGCAAGGCTGTAAAGAATGAAACAACAGGTAATATCGAGAAGTATTATTATTACTTCAATTTCAAGGATTCAGACAGCAGAAACAGATATGCTGAACTTATTAATGATGAGAGTAAATTTGATGATTACATATCAGGATTTTCTGCAGACAGAAAGAGAAAAGCAATTGCATTGAGAACAGAAATTCTGAAGTCAGTTGTCTCAATCAATTCAACGATTACACCTCCAACCTCAACAGGAGTGAGCAAAATAGTTTTCTCAGATTCTTCTGACATTGCCAATATGAGATTATATTTTGAAAATACACGTAAAGACAGAGTTAACAGATATGATGTATTCAGTAAGATTCTTATGCCATTAAGTAATGAAGATGTACTTAATAGTGGAGCTATAAATGCGTTAACAACTTCTGCCGGCAAGTATCTTACAACATCAGCAGCAGAGTCTTATCTTAACAGTATGCAGGTTGGAACAGATATTAGTCACGGAATCGAACTTAATAAATATGTTTCAAAGGATGTATTCTATAACGTTATTAATACAGACGGAAAGAATGGATTCAATGACTTTACAAAGTATGTAACAGGTGATGCTAATAATGGAGCATTCTTAAAGATTGTTGATGGCAAGGTTGTGGCTGCTATTAATAATACAGTGGGAACAGTTATTATCAGCAGAGGTCCATTAGATATGAAAACGGAAGGCAATAATATCAACCTTACTATTCCGAGTACAACAGGTGGAATTATCGTATGCTCAGGTAATGTTGATCTTGAATGTGATTATGATGGAATACTTCTCAGTAATAAAGTTATCAGTGTTGGTAAAGAGTGCACTGTAAAGAATACATATTTTTCAGATGAAAAAGGTGAGAAGTTCAAGAACTTCATTGAGAACAACAGAGAAAGCCTTAAGAAGCAGATTCCTGGAACTGAGCAGTACAGATATTTTGAAGATATCTTCAGATTCTGGAATGCAAGCAAGGAAGAGAAGGAAGACGGCTCACTTAATGTGGCAGATATGACATATAAGGATATGGTAACATTTAGTCAGTGGAGAAAATATGAAGAAGAGTAAGATGTTTAGGGATGGAAAACAACTGAATAATAAAGGATTTTCATTACTGGAGTTACTTATTGTTATGGCAATAATAGTTGTTGTTTCTGTAGCAACAACTGTCAGCTTGTCAGTAATATCTAAGGGTAATGCCAAGAAAGTGAATAAGAATCTTTATTCTACACTTAGTTCTCTTAAGACAACAACAATGTCTAAGACGGGCGACTGGTATATGGAGGTTAAGAAATCAGGAAACCAGTATGAAATCAATACATACAGGGAAACTGAGGTGAAAGATGCAGATGGTAAGGTTACTGGTAAGGAAACAGTTCTTGAAGAATCTTACAAATGCAGTTCATCAAGAATATCAATTGCTTATAAGACTAATCTGAAATCAGATGATACCGATACAATAAAGATAGATGATAATAATTCTATTAAGATTAGTTTCAGCAGGTCAGATGGTTCATGTAACAAAGTAGAGACTTCCGATGGAACGAATCTGCTGGATAGTACTAAATATGGTAATAAAGGTACATTTGTTATCTCAGTGTCAAAAAACACATATGAATCAACTTTGTGGTACAAAACAGGAAGGGTAACGACACAGAATTAATTATTGAAAACTACATGGTATAACGGGAGCAGGAGTTATGAAAGAGGATAACAAGGGTTTTTCATTAGTAGAATTATTGATAGCTATTGCAATATCAGGAATCGTGTTGACAGCACTTGTCCTTCTTATTACGCAGTCCGTAAAAAGTTACGGCAGGCAGACAGCTTTGGCGCAGATACAGAGTGATGCCGATATCAGTCTGAACCAGATTCAGAAAAATGTAATGGAAGCTAATGAAATTAAAGTTAAAAAGAGTGTTAAATCAAGTGGCTCAATAGATGTTGAATTGTATACGACACGAACTACTGAAGAACAACTGGATGCCTCTGGCAATAAAAAGACAGTTACTTTAAGTGAATGGGGCTATTATTACAATAGTGAAAAGAAAGAACTGTATTATTCAGATGATACCATGAATCCAGATCAGATGAGTCTCGTATGTGACAATGTCACTGAGTTTGATGTCCATATCAATGAAGATGGCATCAAATGGGATAATACCAAGATAACTTCTATGGTCAAGAGACCGCAGATAATAGTAAGCATTACAATCAGCAGAATGGGACGGGAAAGAACCGTTGTAAGACAGTATTCAACAAGAAATACAATTAATTCGGGGGATGGAAGCTTCCAGATTGGTAAATCAGTGTCGGGTGATGTTAATACAGAAAAGGAACTCACAATGTTAACTGTAGGAACAGAAATCACACCAGCCCAGAAGAATTGTTACTTTGGTAAACAGTGATAGTAGGAGGTAATGAAGATGAAGATTAATTCTAAGAAGTTCATTAAAAGAAGAATATTACCAGCAATCGCATCTGTTGTTGTATTCTGCCTTGTTGTATTACTTATCGTTGCTACCAGAAAAACAGAGGCCAGTGCTGATAATGATAAGGTAACAATCGGTACAAAGGAATATACGGTCGATAATCCGATGACAATATTGGAGATTGTACCGGAGAATTATTATGATTTTCTTGGTCCGATGGTAGGTCGTTACGACACTGCTAATTCTGATCCTGATGTTATTACATGGGACAAGTTAATAGAAAACTGTCCATCGGGAGAAGCTAATAAAGATGCTATTGCTAAATATCTCATAGAACGAGTAGGCAAATATGTCAGAAGTATGGAGACTGCTCTTGGAGATGGTGGAGATGGATATACACCTTCTGTAATACTTAATGGTCAGGATCTTGGATATCTTGATAACAGCTATACAATTGGGCTGGCATTGAATGGTACAGATTACAAAATAACTAAGGATAATCTTAAAATTGCGTATTGTGTAAGAAAAGGATATAACAAGACTTCTGAATATTTATCTTCTGATATAAGAGATATATTCTCTTACCTTGTATTTGGTGGTACTGAAGCTGAGAATAAAGTTCAGGTAAGAGTAAAAAAAGCACAGAATGTAACAGAAGATGATATTAAAGAATGTGGATTTGTGTACATAGCTTCTACATTACCTGATTATATGCAGCAGGTTTATAATGCATATGATTCCAGCAAATATAGTCTGAGTAATACTGTTAAATGGAAAGATAAGGTTGATGGAGTATCTGTAGATTTAAGACCATCTGCTGCAATGGAACTTTTGTATGAGAATGCAAGAGAGGGTAAACCATTATTATTTGTATCTTCTGATAAGACGATTTCTTCTAATATAGGTAAAGTTCTTAATATTATCAATGGGATAGAGAATGATTATCTTATCCGTGATTTTATGAGAACTAAATTAGATAAAGGCGTTGGATATTCAGGTAAACGTGGTTCAATATATGCTAATGGTGATACATCGAATGATCCAATCTATATGACATTAGATGGGGAACAGTTGGAATTCTCATCAGTAATGTTTATGGCTATGTATAATATACCGACTGATGGAGCTGGATATTATCCGGCATATAATAGCACTACTCAGCGTACTCAGGATAAATTAAGAAGAAATTCACTTGTATTTAATGCAGGTAATCAGATTACACAGGGATTTTCAGGTAATAATCACAAGGATTCATGGAGAAGTTCTGATGATTTAAATTATGATTATAATGGAAAACATTTCTATGGATCTTATTATGAGGATGTTTTCAAGAGATTAGGCAAGGATATAAAGACTGATAATATCAAGACATATGATGCAATTAGGTACATATTTGGTACACAGGATACATCTACTATGTCTAATGTTAAAGTACTTGAAGTAGAGCCATATGGTTATTACAGATATCTTACTGATACAGATGAAAGAAAGGATAATACGGAAAAGATTATTAAGAGCTGGTTCGGTGTTAATTCTGATGATACCAGTGTATCAGTTACAGTTGATCATGTATCAATGAATGGATTCAACGGCATGAATGTTGATCTTGCTGCAGAGTATGACCTTATTATAATAGGAACATACGGACAGGATATGGTTAAAGTTGGTACTAATGGCAATCTTCTTGGTTTAAGTAACATTTATTCTGACACTACTGATGTATCTGCATATGGTATTACACCGGATACAGCAGCACTTAATGGTAATGATATGACAGAGAAAATGTACAATAACCTGTATGATTATGCATTAAGAGGATTACCACTTGTATTAGATGAAGATATGTATATGGGAGATGGAGACATCGCAGATTCTGATACAATTATCAGCAAGAAGATGCAGCTTGATGGTATTGTATATGATATTCTTGAAAAGAATAACGGTAATGCTACAACTCGTAATATAACATATATTAAAGAAGGAACGAATGAGTTATCAAAGAATGTTATATATGTAGATAAGGTTGCTAATGGTATTGTAGCAGATAAGAGTAATTATTCTGATACTAAGACTTCATATACATTAGCTGAGAATGCAACAGATTTTAATGTTAATTTCAGTGGTTCGTTACCAGCAGGTAATTACAGAATCAAAGTATATATGGATATTAATCAGGATGGTATATTTGCAGACCAGATTGGTGATGAGCAGGAGTTATTCTGTTATGATGATTCATTAAAAAATAAGAGTGAATCTGCTATTACAAGAGATATGAATGGTTGTGTTTATGGGAAATATGTTTCTCTGAGTTCAGATGGAACTTATAGTATGAGTGTTAGTCTGCCAGCTTCTGCAAAGGGATATTTTTCATGGAAAACAGAGGTTATCGAAGTAGATGATGCTAATTCTGATCCGGCTTATTATCCAAAGTCTGTTAATACAGGTGCATTTGCAATTAAGGGAACAGAATCAACTGTCCGTGTATTGCAGATAACAGGTACCACAAGCTCAGCTGGTTCATTGGATCTTAAGAACGATGAGGCATTTAATGAGAAGTTTAATTCGGTTAATGATATAACAGGATTAAATCTGCATGTAACACAGATGTCACAGGATGACCTTAATAAGAAGTATAATAAACGTGATAGTGCGGGTAATATCCAGACAGAAGCATCAGTTGCAGATATTGTTAAGGATCTTGAAACATATTCAATGATTGTTTTAGGATTTGAGGGTAACTATGGAACTAAGTCAATACTTGATGATAATATATCAGATGCAATTAACAAGTATATAGATGATGGTTATTCAATCATGTTTACATTTGATACGGTTTCACCATTATCAGTGAATTCTGATAACAACTATGATAAAAAAACTGTTAAGGATTATTCATATCTTAGAACGGATACAGTTAAGTATCTTAGCAGACTTGATTTGAAGAAACAGTTTACAGATCCTTTCCTGTTTAAGCTGGCAAGAACAGATGGTGCAGGAAAGACAGCGGGTAAATTGGAAGCATCTCCATATGGATTGAATACTGAAGTTGATCTAGATTTATTAAATAAATATGGCTATAACGGAACAATTGGTAACTTGTTAAAGAAAAATATGTATATAAAAACAACTACAACTGATATTGAGTCTAATAAGGCTTCTGAATTAAATGCAGGACAGGTAACAAGTTATCCATATAAGATAAGTGAGAATATTCCATATCTTGAGGGAAATTCTATAACAGTAGCTGAGACACATGCACAGTACTTTGCTCTTGATTTAGAGAAAGACAGCAGTCTTTATGATGAGAATGGAATACTTAATCCACAGCCTGTTGTATGGTATACATTTGCTAAATCATTTGATAATAATTATTGTGGTGTATCAAATAACGGTCAGCCAGATACTAATGCAGCCAGAAATCTTTATTATTCAGTAACTGATAAAGATGCCATGAATAATTACTACATTTATTCATATGGCAATGTAACTTATACAGCTGCTGGACATGATAAGATTACATCTGATTCAGAGCTTGAGTTATTTGTTAACACATTTACTAAGGCTATCTTATCAGGTAAGCATGTTCCTACTGTGACTTACACAGATGCTAAGATTGATGATACTGTTACAGAATATACATCATACATTAAGACTATGTATAGCAAGTTTGTTTCAAGCTCTCTGGAATTTAAGTTCAGAATAGATTATCTTTCTAACTTCTATAAGATTAAGGATGCTTATATGTATATTGATCTTAATAACAATGGTGCATATGATGAGGACAGTGATGTTGGCTTAGGTTATATTGATGCCAAGAGAAGCTCAACAGGAACTGATATTAAATTGAAAGATAGTAATATGAATATTACACAGATAGTACCAGGGGTTGAGTATACGGTTGATGATTTCTGGACATTAATTGATAATGAAGATATTAGATCGAAGTTAACAGCTAAAGGTACTGATATTGATGCATTAAAGCGTGCACTTAAGAATGGTACACTTAATATTGGTATAAAAGCTACATCTGACCAGATAGTAAAAGGCGAGAATGTAAGCGGATATTCAGTATTGAATTTCCAGCTTAAAGATTTGTTTGATTTAGATTAAATACTATTTTCTACCTAAAGGCTTCCCGATTGATTCGTAATTATACGGATTGGTCGGGAAGTTTTTTATTATTAAAATATATTTATAATTTATTATGTAAATATATATTGACATCAATATATTATAATGTTATTATATCAACACAAAATAACGCACCGCGAAAAGAGAGGCGGGGAGTAATATGTTTTAGAGGAAGGGAGTGCCTGATTCTAGAAAGCTTTTGTTTCATAATAATGATGTAAGAATACTATTTGATGTGGTAAGTAATATATACAGGAACAATATAGATTACATATATTCAAAGTATGATGGCACAAGAGTGGATAAAGATCTGTTATGGATGATTGGAAAGATAACAGAGAATAAGGAAATGATAGAATTAAGCGAGATTAAGGAAGGAGAGTCGGTTGATATGTGTGACGCGTGGAAAAATTTTACGAAAAAAGCCAGACAGGAAGGATTTAAGACAGGTAATGAAGAGGGCATTAGGTCTACTACAATAGATAACATTATATTTATGATAAGATACGGAATACCGAAAAAAGATTTACTTACAAAGTTTACAGAAGAGGAATACAACGAAGCGTTATCTAAGATGAAGACTATGTAACAGATGAGATAATCCAATCGAATCAAAGATATATAAGAATGGTTCGATTGGATAATTTTTATAATACATATATATCCATAATTACTATTATATACAAGGGCAGAACATAGCAACAGAATTAAAATACAACTAAATTAACAAGGAGAGGAAGTGATATTTATTGTACAGTAGTGTATTGAGTGGTGTTTTGCATGGGCTAAAGGCTGAGATTGTGCATGTGGAAGTTGATGTGGGGAATGGACTTCCATGCTTTGAGATGAGTGGATTCTTAAGCAATGAAGTGAAAGAGGCAAGGGAGAGAGTAAAGGTTGCTATCCGCAATTCAGGTTATGAACTGCCACCGCAGAGGATTGCTGTTAATATTTCTCCGGCTGATATAAGAAAGAGTGGAACGGGGTTTGACCTTCCTATTGCTCTGGCGATTCTTGCGGCGAATGGACTGGTTGATGAGGTTAATCTTGATAAGACAGTAGTTCTTGGTGAATTGAGTCTGGATGGAAGCATTAATGGCGTGAGAGGTGTACTGCCTTGTGTATGTGCAGCGAAAGAAGAAGGCATTGAGAAGATACTTATACCGGATATTAATGTTAATGAGGGTAAGATTGTTGATTCCATGCATGTAATAGCTGCTGACAGCTTAAGAAATGCAGTCAGATGTATTAATGATGGTATTATAGATAATGAAGTAAATGCTATACTAGATAAAAGACTGTCTAACAGATGTGTGACACTTGATTATGCTGATATCAGGGGACAGCACGCTGCCAAGAGGGCTACTATGATAGCTGTTGCCGGTATGCATAATATTATGTATATAGGACCTCCGGGGAGTGGTAAGACCATGATGGCAAAGCGGATACCAACGATTATGCCGGATATGACATTTGAAGAGAAGCTGGAACTTACTAATATATACAGTGTTGCGGGGCAGCTTGGAGATTGCGGCGGTTTAATGGAGGACAGACCTTTTCGTGCTCCATATCATAATGTGACAAGAAGTGCTTTCTTTGGCGGTGGAATGTATCCAAGACCGGGAGAGATAACGCTGGCTGGAAAAGGTGTCTGACGTTCTTGTGGATATTTCTGCGAGTGCCAAGAAACCGCCAATTTACGGGCTTTCTTGGCACTATAGGTTTAATTCGATTTTTAAAAATCACTGAAAACCAAAATACATTCTACATTCGTAATGAAATACTGACACCCCTTTGGATTTTGAAATGAATACGTGTGGATTTTAGTTTTGCATCATTAGGCGAAAAGGAACTAAGGTGCAAGAGCGAGGAGAGCAACTATGGATACTAAGAAGAATAGAGAAATGAAGGTTTACGGAACAAGCGGCTATAAGTATAAAATAACGCCAACGATTATCCTTAAAGGAGAGTGGCTAAAAGAAACAGGCTTTGAAATTGGACAAGAAATAGAAGTTAAATGCGAAAAGGATAAACTGACAATTAGAAGAAAGACTAAAGAATAATTTTAAGGATATTTTGCCTGACCTGTAGAAGTAAATTACAGGTCTTCTTTTGATTGATTTTCAGCGCTAATACGAATATAATATTCAATAGGTGAGAGTATGTGATTTCATAGGAGAAAATGAATGGGATATTTAACTGTAAAAGAAATTGCTGAAAAATGGGGAATATCAGAAAGACGCCTTCAAACGATGTGTAAAGAAGGAATGGTTGCAGGAAGTAAAAGATTTGGTAGATCATGGGCAATTCCAGAAGACGCTGTAAAGCCTGTTGATCGTAGGATAAAGTCTGGAAAATATATAAAAGATAAGAAGTAAAAAAGCGGTGGAGGTAAATATAAATGGCGAAAAACACAGCCGATATAGGATTTGAAAAGCAGATATGGGATGCGGCCTGCGTACTACGAGGCAACATGGATGCATCAGAATATAAGAATGTCGTACTGGGACTGATTTTTCTAAAGTATATCTCAGATCGATTTGACGATAAATATCAGGAACTTATTAAAGAAGGAGATGGCTTTGAAGAGGATATCGATGAATATACTTCGGAGGGTATTTTCTTTGTACCTGCTGGTGCACGTTGGAGCGAGATTGCAGCAAAGGCACATACTCCAGAAATTGGAACCGTGATCGACGATGCCATGCGTGCAATTGAAAAAGAAAATAAACGTCTGAAGGATATTTTGCCTAAAAACTTTGCACGTCCGGAACTGGACAAGCGTAGATTGGGCGATGTAGTGGATCTTTTTACAAATATTCAGATGATTGAACATGGAAGCGAAAAGGATATCCTAGGCCGTACTTATGAATATTGCCTTTCTATGTTTGCAGAGCAGGAAGGCAAACGTGGCGGTGAATTCTTTACTCCGTCTTGTGTCGTTCGTACACTGGTGGAAGTGCTGAAACCGTACAAGGGACGAGTATACGATCCTTGCTGCGGTTCAGGCGGTATGTTTGTTCAGTCTGCAAAGTTTGTAGAGAACCATAGCGGCAACATCAGCAATATCTCTATCTACGGGCAGGATTCTAATCCGACTACATGGAAGATGGCACAAATGAACCTTGCTATCCGTGGCATTGAGCCGGATCTTAGCACCTACGCAGCAGATACGTTCCTGGATGACCGTCATCCGACATTAAGAGCAGATTATATTATGGCAAATCCTCCATTCAACCTTTCAGACTGGGGTGCCGATAAATTAAAAGAGGACGTTCGCTGGCAGTA
>CAVAPS010000004.1:0-103054 GCA_963590775.1 Desulfovibrio piger
CTATGTACCTCTTTTTTAATTATTAGGTTTAATTATCTTTCTATAATAGGCATATGCTCTTTCTGCTCCATAACTCCCTTTTGTCAAATCATCTACAATTACATTTTCTATAACCTGTAATGCTACTGAATCAATGAATGACTTCTTATATTTATCATTCATGCATTCCAATAATGATTTAGCTGCGTTAAGCATTTTAACAGTATTTCCGTTATCTTTTGACATTAAATACTGATAAAATTCTTCATCTGTATATGGTTTGGCATTTATGCATCTTTGACCAGAGAGAATCAACTCCTTTTGTGAAATAGGTTTACACTTTTTATACTTTTGAGGTTTTGGAAGAAAATACTCAAAATGCTCCTTATCTCCTTCCATATAAATATAGCCTATCGGTTCTGGTTTATATTCCACTACAGCAGATTTTTCCATTGTTCTAATATATCGCGTCCCTGTTATTTTTGAAAGTAACTTAAATGTGTCAGTAATTATGTTATAATCCTCACTAACAAAAAAATCATTTAATTCAAAATCAAAATATGCACTTAATAATGGCAAGTATGAAACTGGCATATCTCTAGTTCCAGATTCATAATTACTGTAAGTTGATGTATTGATTTCAAGCTCATTTGCAATTTGAGATTGAGATATACTCTTCTGCTCTCTTTTATTTCTGATATACTCTCCCAGTTTTTCTCTAAAATTTAGTCTGATTTGTTCATGTTCTTTCTTCATAATTCACCTAAAGTTTTTACGCAGCGTAAAATCATTTATGCATTTCGCTAAAAGCACTTTCCATTTATTTACTATATGATGTGTTTATACTATAATGATACAGAAAAAGCATAAAAAAATAGTATTGCGTTACTGCCCTGGAAAGCTTTCGCAATACTATTGACGCACTCTGCATCTATAGTTGTATTATATCATGAAAATATAATATTTCAATAGGTTTATTAAAGTGCGTCCAAAGAAATTTGGAGGTATTAAGTTATGAAAAACATTCATCTGACACTCGATAACAGAATATTTATCGAAAAATGTCTTGAACAAGGGAAATCTATCCATCAAATCGCCGTAAATCTCGGCAAATCTGACTCTAGTATTGCTAGAGAAATCCAAAGAAACCGCTATAAAATGCCTGTTAAGCAGACTAACTATTATCCATGTATACACAGATTATCAATGTGTGGTGTAATGCATTTATGTGATGCAGATTGTAATCGATTTTGCAATGGCTGCGTGGGATACTGTAGCACTGGTAAATGTAAAGACTATATTCCTGAGCAATGCAAATGTATAAAAAGTGCTCCGTATGTATGTAATGCCTGTGAGAATGTTAATCGTACATATTGCAACTATCCAAGATACAGATATTCTGCATCAATGGCACATCAGTTATCTATGGATAGAGCCAGAGATTGTCGTGAAGGCATATCTCTTTCTCCTGGTTAATTAGAGGAAATAGACGCCATAGTTTCTCCATTGATTCTTAAAGGACAGTCTGTTAGATCTGTTTTCAGAAGATATCAGGATAAGCTTCCATGTTCAGAAAGGACTCTTTATAACCTTATTGATAAACAGGTCCTAACCGCAAGAAATATTGATTTACAGCGGAGAGTAAGATATAAGCCAAGGTATGCCCATAAGAAGCGCACAACAATAGAATCTGATTATTTAATTGGACGAAGATATAAAGATTTTGATGAATATGTAAAGAGTAATCCAACTGTCAGCGTGGTTGAGATGGATACGGTAATAGGCATGAGAAACACGAAGAAAGTATTGCTTACATTGATATTTAGAAGCTGTCATTTTATGATAGCAATTTTATTGCCTGATAAGAGTCAGAATTCAGTTAAGAACGCATTTGATGAACTATATGAAGTCTTTGGTCATGACAGGTTTAAGAAATTATTTGGAGTTATTCTTACAGATAGAGGCACTGAATTCTCAAATCCGTTTATGTTTGAACAGGATATTAATGGAAATGATAGAACTATGTTATACTATTGTGATTCTTATAGTTCATATCAGAAAGGTATGATTGAAAAGAATCACGAATTTATACGATATATTATACCTTCTGGACGGTCGTTAGATGGATATACACAAGAAGACATTAATCTTATGATGAATCATATAAACAACTATCCAAGAGAATCACTTAATGATGCTACTCCTTATGAATTAGCAAAACATCTTATAGGTACAGATATCTTAAGAAAATTACATTTTCATAAGATTGAAGCTGATAATGTTATTCTTAAACCGATACTTTTACAGAACCAATACAGAAAATAAAATCTGTTTGCACAATATAATGCAATTTATGAAAAAATCAAGGGAAATGGCATTAAGTCTTACAAATTAATGCTACTTCCCTATTTGTACTGTTATATATCCGTCTACTGTTTCGATTTTACGCAGAAAATTAACATTAAATTTTATTTTAAAATGCATTTAACTCTGCGTATTTTCTGTGATATACTTATATTGCAATGTGATTTACAAGTGACGAGGTACTCTTAATGGCTGAGAAAACATACACTGAACAACAAAATATCAAATACAAACAGAAACTTAATGAATTACTTGATATACTGCCTGATTTCTGTACCCAGTACTTTGACAGTTTGGAATTTAATAAGCAGCCAAGAACCAAGATTGCATATGCTATGGATATCAAAGGCTTCTTTGAGTTTCTTATTGAAGATATTCCGCAATTCCAGTCTTATTCAATGAAAGACTTTAAGCCATCAGACTTAGAAAAGATTGATGGTACAGATATAACGAAATATCTGCGACATGTAAAGTTATATAAGAAGAATGGACGTGACGTAACTAATTCTGAAAGTGCTGCCAAACGTAAATTATGTGCATTAAGACGTTTCTATGCATATTATTACCGTTACGAAATCATACGTTCCAATCCGACAATGAAGGTTGATATGCCTAAGATTCACGATAAGGCTATCATCCGTATGGAGCCTAATGAAGTGGCTGAATTTCTTGATAATGTGGAATCCGGCAATAAACTTACTAAAACACAGCTACAGAGCCATGAAAAGCTTAAGACGCGTGATCTGGCTCTTCTTACACTTATGCTTGGAACCGGTATCCGTGTATCTGAATGTGTTGGTTTGGATATTAATGATGTGGATTTTGATAATGACAGAATCAAAGTTGTAAGAAAAGGTGGCGCTGAAAGCTTCGTATACTTTGGCGATGAAGTACGTGAAGCCCTTCTTAATTACCTTGAAGAAAGAAAGAATCTAACACCTGATGAAGGCCATGAGAATGCACTTTTCATATCTGCCAAGAACAGACGCCTATGTGTTAGGTCTGTCGAGCTTCTTGTTAAGAAATATGCACAGACAGTTACAACTGTAAAGCATATTACACCTCATAAACTTCGAAGCACATATGGTACTAATCTGTATCAGGAAAGCCAGGATATATATCTTGTTGCAGACGTATTAGGACATAAAGATGTTAATACAACAAGGAAGCATTACGCTGAGATTGTTGAAGAAAATAAGCGTTCAGCAAGAAATATTGTAAAGTTAAGAAAAGACTGATTCAACAGTATACAATATATACACTAATAAAAATGGTGTTGCTCTTCCACTATTTATCATCATGATAGTGAAACAACAGCACCATTTAATTTAGTTAGCATATATTTACTGATAAATCTCTCTCCATTCCATATCACCTCGTTCAAGCGACTTGACAAGCAATTCTGCTGTAGCAAGATTAGTGGCTAATGGAATATTATACATATCACAAAGTTTACATATATTATCAGAATCTGGCTCATGAGCCAATGGATTCTCTGCCTCTCTAAGGAAAATAACTAAATCAATCTGATTATGTTCTATCTGGGCACATAACTGCTGATCACCACCAAGATGTCCAGCCAGAAACTTATGTACTGACAGATTAGTAACTTCCTCTATAAGTCTTCCAGTTGTTCCTGTAGCAAAAAGCTGATTCTTATTAAGAATCCCCTTATATGCGATACAAAAATTCTGCATTAACTTTTTCTTAGAATCATGTGCTATTAAACCGATGTTCATTAAAGTTTCCCCCTAATGTAAGTATAATAAAATGAATAACAAAAAGTTATCCTCTGAAATCATCTGCAAACATGTCATCATCTCTTTCAACATTACGCTGGAGACTGACATTGAGTACAATACCCATAGCTGTGAACAATGTAAGAAGCGATGTAATACCACAGCTAAAGAATGGTAACGGAACTCCTGTGTTAGGCAATATCCACGATACAACTCCTATATTAATAAAAGTCTGGAAACCTATATATACAGCAACCCCGCAGCATATCAGCCTTCCTTCGAAGTTCTTCGCCCTCACGGCTACTATTATACACTCTAAGACAATCAGAAACAATAAAAAAATTGTAATACAACCGCCTGTAAAGCCTAATTCTTCACCAATAACCGCAAATATAAAGTCATTCTGTGCTTCAGCAATATATCCCGCATTCTTAAGTGAAGATGTATCATTATTATTAAGACCTTTTCCTGTAAGCTGACCTGAGCCAATTGCCTGAACAGCATATGCCTGCTGATATGTTCCTGCATCACTCATATCTACTTCTTCTGACTTATTACCTTCAATAAAGTCTACTATTCGCTTCCTCTGGTAATCCTTTATAAGAATTGGATGCTCAACCGATACAACATATATCAAAAATGCTGATATAATCGGAACTGCAATTAATATCGCAATTCCAAATATTTTATAACTTACTCCGGCACAATAAAGCATTGCAATAACAATAAGACATAAAAGTATTGTTGTTGAAAGATTAGGCTGCATAGCAACTAACAGTATTGGAAATAACGTTAAACATGCTATCAATGCAAGAAACTTAATTGAATTAAGTCTCTCTTTGTTCGCAGCAACAAGCTTCGCAACCAGTAATATAAGTGCCAGTTTTAAGAATTCTGATGGCTGTAACTGTATAGGTCCTATCTTAAACCATCTTGTTGCACCATGTGATCCATGACCAAACACAGTAAGAACACCTATAAGCATTACAGTAACCACTCCATACCATATCCAGAAATACTTAAGAATCCAGTTGTAATCAATAAATGATACAATAATCATTATCACAAATGATACAACAATACCAGCACCCTGTTTCATTGTATAAGCACTGTTAGCACTGTTAACTACAGCCAGTGCTAACACCGATGTTACAATCAGAATAAACACTAATATAAAGTTGTATGAACGCAGTTTATATTTTTTAAACATAATAAAACCCTTATTACTTTTCGCCGTTTCTCATATCCTTAATTGGAATATTAGCAAAAATCGCTGGTACAGAACCATTATTGGTATCAGACTCTGTTGATGTAATCTGAATATCAAGTCCGTCTGTATCAATTTCCATATATTTAGAAATGACCTTAATAATATCATTCTTAATCATTTCCATAACCTCTGGTGAACAATTAGCTCTGTCAGATACAAGTAATAACTTTAATCTGTCCTTTGCTACATCACTTGAACCTTTTTTCTTAAATAAATCAAGCAATCCCATATTTAATCCCTCCCCGAATAAGCATTATCAGCTTATCACATACATATATTAATTCTTCTTGTCACTCTTAAAAAATGCAGAAAGCTTCTTAAAGAAACCACCTTTACCATTAAGATCAAGAAAAGGAATCTCCTCACCAGTAATTCTGCGGCAGATATTCATATAAGCCTGTCCTGCAAGAGAATCATCTCCAACAAGTGGCTGTCCTTTGTTAGTTGCCACAACAATATTCTCATCATCAGGAACAGCACCTATAACATTAAGCTGTAAAATATCATTAACATCATCAATTGACATCATCTCGCCTCTGTTAACCATATCCATTCTGATTCTGTTTACAATTAAATCTTCATGATTCTGAAGACCGTGTGCATCTAATAAACCAACAATTCTGTCAGCATCTCTGATAGCTGAAACTTCAGGTGTAGTTACAACCAAAGCTCTGTCAGCACCAGCAATAGCATTCTGGAATCCCTGCTCGATACCGGCCGGGCAGTCAAGAATTATGTAATCGAATCCTTCCGGATCATTCTTAATCTCATCGATAACTTTAACCATCTGCTCTGGTGTTACAGCTGACTTATCTCTTGTCTGTGCTGTTGGTAAAAGAAAGAGCTTAGGACATCTCTTATCTGCAATCATTGCCTGCTTTAATCTGCAGTTACCCTCAACGACGTCAACAAGATTATATACAATACGGTTTTCGAGTCCTAATACAACATCAAGATTTCTAAGGCCTGTATCTGTATCAATCATAACGACCTTCTTTCCAAGTTTGGCAAGACCTGTACCAATATTAGCTGTTGTTGTAGTCTTACCTACGCCACCCTTTCCTGATGTTACAACTATAACTTCACTCATATTAAACCTCCATTAATAATTCATAATAAATCGCAATATATTAATTATGCGAGATTTTAACTGTTAAATCAACTATTTTTTATAAAAACATATTAAATTAATCCAGGCATATATCATCCAGTGCATTCTGCTCTAAATCTTCGATATATATATTCTGGTCATAGACATAAGCAATCTTAGGCTCTACAACCTTAACCTTGTTTCTGCCCTTTGTAACTTTATTTCCTGAATCTGAGCTTCTTGCGATAATACCTCCAATCTTAATCTGCATAGGACTCATCTCAAGTGCAACAACAAATGCATTCTCATTGCCATCAACACCGGCAAATATGTTACCTTTAAGACTTCCAAGTATTATAACACTTCCCTTGGCAATAACTTTACCGCCCGGATTAACATCCCCCAGTACAACAACACTTCCATCGGCTTCAAATACCTGTCCTGAACGAAGTGTTCCTTTATAGAACATACATGTTGTTCTTGGATCTGTAGCTGGCTGGCTTACAGGCTGCTGTACTGGTACAGCTGTCTCTGCCGTGCTGGCAATAGCTTTCTTCACTGCGTCTTCATATACAGTTTTCATGTCATTATTCTCATCAAGAACGCATACAATATTAAGGTCAGATACATCTGATATAATATTAAGTATTTTCTTTTCTTCTTCTGCAGATAAATCTCTTCCATCAAAAGAAATTGCCATGTTAGCATTATTAAAGAACTTTGATGCATTTTTAAATTTATCTGAAACACATTCCAGTAATTCCTCAAAAGGCATCTCATTGTCAAGAAATACTGTTATCCCGCTTTTACTTCCTTTGATCATGACTGAATTATCCAAAACACTCACCTCACATTTTATATTATTATTTCTTTAGTACATATTAATAAATATTATTCATTAATATTAAAAAGCATTTTATAAATCTCTGCACCTAATGTTACTGCATTAGAAGCCGCATAACCATTCTGAATACGTACAGCCATGCAATATTCAGGATTATCATATGGTGCATATGATATTAATGTAGCATGATCAGGATCTGTTGTTCTTTCCTGCGCAGTTCCTGTCTTAGCTGCAATTGACATATGCAATGATGATAATGCTGTATATGTTCCTGCAGCCATATTCATACCAGAATGAACTGTATTCCATATATCAGAACTTAACTCTACCTGATTATTAACTTCTGCATGGTTTTCCTTGATAACATTGCCATCATAATCAGTAATCTTATCAATAAGAGTAAGATTATAACATGTACCTGATGTTGCAAGAGTTGTAACATAACGGGCAAGATTAAGGGTACTGTATCTGTGGTTACCCTGTCCGATTGCTGATGCAATGGCATTCTGTGAAGATGCACCAGGTGTTCCTTCTTCAATCTCAACTCCCGCTTTGGTAGATAATCCAAGCATATCAGAATAGTTCTTTAATATGTTAGTTCCATAGGTACTATTATATGAACCATTCTTGCTGCATGCAAGATTATAACCAACATTATACATATAAACATTACATGAATCTCTTATCGCAGTAGCTGCCGTTTCACTTCCATGTCCCCATCTCTGCCAGCATCTTGGTGAAGGAGTTACCTTATCAAAGACACCTGAACAGTTAAATACTGTAGATGACGATATAGTACCTGTATCCATACCGGCAATAATTGTACATGGTTTGTAAGTAGAACCCGGTGCTATAAATGACTGTGTAGCCCTGTTAAGCAGCGGACTCGCATTATCACTAACAAGTGAACTGTAATACTTCGCATCTACTGTTCCTGATAGCTTGTTATTATCATAACTTGGATATGAAACAAGTGCCAAAATATCTCCGTTATTAGGATTAGTTACAACCGCTGAACCAGAACATGGCTTAAGTGCAAGCTGTCCAACTGTTATAATCTTATTAGAGATAACATATGACATGAACTCATATGCACCCATACTTCCTGATGAAATAGACTGATAACGCGAATCATCTGCGTTCATATCAAGAACTCCCTGCTCATAAAGAAGCATACACACCTGTCTTCCCGAAATACTTCCGGCATTAATCATGTATTTGTACATCTTCTTGAAAAATGCTGTATCAGAATCAAGTGCTGATATAACATAATCAACAAGTGCATCATAGGACTCCTGAAGGCTTGTATACTTTTCAGAAGTAAGTGATGACATGTCAATCCAGTTCTTAGATATACCATACGTCAAAAGCTGTGAGAGACTTGTCGAATCTCCGTATACCCAGTCATAATAAACGCTATCGCTTGTATCAACATTAGCCAGACTGAATATATTCTCGCTTTTCAGAAGATCATATATATACCATATATATAACTGCTGTTCTTCAGAAAGCTTTCCATATGCAGTGTTACCAGATGTAAGTTCATCCTTTATCCATGATAAAGTTTCTGCTTTCTTTGCCTCAAACTGACTGTAAATCTCAGCTTCATTAGGAGTATTCTGCTCCTCAATCTCTTTCAGCGAAACAATGTTATTATCAATAAGAGCAAAATATACTTCCTGTGCTGTTATATATATTGTATCAACATCACCCGAACTGCTATAAGTTATCTTATTGCTTCCAGATGTAAAGTATTTCATAAATATATCAGTTATCTCATCTTCTAAAGCATTATATATTGATTTCTGAAGATTAATATCTATTGTAAGATATACATCATGTCCAGCCTGAGGATCTTCCTCATCAAGCACTTCTGTAACTCTTCCTACAGTATCAACATATACTGATTTCTCGCCTTTTACTCCGGAAAGCTCACTTTCCATGCTCTTTTCAATTCCTGATTTACCCACAACATCATTACTTTCATATCCGTCGCCAAGTTCCTCAAGCTCTGAATTAGAGACTGTTCCTGTATATCCAAGTATCTGCGAACAATATATACTGTCAACATATCTTCTAATATACTGCTCTTCCACAGTAACACCAACAAGGTCATTGCTGTTTTCAAGAATAGCCGCAACAGTTTCGTCTGATACCTCATTTGCAATAATAAATGTAAGATATCTGTTATATGAATTGGCAGCCATATATCTTCTCATATTAACAATCATAAGAGAATGTTCAATTCCAAACTCTTCATAATTAACATCATAAGTCTTACAGAGATACTTGAACATATTCTCTGCCGATGTAGCTTTCTGTTCATCAGAAAGTGCTGCTATCGACTCCGTTCCATAAGAATCTCTTAAGAATCTTAGAAGTGATGTTCCCTCGACATTGTATGAAAATTGTCCATTATTATAGATAATAGGAAGATCATTAGAAAATGTATCTCCATGATTCTCTATAATATCCAGTGTCTTATTAATAGAATTATTAATAGTTGTATTCTTAGTTGCATTATCTGAATATCTTCCAGAGTCGCTTATCTTGACTGCATATGACAGATCATTGTAAGCAAGAAGAACACCGTTACGGTCGTAGATACGACCTCTGGCAGCCGCAACACTCATATCTTTCTGTATGGAGCTTGATAAGTCCTCAACATATGAATCTCCCTTTATTATCTGAAGAACAAATAATCTGTGAACAAGAACAGAAATCAGAACAATAAATACAAGAATCATAGGAAAAATTCTGGATTTGAGAAGACTTACAATATAATCAAATACTTCCTTCATCAATCTTACCCTTCTTCTTTCTCTCTCTTCCCGGCTCCGTTATTGTGCAGAAATAATGTACAGGATGATATATAATAAGAGAACCCAGTGCTGTATATACAACTTCTGGAAGAATAAATCTTGACATAAAGAATCCTACATTAAGTCTGTTATGAAGCAGGAAGTTACCAATATATGATATAAATCCATATCCAAAATCAGCAGTTATCACAAGTGCGAGAGGGATAAGAATTTCCCTTACCTCGTACTTCTGATAAAAAAAGCCTGAAAAATATCCTATGTAAATAAAAACAAGTGCTGTGAATCCGAATAATCCGGAATAGAACAGATCATACATAATTCCTGCAAAGAATCCAACAAACATTCCATCATTCTTTCCACAGAAAAATCCAAAGAATACAGGAAGAATAATAAGCCAGTTAGGCGAAATATCAGCAATTGAAATAACTCTTGCAACGGAAACCTGCATGAGATAGAAAAACAATATAATAATTACTTCTGTTATCTTTCTTTTCATAATCAATAGTCCTAAACACTTATTCTTTAAGCTGGGTTATGACTAATACCTCCTGCAGATTATTAAAATCAACTGCAGGAACAATATATCCGGACTGGGTAAGATTATTAGAATCCAGCTTAACATCCTTAACATACCCAATCAGAATTCCCTGAAGATACTTGTCACTTATATTAGATGTGACTACTTTATCACCATTTCTGACAATAACATCACTCTTAAAATGTGAAACACGTATCATTCCTGTATCCATAAGTTCAATATCACCCTGAACTATGCATGTTTCATTAGTATCTATAAGCATTCCGCTCACATTACTGTTATTTTCTGTGATTGTCTTGACAATGGAATAATTACTTCCTGTTTCAGAAATAATACCTACAAGACCACCACTTGCAATAACATTCATATCAACTTTAAGCCCATCATCTGTACCTTTGTCAATCTTGAATGAAGAATGCCAGTTATCTGTCGTAACTTCAATTACTCTTGCTCCGACTTTAGAATAGCCTGAATACTGCTGGTCAAGCTCATACAGGTCACGGAGTCTGTCAAGTTCATATGAATCCTGCTTTAACTGATTGTTTTCTTCTGTAAGCTCATCAATCTGACTCTGAAGGTTCTTATTCTCATCAAGAACAACTGATATTTCCTGAAGTGTCTGGTATTTGTCATAAACCCAGAAACCTATATTGTTCATACCCTTCTGTACCGGAACTACTACCATTGAAACACATTTTTTAAGAGGCTTGGTAAGCGTGTCTGTAAAAAAGCTTGTTCCAATAAAAAAGCAGCACAGAACCGTAAGTGCAATGAGAATATTCTTCGAAGTCATAAAAGAAGAAATTTTCTTTCTCATTCTAAAACCTGCCCTTAATCAAAATTTTTCTCTGTTGGAGTATATGCAACCTTGGCAAATTCAGGATTAGATACAACTCCCATAAGACCTCTTACAACGCTTTCTGCAGGATGCTCAACGATGTTGACATTAAGATTAGTCTCATCCTTAATAAACTTCTCAAGATTATTAATCTGTGATGTTCCTCCTGTAAAGTAAACACCGTCCTTGATAATATCTGCTGCAAGTTCTGGCGGAGTTCTCTCAAGTATAACCTTAATGGCATCCATGATAGAATGTAATGAATCAATTATTGCCTGATATATAACATCAGAAGAAATAGGAACGCTTACAGGAAGTCCTGATAAAACATTTCTTCCGAAACCAGGTGCAAAGCTCTCTGATACAGGAACTGCACTGCCTAACTGTTTCTTTAAATTCTCAGCAGTCTTGCTTCCAATAACAAGATTGTATGCTTTTCTTACATTGCTTATAATGCAGTCATCAAGCTTGTTACCGCCAATCTTAACAGCCTTGCTTATAACAATTCCGCCTAAAGAAAGTACAGAAATCTCTGTTGTCTCAGCTCCGATATTAACAATCATGATACCCTTAGACTTAGTTACATCAAGACCGGCTCCAATTGCATCTGCAACCGGCTTATCAACTACATATACATTCTTGGCTTTAACCTTGGAATCAACAACCAATTCATAAAAAGCTCTCTTCTCTACTTCTGTTACATCTGTAGGTACAGCAATATAGAAATCTGAGCCTGTAACCTTCTTTCCTTCATTAATCTTATTGAAGAAGCTGAAAAGAAGTGTCTGCATATTCTCAATATCTGCTATAACACCAAACTTTACAGGGAATGAAACCTCAATATGCTCAGGAGCTTTCTCATACATCTCATATGCCTCATCTCCAAAAGCTAAAAGTTCTGTTTTGTTAGCTATAGCTATAATATTCTTTTCATTAAGTATCTTATCTTTGTCACTGCAGCACATTTTGAAATTACTTGTGCCTATATCAATTCCGTATGCGTTACTCATATCTTACTTCCTTTCTTAATCGTTAATTAATATATTGCATTTGTTTAAAACTGAAATAAGAATTATCTCCTATAACAATATGATCCAAGAGTTCAATTCCTATAATCTTCCCTGCTTCCGCAACATTTCTTGTAACCTTCATATCTTCCCTGCTCGGAGAAGGATTTCCTGAAGGATGATTATGAAGAAGAACTATCGAAGCTGCCCTGTTATCAAGTGCTTCTTTAAATATCTCCCTTACTGAAACCATTGAACCGGTAGAAGTTCCAACAGAAAGCACCTTGTCTCTTATCAGACGGCATCTGTTATCAAGCATAACAAGTATAAGATGTTCTTTTTCAAGATGTCTCATATCTTCCATATAATATCCGGCTATTGTCTCTGCATTGGAAAAATCAAGCTTTTCTCTTGCTTTCTGCTTGGCTATACGCCTTGAAAGCTCAAGAATACAGCATATCTGCACAGCTTTAGCCTTTCCTATACCTTTAATCTGCATAAGTTCCTGAACAGACATATTATAAAGTCCGTTAAGATTACCGGCACTCTCCAGTATCTTCTCGGAAAGCTGGATAGAACTTAAGCCGTTGGTTCCGGTTCTGATAATGGCAGCTAACAACTCCGCATTATCGAGCACTGTTGCTCCATACTCAAGACACTTCTCGTAGGGAAGAAGCTTATCCTCTTCTACACCTGTTATTATATTCTCATATACCATAAATTAAACAGTAGTCAGATTAAATAAATCTGTAAATAATAATTGCAAGTATAACTCCTATTATACTGGCAATAGTAATCTTAATCTGGAGTGCAAATGTTAACACAAGTACCCCAAGATCCAATACCAGTGGACTGTCAAGCCCGAAACTCTGTCCATAAGACAGCCAGCTTAATGCATGCACACCGGCAGTGAGTTCTGCAATAAGACCGCCAAGCACAATGCCTATCAGAATAAATAGCCATAAAAGCCAGCCGTTCTTATATTTAGAAATATTACTCATAGATTTCACCCTTTAACCATAAATTGGAGTACAGAAAAACCCATACTCCAATGCATTATAACACAAATATTAATTCAATCAAAGCTTTATAAGGTCTTTTTCAAACATTTTCTGAACACTCATCATAATTCCAAGCTTTGCATGGTACCATGTAAGTCCTCCCTGGAAGAATACTGAGTAAGGTTCCTTTAACGGACCGTCTGCGGAAAGCTCTATTGATGAACCCTGAACGAATGCTCCGGCAGCCATGATAACGTCTGAATCGTATCCCGGCATTGGCCATGGCTCTGGTGTAACAAAACTGTCAACAGGTGCCGCAGCCTGAATTCCTTTGCAGAAAGCAAGAAGTCCGTCTGCACTTCCAAGCTCAACTGCCTGAATAATATCATATCTTGGCTCGCTACCATCAGGTCTTACTACAAAGCCTGCCTTTTCATATACATTTGCAGCAAATATAGCACCCTTAAGTGCGCCTGCAACAACTACAGGTGATAAGAAAAGTCCCTGATAAAAGCTCTGGTTAACACCAAGTGTTGCACCTACTTCTTTTCCAAGTCCCGGTGAAGACAATCTGTAAGCTGCCTGCTCAACACATTCCTTCTTTCCTGCGATATAACCGCCGCATGGAGCAAGTCCGCCGCCCGGATTCTTTATAAGAGAACCGACTATCATATCAGCTCCAACCTCTGATGGCTCGATTCTTTCAACGAATTCACCGTAGCAGTTATCAACCATACATATAACATCAGGCTTGATACCCTTGATAAAGCTTATAAGCTCGCCAATTCTTTCAACTGAAAGTGTAGGCCTTGACGCATATCCTTTAGAACGCTGGATTGTAACAAGCTTGGTTCTTTCATTGATTGCATTCTTAATGCCCCCATAATCAAAACCACCGTCTGGCAGCAAGTCAACCTGTGCATATGTAATTCCATATTCTGCAAGACTTCCCTTGGAAGGTCTAATACCGATAATCTCATCCATTGTATCGTATGGCTTTCCAACAGGTGATAAAAGCTCATCACCCGGTCTTAAGTTAGATGATAAAGCCACATTTAACGCATGAGTTCCGCAGATAATCTGTGGTCTTACAAGAGCATCCTCTGTCTTGAATATATCTGAATACACCTTCTCAAGAGTATCTCTTCCGTCATCATTATATCCATAACCTGTTGTTCCTGATAAATGCATCTCCGCAACCTTATTATCCTGCATTGCCTTGATAACCTTCATCTGGTTATATTCTGCATTCTTATCTATCTCTTCAAATCTGTCATGAAGCGACTTGATTATATTGTCGCAGTAATCATATACTTCATCACAGATTCCCATATTCTTATACATTTCTCTCATAATTAAATAATTTCCTCTTCTTTTAGTTGTTCAAGCATATACGAAAGTGCATCTTCTCTTCGTATCCGGGAAAAATCCACCCATGTAACCGACGGTTCTCTTCGAAACCATGTAAGCTGTCTTTTGGCAAAATGTCTTGTATCCTGCTTAATCATTTCTCTAAGGGCTGCTTCGTCACACCTGCCTTCAAGATAATCGAACACTTCTTTATATCCGATTCCCTGCATGGCAACATCATCCTTTACAAACCCCATATCCGACAAATGTTTTACCTCATCAAGCAGTCCATTGTCAAACATTATATCAACACGCCTGTTTATTCTGTCATATAAAATCTCTCTTTTATCATTAAGCACAAAATAGCAGAAATTATATGGAGACTCCTTTGCTCTCTGTTCATTATTATGCTCTGATATTTTCCTGCCTGTCGTCTTATAAAACTCAAGTGCACGGATAACTCTTTTAACGTTGTTGGCATGGATTGCCTCTGCAGATTCAGGGTCAGCTTCCTTTAACATATCATGAAGCACCTCTGTGCCCTTTGTATCAGCAATTTTCTGAAGGTAATCCCTGTATTCGTAATCACTTTCATCATCCTCAAATGTTGAATCATATAAAAGTGCCTGAATATAAAATCCTGTGCCGCCAACAACAACTGGAATATGTCCGTTCTTACGGATTTTTTCTATTGCATCTACAGCCATAGATTTGAATCTTGCTACATCAAAGCCCTCTGACGGTTCAATCTCATCAACAAGATAATGCTTAACTCCCTGCATTTCTTCTTTTGTTATCTTGGCAGTTCCGATATCCATATATTTGTACACCTGCATGGAATCAGCACTTATTATCTCACCGTTTATCACCTTTGCAAGTGCTATGGAAAGCTCTGTCTTTCCAACCGCTGTCGGACCTGTAAGTATTATTAAAGGTTCTTTTTTCATATCAGCCTCTATACTATTCGTTTAAATTTCTTTTCTATCTCATATTTGCTCATCATAATAAGCGTTGGTCTGCCGTGCGGACAGTTATATGGATTCTCCGCTTTCATAAGCTCATCCATCAGTTCAAATGCTTCATTGAACGACAGCCTGTTATTGCCCTTTACAGCTGCTTTACACGACATGCTTGCAACCTTTTCAGTAATAATATCAGGGTCTTTGTTAGCACTTTCTTCTGAAAGTCCGTCCAGCACATCAATAAGAAGCTGTTTGTAATCCATCTTGGGAAGTCCGGCTGGAATTCCTGTAACCTTATATTCGTTGCCGCCAAATTCTTCTATCTCATATCCTAATCTTTTGAATATATCCTGATTAGCCTTGTATATCTCTTCCTCATGCATATTAAGTGAAAGTACAATAGGTGGAAGAATCATCTGCGTTCCAATTGTCTTATTATGAAGCTTGTTCATTGTCTTTTCATAAAGCACCTTTTCATGCGCTGCATGCTGGTCCATCATATAGAACTTGTCTTCAAATTCAATAAGCCAGTAAGTATCAAAAAGCTGCCCGATAATTCTGTATTTGTTACGGCTGCTCTCGTCAAGAAGCTTATTCTCAAAAAGATTCATCTGTTTTGGTGGTTCAGACTTTGCCACAGCTTCATATTTCACTTTGTCTTCCTTAATCATCTGCTCAGAACGCTTAACCTCGAAAGGTTCTGGGAGTCTTTCCGGCAGTTTAATATCCAGCATAACATTTCTTACAACCGGTGCTTCCTGCATTTTCACTGCAACAGGGTCAGGAACAGAAACCTCCGCTATAAGTTCCTTTGAATTAAGTGCTTTTAAACATATATCATACACAAAATTATATATATATTCATTGTTAGAGAAGCGCAGCTCCATCTTGGTCGGATGCACATTTACATCAATAATGGCAGGATTAATCTTAAAATGAATCGCACTGAACGGATAATTATGAGGCATTATAAAGCCCTTGTAAGCATCCTCAATAGCCTTGGTTATAATACTGCTCTTAATATATCTGCCATTGATATAATAATTCTCATAAGTCCTGTTTCCTCGGACAATCATAGGTTTGCCGATAAAACCTGAAGCCTCAATATCTTGCGACTTGCCGCTGATTTCATACAAATTATTGGTTATATCCCTGCCGTACACATTATATATGATATCCTTAAGATTCATATTGCCTGATGTATGCAGCTTATTCTTGTTATTACTTATGAACCTGAATGAAATATCAGGGTGTGAAAGTGCCAGATATTCTACAAGCGAACCAATATAACCACCCTCAGTAGTTGCAGTTTTTAAGAACTTTCTTCTTACCGGAGTATTATAAAAAAGATTTCTTACAATAAATGTAGTTCCCTCCGGAGCGCCTATTTCTGCCATTTCACCCGGTACTCCGCCATCAATGGTATAACGCACACCGCTTATGCTGTTGGCAGTCTTGGTAATAAGCTCAACCTGTGAAACAGCAGCTATACTTGCAAGTGCCTCACCTCTGAAGCCCAGAGACGAAACCGACATAAGATCTTCAATTGATTTGATTTTACTTGTGGCATGTCTTTTAAATGCTATCTCAATCTCATCTTTATTGATACCACTTCCATTATCAGTAACCCTGATAAATGAAATTCCGCCTTCTTTTATCTCAACTGTAATCGCAGTTGCCCCGGCATCAATAGCATTTTCAACAAGCTCCTTAACTACAGAAGAAGGTCTTTCCACAACCTCTCCTGCGGCAATCTTATTAATCGTATTCTGGTCTAAAAGTGTTATTGGCATAGATCAAATTCTCCTTTACCAGCGGTTCTTAGCTTTTCCCTGCAGCTTATAAAGCGTATTCAGTGCATCAATAGGTGTCATATTGCTTATATCAAGATTCATAATATCAGTTACTATATCATCATCTTTAACTGTATCAAAAAGCGACATCTGCTTAACTTCAAGGTCATTAACCTTTCTGTACTGGTCATTCATCTTGTCAAGTTTCTTGGAATACTGTGCAATATCCTTGGCTTTTTGTGATATATCAGCATCACTCAAATCAACAACAAGCTCCTTTGCCCTGTTAAGGACCACATCAGGAACTCCTGCAAGCTTTGCAACCTGAATACCATAGCTCTTATCAGCACCGCCCTTTACAATCTTTCTTAAAAAGACGATATCATCACCGTTCTCCTTTACAGCAATACAGTAATTATTAACGCCGTCAAGAGTTCCCTCTAATTCGGTAAGTTCATGGTAATGTGTTGCAAAAAGTGTCTTCGCTCCTAAGTATTTAGTATTTGCAATATATTCAACAACAGCCCACGCAATACTCAATCCGTCAAATGTACTTGTTCCTCTTCCGATTTCATCAAGAATTATAAGGCTCTTAGGCGTTGCATTTCTTAAGATATTGGCAACCTCAGTCATCTCAACCATGAATGTAGACTGTCCGGAAGCTAAGTCATCAGATGCTCCGACTCGTGTAAATATACGGTCTACAATACATATATTGGCTGAATCAGCAGGCACGAAAGAGCCTGTCTGTGCCATAAGCACAATAAGCGCCGTCTGTCTCATATATGTAGATTTACCAGCCATATTAGGACCTGTGATAATCGAAATCCTGTTCATGCCATTATCAAGATAAGTATCATTAGCAATGAACATATCATTGGAAATCATCTTCTCAACTACAGGATGACGGCCGTTCTTAATATCAATAATACCTTTTTCATTAATCTTAGGTCTTACGAAATTATTCTGTGTTGCAACTACAGAAAGTGATGCATACACATCAATCATTGCAATAGCCTTGGCAGTATTCTGTATTCTTACAACCTCCGTTGCAATACGCTCCCTGACTTCACAGAATAAATCATACTCAAGTGAGTACAGCTTGTCCTCTGCACCAAGAATAATATCCTCCAAATGCTTTAACTCGTCTGTAGTGTATCTTTCAGAACCGGTAAGAGTCTGCTTTCTTACCCATTCAGCAGGAACGAGGTCTTTAAATGAATTAGTAACCTCAAGGTAATATCCGAATACCTTGTTATACTTAACCTTAAGATTCTTAATTCCAGTCTTTTCCTTCTCCCTGCTTTCAAACTCTGCAAGCCATTCCTTGCCCTTAAGCTTGGCATTACGAAGCTCGTCAGCCTCTGCTGAAAAGCCGTCCTTTATCATTCCGCCATCACGCATTGTAATCGGCGGGTCATCTATAATCGCAGTGTCAACAAGATTATATAAGTCTTTTAAGTCGTCCATCTGCTCAAAGCACTGTCTGAATACATCACATTTAAAATGTCCTATCTGATTCTTAATGTGAGGTATCATCTCAAGGGAATTCTTAAATGCTATTAAATCTCTTGGATTAGCTGACTTACAGCTAATCTTGGTCATAATTCGCTCAAGGTCATATATAGGACCAAGATATTCTCGAATCTCTTCCCTGTCAATTGCATTATCAGAAAGCTCCTCTATAGCGTCCTGTCTTCTTATAATCCCATCACGGTTAATAAGAGGCTGCAGCACGAGATTTCTTAACGCTCTTGCACCCATTGCAGTCTTTGTCTTATCAAGTACCCACAGAAGAGAGCCTTTTTTCTGCTTCTCACGCATGGTCTCAACAAGCTCAAGATTTCGTCTTGATGAGCTGTCTATAAGCATGTATTTGCCTGTTGTGTAAGGCACAATGCTTGTAATATGTGACATATCGCTTTTCTGTGTCTGTGTAAGATATATAAGAAGAGCTCCGGCAGCATCGATTCCTACTGAATAGTCCTTGATTCCAAGTCCGTCCAGCATATTTACATGAAAATGTTCTTTTAACTTTGCCCTGCATGAATCATCATCAAAGTACCAGTTTTCAAGCGTTGACACTGATATAGAAAGCTTTTCTGATATAAATGTAAGATCAATTCCGCTCATTGCAAAATACTCATTAAGTATTATCTCTGACGGAACGAACTTGTTAATCTCATCAATAAGTTCTGCACCTGTCTCAATCTCAGTTACAAAGAAATCACCTGTCGAATAATCAGCAATTGCAACGCCAAGCACGTCACCAAGATAAACAATACTCATAAGATAATTGTTCTTAGTCTCATCAAGCGCCTGACTGTTTAAGTTAGTTCCCGGTGTTACAACCTTTATAACCTCTCTTTTGACAATGCCTTTTGCCAGCTTCGGATCTTCCATCTGCTCGCATATTGCAACCTTGTGGCCGTTAGAAACAAGCCTGTTAATATAAGTTTCTGCCGCATGAAAAGGAACGCCGCACATAGGCGCACGTTCCTCCTGTCCGCAGTCTTTTCCTGTTAATGTAAGTTCCAGTTCCTTAGAGACAACTAAAGCGTCATCAAAAAACATTTCATAGAAATCTCCAAGTCTATAAAAAAGTATGCAGTCTTTGTACTCTGCTTTAGTAGCAAGATAATGCTGCATCATTGGTGAATACTCTGCCATTATATCACTCCCTGATTAATCCTCGATAAGTCTGCCCATATAGTAAAATCCTTTACATTCATCAAGATGTACTGTCACAATCTGTCCGATAAGTGATTCATCTCCCTGGAAATGCACCAGAATATTGTTAGTCATTCTGCCTGTAACAAAGCCTTCCTCATGGTCGTCTTTTCCCTCAACAAGCACCTTCATGTCCATGCCCTCATATCTTCTGATATGCTCATGTGACACTTCATTGACTGTTGCAAGCAGTCTATTAAATCTGTCCTTAACAACATCCTCAGGCACCTGATTTTCCATCTTGGCAGCAGGCGTACCTGTTCTTTTTGAATATAAAAATGTATACGCACTATCAAACTTTGCTTTCTTTACAACATCAATAGTATCCTCGAAATCTTCCTCTGTCTCACCTGGGAAACCGACAATAATATCAGTTGTAAGAGAAACATCAGGCAGGATTCTTCTTATCATTTCAACCTGCTCCAAATAATGCTCTTTAGTGTACTTTCTGTTCATCAGTTTAAGAAGTCTTGAGCTTCCTGACTGAAGCGGAAAATGTATATGATTGCATATCTTCTTGGAATCTCTTATAACCTCAAGAGTCTCCTCCTCGATATCCTTAGGGTGAGGTGTCATGAATCTGATTCTCTCAAGTCCTTCTATCTTATCAATCTCTCTTAAAAGCTCTGCAAATGATACAGGATTATCAAGTGTCTTGCCGTAAGAATCAACATTTTGTCCAAGAAGCATAACTTCCTTGACGCCGTCCTTTACAAGCCTTTCAATCTCCATGATGATATCCTTAGGCTCACGGCTTATCTCTCTTCCTCTTACATAAGGAACAATGCAGTATGTACAGAAGTTATTACAGCCATACATAATATTGACGCCTGATTTGAACGGAAACTTTCTTTCAGTAGGAAGCTCCTCAACGATATCCTTTGTCTTTTCCCATATGTCAATAACCTGGCTTCCTGATGTAAGTCTGTTATATATAAGCTTCGCCATTGCATATATGTTAAATGTTCCAAATACAATGTCGACGAACTTATAATAATTTCTTATCTTCTCAACCACATCAGGCTCCTGCATCATACAGCCGCACATTGCAATAAGCATATGCGGATTCTTTCTCTTGACATTCTTAAGATGTCCGAGGCGTCCATAAACCTTAAGGTTGGCATTCTCTCTTACAGTACATGTATTGTATATGACGAAATCTGATTTGTCCTCGTCCTCAGTCTCAAGATATCCAATCTCCTTAAGAACACCGAGAAGCTTCTCAGAATCTCTAGCATTCATCTGGCATCCAAATGTGTGTACACACGCATATAACGGTCTGCCTATTTCCTTTGTTTTCTGCTCTAAGAACTTCTTACATTCTCCAATATAATAAAGCTGTTCTTCAAGTGCACTGGTGTTATTAACTTCCTGCATTATCTACATTTCTCCATTCTAAACTTATCCTAATATGAGCTTTTTCAAATGCTGTTCCTCAAAATCTGCCATACATACAGGCTTGCCATAATAGTAGCCCTGAATATAATCTACACCAAGTTCCTTAACACATGAAAGCTCTTCTTTTGTCTCAACACCCTCAATACACACATGCAGTCCCATCTCATGTGCCATCCTAATTATGAAACTGACCATAAGATAATTATTCTTAAGTTTATCTATGTCAGTTATAAATGACCTGTCAACCTTAACTATGTCAAATGTTTTGTCACGCATATATCCATAGTTGGAATATCCTGTTCCAAAATCATCAATCGCAAGTCTGAAGCCATTCTTTACAAATTCTTTAAATACCCGTTCAACTGCCGGTATCTGGTCCATCTCAATAGTTTCTGTTATCTCAAATACATAATGATTATTAGCAGCACTGTACCTTCCAACATGCTCTAATACATCTTTCATTATATTACTCTTGACAATCTGTACAAAAGACAGATTAATGTGCATTACAAAATCCGGAATATTAGTAATCCATCTGTTACATGCCTTGGCAGCAGTATCAATTATCCATCTTCCAAGCGGAATAATAAGTGTGCTTTCCTCAAGAAGCGGAATAAACTTGTCTGGTCCCATAAAACCATACTTTGAACTGTTCCACCTTATAAGAGCCTCTGCTCCCGAAAGCTTATCATTCTGCGGATTATATATCGGCTGAAAAAATAATTCAAACTCCTCAAAACCTTCGCTTATACATCTGCGAAGTCCATCCTGAAGGTCTTCCATAAGCATATCAATATCATCCGGATGAACTATACCCGCTAACTTAGCTGTAGCATTTCAAATTCATTTGACTCAAATGCAAATACATCGGTAATCGACTTTGAATACACAGCCCTGTCATTAGTAAAATCAAATATATACAGGTAATCATCTGTACTTTGTTCAACAAGATTAAGAAAATATTTCATTTCTTCCAAATCAAAGTCTCTTTTAATCATAAAAACACCTAATACCTATAAAACAGCTTACTGTCTTATCTGTCCCTCTCCGTATATAACGTACTTAGTCGTTGTAAGTGCTTTAAGTCCCATAGGGCCTCTGGCGTGAAGTTTCTGTGTGCTTATTCCTATCTCTGCACCAAATCCAAATTCAAATCCATCAGAAAATCTTGTAGAAGCATTTACATAAACACATGCAGCATCTATTTCATCAAGAAATCTGTTAGCATTATTATAATCTTTAGTAATTATTGATTCTGAATGTCCTGTGTTATATGTATTAATATGTTCTATCGCTTCATCAATCGAATCAACAGTCTTAACAGAGATAATATAATCAAGATATTCCGTTCCCCAGTCCTCCTCAGATGCCGGAACAATTCTTGAATCACAATGCATTGCATACTCGTCGCCGCGTACTTCAGCATTCTTTTCCTTAAGTGCGTCAACAATAAGAGGAATAGCCTGTTTTGCAGCAGCTTTGTGAATAACCAGTGACTCACACGCATTGCATACTCCGATTCTTGAAGTCTTAGCATTATATATAACCTTGACAGCCATATCTATATCAGCATATTCATCAACGTATACATGACAGTTGCCTGTACCCGTCTCTATTACAGGCACTGTACTGTTGTTCACAACATTTTTAATAAGACCTGCCCCGCCTCTTGGAATAATTACATCAACATAATCATTCATCTTCATAAGCTGGTTGACAAGTGCTCTGTCTGTATCTTTGATAAGATTGATAACGTCTGGATTAATTCCATTATCAGAAAGAGCCTTTGCAATAACATCTGCAATCGCAATATTAGAATTAATAGAATCACTTCCGCCTCTTAATATGCAGGCATTGCCTGATTTGAATGTAAGTCCGAATGCATCAGCAGTAACATTAGGCCTTGACTCATATATAATTGCAACAACGCCAAGTGGAACTCTCTTGGTTCCGATAACAAGTCCGTTAGGTCTTTTCTTCATTCCTGTAACTTCGCCAACAGGATCTTCAAGCCCCGTAAGAACTCTTATGCCTTCCGCCATTGCATTTATTCTTTTAACATCAAGTGTAAGCCTGTCAATAAGTGCCGGCTTCATCCCGTTAGCTTTTGCATTAACAAGGTCTTTCCCGTTAGCTTCAACTATAAGCTCTGCATTGGCAACAAGTGCATCAGCTACTGCCTCAAGCGCCTTATTCTTCTCATCTATTCCAAGCTTTGCAAGATATCTTGATGCCTTCTTAGCCTTAATTCCAATCTGCTCAAGTGTCTCCATTAATTCTTCCTCCTTATAAACTGTGTCTGTGTAATAATATAATCCGGCTTCAGATCATGTTCCTCATAAGGAATACTGTCTAATAACTGGAAATCAAATGCAAGTGCCACCTTAACAAATGTGTTACCAGCCGATAAATATCTGTCATAAAATCCGCCGCCATAGCCGATTCTGTGAAAATCATAATCAAACGCAAGTCCAGGCATAATAAAAAGTCCGTCTCTTGTCCTAACTTTCTCACAGGCGTCAGACGGTTCCATAATTTCCATATAACCGCTAACAAGATCATGTTCATCCATAATACGATAGAATTCCATATCTGTCTTTGATAAAACTCTCGGAGCATATACTTTCTTACCATCAGTAAGGCACTGTGATAGAAGCATATATGTATCAACTTCCCTGTTATAACTGATATACAAAAATACATTTTCAGCATCTTTATAAATGTCCGATTTCTTCAATCTGTCAATTATAAGTCTGCTCTGAATCTCTACATCTTCATCAGATAAATTCTGCCTGTAACCCTTAATAAGCTGGCGGACTTCTTTCTTATCCATCTAGTTGCCTTTCTGTGCCTGTTCCTCTGCCAATCTTTTCATCTTCTCTTCATGTCTTTCCTTTACATCAATCATAGAACCATCAGGATTCTGAATCTTGATAGATTCAAGCTGTCCCCTTAAGTTCTCTCTGAACGCTTTAATATAATCAGCTCTCAACTGTTTCTGTTCAGCAGCCTCAGCTTCTGTAAGCCCCTCTGCTTTAGATTTATGATAAAGCTCATTAATTCTTTCTAGTGTTTTCTCTGTAACCATATAAACCTCTGTTGTTAATTAGTAAATATAATCAAATCATTGCCGCTTTCAACGCAGCTGTTATATACAGCTTTAGTTGAAAACATCGGATGATGAAGTTCCGATATTCTGTATGCTTCAATATATTCAGATGCCTTTTTTGTAAAAAGAAATCTGTGTTTCATTCTTGTAATAATAACAATATCATTCATCATATACTTAAAATTCATATCCGAATGAAGTCTGTACTCTGCTTTCTGAGTATTAAGATTAATAAAGCATGTGCTTTTATCTTCATTCTTAAGTATATAAGGAGTGTCATTAATAATATATGTAAAACTTAAATCCATTGCATGTTCAACATTGTTATTAAGTCTTACCTGCTTAACCTTCGTTGCTGCATCATATATCACAATCTCTTCTGACTGGCTCTGGAAATTATATTTGGAATAAATAATCTTACCTGCGCTGGCTTTAATATACGGAAATGTTGTATCTTTATCAGATGCATCCAGTTCTTCCATAGTAATCATCTGTCCGTTAAAAGATATCTCCGATACAAACTGCTTGGCATTAAAAAGTGCTATCTTCTCATCATTATGTGAATCATCTGATATAAGCCTGTCAACTCCGAACTTAATCACACAATTATTACCACCTGTAGGAAGAACCTTATATATACCCAGGTTCTTTACAAATGTATCACTCAAATCATTGTCTGATTCAGAATTAATATCATGTAAAAATATATCTATAAGTTTTCCATTCGTATCAAGCTTCTCAACAAAAAAATAGTTGGAATCCATTACAAATATATAATATCTTAGCTTCCGTGAAATATCAGTGTTATCTATCTCCATACTGAATACAGCTTCATTCTCATTAGTATCGAACATAAATCTGTATACTGTAAGAAGTGTACGGCTTTCAGTCACTGATTCCAGTGATGTAAAGAACATATAATTTCTTTCAAGGCACGCATACCTCACCTTGCAGAAATGATACTTCTTAACCTGTGATGCCACTTCACACTTCTCATTAGTTGCTGCATTAAGAATAAAATATTTTTTCCCCTGAAGTCCCTGATACTGATAATTATCATCTGTTATCTGCATTAAAAGTCTGTCATTAATTGAAAAAAATATTCCCTTCTCCGAATTCTTCATCAGCTTAATATCCATGTATGACCTCCCGTTGTCGTGCAAGTAATCTTCAATCAGTCTTAGTCTATAAGCGACATCAGATCAAAATCAGATGCCCTATGATTTAAGAACAGTGTTCCAACATTCTCTCCAGCCATAACCCTGATAATATTATCAACATCATTACCGTTAGTAATAATCATATCTGCCCCCGACAGAGTTGCAATCTTACCTGCAATAAGCTTAGTTGTCATACCGCCAGTCCCCATATTACTGCCGGATGAACCTTTGCCCATTCCCATAAGCTTATTATCAATCTCATATACAGTCTCAACAAACTTCGCATTAGGATTAGTGTTCGGATCATCTGTATACAGACCGTCAATATCAGATAACAAAATAAGAAGATCCGCTCCGATAATTGAAGCAACAATTGCTGAAAGTCTGTCATTATCTCCAAAAGCCTGAAGCTGTTCAATCTCATAAGTTGATACTGTATCATTCTCATTAACGATTGGAACTGCCCCTAGCTTTAAGATTTCGTTAAATGTGTTCTGTGCGTTAGTTCTGTTTGTATCATTAACAATAGTGTTCTTGGTAAGAAGAACCTGTGACGCAACTGCACCATACTCTGCAAATATCTTCTGGTAAACCATCATTAACTTAGCCTGTCCTATCGAAGCACAAGCCTGTTTTACAGGAAGTTCTGTAGGTCTGTCATTAAGTCCTATAACAGCCCTTCCTACAGCAATCGCACCGGAAGAAACAAGTACCACATCCTTGCCTGAATTCTTAATATCAATAAGAATTCTTACAAGCTTCTCTATTTTCAGAAGGTCTAATCTTCCTGTCTGCTCATGCATAAGCGAAGATGAACCTATCTTTATAACAATTTTTTTCTTGTCTTTTATAAATTCTCTATAATTCCCCATATTCTATATCTCCAGTAAAAAATTCAAACACTGGTTTATTCTACTATATTTTTATTAAAAAGTCCATATTAAGCCATGCCAGCGGTCTCACACAGTCATATGCTCCGCAACCTTGACACCATCAACCGCTGCTGATGTTATGCCTCCGGCATACCCTGCGCCCTCACCACACGGATACAGTCCCCAGACAGATGTGCTTACAAGTTCATCATTTCTTATTATTCTTACAGGGCTTGATGTTCTGCTCTCAACGCCCGAAAGTACAGCATCCTCCCTGTCAAAATCATGTATGAATCTTGAGAATCCATGCACACCTTCAACAACCGAATCTGCCACATAAGACGGTAATACATTTCTAAGATTAGCAAATGTGTACTCACCCTTTATGCACGGTTTAACTTCTCCCAATTCTGTTGTTGGTATATTTTTCTCAAAATCCCCGAATAACTGTACAGGAACTTTCCCCTTTCCTTCTGCATAAGCATTTTCTTCCAGCTGTCTCTGGAAACTTATTCCGTCAAGTACTCCATGCCCGAAATCGTCAGGTCCTACTGTCACAATTATTGCTGAGTTGGCATTGCGGGAATCTCGTCCCGAATAGCTCATTCCATTAACACATGTTCTGCCGCTCTCTGATGAAGCATTGACAACATAACCGCCCGGACACATGCAGAACGAATACACACCGTGCTCCTTGTCCGTGTTCTTTGTCTTATAAGTAACCTTATAATCAGCCGCCGGAAGCTCATATGCTGCATCCGCATAGGCATTATAATTAATCATTTTCTGAGGATGTTCTATTCTTACTCCAACTGCAAAGGGCTTCGGCTCCATATCTATATTCTCATTGTGAAGATATTCAAATGTATCTCTTGAGCTGTGACCGATTGCAAGGCATATCTTGCTGCATTTTCTTGTGTGTTCGCCGTCTTTGTCAGCTATGACAACACCACACACTTTCCCGTCTTTAATCTTAATCTTTTTAAGACAGCTTCCGAAATTAACCTCTCCGCCAAGCTCAATAATATGCTGTCTTATATTCTTAATAACAACCGCAAGCACATCAGTTCCTATATGCGGCTTGTTGACATACAGAATCTCTTCTGACGCACCGAACTTTACAAAACTCTGCAGCACATATCTGATTCTTCCAAATGTATCTGAAATCTGTGTGTTAAGTTTTCCATCTGAAAATGTGCCTGCTCCGCCTTCGCCAAACTGCACATTACACTCTGTATCAAGCTCACCTGACTCCCAAAACTGTGCGACCTTTGCAGTTCTTGTATCAATGTCTAGTCCACGCTCATATACAACAGGCTTAAGTCCGGCTTTGGCAAGCTCTAACGCACAGAAAATCCCTGCCGGTCCAAAACCTATCACTACAGGTCTTTCATCTTCATTCACATTTTCTATCGCAGCCACAGGGAACTTATAGACAACCCTTTTAGACATAACAGCATTTTTACAGCCTGATTTCTTAAGTACATTCTCAAGCTTTTCTTCCCTGCCTGAACGCACCACCTTATGCACTTCGACACTGTATATATACATAACCTGAGGCTTGTGTCTGCAGTCAAGTGACCTTTTTGCTATCTCGTAATCAATCTGTGCATCTTTTCCAAGCCTTAATTCTTTTCTTATAACTCCGTCTAAAAATGCTGTATCTTTATCAGGCGATATCTTTATATTACTAATCTTAATACATTTCTTTTCCATTATTCTTATTCCTGTCTGTTACAATAATTACATGCCGACTTTGCAGCAACTGCACCACTGCTCCATGCCCACTGAAGGTTATAGCCACCGCATCTGCCATCTATATCCACAAGCTCACCGGCAAAGAATATTCCCGGATTATTAATTGATTCAAGATTCTCATTCAGTTCTGATACATCAATACCGCCCTGGCACACCTGTGCATAATCATTCCCCTTGTATCCTGTTATATGGTAGCGGAGGGATTTCATATGTCTGGCAAGTTTCTGGCATATGTCGTCATCTATATCAGAAGCCGAGCAATTTCCCTCAACCCCAATATCCTTACATATCATCATTACAAGTTTCTTGTTAAATAGTCCCGATAAGCTTTCACTTACTGACTGATGTTTTCTTGTATTCACAGCACATTTTAACATTGATACAAGTTCATCTTCTTTAATATCTGCTGCCACATCAACCAGTGCTTCAACCTTCTGACCTTCCTCCATCGCCCTGACAGCAAAGCGGCTCACCTGAAAAACAGGGATTCCCGATATTCCATAGTCAGTAAACTGAATCTCGCCAGTATCCTCAGAAACCGCTCTGCCTGCTGCCATAACCTTAACATTTCCAGGTGCTCTCACACCTGTAGCAAGCTTCATATTCTTCTTGTCTGATTCAAGTGCCGTAAGCGCCGGAAGAGGCTTAACCACCCTTATTCCAAGTTTCTTAACAAGCTTATAGCCGCTTCCGTCAGAACCGGAAGACGGAGAAGCAGCTGAACCACATGCAAGTATCACTGTCTTAGTCTTAATTGTATTAGTCTTTGTACCCTCAAGCTGTAACACATATTCACTGCCAGCCCGGTCAATTCTTTTAACAGATGTCTCAAGATAAACAGGAATATCAAGTACCTGTATCTTTCCTGTAAGTGCCAGTGCCACAGAAGCTGCCATCTCTGACCTCGGATACAGATATCCGTTACGCTCCTTCTTATATACACTTAATCCTTCAAAGAAATGTATCGTATCATCAACATTGAATCTGTTAATAATCCCCATCGCATAATCTGCATTATTGTTCTGATACATTTCCTTAGTCATAAATGTATTGGAGAAATTGCATTTGCCATTGCCCGTCTTTAATATCTTAGTTCCAAGCTTTGCTGTGTGTTCAATAATCACAGTCTGTATATTATTCTCTTTACATTGTATGGCAGCCATCATTCCGGCTGCACCTCCGCCTATAACCACACAATCAAAACTCATAAAAATCTAATCCTCATATTCAAAATAATCAAAATCAGCCGGAATCCTGCTTCCACAGCCGCCATTATTGGCATATATTCCAACAAGCGTTCCTGTATGACGTTTCCTGTCATCAGGTACACCCTCATCGCACAGATATATACAGTTTTCAAGCACTCCAGCAGGTTCCCATTGTTTACCGTCATAGCTGTAGTAAAAGCTTCTTGTCAGCTTGTCGACAACAACTTTTATGTATACACTCTGTTCCTTTATATTGTCCACCTGTGAGATAAGCTCCTCGCCGTGGTTTCTGTTAATCACAAGCTGCAGCTTTCTTCCATTCTCATAGCACAGTGACAGTCTCGCATAAGTTGCAGTACTGTAATAGCAGGTAAGACCTGCCTGTTCTCCATCCTTTTCAGGATAGAAATCAACCTTTGTATGCGCTGTATATGATAATTCCTGTTCTCTTCTTACAAGAGTATTCTTAGCCCTTATCTCATTAAGAGTTCCGTCCATTGTCCAGAGTCTTAAGTATCCTTTTCTTTCTGTAAGAGAATAGTTACCCTTAACAGGATTTCTTACAAACTCCCAGTTAAGATTAAGTGTATCATCATCAAAATCATCTCTTGTCCACTTTTCAAATGTACATTCAGGTAATTCAGGTGCTTTCTGTGTAAGACTTGGACCCTTCCTGTCATTAATAACGAACCAGCCGTCTGAAAGCCATGTGACAGGGTCTAGTGCTGTCTCTCTTCCTATTGTTGTATAGTTGCCCTGATTAGGTCTTCCACACAGATAATAGCACCACCAGCTTCCGTCCTGTGCCTCAATTATATTGCCGTGACCGGTTCTCTGAATCGTTGCATCCGAATTGAACTGTCTTAATACCGGATTATATGGTGATTCCTCATATGGTCCATACAGATTCTTTGAACGGGCAACATTGATTCCGTGTCCATAGCCTGTACCGCCTTCAGCAAGCATTGCATAATAATATTCCCCCTTCTTAAAAATGTGTGGTCCTTCCGGACATCTCTCTCCTGTTCCCGGCCATACGCACACACTTTCTCCTGTAACCTTAGTGCAGTCATCACTTAATGGCAAGAGATTAATTCCCGGACTTATAAGAAGGTACTTCTTACTGTCATCATCAACAAATAAAGACGGGTCAATATTATCCACCTCAAGCCACGCTGGCTTTGAATATGGTCCTTCAGGCTTGTCTGATGTTACAACAAGCTGCCGTCTTAACACATTATTATCTCTTTTTCCGTCTCCATTAAGTCTTAAGGTTGCCATTATAATAAATTTACCATCAACATAATTAATATCAGGTGCCCATATGCCATGTGAATCTTTAATATCTCTTAAATCAAGTTCTTCTGAATCTGTAATTGCATGTCCGATAACATGCCAGTGAATCATATCCTTAGAATGGCTGATTGCAATTGCAGGAAAATACTGAAATGTCGAATTAGCCATATAATAGTCATCACCAACTCTTACCACAGAAGGGTCTGGAAAGAAACCTCTCTGTACCGGATTGTTATACATATTGCTCATATCGTAAGTTCCTTTTCTTTTATATATTTTCTGAATCTAGAAACATTTTATCACAAAAAGTTGCTGCACGAAACTTCTATTTCAAAAAGTCGCTGTAGATAACTTTCAGTATGTTACTACTCCCCCTTGATAAAACATTTGTAATATATAGCCTTAAATGCTATAATAATTATGTTAGTTATAACTAACTCATATATAATAGAAAGGAGCTTTTATGTCAAAATTTATAATATTAGCAATTCCTTTTATCGGAACATCACTCGGCTCTGCAATGGTGTTCTTCTTAAAAAAGCGGATTGCCCCAAAGTTTGAAAAAATGCTTCTGGGATTCGCAGCTGGGGTTATGATTGCCGCATCGGTATGGTCTTTGCTGATACCATCTATAGATATGTCTAAGGGAGAAAGCACTCCTGAATGGCTGGCTGCACTGGTTGGCTTTCTTGCAGGTATATTCTTTCTTCTGCTTCTTGATACTGTCATTCCGCACATACATATCGAAAGCAGGAATCAGGAAGGTATCAAGACAAATTCAATATCAAAAACTACTATGATGCTTTTCGCTGTTACTTTGCATAACATTCCTGAGGGTATGTCGGTCGGTGTCGCATTTGCCGGTGCAATGATGAAGGAGTCCGGTATAACCGCTACTGCTGCAATGGCTCTTGCAATGGGTATTGCAATACAGAATTTTCCAGAAGGAGCAATTATATCAATGCCACTATGTGGTGAAGGCATGAGTAAAAAGAAAGCCTTCATATGTGGTGTTCTGTCTGGTGTTGTTGAACCTGTCGGCGGATTTATAACAATTCTTATTGCCGGCATTATCACACCTGTTCTTCCTTATCTGCTTTCATTCGCAGCAGGTGCGATGATGTATGTTGTAATAGAAGAACTTATTCCTGAGTCTCAAAGCGGCGAACACAGCAATATCGGAACAATAGGTGCTGCTGTCGGCTTTGCGCTTATGATGGTTCTTGATATAGCATTGGGATAGTGATTACTCAATCACTATCCCAAAATCCTCGCCAATATTTCTTAATATAAATGCCATATCAGACTCCGGTATTGACACGCAGTCTGCTGTTGGTTTTCTGTTGATATTTCAACTAATATTTCATATAATCCTTAATTACATCATGGTCTTTTAAAACCCTTTCAATAACAGTTCCTTTTATCTTCTTTAAGACAACCTTCTTGATACCATTAAGCGGTCCTAAATCAATCTCCAATGGTGATTTGCCATCCATAAGCTTAACAGACGAATCAAGCAGGTCTCTTACATCATATACACTACCCCAGACTTCAGGAACACCTCTGTCAACACCAAGCAGTCCATATACAGCTTCCATTGCAGTTCTCACTGAATACTCTGTTGTAAAGATCGTGTCTCTTGGAGTTTCTGCAAACTGTCCAAGGAATGCAAAATTAACGCATCCATCAGGAATAACATCAGGTCTGTCGCCTTTTCTTCTTGGCATGAAAAATGCGGTAATAAATGGCATCATTGTCGGTGTAGTATTGCAGTGGTTCTTGGCAAGCTCATCAATCTCTTCAACAGGAACACCAAGATGATACAGCCATTCTGCTGTAATCTCTTCACCTGTACACTCTTTCATAGGCTTCTTGATATAATCTCCGTCAACATCAGTAAACAGGCTGTATACCCATACACACACCTCGTCCTTCTTCTGTTCCTTAAACTGTCCCTGTCTGTTAATTGTCCAGCTTAAAAGCCAGCTTGAATCCTTACAGCTTACAATTCCGCCTGTAACAACTCTTCCTGTTCTCGGGTCTCTCTTACATATTTTCTTAATGTAAGAAATAATCTTCTCATCACTTGTTGTAACAGTTGCAGACTCCCAGTTAGACTTTGCTATATCACTGCAGAACTTCTCTGGATGTCCAAATGAGCTGTCCTGTGCCGCAATATTCTTCCACAGACTCCAACAGCCGCTTGTTCTTACCTCTGCATCACCAACAGGTGCATGTGTATGGTCGCCGTATATAGTACCTTCTGTACAGCTTCCATTAGTAACGAACACCAAATCATTCTCTGTAAGGTCAATTGTCTTAGTCTGACCTTTTACAGTACACTCAATAGTCTTTGCAATCTTCTTTCCGTCCCTGAAATCAAATATTACATTATCGACTCTTGTGTTAAACCTGAATTCAACACCTGCATTTTCAAGGTATTTCTGCATAGGAAGAATAAGTGATTCATACTGGTTATACTTGGTAAACGTCAATGCTGAGAAATCAGGAAGTCCACCTATATGATGGATAAATCTCTGAATATAAAGCTTCATCTCAAGTGCACTGTGCCAGTTCTCAAACGCAAACATTGTGCGCCAGTAAAGCCAGAAATCCGAATTAAATACTTCCTCATCAAAGAAATCTTCAATTGTCTTATCATATAAGTCCTCATCTTTAGTGAAGAACAGCTTCATTATCTCCATACAGCCCTTCTGGCTTAAATTAAATTTACCGTCTGTATGTGCATCTTCGCCTCTGTTTACAGTAGCCCTGCAAAGAGAATAATTAGGATCATGCTTATTAAGCCAGTAATACTCATCAAGTACAGAAGCTCCCGGTGTCTCAAGCGATGGAATACTTCTGAACAGATCCCACAGGCACTCGAAATGGTTCTCCATCTCTCGTCCGCCACGCATTACATAGCCTCTTGTAGGATCATTGATTCCATCACATGCACCGCCTGCAATATCCATAGTCTCAAGTATGTGAATGTTCTCGCCTTTCATCTGTCCATCTCTTACAAGAAAGCACGCTGCAGCTAATGCACCAAGACCACTTCCTACAATATAAGCTGATTTATCATCAACCCCCTCCGGTTTTTCCGGTCTTGCAAATGCTTCATAGTTACCATTGGAATAGTATATCCCCTTACTATTCTTAGTATATTTCCCTCTTTCAGTATTACGGAACTCTTCATGTTCCCTTCTCTGAATATCCTTAGTTACTTTCCTCTGCTCATTCTTTTTGTTCTTTTTTGATGCAACCGCCGCACCTGCCCCCAGCACAAGAATAGAAGCTGCTCCCAGTTTTAATGTCTTTTTGCTCATAATCTTTTCCACCTTTCTGTGCTTTCCTATTTATTTTTGCCGCTTTTTATTGTATTTAGCATACATTTTTTCTCCAAATAAAAAAACAGACAAAACACGCACTCTGTCCCAAAATCGAACACTTTACATGTTTTGTCTGTTTTTTAACAATTAATTATTAACCTCGCACAATCTTATCATTGTGTCTATCGTTGCATCAAATGATTCAGAAAAACGCTTAATAACATCTTTATCATATGGTGGCATTCCATCGCCAATCCATCTTGATACAATTCCGACTATCGAATAGCTGTAAAAGCATGTTATATACTCTCTGTCACCTTCTGTAAGATTATGGTCTCTGGAATATTTCTTAACAAAAAGTCCCACAAGATATTCTGTTGTATTATGCAGATATTTTTCAATAATATCCCTGTTCTTGGAATTATACACATGAATAACTGCTGCACGATACTCAATAATAACAGAAGCCGCCTTACTGTATGTCTCATAAAATGTTGCATCTTCCGTAATATCAATATTCTTCTCTGTTTCTTCTATAAGAATACTGTCAAGTACATCATATATATCACTGAAATAATAATAAAATGTATTCCTGTTAATTCCACACTGTTCACATATATCTGTAACCGTAATCCTGTCAATATTCTTATGCTTGAGCATGTTAAGAAAGCAGTCCATTATTGCTTTTTTCGTAAATTTAGCCATACATTTTCTCCTAAAGCAAAATCATTCTAGCTGCTGTATGTCTGAAGGAAATCATACAACTGTGCTTCACCTTCAAAATATATCCCCTTAGTCAGTCTTTCCCTTATATCATCCGGAAGTGAATCAATGTTAATATCCGCATAATCATAGAACACTTCGCGTCCTTCATCCGCAATATTTCTGTATATTCTTAAAGTATCTCTTTCGTATTTAAGCACATACTGGTACTCTTCGCTTTCAGTCACTTTTGTTACCTGTGAGCTTACCTCTTCTTTAAAATGCTGATTAGAAGGCTTCTTATTATCTGTTACCACAAGTATCACTATTGCAAGAACTACAGCTATTACAGCCATAGCCATAATTACGACATAAAGCCAGAATGATTTCTTATTCATCAATACTCCCTCCTGTAAGTTGTCCTTACTGGGAAGTATTAACATTTATAAGCAATATTATACTATAGTGAAAAACTGTCTGGCAGAATCTCACTCATTGTATAAGTCTTTAAACTCTCGCCATCTTCAACTATAATCCTCGTGTCAGGATTGAAAAATTCGGACATCACCTGTCTGCATATTCCACATGGATAAGCAGGCTGGTCACCTGAACACACAATAGCAATAGCCTTAAAATCCCTTACTCCCTCACTGACTGCCTTAAATATTGCAGTTCTTTCCGCACAGTTGGTAGCCCCGAAAGAAGAGTTCTCAATATTACAGCCTGTAAATACCCGTCCATCTGTACTTAAAAGTGCTGCACCAACTGCAAAATGCGAATATGGCGAATATGAATATTCAAGAGCCTCTTTAGCTTTAGCAATAAGTTCATTATCTGTCATACATTATCACCTCTTAACTAACGGGTAATTCCAAGTCTTTCAAGCACTTCATTCTGCTTCGCTTCCATAACCGCACTTTCCTCTGGTGTCATGTGATCATAACCGAAAAGGTGCATCATGCTGTGTGCTGTAAGGAATGCAAGTTCTCTTTTTTCAGAATGACCATACTTGTCCGCCTGCTCTTTAATCTTCTGTACGCACAGAACAATATCTCCAAGAAGAAGTTCTCCTGTATCTGGATTAAAATAATTCTCAGCATTATTCTCTAACTCATCCTCAATCGCATCAAAATCCGAAGGTGTAACATAATTAACTCCCGGAAACGAAAGTACATCTGTCGGAGAATCGATATTTCTGTATTCCTTATTAATCTCGTGAATAGCTTCACTATCAACGATTGTTACATTAACTTCTGCTTCATAAGGACATTTTTCATAATCAACTGCCTCATTAACAACATCAGTAATTATCTTCTCATAATCCAAATCCAGTTTTTCTTCAGCTTCGTACTCTATATTAATAGTCATATCAATCTTTTCTCCTTCCTGTCTGACCGCCTCTTCTTGCTTCTCTTCTCTTGGCAGCCTTAGCCTGATTTTCCTCGTAATCCTCGTATGCCTTGACAATCTTCTGTACAAGAGGATGTCTCACAACATCTTTATTAGTAAGCTTTATAAATGCTATCTCTTCAACCTTGGATAAAACCTTAGTCGCAACCTCCAGTCCTGACACTGTATCCCTTGGCAGATCCTTCTGTGTCATATCACCAGTGACAACAACCTTCGAACCAAATCCGATTCTTGTAAGGAACATCTTCATCTGTGCCGGCGTAGTATTCTGCGCCTCATCAAGAATAATAAACGCGTTATCAAGTGTGCGTCCTCTCATATACGCAAGCGGTGCAACCTCGATAAGGCCTTTCTCCATATTGGCATTAAAGCTCTCCGCACCCATGATCTGGAAAAGTGCGTCATACAGAGGTCTGAGATACGGATCAACCTTGCTCTGTAAATCACCTGGCAGGAATCCTAGCTTTTCACCAGCCTCAATCGCCGGTCTGGTAAGAATAATCTTATTAACCTCATTATTTTTAAATGCATTTATAGCCATTGCCATCGCAAGGTATGTCTTACCTGTTCCCGCAGGTCCGACACCAAACACAATCATCTTATCCCTTATTGAATCAACATATTCCTTCTGTCCAAATGTCTTAGGCTTGATAGGTCTGCCAGCAATCGTCCTACACACTGTATCAGAATCAATCTCAATCAGTGCATCAGCTTTCTCCTCGAAAGACTGTGCAATAGAATAATCAACATTCTGTCTTGTAATCTGATTGCCTCTCTTAGACAGCTCATACAGATAATTAAGCACTCCTGAAGCTCTCTGAACCGCTGCCTCTGCACCTATAACCTTCACCGAACTGTCTCTTACAATTATTGTAACTTTAAGTGTTTTTTCTATAACCTTCGCATATTCATCAAACTGTCCAAATATATTGGAACAGTGTTCTACTGGTATATTAATAAGACCCTCTACCTCACTCATCAGATGCCTCCACCTTTCTAACATCAAAATCCGCAGGAACAGTTGCATCAATATCAGCATGTGCAATATACTTATCCCCGCTTCTTTCTATATTAACATGATAATCATTTATTTGCACTTTATTTCCTTTCAAATGTTTTATAAATCTCTCAGCTTTTTCGTTAAGAATAGCCGCCGCTTCCTCCTCGCTGTACTCAGCATCATTTTCCTTATACTCATTAAACGTAATCTTCTGTACAGATAGCGGAAGTGCAATCAGATTACCAATCTTTATATTCTCATCATTAACTACCTTGTCATACTCTTTTAAATGTCGTGAAAAACCGAGAGAAATCTCATATTTATCTATATTTATGGCATATGTCGTCATCTTTCGTCCAGTGTAGATTTTATCGGCATATACCACATTTATCTCCTTATCCCATGTCAACTGTGTTCTTATCAGAATATCCGCCTGTGCCTGTGTCTGGAATTCCTGTATGTTCTCCTCATAATCATCAGGAACATACAGAGTATTCTCAACAAGCATATCACCCTCAGACACTTCATCACCGACAGTGACTTTTGGTGTTCCACTCCTCGTTATAATATACTCAACAATGCCCGAATAACCTGATACAATGTTGCCATCAGCATTTTTAATCTCCAACTCATCAGCTTTAGACTCATCAATGCTGACTTTCAAAATATTCCCCTCAATTCTTGCATTAACCCATGTAACCTGCGACAATTCATCTCTTATTGCCTTCTCGATATTTTCTGTATCTATATTCTTAACTTTGTCACCTGTGCTGGTGCCATGCTCTTTTAGAAACCTAAGCATTAAATCATCTGTATATATGAAATTACCGTCAAACTCAATACTCCACACGAATCTGCTGGCAATGAACATCAGTATAAATGCAGTTGCAAAGCCAGCAATTATCGAATAATTTCTCCTATATCTTGCAAAAAGGAACTTTATATCATGCTTCTTTACCACTTTAATATGAACATGACATTTTCTCCTTAATTCCTTAGTCTGAAAATAATCCTGTCTTGTTATTCTCGCCCTTATTGTCTCTTTCACGCACTGGCAGTTATATAATGTAATCCCGCACCTGCAGCACAGATTCACGAATCTTTCCCGCTCCCAGCCGGATATTTCAATAACAATATAATTATGTATCCTTTTCATCAGCCTCTCCTTTTAGAGAAACTTTACCAATGCACCCCTTAAGAAGAATTTCATCCTGATTCATATGGTATATTACAAGATTGCTTCCACTCACTCTGATATTGCCAAGCCTTGTGGATATCTTGAGATACTCACTCGTATACTCAAGTATCCCCTTGTAATTCTCGATAAAAATCTCACAGTCACCAAGCATTGATATAACAGGAAGTCCTGCAACAACATCTCTGCTAAGATTACACATCTGCCCAAGCATTATTACGCTATTGATAGACTCACCCATAGAGCCCGCTTCCACTAAACATTTTTACATTGTATGCGCCTTGGCACTGCTTTTATTCACATTATTGCCTGAATAGTCTCTATATTTAATCTTTGCTTCAAGATTCTTTATCTGCATGCCGGTCCTTTCATGTGTTTTACCATATTTATTTATATCTTTATAACTGTTTTTGACAATTATATCATTTTCTTTAATCTTGCCTTCAATCTCACTCTCCCTTATTCCCAGTTTCGTAATATATTCACGGTCTTTTTTATATTGCACTATTTTATTATGATAGTTTTTCATATCAATACTCATATCTTCAATATAATCAATAACCTTTGTCATTGTTTCATATTGATGCCTGTCAACCCTGCTTTTTTTAGGATTAAGCGTTTTCATGTATTCTGTTACAGCCTCATAAGCCTCCTGCATGGAATCTCTCATCGATTTTCTCTCTTCCTTAGACAATTTTGAATAATAAGTATCAATATACAAAAATTTATCATTAAGTGCTTCCAGCTTTTCAGCAGCAATAGAAAATTCCCCCTTAGAAGAATCTTCATATTGTTTCATTATGTCATCATAATAGTTAGAAAATTTTGCCATTTTAGGATTAAGACCTTCAGCTACATCAGCAGCCTCAAACCGCAGAGCATTGTATTCATCAATCTTTTTCCTGATATCCTCTTTTTCTACATTTAATTTCTTATTTTCCTTTATGGCACCTCTGATCCTTTTTTTAGCTATTTCACATATTTCGTATTCTTCTTTAAGCTTCTTAAGAGTATCATCCTCCTTCTTCCATACTTCCTCCTGCTCTTTCTGTTTCTTTCGCTGCTCCTTCTGTATCTTCTGCTCTTCTTTATGTGTTTTGAGCTCGTTCGTTGCATTCTCTCTTGCTATGCTCTGCAATTTGCTATATTTATCAATGATATTCTTTAAAGATAGACCTGTATCACCAATTAGATTTACTGTCTCAATGCCATTCTTTAATTCACTTATCTTCGTTTTATTATTCTTAATTGATTTTTCACATGCATCTAATTCCTGCGTAAGTCCTTTTAACTTACTATTATTCTCATTAATTATTATCTGTGAGTCATTAATAACTCCATCTTGGTCAATTAGTTTGTCATTTTGTTCTTCTATAAATTCTTCTCTTTTAATGTCTTCGTATTTAGGCACTTTATTGATGTGCTTAATCATGTTCCTTATGCTCTCCGCCATACTTTGAGCAGCCGCTAACCTTGTATTGCCAATGCCCCTTATCCTCCATTTACTTGGATATCCTTCACCTGTCTTCTTCAGTATATAGTTATCTACGAATTTTAATGTATTATCTAATTGCTTTATCAGTTTATCCTTACTACCATTATTATTATATGCTATTTTTTCAATATTTGTTTTATTATATGCTGTCTGTAAATTAGCAATTGCCCCAAGCATATCCATATATGCATTCGATGTATTAGGTTTACCTGTACTTCTGAATATTTCATAGCAATCATTAATCTTTTTAGAATCATTTTTCACATTATATACAGCATTGTCCCAAGAACTATGCTCAATTATTTTATTTTCTATGCTATTAGAAATACTTCCTGTATCTATATTAGAATTCTTAATTGTATTTTTATGCTTTGAATTTTCTATTTTCAATTCATCTATCTGCTTTTTTATATTTTTATATTTTTCTTTTAATTCAACCTGTTCCGCTTCAAGCTTTTTTATCTCATCAATGGACTTATTAATAAAAGCTTTTGTATTTTTTACTTTCATTTCTGCTTTAAACTTTTCGCTGTCTTTTTTAGCATCCTCAATTTCCTGCTTAAAATGAGCCTTATGTGTGGAACCTTCAACACCAAATTCCTTCTCAACAGCATTAACAACATCCTTACCTGGCATAATACAATCTCCTTTTTTACTAAATATCCTGTAATGTATTAAAAACAATTGTAATTATTCTTACTAAAATTATTAGTTCTGAACTGTTATCAGAATTATATCATACGAATGAGACAAAATTAAGACAAATAAAACAGCTATGAAAGCAACACCCCAAAAAACAAAAAAGAGCGGTGAAATACACCGCTCCCTCATGTCAAAAATATTATTAGTTGAACTTACGTTTTCTAGCTGCTTCTGACTTCTTCTTACGTCTTACGCTTGGCTTCTCGTAATGTTCTCTCTTACGAATTTCCTGCTGAATGCCTGCCTTAGCACAGTTTCTCTTGAATCTGCGTAATGCGCTATCTAAAGACTCGTTTTCTTTAACGATGACATTTGACATACTACTTCCTGACCACCCTTCTGTTGCAAATTGTGCGCAAACTACATAAATAGGGTATTTGCTAATCGCACATAAAATATTATATCATATTTTTCAGAATCGTCAACCCTTAATTATCCAATCTGTGAAAGAATTGTATCAGGTACTTTAGCAATAAGCTCATTTATTCCTGCCGGATTCTTACCACCAGCCTGAGCCATGTTAGGGCGGCCGCCACCGCCTCCTCCAACAATAGGAGCAAGTGCCTTAATAAGGTTACCGGCATGGGCACCCTTTGCAATAACATCATCTGTTGCCATTGCGATAACGCTTACCTTGTCTGTGCCCTGTGCACTGACGATAACAACAATGCCTGAACCAATCTCACCCTTTAACTTATCACCAAGGTTTCTTAATTCATTCATATCAACGCCGTCAACCTTAGCTGCGATATACTTAACTCCGTTGACTTCCTTGATATCTCCTGCTGTATCTCCGAGGGCATTGTTGGCAAGCTCTGCCTTTAGCTTTTCATTTTCGCTCATAAGAGACTTAATCTCATCATTCATAGCTGTAATCTTCTTAACAAGCTGTACAGGCTCTGTCTTGGCTGCCTTAGCTGCTTCCTCAATAGTCTTTTCAAGACCGGCATAATACTTCATAACGCCCTTATCTGTAAGAGCCTCAATTCTTCTTACGCCTGCTGCCACACCAGCCTCAGATACAATCTTGAAAAGTCTGATATTGGCAGTATTGGCAACATGAGTACCACCACAGAATTCTTTAGAGAAATCTCCCATAGAAACTACTCTTACCTTCTCACCATATTTTTCACCGAAAAGTGCCATAGCTCCGGTCTTTTTGGCTTCCTCAATTGTCATTACATCAGTGACAACCGGAATTGCCTCTGCAATCTTTTCATTAACGATATCCTCAACCCTAGCAAGCTCTTCCTTAGTCATGCTCTGGAAATGTGTAAAGTCAAATCTTAATCTGTCAGGATCAACATAAGAGCCCTTCTGCTCAACATGATCGCCAAGAACAGTTCTTAAAGCCTTCTGGAGAAGGTGTGTTGCACTGTGATTCTTGCATGTATCTGCTCTGTAGGCAGGGTCAACTGACATTGCAGCAGTATCACCAGCCTTCATCATGCCCTTAGTCATAGCACCAACATGTCCGATTTTGCCACCCTTAAGCTTGATGGCAGTCTCAACAGTGAATTCGCCCTCGGATGTCTTAATAACTCCCTTGTCGCCTTCCTGACCACCCATGGTAGCATAGAATACAGTCTCATCTACGATAACAGTTCCCTTATCACCCTCTGATAAGGCGTCAACAACCTCTTCCTCTGTTGTAAGAACTGTAATCTTAGATTCGTTAGTGAGCATGTCATATCCAACAAATGTGCTTGTTATTGCAGGATCTATCTCATCATATACAGTTGCGTCTGCGCCCATGTAATTAGTTACCTTACGTGCATTTCTTGCTTTGACTCTCTGCTCTTCCATAGCTGCATTAAATCCGGCTTCATCAATTGTAATATTCTTTTCCTCAAAAATCTCCTTAGTAAGGTCAATAGGGAATCCATAAGTATCATAGAGCTTGAATGCGTCCGCTCCTGATAATACATTTTCACCCTTAGAAGCAAGCTCAGCTTCCATATCATTAAGAATGCTTAAGCCCTGGTCAATAGTCTTATTAAACTTATCCTCTTCCTCTGAGATGACCTTAGTAATAAATGTTCTCTTCTCCTCTAATTCAGGATATCCGTCCTTAGAGCCTTCTATTACAGTCTCACAGAGCTTAGACAAGAATTTCCCTTCTATTCCAAGAAGTCTTCCATGTCTTGCAGCTCTTCTTAAAAGTCTTCTTAAAACATAGCCTCTGCCTTCGTTAGACGGCATAATTCCATCGCTTACCATAAATGTTACTGAACGGATATGGTCTGTGATAACACGGATAGATACATCCTGCTTCTCATCTTCCTTATAAGTAACACCAGCCATCTCGCATACCTTGTTACGAAGTGCCTGTAATGTATCAACATCAAAGATAGAATCAACATCCTGAACAACAACTGCAAGTCTTTCAAGACCCATACCAGTATCAATATTCTTCTGGATAAGGTCTGTGTAATTACCATGTCCGTCATTGTTAAACTGAGAGAATACGTTATTCCATACTTCCATATATCTGTCACAATCACATCCTACTGTACAGCCCGGTTTGCCACAGCCATACTTCTCACCTCTGTCATAATATATCTCTGAACATGGACCACATGGACCTGCTCCATGCTCCCAGAAGTTATCTTCCTTACCGAATCTGAATATTCTTTCAGGTGCAATACCGATTCCCTTGTTCCATATGTCAAATGCTTCATCATCATCCTGATATATAGATGGATATAATCTGTCCGGATCAAGTCCGACAGTCTCTGTTAAGAACTCCCATGACCAGTGAATAGCTTCATCCTTGAAATAATCACCAAATGAGAAGTTACCAAGCATCTCGAAGAATGTACCATGTCTTGCTGTCTTACCTACATTCTCGATATCACCTGTTCTTATACACTTCTGACATGTTGTAACTCTTCTTCTTGGTGGAATCTCCTGTCCTGTAAAATATGGCTTAAGTGGAGCCATACCTGAATTAATGATAAGCAGACTGTTATCATTATGTGGAACTAAAGAAAAACTCTTCATCTTCAAATGTCCCTTGCTCTCAAAGAAATCAAGGTATAATCTTCTTAATTCATTCACACCTCTGTACTGCACTTTTACTTCCTCCTGATTATTCAGTAATCTCTTTCTCTTTATTCTCCGATGCAGCCATCTTAGCTACCTTTCTGGCATCTGCTGCCTTGCGGAGTTTACCACCTACAAATACTGCTAATACCAGTAACGCAAGCATTATAACAAATCTAACCGCTTCGTAAGCTATCTCACCCACAAGCACGCTAACTAACCCAACCATACTATTACCTCCACGAATTATAATAAAAGCCTTCGCAATAATATATAATATCACAAGAAACAACATTTATCAAGATTTCCATTTTCCATCTGTCAGGAAATGCATTGCACGCTGTTCTGCTCCTTTAATTATATTCTTATCATAGCCTATGACATTAAGAAGCTTAATCGCATTCCTTGTTGTTGCCGGTCCGTCATACAGTTTATAGTCAAACTTAACTTCATCTTCAGTAACCTCCTCCTGAAAATGATAGTTGCTGTAACAGTCCCTAAGTATTGATGTAAGCTCAATATCATGTGTTGCTGCAAAACACAACGCCCTGTCTGTATTAAGATTCTTTAATATCTCTGATGATGCCGCAATTCTCTCAACAGTGTTAGTTCCACGAAGCACCTCATCAATAAAGCACAGAACCGGTCTGCCATTTTTGCCAACTGCATTAAGAATTCTCTTTAACGACTTAATCTCAACAATATAATAACTGTCTGAATTAGCAAGGTCATCCCTTAATGCCATTGAAGAATATATCCTGTATACAGGAGCTCTGTATTCTTTAGAAAGACTTGTTCCTATAGTCTGTGCAAGAATACTGTTGATTGCTATTGTCTTTAAAAATGTTGACTTACCTGACGCATTAGAACCTGTAAGGAGAACATTTCCTTTAGTTGTTATTGAATTGCACACAGGATTATCTATAAGCGGATGGTATACTTCATTAACGCTAAGGTTATTAGTATTATCCACAAACTGAGGCTTACAATAAAACGGCAGGCTTTCCCTGAAAGATGCAACAGCAATTGATGCCTCTATGAATCCAAGTGTATCAACAAGGTTATATGCATCCTCACTTTTGGCAGTTATAAGCTTTGTCATCTTGTTAAACTTTACGATATCCATGTGTGTTATCATTCTGAGATAATCAAGCACAACTTCTCCGATTGAACCATCAACATTGCCTGACTCAATCATCCATGAGCCTTTCGTCGCTTTAGAAAAGCTCTTTAATATATCTTTAAGCCTGTTACACTCTGGTTCAAGAAAACTTATATTACTTTCACATATATCTTCTGAAGCAGATGCCATCTTAGTGATAACATTGATACATTTGAAATAATTCTCAATCTTAGCCTTATACTTGTAATAAGTAATTATTGAAAATGCTAATGATGCAATTATAAGCCATATTCCAAGCACCGGAGTTACAAGAACAGTAACAAGAATTGAAGCTATAAGAAATACCCATGCGAAATAATGCACAAGATTGCTTCCCTGCTCTATATCCATTATATAACCTATGTAATCCGTAACCGCAATCTTACGGCTTTTTCCCATATTCCTGAATATCTTCTGGATTGTGATTCTTTCTTTTTCATTAGCCGTGAATTCATCCGCAAGTCTGTCCAGTTTGCGAAGCTTTTCTGCATCTGCCACAGGTTCTCTTAACATCTTATACAGATATTCCTGTCCAACAGATGAATTAGTATTATTGATTCCCTTAAATACTTCATCCATGCCAAGATCATTCCATGTTATGTCATCTATCATGGATTCACTCGGGTTGGCTTTGGCATAATGTGATATATATTCAAAGCTCTCATCTGTTCCTTTGTATACAGCCCGTCTGCCCCATGCTTTCTTTATGGCATTCTCTGCTGCTTTCTTACGCTTAACACTGCTGCTCACACATACATACACGCCGATTGCAACAGCTGTCAGAACAAAAACAATAATCTCCAAATCTGTATTAGTCATAAATCCTCCATCTACCTGTTATTCTGCAATCTAACTGCAGTTTCAAGAGCTGTCTCCATCATATTGGTAAATCCTGTCTGTCTCTCCTGTGCTGACAGCTTCTCACCCCTATAGAGGTGGTCACTTATTGTAAGAATAGTAAGTGCATGCTTTCTGCATCTGGCAGCAGTCATATACAGTGCTGCCGACTCCATATCAACAGCAAGCACTCCCATTTTCTTCCATCTGTCATTGGTTGCCTCGTCATCATTGTAGAACACATCTGATGCCAGTACATTACCGACTTTAACCGGAAGATGTTTCTCTTCTGCAACATCATATGCTGTCTTTAAAAGCGTAAAATCAGCTATTGGTGCATATGTGCCCGGAAGATTGTACAGTGCTGCAAAGTTAGAATCAGTGCATGATCCCATTCCAAGTACAATATCCATAAGATTAAGGTCATCATCAAATGCTCCCGCTGAGCCGATTCTTATAATATTATCCACATCATATACATTATATAATTCATATGAATATATTCCCATCGAAGGCATTCCCATTCCGCTCCCCATAACAGATACCCTGCATCCGTTGTAGGTACCTGTGAATCCTAACATATTACGGACCGTATTAAAGCAGCTTACATCTGTAAGATAATTATCTGCTATATACTTTGCCCTTAAAGGATCTCCCGGCATAAGAACTGTCTTTGCTATATCTCCTGCCTGTGCTTCATTGTGTGGTGTCGCCATATCCGCCTCCTGTTATCAATCTTAAAAAGGCTGCTTTATATAATAAAGCAGCCCGATTAATTATTTACCTGGGTATTTAATTACTGATTCAACATCATATCCGGCAATCTTATCTCTTCCATTAAAACCTTCAAGTTCGATAAGGAATATAACTTTGACAACTTCGCCGCCAAGCTGTTCAATAAGCTTAATTATAGCTTCTGTTGTACCGCCTGTAGCAATAAGGTCATCAACAATAATAACCTTCTGTCCAGGAGCAATTGCATCCTTGTGCATCTCTATTGTAGCTGTGCCATATTCAAGCTCATAATCTGCTGATATGGTTTCACATGGAAGCTTTCCTTTCTTTCTTACAGGAACAAAGCCCTTGCCTGTATTATATGCAACAGGAACGCCAAATATAAATCCTCTTGATTCCGGTCCGACTACAACATCAAACTCAGTATCGCCGATAAGATCTGTAATTCCGTCTATCGCAAGCTTTAATCCTTCAGGGCTCTGTATAACACTTGTTACATCCCTGAATATAATACCTGGTTCTGGAAAATCAGGTATGCTTCTTACATAATCTTCTACTTTCTTACTCATAATGTGTGTATCCTCCTTGGTTATCACATACAGATATATTCTGTATTTTACCATAGTCCACGCACTAAATAAAGTGTTTTTTACACAATAAGACACACAAGTCCCGAATTCTCGTTCATCACCTTTTCAAGTGTATCACCAATCTTTCCCATGCTCTCCGCTGTCATATTATGTGTCTTTTCATATATTCCGTCTGATACAATCTGTTCTATTGTCTTTCCAAATATATTGGTATCCCAGATTCCATCAGGATTATCCTTCATATTGCCCTTAATGTATTCAATCAGATCATCCGCCTGATTCTTGCTTCCGACAATCGGTGCAATCTCAACCATTATCTCAGTCTTCAGCAGATTGATAGACGGTACTTTAGCTTTAATCTTAACACCATATTTGTTGCCATTCTTGATTACGACCGGCTCATCAAGTTCAATATTCTCCTTTGACGGAGTGACAACGCCAAATCCATTAAGGTTAACCTCACTTATTGCATCTCCAAAGCTACCCAGTTCATTCTTCTTGTCTGACAGAGACTTTATCATATCTATAAGCTCATGCTCATTGTTAATCTGCGTTCCGGTAAGTTCACTTAATATCTTATAATACAGATCTTTTGAAAGCTTAAATTCTATCTCAATCCTTCCTGTTGACATATCAACCTTTCTTACGTCAACCTTTTCTATGTACTCGCATGTATTATTCCATTCACGATATGCATCCTTCATAACATTAATATCACTAAGAATCTCAAGTGCCGCATCTACTATATGTGTCTTAAGCCAGTGTGACGATTCCAGTACTTCAACCCACGCAGGTGCATAGAAATCAAGCTGTGACACAGGGAATTCCTTAAGGACACCCGATATAACCCTGTCAACATCTTCTTTTCTTAGCTGCTCACAGTTAAGGGCGTATACATTTACACCATACTTTTCTTTCATGGATTCTGCAAGCCGGACAGACTCCTTCGCATAAGGCTTAACGCAGTTTAATATGATAACAAATGGCTTTGAAATCTTCTTAAGCTTATCTATTGCCATCTGCTCTGCCTTGACATAATTATCCCGCTCTATTCCTGTAAATGAGCCATCCGTTGTCACAACAACTCCTATTGTCGAATGTTCCTCAATTACCTTTTCTGTTCCAATCTGTGCCGCCATTGAGAATGGAATGGGTTCTTTCGACCACGGAGTATTAACCATTCTTTCCTTGCCATTCTCCTCAGCTCCCATTGCCCCGTCAACCATGAATCCCACGCAGTCAATCGCACGCACTTTAATCTTGATATCATCAGCCATGCAGATTGCAGCACTCTCACCCGGTATGAACTTTGGTTCAGTAGTCATAATCGTACTTCCAGCGCTGCTCTGTGGCAGTTCATCAATTGTGCGCTGCTTCTCATTGGCATCCGCAATCTCTGGTATTACGCATAAGTCCATGAACCTCTTTACAAATGTTGATTTTCCTGTTCGTACAGGTCCAACCACTCCAAGATATATCTCCCCGTTAGTCCGTTTCTTTATATCTTCGTACAGATTAAAGCTTGTGTTTTCCTTTCCGTCAGACATACATTCCTCCCTGCTATTAAGGCGGTGCATATAAAAATAATGCCTTCCGCATATACTTGTAAAAAATATATGTAAAAGGCATTATTTTTATTCTGCATTTAATTGTAATTATTCATCAAATTCCGCAAGCACATAATAGCCCCTGCTTGTCTCTCCTACCTCTTTGACTACACCATGTCTTGACTTTAATCTGTCCGGAGTTGAGTAGTTTCCTGACATTGCAACTGCCGGCTCTATTGTATAATAATAGCTGCTCGGAAGCTTACCCTCCGTAATATCAACCTCATCTCCCGGTTTAACAAGATTAGGTCTGCTCATTGTGAATTCCATCTGTCTCATGTGCATACATCTCCTTTACAGATTAATCTTTTCTAAACATTTAATAGTATACTCTGCAACCTTCTGCTTAAGATACACATTATCTTCAAGCTTTAATTCAGGGTCTTTCTTTAACATATCTTTTGCAGCGTCAGACGCTTCCTTTAAAGTCTTTGCATCAGTAAATACATCTGCTATTCCGAAATCAAAATCACCACTCTGCCTTACCCCGAAGAAATCTCCCGGCCCTCGCAGTCTTAAATCTTCCTCCGCTATCTTGAATCCGTCATTATATTTATTAAGGATTTCCAGTCGTTTTCTTATCTTCTCTGACTTATTACCCGTAACAAATATACAATACGACTGATATTCTCCTCGTCCGACACGGCCTCTTAACTGATGAAGCTGCGCAAGTCCGAATCTTTCCGAATTCTCAACCATCATGACAGTGCTATTAGGCACATTTACTCCAACCTCAATAACAGTGGTTGACACAAGCACATCTGTTTCATGTGCTGCAAATCTTTCCATAACCTCATTCTTTAACGACGGGCGCATCTTGCCATGAAGATATTCAATTCTTATATCCGGAAGCTCTTTCTTAAGCATTGCCGTGTAATCTACAACATTTTCTACCTCAATCGCCTCGCTATCCTCAACCATCGGACATATTATATAACATTGTCTGCCAGAGGCAACCTGCTTCTGTATAAATGTATATGCCTTTGGTCTGTAGCTTTCGTCCACAACGCAGTTCTTGATTGGGAGTCTGTTCGCTGGCATCTCATCAATTATCGATATATCAAGGTCTCCGTACAGGATAATTGCCAGAGTTCTTGGAATCGGAGTCGCACTCATTACAAGAATATGCGGACTTTTTCCTTTCTGTGAAAGTTCTCTTCTCTGGTTGACTCCGAACCTGTGTTGTTCATCTGTTATGACAAGCGCAAGTTCTTTATATTCAACTTTTTCCTGTATCAGTGCATGTGTTCCTACTATTATTCCGGCAGTTCCATCTGCAATCCTTGCATATGCTTCTCTTTTCTGTTTTGCAGTCATTGAACCGACAAGCAGTTCAACTTTAATATCCAGACCTGCCTTTTCAAAGCCCTTAGCGAGTGATTCATAATGCTGTCTCGCAAGAACTTCTGTAGGTGCCATTAATGCTCCCTGATACCCTGCCATAACAGTATTAATCAGTGCAAGTGTCGCAACAACCGTCTTTCCTGAGCCTACATCACCCTGTATCAGGCGGCTGCACAGATGTTCACCAGACATATCAGCAGCAACCTCTGACACAGTCCTTAACTGTGCATTGGTAAGTGAATACGACAGACTCGCAAGAAACCTGTCCTTTTCCTTACTTTCCGGTATGACATAGCTGTTCGGTATTCTCTCATTAGCACTCTTTAGCGAAAGAGTTGCCAGCGTAAACAGAAAGAATTCCTCGAACGCAAGTCTATGTCTTGCCTGCACATATTCTTCCATTGTCTTAGGAAAATGTATATTAACAACGCTGAAATTATGCTCGGCAAGCGAATATCTCTTTCTTATATAATCAGGTATGTATTCCTTTTCAAGTCCTGTACTGTACTTTTCAAGTGCCTGTGCAACTGCCTTTGTAACAGTATTGTTAGTAAGACCCTTAGTTAGCGTGTATATAGGCTGCAGCGTTCCCTGAAGCTCCTTGTATTGGGCTAGTGTATACATTTTAGGCTGCTCTAATAACCATCCTCTTTTATTAACAAGCCTTCCTCTGAATACATATCTTGCTCCAAGCCTCAATGTATTCTTTAAAAACAGCATATTATACCAGCTGCATTTTATAGAATCACCATTATAATCCTTTATCGTTACAGTTAATATCTTAAGTCTGCCGCTTCCGTATAAATCAGGACTTTTACACACCTGTCCTTCAATAGCAACTTCTGTATGCTCTGATTCATAGCTTATATCTTTAACAAAAACAGGCTCATGGTATACATCGTAATCCCGTGGGTATAACCCCACGAGATCCGATACTGTGTATACCGAAAGCCTGTTAAAATTCTCAGCTGTCTTAGTGCCGATCCCCTTTAATTCTGTTATATTCATAATTCTTACTCAACAGATACAATATAATAATAAACTGGCTGTCCACCAAACTGAAGTTCAACATCTACATCAGGGAACTTCTCTTCAATCTTGGAAACAACTGCCTCGGCAGCAGCTTCTTCAACATTTGCTCCATAGTAAACGCTTATAAGTTCAGCTTCATCTGACATCATTGACTCAATCATCTCAAGTAAAGTTGCATCCATATCAGTTCCAACTGCAGCAAGTCCCTTATCACCTAATCCAAGGTAATTATCCCTCTTAATCTCCTTGCCGTCAATTGATGTATCTCTTACAGCATAAGTAAGCTGTCCAGACTTAACTGTTGAAAGACTATCCGTCATCGCATCGCCATTATCCTTAGCACTGCGTGTTGTCTCAAAGTTAATCATAGCTGTAATTCCCTGTGGTACTGTCTTGGTAGGGATAACTATAAGTTCCTTATCCTCAACAATTGATGCTGCCTGATTAGCTGCAAGAATAATATTGCTATTATTAGGAAGAACATATATTGTCTTGGCATTAATCTTATCTGCTGCATTAAGAATATCTTCTGTTGAAGGGTTCATTGTCTGACCGCCTTCAATAACTTCATCAACACCAAGTCCCTTGAATATCTCTGCGATTCCGTTTCCCGGTGCAATTGTGATGAATCCAAAGTCTCTAGCTGGCTCAGCCTTCTTTACTTCAGTTGCAGCATTCTTCTCCATAGCCTCTTTAGCTGCTGCAACCTGAAGTTCTGACTGTGCAACAACCTTCTGGTTATGTTCTTCTCTCATATTATCAACCTTCATCTTAGTAAGCTGACCATACTCCAATGCCTTCTCAAATGCCTGACCAGGATGGTTAGTATGAACATGAACCTTAACAATATCATCAAGAGCTACACATACTATAGAATCACCTATAGATGTAAGGAATGCCTTGAAGTCTGCCTCAGTCTTCTCGTCAAATTCCTTCTCAAGCATAATAATGAACTCGGTGCAATATCCGTACTTAATCTCTACATTTTCTACTGCAGCACCCTTTCCAGCTCCAGGAGCAGTCTCTTCCTTAGCAGGCTTAGCCTCTGTTAATGAAAAATCTGTAACTTTTCCTGTAAGAGCATCATACATTCCCTTAAGAACTACAACAAATCCCTGTCCGCCTGAGTCTACAACGCCTGCTTCTTTAAGAACAGGAAGCATATCAGGTGTCTTGGAAAGTACATATTCTGCATGCTCTATAATAATATGCATTGCTTCTTCAATATCATCTGTCTGTGATGCAATCTCAGCAGCCTTATCAGAAACCCCCTTAGCAACAGTAAGAATTGTTCCTTCCTTAGGCTTCATAACCGCCTTGTAAGCTGTCTCTGTAGCTCTGCTTGTTGCAAGTGCAAGTGTCTCAACTGTAATCTCGCTAGTACCTTTCATCTCTTTAGTAAATCCTCTTAAGAGCTGTGATAAGATAACACCAGAGTTACCTCTTGCTCCTCTTAAAGAACCTGATGAAATAGCCTTAGAAAGATTCTCCATATTAGGATTAGCAATAGCGCTTACTTCCTTAGCTGCTGACATAATTGTAAGAGTCATGTTAGTACCTGTATCACCATCTGGTACAGGGAATACATTAAGGTCATTAATCCATTCTTTCTTAGACTCAAGGTTTTTAGCTCCTGCAAGAAACATCTTCTGCACAAGTGCTGCATCTATTGTATTAGTTGCCACGATTATCCTCCATTCTGCAATTAAGCATTATAACAATATTCCAATTAATCAATTACTCTTACGCCTTCAACATAAATGTTGATCTTCTTAATCTCAAGGCCGGTAAATTCTGACACTTTATACTTAACATTCTCGATAAGATTATCTGCTACTGCAGCAATGCTTACACCATAAGAAATAATAACATGAAAATCAATCTCAATAAGATTATTCTCATCTATAACTACACTGATTCCTCTTGTAAGGCTGTCTCCCTTAAGAAGCTTTACAAGTCCGTCTTTCATGCTTACAGCAGCCATACCTACGATTCCAAAGCACTCAACTGCTGTAGAACCTGCATACTGTGCAATAACTTCTGAATCAATTGAAACTTTTCCAAGTTTATTCTCCAAAGTTCCCTTCATAGATAGTCCTCCAATACTGCGTCTTGTATTTGTTAACACCCATAAACCGGATGCAAGTTTCGCGCAGTCAAACTTTACATAAAAATATGTATATAAATAGCACAAATATTATACTATCTTTCCGAGGAAAAATAAACACATTTTCATATTCTTTATTAAACTTTGATTATCAAATGAGTATCTAAAAAATAAAGTGAATCACGTTTTACGCAATTCACCTTAATATACTGGTATTAACTTTAAAGCTCATAGATTATGCACGCTCAACTAAACCAGAACGTAAGCATGAAGTACAAACATACATCTTCTTAGCATTTCCGTTAACCTTAACTTTAACAGACTTAACATTAGCATTCCAAATCTTATTAGATCTTCTATGAGAATGACTCACTGCATTACCAAAGTGAGGACCTTTTTCGCAAATTGCACATTTAGCCATTTCAATAACACCTCCTTACCGGTATTGGGTAATTTACCCACAACAGAAATTATTGTATCAGATAAGAAAATATTTTGCAACACATTTTTCAAGAAATTTCATCAAAATTTTCTCAAAACTACAATATATTGTTCCAGCTACTGACAGAACATGTTATATCCTACAACAAGCAACGTAATTATTATGCATACACATAAGAATACATTGTCCATTATAAACATTGTAATTATCATGCCTACAGCAATCCAGAAGAATATAAAACCAAGCAGTCTGCACATATATATACTTCCTTAACATGTATGTTATATAATATGCACATTCTCTCCAGTTATGAAAAACTACTCTGCTGCATCTTCTATTGCGGCATCAATGTCCGCGTCAGTAACAACCTTTTCATCCTTGCCCTTGAATTTATCAATGATATCCGGAATCATATCAAGAATCTTGGTTACTGTATCCTGATTCTTAATATTAACAAGCTTGGTTGCACCATTCTGGATAACTAAAACTGCGCTTGGTGTAACCTTTCCAGTCATTCCACCGCCTGCATTGTTCTTCTTGTCCCCTGCAAATGCTCCTGCTCCAACTCCGAATGAAACATCAACAAGTGGAAGAATAATTGTATCATTAACCGTAACAGCATCTCCAACGACTGTCTTAGCTGATATAAATGCATCCATCCCTTTAAAAAGTGATGCCACTGTTGAATCAAAATTATTATCTGCCATAAAATCCCTCCTTGTTTTACGAAGATCTGTTAACATTATAACATAATCTTCTCTATCTGGAAATAAACTTTTTAAAATGTTCATTTCTATACACTCTTAACACTATCACAAGCACTGAAAATATACGGATATTTCCTTTCAGGAATATACTTCCTTCCTTAACATCTTCTCCAAATACAGGTTCTAAAGAAAAATCAACTTCTGACATTCCGTAAAAAATCGAAACATAAGCAAGAACCTTTCCCATTGTTGCCGGATCTTCAAATCCGATTCTTGCATTAATTCTGTATTTCTTAGGTCTTATAATCTTAATAAGCACCTTTAACTGTTCCACAAGAAAATGAAAAAGTGCCTTATTATCCTCATCTGTCACAAATTCTTTTGCCCTATTCACTTTTTCTTTAAGTCTGTCAGCCGCTCCAGAAACCTTCTTTACTGTATCCTTTACAAGCTTTATTATCTCTTTAATCTTTGTATATATTACAAAGCATTTACTCTTAACCTTGTCAAAGAAACTCTTATTCTGTGAATTCCCAGGTTCATCTTCTGATACAGCCTCTTTAAGACTCTCCGCTGACCCTTTGATATCTTCAGCATTATTCTTAACAGCCTGTGCATCTTCTCTAGCATCGTTCACTGCTTCGGCCATCTTAATCTGTGGCTTTTCCTCTTTTTCAGTAAGCTTCTTTGCTTCCTCATCACTTACAGAAAAAATATTTTTCTCTTCTGGATGTTCTGACTTTTTCTTCTCAGCCTTCTTATGCTTTGAAGATTTCTCTTTATTATCGTCATTGTTATAAATCGTTATAAAAAGTGCCTTTGCTTTTACTTCAAGTTCCTCATCATACGAAACGAGTAATCTCAATATTCCCAGCCATGACACCTTCGCATGTGCCTTGAACTTCCCATGATAATCAGCGTCAGCTCTGTATCTTACCGGCACAAAAAGAACTGCCGCCACAACAAGTATGACAAGACCTAAGATACATGCGATAACTATGCCTGTTATCTTAAGTATAAGCAATAAAACATGTAGCATAGCCCCCACCTTTCCAACAATCTGTCAGTTATCTTTTCTTAATTCTGTACCAAATTTAAGATATCCTGCGATATCAACTCCCCCTGTATGGGAGTATGTGTCATCAACTATACATCTTACCAGCTCCAGAGCCTCATTTCTGCCCTTTGCAAGTCCCACAACATGCACCTTATCCCTGTATGCCTTATTCTTAAAATGTGGCTGTTTAAGAACATTTGCCGAATATATATCAAGAATATTATCAGGATTATCAGAAATCGCAATAATATAAGTATCTATGGTAAATCTGTTCTTTCTGATAAGACCAAATGTCTTGTATTTAGCTTTTTTGGCATTATCGCCAAGATAAAGATTCCTGTACCACTTCAACTTACTATCCCCCGAAAACCTAAACTTCCCGTATGCGTCAGCACATCTGATTAATTATCGCTTATCATCGCCTTAATAATCTCAACAACTGCTTTCTGCTCTGCTTCATCATTGCACTGCATAAGAGAATTATTAATATAAGTCTGTATCTCTTCTGTATTGTTAAAGAATACCGGAAGACTTGAAAGCACTGACGCCATAACAGCTCTCTTAACCATTACATTCATGCTCTTAAAGCTGTCATCAAGCTCTATAATAAGCTTCTCTGCTGTCTCATCAGCATAAGAATTATCAGGAATCTCAGCAAACACTTCTGACTCAAGTTTGACGAAATCACTGCCAGACTGTAACTTAAGTGTCTTAGACAAAGCATTATATGCAGATAAAAGCTTATATTCCTTAAGCTCGTCCACAAAGTTAGCAAGACTGTACTCTATTGCATAATCACCAGATGATACTACCTCAAGTATTCTTTCTTGCTTTCCTTCAAATGCAGCAAAATCCTCTGAAATATCTACAAAGCTTTCGCCTGTTATATAAGCATTTCTTGTCTTACTTAAAACATTCTTGGCACTCTCTATCTCTTCTATTCTGTCAAGTGTATTTCTTCTTGTAAGAACTACTGTAAGTGCATCATTGACAACCTGTGTAAGAAGCACATATACATCAGCGTAATCTGTCATCTTCTCAGTTGCAATATCAAGTGCACCCTTAAGTCTTACATATTCATCTTTATCAATATTCTTGTAGTCAGCTCCCGCAAGTGTGTTATATATATCATAGATATCCGGGAACTTATCAAATCCTGCCTCACCTGAAAGCATGGCACTTGTGCTTAAAGTATAATAGAAATCATCTATCGAATCCTTCCCTGCACCATGATACAGTGTAAATGCATCTCTGATATGCTCGAAAAATCTGTCCTTTAACATTCTTACAGGAAGCTGTCCTACTATCTCTGAAATCTTGCCATTAATAACAACATTATCCTTATCAGATAATATATAATGCATAATCTCATTAGTCATATAGGTATTATAGTAGTCGTAATCAAGTTCACCTTCGTTAAATCTGTACTCTACCCTGTTAAGAACATGCTCATATATTCTTAATCTATCTACATAAGCCGTTATAACTTCCATAATCTCAATAATCTGTTCACGGAATGTATTGAGTTCGTTAAATGCCTCATAATCATCACATTCATCATTCTCCACATAACACCCAACAAGCTCATTAAGTCTGTCAACCATGTTAAGAAGGTCTTTATCATTCTGTAAATCTCTTGCGATATCAAGCACAGTATAATAGTTCATGGACATTTTGATAAATCCAAGTCCATTATACATGGAACACATTCCATTGCCATACTTCAAAAGATTCTCTGAAAGATTCTTTCCCTTTGTAATCTCGCCTGCTATATAACCTAAATTCTTCAATGTATCAAACCTCGTTTATTTTAAATCCAACTTATCTAATGCATCACAGAAATCAAATGTAGCATAGTAATCCTTGATTGTCTCTGCTCGTCTGATCATCTGTACGCTGCCATCTTCCTTAAGAAGTAGCTCTGCTGATCTTAACTTTCCGTTATACTGGTATCCCATAGAGAAACCATGTGCTCCTGTATCATGAATAATAAGATAATCGCCCATATCAATCTTAGGAAGCATTCTGTCAATTGCGAACTTATCACTATTCTCACATAAAGAACCTGTGACATCATACTTGTGGTCGCAAGGAGCATCTTCCTTACCTGCAACAGTAATATGATGATATGCACCATAGATTGCAGGACGCATAAGGTTAGACGCACAGGCGTCAACTCCGATGTACTCCTTATAGATATGCTTCTCATGAATAGCCTTAGTTACAAGGCAGCCATATGGAGCAAGCATGAATCTTCCAAGCTCTGTATAGATTGCTACATCACCCATTCCGGCAGCACCAAGTACTTCATCATATACCTTGTGTACGCCTTCGCCGATAACTGCAATATCATTAGGCTCCTGCTCCGGCTTGTAGGCAACACCAACTCCGCCTGAAAGGTTTACGAACTTAATATCTGCACCAGTCTTGTCTCTTAACTCAACTGCAAGCTCGAATAAAATCTTGGCAAGTGTTGGGTAATATTCATTAGATACAGTATTACTTGCAAGGAATGAATGTATACCAAAATGCTTAACACCCTTGCTCTTTAATATCTTAAATGCTTCAATAATCTGGTCATGTGTCATACCATACTTGGCATCACCAGGATTATCCATAATAGATGTTCCAAGCTGGAAATATCCACCCGGATTGTAACGGCAGCTCATTGTTTCAGGGAACTTACCGTCTAATATCTTATCAAGAAACTCAATATGAGTAATATCATCAAGATTGATAGTAGCACCTATCTTATTAGCATATGCATACTCTTCTGCCGGAGTATCATTAGATGAGAACATAATCTCTTCCAGCTTATAATCAAGAGCATAGCCCATCATAAGCTCTGCCATAGATGCACAGTCAACACCGCAGCCATAATCCTTTAATATCTTTAAAATATACGGATTAGGAGTAGCCTTTACAGCAAAATATTCTCTGTATCCTTTATTCCATGAGAATGCTTCCTTTAATCTCTTAGCGTTCTCTCTGATTCCCTTCTCATCATAGAGATGATAAGGAGTCGGATATGTCTTGTCGATTTCCTTAAGCTGTTCAAGTGTAACAAATGTCTTTTTCTTACTCATTATCTTCCTCGTTTCTGTGCTGAATTTCTAAAATCTTTTGCAAGCCCACGTATACAGCACCAACGCATAGTCAGGCCACTGTAAGAAATCCTATATTATGAAGAAATATTTGTCAAGTTTTTAGTCGGATACGCCTATAAAAAATAAGAAGCCCCGTAAGGCTTCTTACCTCAATAATTCTGATTATAAATTAATACAGCCTTTGAATGCATCCGGAGCAACAGTTACGTTCTTTCCGTAATCAGCATCTTTAAGACTTGTACAGTTGATAAATGCCTCGCTCTCAATTAACTTAAGCGAATCAGGAAACTCAACTTTTTCAAGTCTTCTGCAATTCTCAAAAGCATTGGATGCTATTGTCTCTACTCCTTCTGGAAAACTGATAGCCACAATATCATCTCTGTTAGAAAACAGACCTTCTGTTATTCTTGTAAAATCTGACATGTCTATTTCTTTAAATGTTCTGTTGTACAATGTAACTTTAATACGATTACTATTCATAGCTTTTCCCCTCTTCTTTCTTTAATAAATCAATTGTACCGTTCAATAAATTCTTTAACATATTATACAATTTTCCGGCAGGAATATCAATATCCGAAATATGTATCAAATACAGCTTTTGCAACATACTGCGCACTTGCAACTCCTGAATAACCACCTTCAAGTATTACGCACACAGCAATCTGTGGATTATCATATGGTGCAAATCCCGTAAACCAGCTGTGATAATTCTCAGAATCATCATACTGTGCAGAGCCTGTCTTTCCAGCAGCTTCATATGATGAGTTTTTCATGGCATAACCTGTACCGGATGTAACAACCTGTCGCATACATTCTGTAAGATACTCGGCTTCTTCCGCAGACATCACAGTTCCAACTGCCGATGGTTTGTTCTTGACAACCATTCTTCCCTCACTGTCACTTACACTGTCAACAATATAAGGAGTCATCATAACACCATCATTGGCAACACTCGCTGCAATCATCAGATTGTGAAGTGGTGTCATCATTGTCCTGCCCTGTCCGATACCAGTCTCCTGCATCTCGCTTATTGAAGAATCCTGTGTAACAGCCATTGTGCTCTTGGAATACTCAAATCCTACAGGAAGATTGGAATTAAACAGGAATGTACTGCACAGATTCATGAAAGATGTCTTGTTAAGTCCGGCACCAATCGTAGAAAATGCAGAATTACATGAATTAGCAAATGCTTTTCTTAAATCCTGATACCCATGTGCTGTATGATCAAAGCAGGCTATAGTAGTCCCACCTGATATATATGCCTGTCCGTCACAATCATATGAATAATTATAATAATTACTCTCATTCTGTCTTATATATGCAAGTGCTGTAATTATTTTAAATGTTGAGCCAGGAGGATATAGTCCCTGCGTTGCCCTGTTTAAAAGCACTGAATCAGCACTGTCATATGTAATCCATTCTTCATAATCTGTATTAACAGCGTTGGCATCAAAAGATGGATTTGATACCATGGTAAGAATCTTGCCTGTAGATGGTTCCATCACAATAACAGCACCTTTATTATTGCCAAGTGCCTTATATGCAGCCTGTGTAAGTTCTACATTAAGCGTTGTTGTAACATTATGTCCCTTCGCCTTGCCACCTGACAGGTCATTACCTATCTGGTCAAGTACATTATCCGTCTCACTGAGAAGATAATAATTCTGCGACTGCTCTATTCCAGTCTTCATTCCCGTAAGAGAAGTAAATCCAACTGAATGGCAGAATAGATTCCCATACGGATAATAACGGGTTTCGTTGCCCTCATCATCTGTAAGCGTTGTTGCAAGAACATCTCCATCATCTGCTAATATCTCACCTCTTACAACTTTGCTCTCCTGATTATCAACTCTCTTGTTATACGGATTATTAACAATCGTTCCTGCATCCTTTATATTGAACACGCACAAATACACAATTGCAGCAACAAAGAGTCCCACAAAAAAGAATGCAATTATATTAGTCTCTTTGTTTCTTAAATTCTTCTTCTCTGTATCTACTATATCACTCTGAACGTTTTGCTTTTTTCTTTGTCTGGGTTGTTTTCTGTTTTCTGCCATCTTTCCTGTCACCTTCATCCTGTCTCATATTGTACATTCCATTAATAAGTGCAAACATTATAAGTGAACTCAATATTGAACTTCCTCCGTAACTTACAAAAGGAAGTGTAACACCCGTCATCGGTATGAACTTGATTGCACCTCCGACAGTTAAAAACACCTGCACTCCATATGTAACTCCAAGCCCGACAGCTACAAGACGATAGAAAAGAGTCTTACATCTTGAAGCTATATTCATCATAAGAATAAGATTGTTAAGACACACTAAGAATAAGGATATTGAGAATATAAGTCCGAATTCTTCAGTAATAGCAGAAAACATAAAATCCTTCTCTGCTACGGGTATCTTATCCGGCATACCCTGACACAGTCCGTATCCAAACCATGAACCCATACCGATTGCAAAAAGAGACTGGCATATCTGATATCCACTCGTATCAATATATTCCCATGGATTACGCCATACCACAACTCTTGCCCTTACATGTGAAAACAGCTTATATGCAGCAACTGATGCTCCCGCTCCCACAAGAAGTCCTGCTCCTGCATATGAAAGCTTTCTTGTCGCAATATAAAGCATGGCAATATACACAACAAAGAATATAAGTGCAGCACCAAGATCCGTTGAAAGCACGAGAATAATTACATGCAGTGCTGCAAATACCGTAACAATACATGTCTGTTTAAATGTTGTTGACTTATTAAACATAGATGCAACAAACATAACATACAGAATCTTGACAAATTCCGCTGGCTGTACAGAAAACGCTCCTATACTCAGTGTAAGATTGGCTCCGTATACCTTATTGCCAAGTAAAACCGCACACAACAGCACAAGTCCGGCAATACAGTATATCCAGCCAAAGCTTCTGAAGCTCTTGACGGATTTAATAAGCCATGGAACAAGGAACATAATTACCGTTCCAAGCACAGCAATAACGAACTGCTTGACACATTTGTCAAAGTTAAGTCTTGCTATCATAATAAAGCCAACCGACATAAGCATGCACATATTATTAACAAGCAACATTGAAGCCTTTGGATATAGTATATAATAGAACGCAATAAACACTATAAGATATATAAGCTGTACAAAGTAAAAAACTATATACTTAACATCATTCTTCATAATATACAGAACGTAATATCCAAGAAAATGTATTGCAAATATTATAAGATACTGCTGTATATATATACCTTTTCTCTTCTCTTCCTTATGAATTATTGACCCTCTGTATGCAGAAAGAACATAGAAAGCCATAAGAAATGCAAAAATGTATTTCGTAAGTTCAATAAAAACTGACTGCATTGCAATCTCCTTTATCCAGGTCACTTAATCTTAGTCAATAGCCTGATGAAAATGTCCTGTAGTACCACCACTTACTCCATCAGACACAACTAATTGTATATCATCCGCTCCACTTTCGTCAAATTCATAACGAATTACACAGTTATAGAAATCTTCCAGATTCTCCTGTGTAAGATTGAGCTTTTCCCCGTTCATAACAGTATAGCAGAATTCACACATACTGTTAACCGTATATTCATTGCCTTTAGCTCCTGTAAGCTTCACGCTTCCCCAGTTTCCATCGCATCTTCCGTAAGTCTTTCTTACGCACTGCTCAGAAACCATAAGCGGTACACTGCCATATACAACAAGCTCCGTATCTGTGCCAGTCACAGGCATCATCTCCCTGTCTGTAAGTTCCAGAGGAAGAGTCATTCTGTCGAGAATAACACCTGATTTTTCACACAGCTTTCTTAATTCATCTTTGGCAAATGCATTAAATATATATATGCTGCTGTCTGTGATAATATGCACATTGCCAGATAATTTCTTACAGTTATCACTTCCAAGAAATCCAATCTGTTCAATATTCCTGCACACATAACGGCTGATACCACATTCAGATGTCTTCTCACAAAGCTTCTTAAACTTATCGTACTTATCAGCTTTAAGAATATGAGGAAGAACAACATACACGTCCATTCCCTGTGATTCACAATATGAGACACAGTTCTTTAACTCATCATCTGTGCATCCGTACATCAGCTTATAATCAAGATATATGCTCTGTACACCTGAAACTGAGGCTGCCTGCTTCACATGCTTAATATTATGCAGATATACAGATTTTCTTATTATAGAATTATTATCATTAAATATCTCTTCTTTGTTATCCGCCTCAACACAATCCGGCTTATTATAAGTTCTTACAAGACTGTGCTTTAAATGTGTTTCAAGCTGTTCAAGAACATTTCTTCTTAATTCCTTAATCCAGCCAACTGGAACGAATACTCCACCGTCAAGTTCCACTTCTGTATTATCGACTACAAAGCATGTATCACCAGTCTTTTTTAGATTCTTAACAAGCTCCTCCTCTGATGCAGGACGGCTCTGTGCTTCGGTAACAATCTCTCCTGTACATGACTTCTTAATTCTATTATACATTACAGTGAGTGATATATTCTCATTCTTTCTTACAACAAGCTTCATATCAACATGAATCTTTGGTGATGTTCCGACATAACTATCCGCTACATATGCCTTAATTCTGGCATTATTCATTCTGTTGACAACTCTTCCCTCATACAGTGGATATTTCTTAGGGAGATTGACAACCAGTGTCTGTCCTGCTGCCACATCAGCACCGCTCTCAAAAGAATGTTCCTTATCAATCTCAAACACATCGCCCCTGTTCACATTCTTAATTGCCTTAAATATAATTCTTCCTGCCTTGTTAGACACAACCTTAAGACACTCAGTTCCCATATGGTTAGGACGGCTAAGAGACATCATCTTCTTTCCCTTGACGCTGTCATAATATCCTGTTGTAAATGCACCTCTGTTATATATATCAGACAAGTCATCCATATCCTGCTTATCTACCTTGAAGCCATCACGACCCTTTTCAAGATACATATCAACATATTTGCGGTAAATGTGTGTTACCATAGCCGCATATGTTACATTCTTCATACGTCCTTCGATTTTCAGTGAATATACTCCGCTGTCTATAACATCAGGAAGTATCTGTAATGCACACATATCCTTAGGACTTAATGCATAGCTATTGTTTCTGTCATTAATCTTTGCACCATTATCATACACATCATAAGACATTCTGCACGGCTGGGCACATCTTCCCCTGTTACCGCTTCTTCCGCCGTTAAAGCTTGAAAACAGACATTGTCCTGAATAACAATAACACAATGCCCCGTGTACAAAGCTCTCTATCTCAACATCAAGCTCATCATGAAGCTGCTTTATCTCCTGCAGATTCATCTCTCTTGAAGTAACAATTCTTGATGCTCCAAGTTCCTTTAAAAGTCTGCTTCCATACACACCGGTCTGTGTCATCTGTGTGCTTGCATGTATATCCATATCTGGAAAATGCTTTCTTATAAGGTTAAACACACCCATATCCTGCACTATTACCGCGTCAAGCCCCGCCTCATAGAACGGTATAATATATTCTATAAGACTGCCTTCTATCTCTCTTGACTTAAGAAGAGTATTAACTGTTAAGTAAACCTTTCTTCCGAATAAATGTGCATACTCTATAGCACTGATAAGCTCTTTGTCATTAAAATTATTGGCAAACGCCCTTGCTCCGAACATATTGCCGCCAAGGTATACAGCATCTGCCCCTGCAGCCACAACAGCCTTCATAATATCAAGTGAACCTGCCGGTGCAAGAACTTCTACCTGTGTCTTTTTCTTATCAACATTCATAGTTGTAAACCGCCTTTAAATCAAATGGCTGCTGCAAATGCATTTGCAACAGCCGTTATTATTATTCCATAAAATCATGTGTAAATCACTTCTTAGAATCATTAAGTTCTGTCTCTAACTTAACAATATTCTTCTGGTACTTGTTAATCTCACTCTTTAATTCCTTAATCTCTTTTGCAGAGCTCTCTGCCTTAATCTGCGCAGCAATAAGCTCATGCTTGAGATCATATATCTCTTTATCCTTATTCTCTATATCTGAAGAAAGCCCGTCTGCCATCTTCTTGGCTTTAAAGTAATCATCGGCAATATTAAGATACATCATATCAGCTCTCATCTCTGCCGACATGCGTCTGTATCCCTCATCCTTATTAAATTCTGTAATCTTATTATTAATGTATGATGCAACTCTCTGGAGATACTCCTCGCTCTCATATCCTCCAAGTTTAATTACTTTACCTCCAAGAATTACCTCTGCTGTATTTTTTGATGACATAAGTCCCCTCCTCATTATTTATATTATTTCCCTTTGAATGGTCTGCCAAGATTATCATATGCCGCCTTTGTTGCAACTCTTCCCCTTGGTGTCCTGTTAATATATCCGTTCTGTATAAGATATGGCTCATATACATCTTCAAGAGTTCCTGAATCTTCACCTATTGAAGCTGCAAGTGTCTCAATTCCGACAGGACCGCCATCGAATTTATCAACTATTGTTGTAAGTATAATTCTGTCGTTGCGGTCTAAACCATCTCTGTCAACATCCAGCAGATTAAGTGCATAATCAGCAACATCTTTATTGATATGACCGTTATATTTAACCTGTGCGAAATCCCTTACTCGCTTTAAAAGCCTGTTGGCAAGTCTTGGTGTCCCCCTTGACCTTCTTGCAAGCTCATGTGCTCCATCTGAGTCAATATCAACATTAAGCACATTGGCTGAACGGATAATGATTTTCTCAAGCTCTGGAACTGTATAGAACTCCATATGACTTACAACCCCGAATCTGTCTCTTAAAGGTGCTGATAAAAGTCCTGCTCTTGTTGTTGCACCTATCAGAGTGAATTGTGGCAGGTCAAGTCTTATAGACCTTGCTGTCGCACCCTTGCCAATCATAATATCAATCTTATAATCCTCCATTGCCGGATACAACACTTCTTCTACCTGTCTGTTAAGTCTGTGAATCTCATCAACAAAGAGAATATCACCTTCACTTAAGTTATTAAGTATAGCTGCCATATCTCCCGGCTTCTCGATTGCAGGACCAGATGTAACCTTGATATTAACGCCCATTTCATTAGCAATTATGCCTGCAAGAGTTGTCTTTCCAAGTCCCGGAGGTCCATAGAAAAGCACATGGTCAAGCGCTTCCCCTCTTTCCTTTGCTGCCTCAATATATACTTTAAGATTGCTCTTAACCTTATTCTGTCCAACATAGTCATCAAGAGATAATGGTCTTAAGGAATTCTCAATACCATAATCTTCTTCAGTTATCTGTGTTGATATAATCCTCTTTTCCATACTGTCTCCTTTTATATGTTAATTATATATAAATGCTTCTTAATAACACTAGAATTTAGCCAGCTTCTTTAACACTTCCTTAAGAACTGTCTCAGGATCCTTATTCTCTATATCTTCCACTTCCTTGACTGCAACAAGCGCGTCTTTGCTTGAATATCCAAGTGAAACAAGTGCCTCAACAGCATCATTTCTTATCATCATGACATTACTTACATTGCTGTTATTGTCTGCCTTCTTAGTCTTAGAAAGTGCTGACTCAAATACTTCATCAAGCTTTAACTTATCCTTAAGCTCAATTATAATCTTCTGTGCTGTCTTAGGTCCGATACCAGGAAGTGCCTTGATTGCTGCTACATCATCAGCAAGCACTGCAAATCTTAAATCATCTGCTGTGATATTAGACAATGCACCAAGCGCAGCCTTAGGACCAATACCGTTAACTGAGATAAGCATTTTAAACATGCTTAAATCATCTCTTGTAAGGAAACCGAACAGACTGCATTCATCTTCCTTGACATTCATATATGTATATATCTTAACTTCACTGCCAACTGACGGAAGTTCTCCAAGAACTGAACCCGGAACATATATATTATATCCTATTCCATTAGCTTCCACAACGATTACATCTGGCAGGATTTCGGCAAGCTCGCCTTTAATATACGAAATCATTCTATACCCCCAAGACAGTAATTGATAAACTGCTGTGCTGTTCTTCCTGAGATTCCGCCATGTGAAAGCTCCCACTTGTTAGCCTCTGCCATAAGTTCTTCATCTGTCATCTTAACATTGTTCTTTCTTGCAAGACCGATAACAATATCAAAGAATTCCTTCTGTGATGGCTTAGAGTAGTTTATCTGGCAGCCGAATCTGTTCACTAACGAAAGCTTCTCCTCGATAGTATCAGATCTGTGAAGTCCGTTATTGCTCTCCATATCATTTCTGTCATTCCATGTTTCCTTGATAAGATGTCTTCTGTTAGATGTAGCATAGATAAGAATATTATCCGGCTTAGTCTCAACACCGCCTTCAATTACAGCTTTTAAGAACTTGTATTCAATCTCGAATTCCTCGAAAGACAAATCATCCATATATATGATGAACTTATAATTTCTGTTCTTGATGCTTGCTATAACATTAGATAAATCCTTGAACTGATGCTTGTATATCTCTATCATTCTAAGTCCCTGATCATAATATTCATTGACAATAGCCTTGATAGATGTAGACTTTCCTGTTCCACTGTCACCAAAAAGAAGTGCATTATTGGCTTTTCTTCCCTGAACGAAAGCTTCTGTGTTCTCAACAAGCTTCTTCTTCTGAATCTCGTATCCAATAAGATCATCTAACATAACCTTATCCATATTGTTAATTGGTGTAAATGTAATACCATTATCCCCACCTATTACTCTGAATGCCTTATTAAGACCGAACATTCCTACACCATAAGCCTTATAGAAATCTGTAACATAATTAAAGAACTCATTCTCATCCTTTGCTGTCTCAAGCTTAAGGCTTAAAGCCTGTACCTTCTCACTTACATTCTTATTGTACATAAGCTCTTTCTTAACAATAGCCTTATAATCAGATATAAGTGAAAAGCAGTTGATTCCAAGTGCTTCCTCAATAGGCTTGAAATCATAATTAAACAGATTCATAAACACATTGAAGTCATTCTTGGCAAATTCATTAACGCTTCCATCATTAGCGCCAACCTTTTCACATGTAAGGCTGAATGGATTCTCGTTAGTTATAAGATAGAATGTAAGGTAATTGTGCCATAAATTCTTATCAAAGCCATAATCTGTGGCAACCTCAAGTATTCTCTTAATCTGCTCATATATATCGCTTATAAGCTTGTCTGGAGTTTCTTCGTCCCTGTCAAATTTTTTGAAAATATCGGACATTCTCATAAGAATAGTATCCTCATGATTACCATATATAATAAGTTTAGCAACTTCTCTGTACATTATTATTTCCTCTTCTTTCTCTTATTAATTACAAGCTGCACGGCAAAGATGACCCCACCTGCAAGTGACACTAAAGCACCTTCTTTAAGAAGCGGTGTCGAATACTTAAGTGTTACATTGTGTGTTCCACCTGTAAGATATACAGCCATATACTGACCATTAGCATTATATAGCTTTTGTCTTTCTCCGTCTACATATACCTTCCAGCCCTTTGAATAAGGGATTGTAAGGCACAGATATTTATCACGATCAAGCGATATATGTCCTGTAACCTTATTGGTTCCAAGCTCTACATCTGTTAATACATTTTCTTTAAGTGCATTAATCTCGTCAGCGTAACTGTCCATAGGCTGGCATACAATCTGTATATCATCATATGAATACATGCCAATCTTCTGGAAAGTCACTGTAACTGATGTTACACTTTTTTCTGAATATCCCATATTCACGCTGAAATCATGCTGGTTACTGTAATAGCTGTAATCAGATGTAAAGTAATTCATAGACTTGGTTACACCCGTATCAGTCGTAATTCCAAGCTTAACACTGCTTGTAGACTGTGTCCAGTATATGAAATTCTTAAATATCTTCTTCTTTTCATCATGCGAAAGTTCTTTCCAGTCCGCCTTGGAATACAGGTCTAACGGGTCAAACTTCTTCTTTCCGAAATACAGCTGGAACTGTGACGCCCCCTCGTAATCAAGACCATTAATATTAAAGTATGTCTCTCCTGAACCAGTGCCTGTAAAGTTAAATGTTACCTTAGCACCTGCCTTAGTTACTGCAAATGAATTGTCAGTACACTGTACCTCTTTGGCATCATAATCCATTGTATAGTCTTTAATCTGACTGTCATAGCTTAAATCTTTGACAGATACCCTGTCTGACAGCACCTCTTTGGTGTCTCTGCCACTTCTTCCAATAACAACAGCCTGAAGCATAGCCTTCTGCTTATCGACTGCACTTAAACTTTCCCATTCACTCTTATTAACAGCCTTATCATAAGTAAAGCCTAATGGAAGCGTATTGTCGTTATTATACATTACATAATCATCATTCTCTGCTTCATAAGTAAAACCATACGGAACAAGCCCGCCAGTTTTGCTCACAAGGTACTTTGAGGCAGATGATAATGTTATAAGTGATGACCTGTCGTCGTAACCTGTGTATTTGTGCGGAAGAAGCGTATCAAGCCTTATTGCGCAGTCATATCTGAACTTTGATACATATGGATTGGTAAGTGTCCAGTACAGATTAGAGGAAGATATTCCTGTTATGCAGTTTGTATTATATGAAAGTCCCGAGCCTGAATATCTGATAAAATCTGTATCCTCAGTATCTTTACTTACAAGCTCCTTCTCGCTTCCAAATACATCTTCCTGCACCATCTTCACGCTTATGCACTGTGCCGCATAATTGTCCCCAAATGAAACATTTTTCCATATGCCATTAGCTAATGCTGCCAGCATAACTGCTGCTGTCACCATCATACATCTGTTATATTCATTAATATTCTTAATGCTTAAGCACACAAGCAGGACTGCACCGATTGCAACAGCACTTATAAGCTTGCCATTCCTTGAATACTTCACGCACATACATACCACAAAATATATTGTAAGAGCAATTCCAATGAAGCGTATTTCTTTTCTTTCCAACGCAATAAGACGCGGAATCATGCACACAAGTATATATGCACATAATAATGCAAATGCATATATCCACCTGTTACACATGTATGAAAATCCATTCATTACCTGCCCGAAAAACGGTATGCACATCATTACGACACTTATAATAAAATAAGTCTTAAGTATTGTGTATTCGCGTCTGCTCTTAAACATTAAAAGCACTGCAAGTAATACCGGTACCGCAAATCCCATGCATGTCCAGAAATTATCGCCCTCAATAATAAAAAGCCCTGGCAGCTTTGCATAGTATGAAAACGGATATACAAGTCCCATTTTATTAGGTGTATTAAATCTGCTGTCACTTAAGAAAGCATGAAGCACCGGAAGGAACACTACTGCTGCCATACATAGTCCTGTAACTGACGAAACTGCAAGTCTTAATATTCCTTTGCCCCACATTTTCACATTTTTTCCATAACAGAATATGAATCTTACAATAACATATATAATTGTTGTAAATACAAGCATGTAGAAGAAATAGAAGTTACTCATTGCCGCAACAGTTACTGTTATTGTAAAGAGCCACATTTTCTTCTCTCTGATTATCTTCTCAACACCTAATACAAGCAGAGGATAATACAGAAGCGGATTAAGAAAGAACGGGTGTCTTACCGCATTATATATTGCCCAATAACAGAATGCATAAGTAACTGCTCCCGGAAAGACATATCTTTTCTTATGTCCTATATAGAAACACAACATTGAAAATGCTATTCCAGACAGATATATTCTTAAAAGAATCATTGCCTCATAGAATATGTACATGTATTTTGCCGGAAAAAGGAAGCAGAAGAATGTAAACGGGTCACCTATTACATAATAGTGAAATGTTCCGATAACATCACTTCCCTCACCTATTGTGAAATCCCACTGTGGTATCACAAACTGATGATTGATAAATATATTCTTAAAGAAATCCCTCAAGTACTGTGAATAATATATTAGTGCCTTATAATGCTGCTCCCAGCCATCGATTTCCCATATGAATGTCTTTCCTGCAAAAAAATAAAAAGAAAACACACCTATGGCAAGGACAGCAAAAATAACTGAATAAACCAGAAAATATGTTGATTTTCTGGAATCCAGTCTTGTATACAAATCTTGTAACTTCGATTTCGTCTCTGCCATAGATGTATCTTCTCTTTTCTTCTAAAACTTAGAAACTGCCATAAGCGTAAGCCTACGGCAGTTTCTTATTATAACCTATTGTGATTAAATTATCAATGAAGATGTATTATCTTCTTAGGGCACTTCTCAGCACACTTTCCACAACCTGTACACTTTGAATAATCAATATGTGCAATATTGTTCTCTACTGTGATAGCACCGAACTCACACTGCTTTGTACATAACATACATCCGATACATCCAACAGAACATGCTGACATAACGTCTTTACCCTTGTCATTAGATGAACAATTAACTGTATAGTTACTCTTGTATGGAATTATTTCAATAAGGTGTCTTGGACATGTAGCAACACATTTACCACAAGCCTTACATTTGCTCTTATCTACTACTGCAATGCCATTAACAACATGGATTGCATCGAATGGACATGCCTTTACGCATGAGCCATATCCCATACAGCCATATGTACATGCCTTAGAACCGCCGTTAGGAACGACATTCATAGCTGTGCAATCCATAGCACCTGAGTATACATAATTTTCTTTAGCTTTTTCGCAGTCACCAGCACATTTTACAAATGCTGTCATTCTTACTGACTCTCCGACTTCCTCGCCCATGATTGCACCAATCCTGGCTGCAACAGGTGCACCACCAACTGGACATGCATTGGCAGGAGCTTCCCCTGCAGCAATTGCCTTAGCAAGTGCATCGCATCCGGCATATCCACAACCACCACAGTTGTTACCAGGAAGCTCAGCTCTTACATCTATCTCTTTCTGATCTACTTCAACATAGAACTTCTTACCCATTACTCCGAGGAAAAGTCCAAGAAGTAAACCAGTGCAGCTTACAACAACTGCAGCAATAATTATACCTGACATCTTGTCGTCCTCCTCTTAAATAATACCTGAAAATCCAAAGAATGCGATAGCCATAAGTCCTGCTGTAAGTAATACGATAGGCATTCCCTTAAAGCTTTCTGGAACATCGTTGAATTCATTTCTTTCACGGATACCAGCCATGATTATGATTGCTATTGTGAAACCAACAGCTGTTCCTAATCCGCTGACTACAGAATCTAAAAGCTTCTGACCAATATTAAGTCCTGCTGCTGTGTTATAGTTCTGTACGTTAGTAAGTGCAATACCAAGTACTGCACAGTTAGTTGTAATAAGTGGAAGGTATACACCAAGTGCTTCATAAAGAGATGGTGATGTCTTCTTTAAAAACATTTCAACAAACTGAACAAGTGCCGCAATTACAAGGATGAATACAATTGTATTCAGGTATGTAAGCTTGAGCGGTGTAAGTATACAGTCATATATAAGACTGCAGACAGCTGATGAAATAGTGATAACGCCGATAACAGCGCCACCCATTCCTGCTGCTGTGTTTATCTTCTTAGAAACTCCAAGGAAAGGACACAAACCGAGGAACTGGCTTAAAACTACATTATTGACAATTGCTGTACTTACAGCTATCAATAATAACTGTGAAAAATATCCCATATTTACCTCCCTTAGTTATTCTTAGCCTCAGCCTTAGCTTCTTCTATCTCTTCTGTGTAATCAGGAACTTCTGCAGGCTTCATGCCTTTCTTTCTCTTGATTCTGTTCATAATAGCAATCATGAATGCAAGAACAAAGAATGCTCCTGGTGCAAGGATAAAGATACTTGCTGGTGTGTAGCCGATTGTTGAGAGATCGAATAATGCATTAGTACCATCTGAGAAAATTGTACCGCCACCGATAAGCTCTCTTATTGCTCCAAGGATTGTGATTGCAATTGTGAATCCAAGTCCCATACCTATTCCATCGAAGAATGAAGGAATTGGAGGGTTCTTAGAAGCATATGCCTCTGCACGTCCAAGGATAATACAATTAACAACTATAAGAGGAATATATATTCCAAGTGAATCGTACAGACTTGGCAGGAATCCCTGCATAAGGAACTGTACCATTGTAACAAATGATGCAACGACAACGATGAACGCTGGCATTCTTACACCATCTGGAATAACCTTACGAAGTAATGAAATCATAAGGTTTGATAATGCAAGTACTACTGTAGAAGAAAGTCCCATACCTATACCATTGATTGCTGATGTAGTAACCGCAAGTGTAGGACACATACCAAGTGTAAGTACCAGGGTAGGATTCTCTTTAATAATACCGTTATAAAGTCTTTCTATACATTTATTCAAAGTCCGCACCTCCCTAGTTTCCTGCCACAAGCTTGTAAACTGCAAGTGCATAGTTTACACCCTTTGTGACTGCTTTAGAAGTAATTGTAGAACCACCGATTGCATCAACATTAGCATTGCTCTCTGATGCTGAACCATCTGTTACTACTGAGAATGATGCAACTGCATCAGACTTAGCTGTATACTGTGATGTAAATGATGGATCCTGTTTAGCTCTCATACCAAGACCAGCAGTTTCGCTGATTGAAAGGAATGATACTCCAAGTACCTTTCCGTCTGTTGAGATACCAACTGTGAATTTGATATCTCCGCCGTAACCATCACTGTCTGTAACTGTTACAACATAACCTGCTGTCTCGCTGCCTTTCTTTCCTATAGCAACTTCATTGACTGTATCCTTAGAAAAATCAATGTCTGATGAAGCATTGATATCGCTGTCTGAAGGAAGGGCATCAACTGTCTCAAAGCTGTCTGCATCTGCAAGAACTGCTTTGTAAGCCTTTTCCTTGGCATTCTCGTTAGCCTTGGCAATAGGATCAAGTGTTATCTGATATACAACACCAAGAAGAATTCCGGCTACAAGTGTTATAGCAAATAAAACTAACGCGTCTTTAACTATTTTCTTCATCTTATGCAGCCTCCTTTGCTTTCTTCTCTGGCTTCTTCTTACCAAATGACTTAGGAACTGTCACTCTCTCAATAAGAGGAACTAAGAGGTTACAGAAGATAATTGCATATGAAACGCCTTCTGCTGAACCACCATACATTCTGAAGATGAATGTAAGAAGACCTAAGCAGCATCCGAATACGATTTTACCATTAGGTGTAATTGGTGAAGTTACATAATCTGTTGCCATGAAGATGGCACCAAGTAAGAGTCCACCACCACATACTTCCTCAAGCATGTAGATTGCATCGAAATGATGTCCTGGTGCAAAAAGGAATATAAGCACTGCAAATACACCAATATATGTTACAGGGATTCTCCAGTTAATAACCTTTCTTGCAAGGAGATAGATACCACCTAAAAGAAGGCAGATTGCTGAAGTCTCACCGATAACACCACCAGTTGTACCAATAAACATCTTAGCTAATGAAACAACGCCTGTTGATTCTGCACCCGGCTTAAGGAGTGCAAGAGGTGTTGCTCCTGAATATGCATCTAAGAATCCGTTAGATGTAACGAAATTAGTCATTGGACCTGTATATGCAATAAGAAGGAAACATCTTGCTGCAAGGGCTGGGTTCATGAAGTTCTGTCCAAGTCCTCCGAAAAGCTGTTTAACTACGATAATTGCGAATACACATCCTACGATTTCAAAACCAACATTTAATGTTGATGGAATATTTAATGCAATAAGAAGACCTGTTACTGCTGCACTTAAATCTGAAATAGTAACCTTCTTATGCATGAAATACTGATATAATGCCTCACATGCTACACAAGTAACAATACCGATTACTATACGAAGCAGTGCATCGAGGCCAAAATTAACTATACCAAATATGCTGGCAGGAGTTAAAGCAATAAGAACATCTCTCATTATTGTCTGAGTAGTATTCCCGCTTCGCACATGAGGATTAGTCGATACGTTAAAAATCTCACTCACTTTGATTGCCCACCTTTCTACTTCTTTCTTCTGTTAGCAAGTACTGTACTTCTCATAGCCTTAATCTGCTGTGTTAATGGTCTCTTGGCAGGACAGACATATGAACAGCTTCCGCACATTACACATTCCATACCATCGAACTTTGTAAATCCTTCTTCATCATTGCGTGATGCAAAACCGGCAAGCTTTGCTGGAAGAAGGCGCTCTGGACATGCCTCACCACATTTACCACATCTTATACATGCAGATGACTCAATCTTAGATACGATATCATTCTGGAATACAAGAAGTGATGAACTTCCTTTAACAACAGGTACATCAAGACTGTACATGGCAAATCCCATCATAGGACCACCAGAGATATATTTCTCAGGTTCTCCGACAGGACCACCTGCAGCTTCAAGAAGCTGTCTGTAATTAGTTCCTAACCATACATAGAAGTTGCCAGGCTCTTTAACTCCGTCACCTGTTACTGTACATATTCTCTTAGTAAGTGGCTTACCTTCTATAACTGAAAGATAGATTGAGAATATTGTATCAACATTATGTACGATACATCCTGCATCAGCTGGAAGCATGCTTGAATTGATAGCTCTGCCTGTTGTTGCATATATAAGACTACGCTCTCCTCCCTGTGGATACTTAGTCTTTAATGGCTTAACTTCAATATCAGGCTCAGAAGCTGTAGCTTCCTGCATGATTCTTATTGCCTCAGGCTTATTATCTTCAATACCGATAATTCCCTTAGCATGGTCGAATATCTTAAGAGCAATCTTAAGACCCATAACAACCTTGTCTGACTCTTCTAATAATCTTCTGTAGTCAGATGTAAGGTAAGGCTCACACTCTGCACCATTAACGATGATGTAATCTATGGCTTCAGGATTCTTTGGAGAGAGCTTAACATTAGTTGGGAAACCAGCTCCTCCCATACCTACAACACCAGCAGCCTTAATCCTGTCTAAGATAACATCCTTAGTAAGATCCTCGAACTTCATAGGTGTATATTCAACTTCTTTGAATTCGCCATCGTTCTCGATAATGATAGAATTGCACTTACCGCCTGTAGCCAATGTTCTTGGCTCAATAGCTTTAACAGTACCTGATACAGATGAATGAATGTTCGCAGAAACAAATCCACCTGCCTCGGCAATCAACTGACCTGCAAGGACATAGTCGCCCTTGGCAACAACTGGCTTAGCAGGTGCGCCGATGTGCTGTGAAAGCGGGAATACCATCTCTCCTACGGCTGGAAAGAGTTCCTTGATTGACTTATCTTTAGAAAGCTCTTTGCCGTCATAAGGATGACATCCACCTTTAAATGTACACTTTCCCATGACATATTTCTCCTTATAAAGTTTTATTAAATAATATTTTATCTCAATAAATGGCAAAAATCTACTTTTTTTTGTGTATATATTCCTATATAATAAGAGAAAATAAGTACTTTTTTAACAATCGGTTTGGTTAGTCAAACTATTTATAACGAGGATTTTACATGATAACTATTAACGATACTCTGCACACCACTGCTGACACCGCAATTCTAAATACAATATGTCCGGATACTGACAGTATCTGTTTCTTTGATATAGAAACCACAGGATTTTCAAGAAATTATAATATAGTCTACCTTATAGGTGCTGTATATTTCCGTAACGGAATATCGCACTATTCACAGTGGCTTACTGAGTCTGATTCTGATGAAGCATATATTTTAACTGCATTTAATGATTTTCTTAAAGACTTTCACACATTGATACATTTTAACGGGGACGCCTTTGATATTCCTTTTATTACTGAACGTGCAGCACATCTTAATGTAGTGCTTGACCTTTCACATCTTGAAAGCCTTGATTTATATAAGACTGCAAGAAAATGTAAAGCTATTCTGTCACTTTCTGACTATAAGCAGAAAACTATTGAACATTTTCTTGGAATAGAACGTGAAGATATGTATTCAGGCGGTGAACTTATCGATATATATAAGAAATTCTCATCAAGGCCTTCTGATACAGCACATAACAAATACAGGAAGCTTCTGCTTCTTCACAATCATGACGATATAGAAGGCATGTTAAACCTGCTGCCACTCATCTCTTATTACGCAGTAATTATGGATTCTTACACAGTAGACAATGCTGTTATAGATAAAGATACTGATTCCGATGGCAACGCATATCTTCGTCTGATAACTGAGTGTTCACTGCCTGTAAGCGTACCTGTTGACAGACATATATGCCTTGACGATATTCATCTTATAATTAAAGGATGCAGAATGACGCTCGTAGTCCCTGCATGTTCTGATACGATGAAACATTTCTTCAAAGATTACAGGAATTATTACTACCTTCCATCTGAAGATGAAGCCGTACACAAAAGCATCGCACAGTATGTAGATAGTAATAACCGCATCAAATGCTCTGCTTCTAACTGTTACACCAAAAAATCTGGCATTTTTCTGCCATTTTATGATAATTGCGATTTAAATGTATTTAAAAAGGATTATTCTGATTCAGTAAATTACTGCAATGCGGATGACGTACTCTTAAAAAACTCTGACAGCACAAGCAGATACATACATTCTGTTATAAGCCATATTCTATCTTAATTCTGTTATACTTTTATAAAACCTGAAAGGAATATTTATAATCTAATGGATAATGAAGCACTATTTAAAAACAAAATAATGGATGTAGCCAACCGCTCTTTCCGCCAGAATATATATACTTACACTAATTTTCTTGATATTAATGGGCAGTCCATCTTTGCACAGATGAAAAATACTCTTAATTTCGTAGCTTTCAAGTCATTCGGAGGAAATGATGCATGTGAACGGCAGATGATACAGTTCGGGTCTTACGAAACACTTGGATATGAAGAAGATTTTCCGATAACACTTATAAAGATATCTCCTCTTATAGAGAAATATGCTGAATCACTGTCACACAGAGATTATCTCGGTGCTCTTATGAATCTTGGAATTAAAAGAGAAATGCTTGGTGATATAACAATCAAGGACAAAGACGCATATCTTTATTGCGTATCACATATTGCTGATTTCATAATCGACAATCTGTCCACTGTAAAACACACACATATACAATGCACTAAGACTGATATTAATAATATAGATTATGCTCCTGAGCTTGAAGATATAGAAGTATTATCTGCCAGCGAACGAATAGATGCTGCTGTTGCGGGTCTTACAAAATTAAGCCGCAGTCAGGCAGTCGAATTGTTCAGGGCAAGAAAAATATTCATCAACAGCTGCCAGATGGAAAACAACAGCTATCAGTTAAAAGCTAATGATATACTTGTCATCCGTGGAATCGGCAAATTCATCTATCAGGGCTGTGGTAAAGAGACTAAAAAAGGTCGTGTCTATCTTTTATTTAAAAAATATATTTAAAAAAATCCACTTTAATGAATTACTCATTAAAGTGGATTTTATTATAATCTTTAATTACTCTTCTGTTGCTGGAGCTTCTTCCTGAGCTTCATTGTCATTAAGTAATGCCTTAATGCTTAAGCTGATCTTCTTGTCAGCTTCATTAAGGTCAACAACCTTAGCTTCGATTTCCTGACCGATTGAAAGCACATCTGATGGCTTATCAATATGTTCTCTTGAAATCTGTGAAACATGAAGTAATGCATCGATTCCATCTTCTAACTGAACGAATGCACCGAAATCTGTCATCCTTGCTACCGTTCCCTTAACAACATTACCTACAGCATACTTCTCTGCTGCGTTATTCCATGGGTTAAGATCCGGATACTTAACTGAAAGTGCAATCTTATCTCCGTTAATCTCTTTGATAAAGCACTTAACTGAATCGCCAATCTTGTAAACTTTCTTAGGATTCTCTGTTCTTCCCCAAGACATCTCTGAAATGTGAAGAAGACCATCAACACCACCTAAATCAATGAATGCACCGAAATCTGTAACATTCTTAACTGTTCCTTCGATTGTATCGCCTTCTTTAATCTTAGCAAGAACTGCCTCTGCTGCTGCCTTCTTAGCTGCAACAATAAGCTGCTTGCAATCACCGATGATCTTTCTATTCTTAGGATCATATTCTGTGATAACAAATGTAACTTCCCTTCCGTTATATACAGATAAATCCTTTACGAATGTATCTGAAATAAGGCTTGCAGGAATGAATACTCTTGCTTCGTCAACGATAACTTCAAGACCGCCCTTAATGTTCTTAGCTACACCTGTAATTGGTTCCTGGCTGTTAAATGCATCTTCAAGCTTCTTATTGCCATTGTCTGCAACAAGCTTTCTATATGTAAGAGCAACCTGTCCCTCACCATCATTTGATTTAAGAACCTTAGCCTTCATCTCATCTCCAACTGAGACTACAGTAGTAAGATCTACATCAGGAGTTGATGTGTACTCTGAACGAGTAATGATTCCATCAGATTTGCCACCTATATTAAGCACGATTTTATCCGGCTTAACTGCAATAACAGTTCCGTCTACAACTTCACCTGTGCGGATTTCCTTCCATTCTTCGTTATCTAACATCTGTGCAAAGCTTTCTTCTGACATTAGTATAAACCTCCTCAATGATATTGTTTGGGGTTGATGCCCCGGCTGTAATACCTATGCAGTCTGATGATTCGAGCTTATCAAGCTCAAGGCCGCTAAGAGTCTGAATGTAAAAGGTTTCCTGACATTCTGTCTTGCAAATTTCATACAGTTTACGAGTGTTTGAACTACTGCTGTCCCCTATAACAATCATAGCATCAGCTCTTCCAGCAATCCGTCTTGCCTCGTTCTGACGCTCCTCAGTTGCATTACATATCGTATTACTAATGCAAATATTGTACTCTTTTTTCTTTATAATTTCAACTAAATCTTGAAATTTCTTGTAATTAAATGTCGTCTGGGATACCACACGCACATTTTTAGTTCTGTCAAGTTTCAATTCTTCGGCTTTTTCCACTGTATCAACAACATGTACTGGTGTTTCAGACCATCCCATAATGCCCTCAACTTCAGGATGATTCTCATTGCCTATAATGACAATCTGGTCACCTGCGGCACTGGCATCTTTCACAATCTTATGAATCTTTAATACAAATGGACATGTGGCATCAACTATCTTTGCACCACTGTTCTTTATTGACTCATATACAGCCTTTGATACTCCATGAGACCTTATTATTACAGTAGCCTTGTCAGGCTCAGGGATTTCAGAAATATCATTAACTGCCTTAACACCTTTGTTTTCAAGTTCATTGACAACTTCAGTATTATGGATTATCGGACCATAAGTATATACATTTTTCTTATCCGCCTCAGCATATACAGTATCCATTGCACGCTGTACGCCAAAGCAGAAGCCTGCTGACTTTGCAAGTATTACTTCTTTCAATTATCTGCCCGCCTTCTTATCATCTATTATATTGCTTAATGCGGCTACAACCTGTTCTATATTCATATCTGATGTATCAACAAGTACAGCATCGTCTGCCTGCTTTAATGGAGATATTGCTCTATGCATATCATCATAATCTCTCTTCTCAATGTCTTCCTTGATAGCATCAAAGCTGCAATCTTCACCTTTTTCCTTAAGCTCGTCATATCTTCTCTTAGCTCTTGCATCAGAACTTGCTGTAAGATATATCTTTGCAAATGCGTCTGGAAGTACTGTTGTTCCTATATCTCTTCCATCCATGATAACATCTGTTTTCTTTGCAAGTCCTCTCTGGAGTGCAACCAGCTTGGTTCTTACTGTTGCATACTTTGATGTTCTTGATGCCATCTTAGCGGTTTCTTCTGTTCTTAAAAGCGATGTAACATTCTCACCATTAAGTATTACCTGCTGTACACCATCTTTATACTCAATACTGATATCAATATTATCTACAGCCCCGTTAATTGCATTCTCATCATCAGGATTAATATTATTCTGTGAAAAATATACCGCCATAGCTCTGTACATTGCACCTGTATCAACATACACATATCCTAACTGCTTTGCTAAAAGCTTTGCTATTGTACTTTTTCCTGCTCCTGCAGGTCCGTCAATTGCTATTGCACTCATTTTCTCTGCTCCTTTAATTCAATTATTGTAATTCAATTATTGTAATTCAATTATTGTATATGGCTTGCAGCAGCATATGCTGTTGACCATGCAACCTGTAAATTAAAACCTCCGGTTACTGCATCAACATCTATAACTTCTCCTGCAAAATATATATTCTTAACAAGTTTGGACTCCATTGTTGAAGGATTAATCTCTTTAACATTAACTCCGCCCTGTGTTATTATCGCTTCATTAAATCCTCTTGTAGAAGTTATCGTCATCTCAAAGTTCTTAAGAAGCTTTACAAGTCTCTGTCTTTCATCCCTTGTAACCTCATTGACCTTCTTCTCTGGCTTAATACCAGACTGCATTACAATCACAGGAATAAGCTTCTTAGGCAGAAGTTCATCTAACGAATTCTTAAATGCCTTGTTCTGCTCCTTCGAGAAATCCCTTAATATTCTCTCATCAAGCTGTTCATCAGTAATTGCTGGCTTAAGGTCGATGCTTAATCTTACAGGTCTTTCTTTAACAATGCCTGTAAGAACACTGCTTGCACTTAAGATTACTGGTCCGCTTACGCCAAAATGCGTGAAAAGCATCTCACCAAAATCAGCAAATACTTTCTTATCTCCATCGTAAAATGCAACTTCTATGTTCTTAAGACTGAGTCCCATAAGAAGTTCTTCCCACTCTTCTCTTACATTAATCGGAACAAGTGCCGGAAGTATCGGTGTAACGCTGTGTCCTAAATCCTTTGCAAATCTGTATCCATCCCCTGTAGAACCTGTAGATGAATATGAATTGCCACCTGTAGCAATAATACATGCATCACCTTTAATATTCTTCTGTCCTGCTGCATCCTTTACCACCACCCCCGCAAATACACCATTCTCCTCATTAACAGCTATAACCTGTGTATTAAGAAGAACATTTACACCAAGTTTTTTCATCTGCCTTGACAGTGCTCCAATAACATCTGATGAATGGTCTGACTCAGGAAAGACCCTGTTACCTCTTTCAATTTTAAACTTAAGTCCGAGTTCATCAAAGAATCCCATACAGTCATAATTAGAGAAGCCTCTTAAGCTGCTGTACATGAACTTTCTATTGGTAACTATGCTGTTGAATATATCTTCCTCATCACCGGCATTAGTGAAATTACATCTGCCTTTGCCTGTGATAAAAAGCTTCTTTCCAAGCTTTTCATTCTTTTCAATAAGTGTAACCTTATTATTGTTTCTGGCAGCAATTATCGCAGCCATCATTCCCGCTGCGCCACCACCAATTATTATAACATTGCTCATTATCATTCTCTCTTATTTATCTTCATCAATTGCTGCACTATCCATGCATTTCTTTAATTCATTGACAACATTTTCGTCTAACATATTAATCTCATCATTGCCGGAATACTCGAAATTATCAACAAATGTATTGATTTTCTCAATATTCTCTACAACCTTTTCACTGTTCTTAAGGCACAATGATACTATAAGTGCATTAATGAGGCTCATTGGTGCAACAAGTGAGTCAACTATTGATGCCATATCACTTCTTGCAAACAAATTACATGACGAATACATATTCATTGGTGAATGAATAGAATCAGTTATGGCAATAACCCTCGCCTGCCTGTTATTGGCAAATTCCATCGCTTTAAGCGTTCTCATGGAATATCTTGGAAAGCTGATGCCTATTGCAACGTCCCCTTCTCCTATATACATCATCTGTTCAAATAGTTCGTTGGCATTACCTGTCTTTACAATCTGCACATTCTTCTTAATCATGTGCAGATAATACCCCAGGAATTCAGCAAGAGGTTCACATGACCTTGCTCCGATTATGTATACACTGTCCGCCGCCATTATATCCTCTACAGCTATATCAAATGATGCTGTATCCAGTGACTTTAATGTATGTTCTATCTTTCTTGCATCCATTGACATGACATTATTCACTACCATATTGGTTGTCATATGTGAATTAAGCACATCAATCCTGTCAAAAGAATGAATCTTCTCCTGTAATATTCCCTCTAATGCTCTCTGGAACTCCGGATATCCTGAAAATCCAAGTGCTGCAGGAAATCTTACAACTGTAGACTCACTTACACCCACAACCTCTCCAAGCTTTGCTGCCGTAAGAAATGCACATTTTTCGTAGTTGGCAAGTATGTACTCAGCAATTCTTTTATGACCTTTGCTAAGCTTTGGAAGACGTACTCTTATAAGACTTAATATATCAGTATGTTGTTCAAAATCACTCATTATCTATAAAAAGCTCTGAGAAATATGGCAATTCCTTTATCCAGTCACAGAATGTATGCCACTCAGCAAGCTTATGACCCTTTCTAGAATAATATATTCCAACAAGATTCTCATAATTGAGAGTACATGTTCTCATCTGGTTATAACTTTCTGGAAGAAGCTGAATCATGCTGTACCATAATGTTTTATCCTTAGTTTCAACAAATTCTGTTCTTATTCCTTCAAGAAAATCAATATTCTTCTGCATCATATCAAGAGTTGCATCAGTCATATGGTCTATACTGAAATCAGCCATCTCAAAAGGCTTGCTGTGAATCTTATGCATTGTACTTGTTGAGTTCGCAACTGTTCCGACCTTATATGTGTCGTATTCTTTCCACCAGTAAAGTGGTGCTGTTATATCAACTGTAACAAATATCTGTCTGATAAACTTTCTGTGGTCTGAGCCTGCCTTACATAATCTCTTGGCAAGTTCAAGATCATTAGGTCCGAAAACAAACTTTCCATCCTCATCAAAGTAACTATCCATTCTTGCCCAGCTATTCATAGGGTTTCTTGCCCCTCTGATAGCATTATTCATATTCATAACTTCAAATCGTTCTAACTTAATCACAATCGCGCTCCTTTTGTTTAATCATACAGTTTAATTTTACATGTAAAATGCATTTATATCAAGGGGAACATTATGGATTACAGGCTTGCTGTCATGCCTTTTTTGCAGGTCAAGTCTCTACGCAGCTTCGCTGCAAAAAAAGACCGCCACATACGCTTTTGCGCACATGACGGTCTATTATTATTAATTATTAGACTGGATAAGCCTTATTAGCTGTATCTGCCTTAGCAGGATCAACCTTTGTCTGCTGAGCTTCTCTATACTTAAAGAACTCTGTAGCAACCTGTGGGAATAATGCATATGAAAGCACATCCTCATCCTGCTGCTTGTACTGCTGTACAATTGGGTCATTCTTGAATTTCTCAAGCTGTGGTTCAATTAAGTCAGCTGGACGGCATGTGATAGGCTTTGTATCACCGATAGCCTTCTTCTGAACTTCTGAATTGAATGGCTTGATTGTCTGACCAAATTCACCAGCAAGAACCTTCTTAGACTCCTTAGTAATCATCTTGTATCTCTCACCCTGTAATACATTGAGAACAGCCTGAGTACCAACAATCTGTGATGAAGGAGTAACAAGAGGTGGCTCACCATAGTCCTTACGAACTCTTGGGATTTCCTCTAATACATCTCTATACTTATCCTCTGCACCAGCTTCCTTAAGCTGTGATACAAGGTTAGAAAGCATACCGCCAGGAACCTGATAAAGTAATGTCTTGATATTAACACCAAGAACCTTAGTATTCATAAGTCCGCTCTTTAATGCTTCCTCACGCATTGGCTGGAAGTAATCAGCTATCTCAGCAAGAAGATTCTGGTCAAGTCCTGTATCGTACTGTGTACCCTTGAATGTCTCAACCATAACCTCTGTAGCTGGCTGTGATGTTCCCATTGAGAATGGTGACATAGCTGTATCAATAATATCAGCACCAGCTTCTACCGCCTTTAAGTATGTCATTGAAGCAACACCAGATGTATAATGTGTATGCATCTGGATAGGGAGTGATGAACCTTCCTTTAATGCCTGTACAAGCTCTGTAGCCTTGTATGGAAGTAAAAGTCCGGCCATATCCTTGATACAGATAGAATCTGCACCCATGTCTTCAATTCTCTTAGCTGTCTCTTTCCAGTAATCAAGTGTATATGCATCACCTAATGTATAAGAAAGAGCAATCTGAGCATGTCCTTTTTCTTTCTTGGCAGCCTTAACAGCTGTCTCTAAGTTTCTTAAATCATTGAAGCAGTCGAAAATACGGATAATATCAATACCGTTAGCGATTGACTTTTGAACGAAGTACTCAACTACATCATCTGCATAATGATTGTAACCTAATATATTCTGTCCTCTGAAAAGCATCTGAAGCTTAGTGTTCTTGAATCCATCTCTAAGCTTACGAAGTCTTTCCCATGGATCTTCCTTAAGGAATCTGAGTGAAGCATCAAATGTAGCTCCTCCCCAGCACTCTACTGAATGATAGCCAACCTTATCCATCTTATCTACGATAGGAAGCATCTGCTCTGTTGTCATTCTTGTAGCTATAAGAGACTGATGTGCATCACGCAAAACTGTCTCAGTAATCTTTAAAGGTTTCTTAACCTGTTCTGCCATAATATCCTCCTTTTACATAACGCCAAACATGGCCATAAATGTACCGGCTGCAACCGCTGTACCAATAACACCGGCAACATTAGGTCCCATAGCATGCATCAGAAGGAAGTTGGAAGGATCTGCCTCAGAACCAACCTTCTGTGAAACTCTGGCTGCCATAGGAACTGCAGATACACCTGCTGAACCAATGAGCGGATTAACTTTGCCGCGTGTAACAAGACACATAACCTTACCAAACAATACACCCGCTGCTGTACCGAATGCAAATGCGATAAGTCCTAAAGCAACAATCTTTAATGTATCCATATTAAGGAATGCTTCTGCACTTGTTGTAGCACCAACTGATGTACCAAGAATGATAACTACAATGTACATGAGTGCATTAGATGCTGTTTCTGTAAGCTGCTTAACAACTCCACTTTCCTTAAAAAGGTTACCTAACATAAGCATACCAACAAGTGGTGCTGTTGTAGGAAGAATAAGCACTACTACTACTGTAACTACTACAGGGAAGAGTATCTTCTCAAGCTTAGAAACAGGTCTTAACTGCTCCATCTTAACTTCTCTTTCCTTCTTGGTTGTTAAAAGCTTCATAATTGGTGGCTGGATAATTGGAACCAGTGACATATATGAATATGCTGCTACCGCAATCGGTCCCATATATTTAGTCTGTCCCAGCTTACCTGCAAGGAATATTGAAGTAGGACCATCAGCACCACCGATAATAGATATAGCAGCTGCAGCTTTATCAGGGAATCCCATAAGGATAGCCATAAGATATGCTGCAAAGATACCAAACTGTGCTGCCGCACCAAGCAGGAAGCTTGCTGGGTTAGCAATCAATGGACCGAAATCAGTCATAGCACCAACACCTAGGAAAATAAGTGATGGTAAAATACTCCATTCGTCAAGTAAATAGAAATAATGTAATAAACCACCTACACCATTGCTTGAATCCTCTACTGATAACATGATATCAGGATAAAGGTTTACAAGAAGCATACCAAAAGAAATAGGTACTAAGAGCAGAGGTTCATATCCTTTTTTAATTGCAAGATAAAGGAAAACAAACGCAACCAGAACCATAAGGTAATTACCCCATGTAAGTCCGAAGAATGCACTCTGGTGAACGAGGTTTCCTAAAGTTGTTATAATATAACTCATCTTATACCTCCGTAAGTCACTTTATATCAGTATCATAATTAATTTAATGAAACTAATACCTTGCCTGACTCTACAGAATCACCAGCTGCACATTCAACTGTTGCAATTGTACCATCCTGAGGAGCACAGATTTCATTCTCCATCTTCATAGCTTCAAGGACAACTAATACGTCACCCTTCTTTACAGCAGCACCTGCTGTAGCATTAACTTTAAGAATCTTTCCTGGCATTGGAGCGTTAACCTTAACTGCTCCCTGAGCACCTGCTGGTGCTGCTGCCTTAGATGCAGCCTTTGGAGTTGCTTTAGGAGCGGCTGCCTTAGCTGCTGGAGCTGTGCTGCCTGTTCCTTCTTCTACAGTAACATCATATACGTTACCATTAACTGTAATTGTATAGTTCTTCATGATTATTTCCTCCTATTATTAACCTTTCTAATTGAACGAACAACAAGTCCATCTGTTGATGTTCCTTCTGAAGCTGCTATTGCTGCTGTAATTACTGCAACAAGCTCAAGATCATCTGCTAAATCTTCATCTTCGGCAACAACCGGAGCGGCTGCTTCCTGAGTACTTGCAGCAGGTGTAGCTACAGCTTCTTTCTTTGCTTTCTTTCTGTTCTCGAATACGCTTATATACTTGAACAGAGAAATAATGAATGAAATGAATATAAGAACTACGAATACAGTTCCCATACCAATAAGTGTATTCATTCCAGCCTTACCCATCTTTTCACCAACAGTGTATGATGGATTAATAGCTCCACTTTCAAGTGTGTAATCTGTATTGATTACGAATTCAAATGCACATTCTCTCTTTTCAAACTTAAGCTTAACTGAAATAGTACATAATTCACTTGTCTCATCACTGACCTCAACATCAATATCATTAATATCAATGGCATCCTCAAGATTACCAAGCTCATCTTTAGTACTGTTCCAGCTATTGTATAATCCTATTGTCTTAACATTCATACCCGACTGATTAACAATATACATCTTACCGTTAACATCATTAAGGGTTCTTCCTGCTTCTGCATCCGCAATAAGAGCATCTGTTCCTGCTTCACCCTGATTATCGTTAAGATAGATAATCATATCCTTTGCCCAGTCCTTGAGATAACTCTCTACATAGGCAACCTCACTATTCTTAACGGATTCCTTGGCTGTATCAGTATCAATCTGTGCATTGCCACAAGCTGTCATACTGAATACACAGGCTAACATGCAGAATAACAATAAGAATCTTTTCAAATTAGTCTTCTTCATATTGTCACCTCTTAATTAAACTGTTCCGTGTTTCTTGTCAGGACGAACCTCTCTTTTTGAAAATAACATTTCAAATGCAGCGGCTACATACTGTCTTGTATTCTCCGGATCAATAACAGCATCTACATATCCTCTTGCTGCTGCTGACTCAACACTTGACTGTAACTTAGCATATTCTGCTGCCTTCTCTGAAACAGTTGCTGCTACATCAGAAGCGGCTGCTATCTCATCAGCGTACATAATCTTAGCTGCAAGCTGTGAATCCATCATTCCGATAGAAGCTGTTGGCCATGCATATACAAGATCAGCACCTAAAGACTTAGAGTTCATTGAAACATAAGCACTACCATAAGCCTCACCTGTAATAACATTAACCTTAGGCACATCCGCATTAGCAAATGCATATGTAAGCTTGGCACTTGCGATTGCAATTCCTTTCTCAGCTGCTACAGTAGATTCAAATCCCTTAACATTAGTAAGTGTAAGTACTGGAATCTCAAATGCATTACAGAAGTTAACGAAATTCTCTGCCTTGTAAGCACCATTAACTGTAAGAACCGGTTCAAACTTCTGGGCAACTTCGCCTTCTTCATCATAAAGAGCTGTTCTGTTAGCTACAGCACCAACTGTAATTCCATCTACCTGGATAAATCCTGTAACAATCTCTTTAGCATATGAAGCCTTAACTTCAACGAATACATTATCATCAGCGATATCTGCAAGAGCTAATGCAGGATCAGCAATCTCTGCTGACATATCAGGGCATACTCTGTTAAGATCATCTGTTGTTGCAGAAACTGCAGCATCCTCTTCGTTGTTGGCAGGAAGCATAGAAACTAACTGTCTTACACCGTTAGCAATAGTCTCCTCATCTCCTGTAAAATCAACAACTCCTGCCTCTGCCTGGAACTTGGTTGAAGCTGTATCAAGCTTAGATTCATTATTACCAGCTAATGCATTAGGGCTGTTAACAAAAAGCTTTGCCTTGCTATCCTCCATGAATGTGAAGTCAGATAAGGATGAAAGGATTGCAAGTCCTCCACCACAGTTACCGTAAACTGCTGTGATCTGAGGAATAACACCTGATGCAATAGACATCTTCTTATAAATTGTACCAAATCCTTCAAGAGCATCTGTTGCTTCCTGAAGTCTTAAACCTGCGCAGTCAATAAGACCTATCACAGGAGCTCCCATCTTCATAGCATAATCATAAAGTGCTGAAATCTTCTTAGCATGCATCTCACCGATAGAACCGTTAAGAACAGTTGCATCCTGGCTGTATACATACACAAGATTACCATTAATAACTCCGTATCCTGTAATAACACCATCGGATGGAGCCTTCTTTTCCTGAATGTTAAAATCTGTAGATCTGGCAGTCACACCAGCGCCGATTTCAACAAAGCTGCTATCATCAAGTATTGCTTCAATCCTTGATAATGCCTGTGTTGTATTACTCATTACGAGACCTCCCTTGTTTTTATGTTGCTATTGTGCAACTCTTTGTTAATTTTATTACAATCTGCCAATAAATACAAGTATTTTTAATCCATAGTTTCAAATACAATCAAAAGTCCTTTTTTTATTTTTATAACAGCCTCATCTTCTTTAACTTCGTTACTCTGGCATATACTTAACCCCTGATGGAGTACATAATCATCAAGTTCATACTTAAAACCTGTAAGACTTATAATTGCTTCTTCTGATAATGGAACTATTGATACATAATTTCCATATTGACTGTCTTTCGACAGTCTTACCTCTCCCATCTGGTCATTAACAATGTATATTTTATTATGGCTGTCACATATAAAACATGGCACATCACAGTCAAGAGCAGCCTTCATATTGCATATATTAGTAAATGTATGATCCATTCTCGTTCCTGTCGCACCAAGTATATATATATCTGAAGCTCTCGATTTCAAAGCATTTATAATCGCAATATGTGTATCCGTATAATCCTTTTCTCTCGGATATGTCTTAATATCTGTACTCTTATACTTATCAAGCAATCCATCTTCTACTGAATCATAATCTCCGAGTATTATATCCGGTACAAGACCAAGTTTATCAATATATTTAAGTCCGCTGTCCGCTGCAATTATATATTGTGCATTAATTGTCTTAATAAAATCTTTAGCCCAGTTAATATCAAGACTTCCGCCTGTTACTATAAGTATTCTCATACTATTCTCCTTCTGATTATTTCATCTGATATTTCACATTTATAATATTTTACCACAATAATCCAGATGTTCTTTATTTTTTCACAATTATATTCTATAATAGCTGAACAAATAAAGAGCTTATTCATAAGTTCAGTAACAAGGAGGAACATTATGTCTGAAAAAACACCTGACATCATTGATGACAATATTCAGGATAATAACGAAGGCAACACTCTTCTTACAGGAGGCAGCCTGTACGAAAGTAACACAGATAAATACAAGGACAATTTATCTTCTGCCATCACATTCTTTGTATGTGGAGGAATCGGCATTCTTCTTATGATTCTTAATGATATCGGTATCATTAAGATAGTAACTAAAGATGCACCATCATTCCTATTTATTAACATTGTTCTTGGTCTGTTATTTGTCGGATTCATTGCAATTGGTGTCTGGTCTTTAAAATACTCTAACAGAATCAAAGCCAAAGCTGAAACTGAGGATAAGAAAGCCGCTGATGCACTCAATTGGCTGGAAGACAACATAACTAAAGAAGATATTGAGAATTCTTACACTGGAGATATTCAGGAAGAGATGAAATATTTCAACCGTACAGCTTATGTTAAAGAACAGTTATCTGCACAGTTTACAGAGCTTTCAGATGAGGAAACCGATCATTTCTCAGAACAGTTTGTTGAAAAAATGTTTAATTAATATTTATGTACTAAAAATGCCGTGTCAATCACTACGATTAACACGGCATTTGTTATACATATATATTAGTTGTTAGAAAGGAATTCATCAATTCCCTTAGCTCCAGCCTTTCCTGCTCCCATGGCAAGAATAACTGTAGCTGCACCTGTAACAGCATCTCCTCCGGCATATACACCTTCCTTAGATGTCTTACCAGTTTCTTCCTCTGCTACGATACATTTTCTCTTGTTGATGTCAAGTCCCTTAGTTGTTGAAGAGATAAGTGGGTTAGGTGATGTACCAAGTGACATGATAACAGCATCTAATTCCATAACGAATTCTGAACCAGGAATCTCTACAGGCTTTCTTCTTCCTGAAGCATCAGGCTCACCAAGTTCCATCTTAATGCACTTCATACCTGTAACATTCCCCTTGTCATCTGTAAGAATCTCTGTTGGGTTAGTAAGAAGGTCAAATATAATTCCTTCTTCTTTAGCGTGATGTACTTCTTCAGCTCTTGCTGGAAGCTCTTCCTCACTTCTTCTGTATACGATATGAGTCTCTGCACCAAGTCTTAATGCTGTTCTTGCAGCATCCATGGCAACGTTACCACCACCAACGATAGCAACCTTCTTGAATCTTGCTATTGGAGTATCGTACTCATCCTTGAAAGCTTTCATAAGATTACTTCTTGTAAGGTACTCATTAGCTGAGAATACTTCGTTAGCGTTCTCACCAGAAATACCCATGAATCTTGGTAGACCTGCACCAGAACCGATGAATACTGCCTCAAAGCCTTCTTCTTCGAGTAACTGGTCAATTGTCATTGACTTACCAATAACAACGTTAGTCTCAATCTTAACACCTAACTTCTTAACATTCTCAACTTCATGTGCAACAACTGTTGACTTAGGAAGACGGAATTCAGGAATACCGTATACTAATACACCACCAGCCTCATGTAAAGCTTCGAATATAGTTACATCATATCCCATCTTTGCAAGGTCTCCGGCACATGTAAGTCCTGAAGGACCCGAACCGATAACAGCAACTTTCTTGCCTTTCTTCTCTGTTGGCTTCTCAGGCTCAACATTATTCTCTCTTGCCCAGTCAGCTACGAATCTTTCAAGCTTACCAATTGATACTGATTCGCCCTTGATTCCTCTGATACACTGACCTTCGCACTGTGTCTCCTGTGGACATACACGGCCACATACAGCAGGAAGTGCACTTGACTTACCGATAATCTTATATGCTTCCTCAATATTTCCTTCTTTTACCTGATGAATAAATGCTGGAATATCAATAGATACAGGACAGCCCTGAACGCATCTTGCATTCTTACAGTTAAGGCATCTTGTTGCCTCTTCCATAGCTTCTTCCTTATTATATCCAAGACATACTTCATCAAAATTCTTATTTCTTACGTCAGGAGCCTGCTCTCTGACTGGCACTTTCTTCATTACGTCCATTTTGAAATCCTTCCTTTCTAATTACACTGTCCACAACCGCCGTGATGTGTATCACCTTCCTGAAGCTTAAGCATTGCTCTTCCTTCTTCAGTTCTGTACATAGCACTTCTCTTCATAGCCTGGTCAAAGTCTACAAGATGACCATCAAACTCTGGTCCGTCAACACATGCAAACTTAATCTCATCGCCAACCTTAAGACGACATGCACCACACATACCAGTTCCATCAACCATAATCGGGTTCATGCTGACAATTGTAGGAATTCCAAGTTCCTTAGTAAGAAGACAGACGAATTTCATCATAATCATAGGTCCGATTGCTACACATAAATCATAATGCTTTCCTTCTGCAACAAGGTCCTTAAGTACATCTGTACCCATACCTTTCCTTACATAGCTTCCATCATCTGTTGTTATGTAAAGATTACCGGCTACAGCCTTCATCTCTTCCTCTAAGATTATAAGTTCCTTATTCTTAGCACCAACGATAACATCAACATCTACACCATGCTCATGCATCCATTTAACCTGTGGATATACAGGTGCTGTTCCAAGACCTCCGGCGATGAATACGATATTCATCTTCTTAAGTTCTTCAACATCCTTGCTTATAAGTTCTGATGGACATCCAAGAGGTCCAACAAAATCTTCAAATGCATCTCCTGCCTTAAGATGTGACATCTTCTCAGTAGATGCTCCAACTATCTGAACAACTATTGTTATAGTTCCTGCTTCTCTGTCATAATCACAAATAGTAAGTGGAATTCTTTCGCCCAAATCATCCATCTTTACAATAACGAACTGGCCAGGTTCACAATGTTTAGCAACTCTAGGAGCTTCAACATCCATAAGGAAGATCTTCTCTGCTAACTTCTCAGCCTTAAGAATTTTATACATTACAATTCTCCTTTCAAAAAGTAATATTATGAAGTGTATTACACACTATCAACCTTTAGTATTCTTTAGCAGAATAACTGCCTTCCGAACCAGTAACAGTATACACCTTACCGCTCGATGTATCAACGCCATATAAACCGGCAGTTGATGTAGAACCACTCTTTATTACATCATATCTGATAATATACATCTCATTGTTACCAACTGTAGTTCTTGAAATATAGACAAAATTAACACCTGAACCATCTGCAGCCACATTGTCTGACTTAAGCACATTCTTTGATATAAGAACACTCTTAAGCTGACTTTCAGCCTGACTATATGTATATGTATTCTTCACTTCAACATTATAGTTTCTCTTAACTACAGTACTGCTCTGGTCATGTTCATTGATTATAACAAATGCAATTACAGTATTACCGGCTGGCATATCAAATTCACCTGTATATTCTGTCGATGAAGATGTAGGGGTTGTACCGTCTGTTGTATAATATGCCTTACATTTATCAGGAATGTTATTAATCCTAACTTTTTCTCCTGCTGAATACTTTCCTGATGCAGGACTTACATCTGGTGCAGCAGGTGCGCCGTATTCTATAACATACTCAAGCTCAACAACATTGCTATATACACCTATTGAATTAACTGCAATAGCCTTTAATTTAGTAGTTCCTGTCTCAAGTTTAATACCTGTTCCATCATACAGTGTGCTCTTGCTGTCCGGCTCTTTGCCATCTGTTGTATAATACACAACACATCCTGAATCACATGTAAACTTAAGTTCCACATCATCATCATATGAGCCAGATTCTTTAGATGGAACCGGCTCACTTACTATATAATTCTTAACAGCATCTTTACATTTGCCATCCTGATATTTTCTTATAAGCTTAGTTAAATTTTCGGCATCTTCTCTCTTATAATAAATGTCAGCAAGTGCCTTAACTGCATCTTCGTAATTCTCATCATATGACAGAATATCCTTCAGCATATTAACAGCCTCATCCTCGTTGCCTGAACTCTCATAACATCTGTACAATGTGTACTTAAGGTTAAGATTCTTCTTTCCTTCATTCTCTTTAGAAGCTTTGCTAAGATATGAGGAAGCATCTCCGTAATTGCCCTCTTCGTACAGTTTCATTCCTGTATTATAATAATAGTCATAATTCTGCTTACTCTTTTTATTAAGTGAAACAGCAACAATAATTATGATTATAATGACTACTGCCACACCTGCACCAACTCCAGCAAGGATAAGCTTTGTTTTCTTATTCATAGGTTTCTTAGGCTTCTTATCTGCTGCAGCTTCTGTCTTATTATTATCATCAGTTAACTCATCAGCCTCATCATCTTCATCATCAGCAAGGATATCATCATCTTCAATAATATCTTCCTGCTCATCATCTGCTGCTGAATAATTGTTCTTCTGCTCTCTTAATATCTCATCAGTTATCTGTGGAATAACTCTTGTTTTACCATCATTAATATCTACTGCCTTCTTATTAGAAGGTGTATCATTCTTTCCTACAAGTGCCTTGGCTACTGTAGTTTCTTCTTCTACCATTTTCTGTAATGACTTTTCAATTTCGTCCTCTATGCTTGTATCTTTTTTAAAATCATCTGGCATATATAGACCTCCATATATATAAATAACATTTTGATATTAACATATTGAAGAATATTAATCAATAAAATAGAATTTTATAATTTTTATTTTCGTTTAACTAATTATACACATTTTGCTCACATTTATCATGTATATTACTTAACAGATAGCAAAGAGAATTCTTTCTATCTCCCCCTCATATTTTTTTTAAGGAGATGTTGACCGCATCTCCTTTTTTATTGCATATTTTTCAGAATCAGGTGCAAATTCTTTTAAAACATAGAAAAGATTAGGCGAAAATGATGGAATTAATCATATTAATATGGTAAAATGTTGTAGCAATAAAATATTTTGGAGGTATCTAAACAATGAAATTAAATTTAAGACCAGCTGAAGAGTGTACTTTTGACGCTGTATCATTAGGTGAAGTTATGCTTCGTCTTGATCCAGGTGAAGGCAGAATCCGTACAGCAAGAAGCTTTAGAGCATGGGAAGGTGGCGGAGAATATAACGTTATCCGTGGTCTTCACAAGTGCTTCGGTATGAGAACTGCTGTTATCACATCATTCGCTGATAACGAAGTAGGTCTTCTTATGAAGGACTTCATCGAGCAGGGTGGCGTTGATACATCACTTATCTGCTGGAAGAAGACAGATGGTATCGGACGTCTTTGCAGAAACGGTCTCAACTTCACAGAGAGAGGATTTGGTATCCGTGGTGCTAAGGGTTGCTCTGATAGAGCTAACACAGCTATTTCTCAGGCTACTCCAGAAGATTTCGATTTCGATTACATCTTCAAGAACAAGAGCGATGGTGGTTTAGGTGTTCGTTGGTTACATACAGGCGGTATCTACGCTGCTCTTTCTGAGCAGGCTTGCGAGACTGTTATTGCAGCTTGTAAGGCAGCTAAGAAGTACGGTACAATCGTATCTTACGATCTTAACTACAGACCATCTATGTGGGAAGCTATCGGCGGTTTAGCTAAGGCTCAGGAAGTTAATAAGGAAGTTGCTAAGTATGTTGACGTTATGATCGGTAACGAAGAAGACTTCACAGCTTGCCTTGGTTTCGAAATCGAAGGTAACGATGAGAACCTTAAGACTCTTAACCTTGATGGTTACAAGAAGATGATCAACGAAGCTGCTGCTACATACCCTAACTTCAAGGCTGTTGCTACAACACTTCGTCAGGTTAAGACAGCTACAGTTAATGACTGGTCAGCAATCTGCTGGGCTGATGGAGAAATCTACAAGGCTGCTCAGTATGATGGTCTTGAGATCATGGATAGAGTTGGTGGCGGAGATTCATTCGCTTCAGGTCTTGTATATGGTCTTATGACATTCGAAGATGCTGAGAAGGCTGTTAACTACGGTGCAGCTCACGGTGCATTAGCTATGACAACACCTGGTGATACAACAATGGCTTCTCTTAAGGAAGTTGAAGGTATCGTTGGTGGTGCTGGTGCCAGAGTTCAGAGATAATTATCTGATTCATTAATTTAAGATTCATCCAAGATGAGCGGTGCTTTTATTTTAGCACCGCTCTTTTTTGATTATCTTCTACTGATTTTTATTTTTCGGAATACAGATTATTAAAAGCAAAAATCCTATAAGAATATCAATCCAGATACCCTTATAGGATTTTAATAATATATGACATTTATTCTAAAATGCCTGTAAATCATTGTCAAAAATATATTGAAAAGACATATATCTTATAATGTTACACCCTGCTTAAAGATAGCTAAATCGTGGAATCCAGCGATTTCAGCCTTTACCTTCTTGCCAGAAGCAACATCTAATACAAGCTGGAAGAGCTCCTTAGCTGCATCCTCAAGTGGAAGGTCATCTGTTACAATTCTTCCTGCATTGAAATCAATCCAGTTACCCTTATTTCCTGCAAGTCTTGAGTTAGTTGCAATCTTTACTGTAGGAACTGGTGATGCAAATGGTGTTCCACGTCCCGTTGTGAAAAGAACCATCTGCGCTCCTGCTGCTGCACATGCTGTTGAAGCAACCAGGTCATTACCAGGTGCACTAAGAAGGTTAAGACCCTTATCAGATACTCTTTCACCATAAGCTAATACACCCTTAACAAGTGATGAACCAGACTTCTGTGTACATCCAAGTGACTTATCTTCAAGTGTAGTAATACCACCATCCTTGTTTCCTGGTGATGGATTCTCATATATTTCCTGACCATTCTTGATGAAGTATTCCTTAAAATCATTGATAAGGTGAACTGTCTTCTCAAAAAGCTCCTTGTTAGCACATCTGTTCATAAGGATAGTCTCAGCACCAAACATTTCTGGAACTTCTGTAAGAATAGTTGTACCACCCTTAGATACAAGCATATCTGAGAAAAGACCTACTGTCGGATTAGCTGTGATACCTGATAAACCATCAGAACCACCACACTTCATGCCAACAATAAGGTGCTTAGCGCTGACCTTTTTTCTCTTAAATGTAGCAGCATAAGCCATAAGCTCCTTCATAATGCCTTCAGCCACTTCCTGCTCATTCTCCACATCCTGAACCTGTAAAAACTTAACTCTGTCCGGATTAACTTCTCCGATATAATCCTTAAGAATCTCAATACGGCTGTTTTCGCAGCCAAGACCAAGTACAAGAACTGCACCAGCATTAGGATGATTGATAAGGTCAGCAAGTACATGTCTTGTATTCTCCTGATCCTCTGTTACCTGTGAACATCCATATGGATGTGGGAAAGCAACTACTTCATCAACACCTTCAGGCTTGTTGGCTCTTGCTGTAGCTTCGATAGCTCTTGCAATCGAATTAACACAGCCAACTGTTGGGATAATCCATACTTCATTTCTTACACCAACAGTACCATTTTCACGCATGTATCCATCAAAAAATGCTTCTTCTGTTGGCTCAACATCCTTATGTCCTTCCGGATTGTATGTGTATTCAAGAAGCTCGCCAAGAGCTGTCTTTAAGTTGTGTGTATGAACCCATCCACCAACTTCAATATCAGCCTGTGCATAACCAATTCTGAAACCATACTTTATAACTTCATCGCCCTTCTTAATTGGCTTGATAACAAACTTATGTCCCTGAGGGATATCTTCAATTGTAGTAACCTCTGTACCAGCAACATTAAGAGTTGTGCCTTTAGCAATCGGCTTAAGAGCTACTGCAACATTATCATCTTTATTAATCTTAATAAAATCCTGCATCTAATTCTCCTTGTTTTGCGAAGCAAAATCCGAGTCCCTTGACGAGGAGAGGATTTAGCCTCATTGTTTTGCGAAGCAATATACTTCTAATTAATATATAAGGGCGGATGAAAAAGAACACCCGCCCTTATAATGCTTTAAAATACAAAATCAGTCGAAGCTGATATTATGCTATCTTCTCATCATCAAGAGCTAAATCGTTAACTACAGCTCTCATGCCTCTTTCTCTGATATCTGTAATATATCCTGTGATAACCTCTTCAAGGTCAAGAACCTTAGTAAGATCCTCGCCACCAAAGAACTTAGTATTGCTTAAGTAAGCATGTGTGAATTCAGCAGGTGTCTTACCTGAGTTATCTCTGAAGAAATCAAGTACAAACTTATCATCTGTAATGTTGTACTCTTCACCGTTTCTGTTACCCTTTAATACAATACCGCCGTTGAACTCAGCTTCTGTCTGTGATGTATAGAAGCTCATAAGTGCAGCAATAGAGAATGTAAGGTACTTAGGAAGCTTGTTAAACTTGTTAACATATCCTAAGAATGAAGGTAAACATCTAGCTTCCCACTTAGATACTGAGTTAAGTGAAATGCTTAATAATCTATGATCTACGAATGGGTTAAGGAATCTGTCGATAACAGCCTTAGCGAACTCTTCGCAATCTTCCTTAGAAAGTGAAAGTGTAGGAATAACTTCGTTGTAAAGTGTCTCTTCCATATACTTTCTGATTACAGGATCCTTCATAGAATTCTCTACATTGTCATTACCAGCAAGGAATGAAGCTAATACAAATGATGTATGAGATCCGTTAAGGATTCTAACCTTTCTTTCCTTGTATGGATGATGATCCTTAGTAAATACTACATTAAGTCCAGCTTCCTTGAATGGAAGTTCCTTCTCAAGCTGCTCAAGTGGAAGATTAGAATCACTTTCTACAACCCAGAGACCGAATACTTCAGCTCTGTCGATAAGCTGATCCTCATATCCCCATTCCTCGCAAAGCTTAGCTGCGTCTTCTCTTGGATATCCTGGAACAATTCTATCTACGAGTGTTGGGCAGAATGAGCAGTAATTGTTAACCCAATCCTTGAATCCATCTTCAAGTTCCCAAAGCTCGATAAACTTCATGATGCACTTCTTTAATTCAATACCATTATCAGCGATAAGCTCACATGGAAGTAAGATAAGTCCCTTATCTGCTGCTCCGTTGAACTTCTGATATCTCTTGTAAAGGAGCTGTGTAAGCTTTCCTGGGTATGTCTTAGGAGGACGTGCATTAGGATCGTTATCTGTCTCGTCAAATACGATACCAGCCTCTGTTGTATTAGAAACGATGAATCTAAGAGTCTCGCTTGTACCATACTCAATGTACTTATCATAATCTTCAATAGCTGCAACTGCATCTACTACTGATGTAATCTGACGTGTAATCTCCTTAGGCTCTCCATCAACAAAACCTCTTAACTGAAGTGTGTACTGGCATTCCTGATCATGGAATCTCTCAAGTGTACCGAACTCGATAGGCTTAACGATAACAACACCACCGTTGAAATCTGTCTTCTCATTAGTTACATCGAAGATATAATCAACGAATGCTCTAAGGAAGTTACCCTCACCAAACTGCATAACCTTAACAGGTCTATCAACTGCATGTGTAATACTCTTGTTTAATCTCTGCATCTTAAATCTCCTTTTTTTATCGGGAATAATCCGTCTTACGATAACGGTCCCTAATTATTAACCAGTAAATGGTATGTAAATAAGTGCATGTAAGCGCTTTCATAAATAAAATATACTTAAAAATGTTGTAAGTCAATACATTTTTCTACTTTTTAAAAATTTCTTACATTACACTTGTTTTTATTATAATACCATTGTATAATTCATTTATCAATATGTAAGCGCTTACATTTATTTTATTTTTTATCAATTTCTGTTAAGCGATACATTTACATTCGTCAAGAGATGAGGTCGCACATGAATATTAATATATATGATGTTTCTAAAAAAGCTGGTGTGTCCATAGCAACTGTCTCAAGAGTCCTTAACGGCAACGCCAAGGTTTCCGAAAAGACCAGGGACAAGGTTATTAATGCAATGAAAGAATTAGACTACACTCCTAATGTATTTGCAAGAGGACTTGGTCTTAATACAATGAAGACAATCGGCATTATGTGTATAGATTCATCCGATATATATCTTGCCAATGCTGTTTATTATCTAGAACAGGAACTCAGAAAATACAACTACGACTCTATTCTTTGCTGTACCGGTAAAGATTATAATAATAAGAAGAATTATCTTGAACTTCTTCTAAGTAAAAGAGTTGATGGAATAATTCTTGCAGGTTCACAGTTTGTAGAGAACACAAGTGAGCATAACAATGACTACATTATTAATGCTGCTAAAGATGTTCCTATAGTGCTTGTCAACGGTTATCTGGATGCTAACAACATATATTCTGTAATGTGCAACGATGAAGATGCTGTATACAATGCGACAAAACTCTTGATAAATAATTCACATCGTAATATAGTTTACTTATATACGAGTAGTTCATACAGTGGCATGAATAAGTACCGTGGCTATCTTAAAGCTATTAATGAAGCCGGTATTACTCTTCCGGATGAATTCCATCATCTGTGTGGTAAGAATATATCTCATACCAAAGATTATCTTACATATCTGTATGATAAAGGTATGAAGTTTGATGCCGTTATGACATCTGATGACTCTATTGCTGCCGGTGCTGTCAAGTTCGCACATACCCACGGAATTAAAGTTCCTGAGGATTTAGAGGTGATTGGATATAACAACTCTGTTCTTTCATTATGTACAGAGCCGGAACTTACCTCTGTTGACAGCAAAGTTGAGGAACTCTCCTCATGCGCGGTAAGCGTGCTTATGAAGGTTTTATCCGGTGAAGATGCTGATAACCACAGTGTCATCACCGCTGATATAATAAAACGCAACACAACAATATTTTAATTCACAGGAGGATTATGAATCATGAAACAGTTCATGGACAAAGACTTTTTACTTTCAACTCCAACAGCTCAGCATTTATTCCACGATTATGCAGCTAAGATGCCAGTACTTGACTATCACTGCCATATCAACCCTAAGGAAATCGCTGAGGACAGAAAGTTCGAGAACATCACACAGGTATGGCTCGGTGGCGATCATTATAAGTGGCGTCAGATGAGGACTAACGGTGTTGATGAGAAGTACATCACAGGTGATGCTTCTGACCGCGAGAAGTTCCAGAAATGGGCTGAGACTCTTGAGATGGCTATCGGTAACCCACTTTATCACTGGAGCCACCTTGAACTTCAGAGATACTTCGGATACAACGGTATTCTCAATGGTGACACAGCTGAGGAAGTATGGAATCTCTGTAATGCAAAGCTTCAGGAAGATTCTATGTCAGTTCGTAACCTTATCAAGCAGTCAAATGTTACATTAATCTGTACAACAGATGATCCTGTTGACTCACTTGAGTGGCATCAGGTTCTTAAGGATGATAAGACATTTGACGTACAGGTACTTCCTGCTTGGAGACCTGACAAGGCTATGAACATCGAAAAGCCTGAATATCTTGATTACCTTGAGACATTATCTAATGTAAGCGGAATTAAGGTTAATTCTTTCGCAACATTAAAGTCAGCTCTTCAGAACCGTATGGATTTCTTCGCTTCTATGGGATGCTCAGTATCAGATCATGCTCTTGAGTATGTAATGTACAAGCCATACACAGAAGAAGAAATCGAAGCAATCTTCGCTAAGAGATTCTCTGATTCTGCTATCACAGCAGAAGAGATGAACAAGTTCAAGACAGCATTCATGGTATTCGTTGGTAAAGAATACAACAAGCGTAACTGGGTAATGCAGTTACATTACGGTACAATCCGTGATAACAACAGACTACGTTATGATCAGTTAGGACCAGATACAGGTTATGACTGCATCAACACATATGACTGCTCTGCTGAGATGGCTCAGTTCCTTAACGCACTTAATGCTACAGATGAGCTTCCTAAGACAATCATTTACTCACTTAACCCTTCAGTTAACGCTGCTATCGGAACAGTTATCGGATGCTTCCAGGATTCTAAGGCTGTTGGAAAGATTCAGCAGGGTTCAGCATGGTGGTTCAATGATCATAAGGTTGGTATGACTAACCAGATGACAAGCCTTGCTAACTTAAGTCTTCTTGGTAACTTCATCGGAATGCTTACAGATTCAAGAAGCTTCCTCTCATACACAAGACATGAGTACTTCAGAAGAATCATGTGCGAACTTATAGGTGGATGGGTTGAGAACGGTGAATACCCAGATGATGAGAAGGCATTAAAGAAGATTGTTGAAGGTATCTCATACAACAATGCTGTAAGATATTTTGGATTTGATCTTTAATTAATTATTTCTAAAAGACAAAGGCCGCTGCCACATTGATTGTGACAACGGCTTTTTTATTACTCGTTATTACTTGCTCTGTTCTTCTAATAACTTGCACAAAAAGGCTCTCATGCAATCCGCATGAGAGCCTTTTCTATAATAATCAATTACTCTTCTTCCTCTTCTGGTTCATTCCAGTTATGATATACATTCTGAACATCATCATCTTCATCTAAGAGACCTAAGATTCTGTTCATCTTCTTGATATCATCTTCTGATGTAAGATCAACAGTTGTCTGTGGAATCATAGTAACTTCTGCTGAAGCAAATGTTACTCCTGCATCAGCTAATGTCTGGTTAACAGCATCAAAATCTTCTGGTGAAGTAAGGATTTCATAGCAATCCTCTTCTTCATTGAAATCATCTGCACCTGCGTCAAGAGCTAACATCATAAGCTCATCAGCGTCACCAGTATATTCTTCCTTATCAACAATCATCTGACCCTTGTTATCGAACATGAATGATACGCATCCTGGAGTACCAACATTACCGCCACCCTTAGTGAAAGCACTACGGATATTAGAAGCAGCTCTGTTTCTGTTATCTGTAAGAGCTTCTACGATAATAGCTGTTCCGTTAGGACCATATCCTTCATATGTAACTGATTCATAGTTAGACATATCATTACTTGCAGCCTTCTTAATAGCTCTGTCAATTGTGTCATTAGGCATATTAGCAGCTTTACACTTAGCAACAACCTGTCTTAACTTACTATTATTATTAACATCTGGACCGCCTTCTTTAACAGCAATCATAAGCTCCTTACCAAGTCTTGTAAAGATTTTACCCTTAGCTGCATCATTGGCTGCCTTCTTATGCGCGATATTCGCAAATTTTGAATGTCCTGACATAAAAATACCTCATTTCAAATTATTGTTGTAACTGTTCAGAGCCAACCTCCAAAATGCTTCGCATTTCGTCGGTGTGGCGTATCCGCCA
>CAVAPS010000005.1:0-88620 GCA_963590775.1 Desulfovibrio piger
AGCTAATGTTGCTGAGAGAACAGCAAAAGCGTCTGTTAAATATGCATCATTTTTTACAATGTATCAGCCTAAAGAGCCAGATGTATTAAAAAAGAACGACGGGAAAAAATAATATAAAAGGAGAATGTTTATGAAAAAGTTTTTATTAATTGCTAGTTTATTTATTGTATTAATTAATACACCTATAACGATATTTGCTCAAGACGATGGTATTACCAAAGAAAATCAAGAGTGTAGCACTCAAGTTGAGAACGCTTATTTAAATGATGGACCAACTTTTATTTTGATAAGAAATAAGAATGGTGAGTATGAATGCAAAGATATAGAAGACATTGCAACTGAAAATTTGGTTGCTCCATATGATTATATTGTAGATGGAGTAATTGATTGGGCTATATTTCATTTAGGATTTAATTTTGATGGCACACTATATTTTACAATTCAGTCTGATGAACCATTAGAAAGAGTTTCAGGAAATGCATATGTTAAATCTACTAGTATACTTAATCCTACAACATATTATGATAAACCTTTTTCAATTGGATTAGGCGGTAGTACTGCTACCAGCAGATTTTTGACACAAAGAATGAGTTTTAATGGAAATGATTCCTCAGTTAGAGTTGGCTTTAAAAATGTGGTTATAACAGCAATAAGTGGAGATTCTGTGGCTATGCCAAATAATTCAAAGGTAGTAAAAAAAGGATAATTATGTAAATTGATTATGGAAAGTAAAAGTCTAAAAGATGTATATAATCGTTTAATTGATTTATATGGATTTTATGAAATAAAGAAGGATAGTGATGAGTATAAAATCGCATTAAGATTCATGTCACAAGATGATTTGTTAAAAGATGATATAGATGATACAAGACTGCTTGTAAAAGATGATAGGGAAGATTATATGTATTTTATCATTAATGAGAAAACAGATTATATTGGCGGCGGTGCTTGTGGTGAAGAAATGATAACAAAATACGAGGTTATTAATCAGGATATTATTCTTTATTATGGATTTTCTGAAGAAGATAAAATAAAACAAACTAATCGTTATAAAAGATATATGCGTTTGTGGCAGGACAAATAAAAGTTAAATGAAGCTGTGTGCTGGTCTTAGGGGCTGGTGCACAGCTTTATATATTATTTTGAATAATAAAGTTTGCATTTGTAAATATTATTATGTATAATTAAAACATCTATTGTGGGGCGGATTTTAGTTTTTACAGGGTATATCGGCGTATTGGGGAGCCGTCCTTATTCAGAAGGGAGTTTTAAGTACATGGCGACAAGTTTAACACAGAATTTCAGTAAGGAAGAATTCAAGAAGAATGTAATCAGTAACTGCAAGTCTCTTTACAGAAAGAATATTGAAGAGGCTAATCAGCAGGAGGTTTTCCAGGCAGTTTCTTATGCTGTTAAGGATATTATCATTGATAAATGGATTGCTACTCATAAGCAGTATGAGAAGGACGATCCTAAGATGGTTTATTATATGTCTATGGAGTTCCTTATGGGACGAGCTCTTGGTAACAATATGATTAATCTTTGTGCTTATGATGAGATTAAGGAAGCACTTGATGAGCTTGGTCTTGACATTAATGTTATCGAGGATCAGGAGCCGGATGCAGCATTAGGTAATGGTGGTCTTGGACGTCTTGCAGCATGTTTCATGGATTCTTTAGCAACTCTTGAATATCCTGCATATGGATGTGGTATTCGTTATAAATATGGTATGTTCAAGCAGGAGATTAAGGACGGATATCAGGTAGAGGTTCCTGATAACTGGTTAAAGGATGGCAACCCATTTGAAATTAAGAGATCTGAATACAGATATGAAGTTAAGTTTGGTGGATATGTTCGTTCTTACAGAGATGAAAAGACTGGAAGAGATATGTTTGTTCAGGAAGATTATCGTTCAGTTATCGCTGTTCCATATGATATTCCGGTTCTTGGATATGGCAATAATACTGTCAACTCACTTAGAATCTGGGATGCAGAGCCTGTTAATACATTTAACCTTAACTCTTTTGATAAGGGTGATTACCAGAAGGCTATTGAGGAGGAGAACCTTGCAAAGAATATCGTTGAGGTACTTTATCCTAATGATAATCATTATGCAGGTAAGGAATTAAGACTTAAGCAGCAGTATTTCTTTGTATCAGCAAGTGTACAGAGAGCTGTTGACAGATATAAGTCAATGAATAATGGGGATGTTAAGAACATTTATAAGAAGGTTACTTTCCAGCTTAATGATACACATCCAACTGTTGCAGTTGCAGAGCTTATGCGTATCCTTATGGATGAGAACGGACTTGAATGGGATGAGGCATGGGATATCACAACTAAGACTGTTGCTTATACTAACCATACAATTATGGCTGAGGCACTTGAGAAGTGGCCTATTGAGCTGTTCTCAAGACTTCTTCCAAGAATTTATCAGATTGTTGAAGAGATTAACCGCCGTTTCGTAGAAGAGATTAAGGCTAAATATCCTGGAGATCAGGAGAAGGTTCGTAAGATGGCTATTATCTATGACGGACAGGTTAAGATGGCTAATCTTGCAATTGTTGCCGGATATTCTGTTAATGGTGTTGCAAAGCTTCACACAGAAATCTTAAAGAAGCAGGAGTTAAGAGATTTCTATGAAATGATGCCAGAGAAGTTTAATAATAAGACTAATGGTATTACTCAGAGAAGATTCTTAAAGCATGCTAATCCGCTTCTTTCTGATTGGATTACAGATAAGATTGGTGATGGATGGATTACAGATTTAAGCCAGCTTGAGAAGCTTATGCTCTATGTTGATGATCCTAAGGCACAGCAGGATTTCATGCAGATTAAGTATAAGAATAAGGTACGCCTTGCTAAGTATATTAAGGAACATAATGGAATTGATGTTGATCCTAATTCTATCTTTGATGTACAGGTTAAGAGACTTCATGAATATAAGAGACAGTTACTTAATATTTTACATGTTATGTATCTGTACAATCAGATTAAGAGAAATCCTGATTATGACATGGTTCCAAGAACATTTATCTTTGGTGCTAAGGCAGCAGCAGGATACAAGATTGCTAAGCAGACAATCAAGCTTATCAACAATGTAGCTGATGTTATTAATAATGATGCTTCTATCAAGGGCAAGATTAAGGTTGTATTCATTGAGAACTACAGAGTATCTAATGGTGAGATTATATTTGCGGCAGCAGATGTAAGTGAGCAGATATCTACAGCTTCTAAGGAGGCTTCAGGTACAGGTAACATGAAGTTCATGCTTAACGGTGCAATTACTCTTGGTACTATGGACGGAGCTAATGTTGAGATTGTTAATGAGGTTGGTGCTGAAAATGCACAGATATTCGGTCTCAGCTCAGATGAAGTAATACGTTTCGAGAATGAGGGCGGATATGACCCAATGGAAATCTTTAACAACGATCAGGAAATAAGAGATGTTCTTATGGAACTTATCAATGGAAAGTATTCTCCAGAAGATACAGAGATGTTCAGAGATATCTACAATTCTCTTCTTAATAATGATGGAGGCAGAAGAGCAGATACTTACTTCATTCTTAAGGACTTCCGTTCATATGCAGAGGCTCAGAGAAAGATTGATGAGAGATACAGAGATACTAACGGCTGGGCTAAGACTGTTATGACTAATACAGCTAAGGCTGGTAAGTTCTCATCAGACAGAACTATTGAAGAGTATGCTACAGAAATCTGGAAGCTTACTAAGACTCCTGTTGAGATGTAATATCGAAATTGTGGAATCAGCTCATTTTAGAGCAATTCACATATGATTTTATCGAAATATTTCCCCGCACACAAAGTGCGGGGATTTTTGCATTTAAAACAGTATAAACTCCACGAATCTGGAAACCATATTAACATAAAAGCTTTGCAAAATGATAGGAGGATGTTAGTATGGCGAATGTGAGAACGCGTGGAACCGACAAGGTAAAGGTGGTGTCAGCGATTATTACGCTGGCAGTTATTGTTGCACTTGTGTTTGGGATATTTTCAGTAGTAACAAATGTTAAAAAATCTAAGAATAACAATCTTGTGAATCTAAATGAAACTGAAGGAAATGTGGCTATTAAGACTGATGATGACCCGGATGTTCCGGTAGAGGAACCAACTGTTGGTGATGATGATATAATCAATGCCAATGCGAGAGCAAGTATGTCAGATGATGGTGATGGTACTGAGAATCAAGTTACAGAGCAGACAAAGGAGCAGCAGACTGAGGAACAGACAGTAAAGCCTATGACTGAAGCTGAGGTTATGGCAAATGCTATAAGTAAGTATACATTTGAACAGGGAGCTCTTATATACTGGCCTGTCAGTGGTACGGTTACTCTTGGCTACAATATGGATTCTACTGTGTATTTTAAGACTCTTGGCATGTACAAATGCAGTCCCGGTATGGTAGTTGCTTCAGATGTAGGAACTAAGGTATGTGCGGCAGTTTCTGGTGTAGTTATTGATGTTGCCGATAACACTGAAACAGGACTTACTGTAAGGGTTGCAGCCGGCAATGGATACGAGGTGACAACAGGTATGCTTGCAGATGTGAATGTTAAGATTGGAGATACTGTTACAGCAGGTCAGCTTCTTGGTACTGTGGCCGAGCCAACAGCATACTATAAAGAAGAGGGACCGGGAATATATTTTGCAATGACAAAGGACGGTATTCCTGTGAATCCTATGGATTACCTTAGCGAGTAGCTGTTGACAATACGCGTAAAATCGGCACCTGTTAATGATTTTACAAGCAATGTGTGCGGAGAAACAGCCGGCAGTCTCCATTATATAAGTGGGATAACGCCTGAAAGGGCAAATCAGGTGCTTAATATAGATAAAGGCGGCGGGAATCCGCCGCTTACATATTTTATGGAGGGATGTGGAGCTTACATAATTGCAACGAAATTATACATTAATATGAAGTGGCAGAGGCTTCCTGCCATAACAAATACATGGAAGATTTCATGTGTTCCGAAGTTAGGATGTTTTGCGTTAAATGCAGGCATCTTAATTGCATATATTACGCCGCCGACTGTGTAGAAGATTCCGCCCGCAAGAAGCCAGAAGAAAGCAGCTCCGGCAAGTGCTGAATATATCTGTGGAAAAGCCATTACACAGGTCCAGCCCATTACGATGTAGAGCACTGATGAAATCCACTTAGGACAAGTTACCCAGAGAAGTTTGAATGCGATGGCAAGGATGGCAATTCCCCATACGATTCCAAACATAACATAACCATATACATTATGAAGGACAACGAGGCATACTGGAGTGTATGAGCCAGCAATAAGAACAGGAATCATACAGTGGTCAAGCCTCTTAAGCACGATATTCACGCTGCTTGATATGTCAAATGTATGGTAAGTTGTGCTTGCTGCATACAGAAGAATCATGCTTATCATAAAAACAGCCATTGAAATAACAGATACAGTTGTACCATATGCTGCGGCTTTAAGGATAAGTGGAAAAAGACCTGCAATAGCACATAGCATGCCGATAAAATGTGTTATTGAACTGCCAGGGTCCTTGATAATCATCTGAGCCTTTATCTTAGTGTGTATATTATCATTCTGTGAATTCTGTAAGTAAAGTGCAGGTGCAAAAGTTGTCATAACAAACCCTCCTTATATAGTGACATGTAGTATTAAAAACTACTTCTTGCTAAAGAAATAATATATCATATGGTTTGATAATGCAAGCGTTTTATATAAAATTAATAAATATTGACATACCATATAAGTAGGAATTAAAATTTAGATACAAAAAGCAAAGAAAGGACAATCTATGTTAAATCAGTTTTCAAGAACAGAGCTTCTATTTGGAAAAGAAGCTATGGATATATTAGAGAATTCCCGTGTCGCAGTATTTGGTGTAGGCGGCGTTGGTGGATATACAGTGGAGGCACTTGTCAGAAGTGGAGTAGGAGCAATAGACCTGATAGACGATGATAAGGTGTGCCTTACCAATCTTAACAGGCAGATTATTGCAACAAGGAAAACAGTAGGACAGTATAAGACAGATGTATGCATGGAGAGAATCCATGACATTAATCCGAAATGCGAGGTTACAGTACACAAATGTTTTTTCCTTCCAGAGACTAAAGACCAGTTTGATTTTTCAAAATATGACTATGTAGTTGATGCGGTCGATACTGTTACAGCTAAGATTGCGCTTGTAATGGCTTGTCAGGAAACAGGAACGCCGATTATAAGCAGCATGGGAGCAGGTAATAAGCTTAATCCGGCAGAATTTGAGGTCGCTGATATATATAAGACTTCGGTATGCCCGCTTGCCAAAGTTATGAGAAGAGAATTAAAGAAGAGGAATGTTAAGCATCTTAAGGTAGTATACTCTAAAGAGAAGCCAGTTCGTCCTATTGAGGATATGGGGATAAGCTGCCGTACTAACTGTATCTGCCCTCCTGGAGCAGCCCACAAATGTACGGAAAGACGCGACATTCCGGGTTCAACAGCATTTGTTCCATCAGTTGTAGGACTTATAATTGCCAGCGAAGTGATTAAAGATATTACTCATGATGCAATGGTTAAAACTCGTCATGAAAATGGTGTTGACATTGAGGGGTAATAGTGGTATTTTATATTCAACAACACATTTACACATCAAGTTAGTAGGTTAATAGAAACATAGGAGCATATTTACTGATGCATTCAATAAAGGGGAGAAAAATTTTCTTCTGGTTATTGAAGCTCGGATTTTGCTTCGCAAAACAAGGAGGAATAATATGAGTAAAGTAATTAACAGTGCATTGGAGCTTATTGGAAACACACCTCTTCTTAACGCAAGCCGTTACGCTAAGAATGCAGGAATTGAAGGAGTTACACTTCTTACAAAGCTTGAGTATCTTAATCCGGCTGGATCAGTTAAGGACAGAGTTGCCCTTGCTATGATTGAGGATGCTGAGAAGAAGGGAGAGCTTAAGCCAGGAGCAATGATTATAGAGCCAACATCAGGTAATACAGGTATTGGTCTTGCAGCAGTTGCAGTCGCTAAGGGATATAGAGCAGTTCTTACTCTTCCAGATACAATGTCAGTTGAGAGAAGAAATCTTCTTAAGGCTTATGGGGCTGAGATTGTTCTTACAGAAGGTGCTAAGGGTATGAAGGGTGCTATCGCCAAGGCTGAGGAATTAAAGGAGCAGAATCCTGGCTCAATTATCTTAGGTCAGTTCGTTAATCCAGCTAATCCGGCAGTTCACAAAGCTACAACAGGTCCTGAAATCTGGGAGCAGACAGAAGGAAAGGTTGATATATTTGTAGCAGGTGTAGGTACAGGTGGAACTGTTACAGGTGTTGGTGAATACCTTAAGTCACAGAACCCAGACGTTAAGATTGTTGCTGTAGAGCCAGCTACAAGCCCGGTTCTTTCAAAGGGAGAGGCTGGACCACATAAGATTCAGGGAATCGGTGCCGGATTTGTTCCAGAGACACTTAATACTAAGATATATGATGAAGTTATTGCAATCGAGAATGACGATGCATTCGTAGAGGGCAGAAGCTTTGCAAAGAGCGAGGGAGTTCTTGTTGGTATCTCTTCTGGTGCAGCACTTAAGGCAGCACAGATACTTGCAGCCCGCCCAGAGAATGCAGGAAAGACAATCGTTGCTCTTCTTCCAGATTCAGGTGACAGATATCTTTCAACAGCACTTTTTAATGAGCAGTAATATATATTAGAAAATAGGCAGGGACTTGGATTCAAGTCTTTGCCTATTTTTATACCCTTTAGGGTGTGATACGAAGCTGAACTTATAAAATATACCCTATCGGGTGCTTTTTGCTTAAAGGATATTGACATTATACCCGAAAAGGTGTAATAAAATGTATATATTGACAAAAAGAGGGGACAATAATGAATAAAATTGCTGAGTTTATAAAACAGAATAGAAAAGCAAGTGGTCTTACTCAGGAAGAATTTGCGATTCGTTCAGGACTGGGACTAAGATTTGTCCGGGAATTAGAGCAGGGAAAAGAAACCGTAAGAATGGATAAAGTTAATGTTGCATTATCTATGTTTGGAATGGAAGCGGTACCGGGAAGAAAGGAAAAATAATGGAGATTTTAAGGACTGCCTATGTGTATGTTAAAAATGTATATGCAGGGGAATTATGTGAAACAGACGATGGATATTTGTTTAGTTATGATAGTGATTATATTGAATCTAATGGTGCTAGTGTGGTATCGCTTACAATGCCGCTTTCTAAACAGACTTATACGTCGAAAACATTGTTTCCATTTTTTGATGGACTAATTCCAGAGGGCTGGCTGCTTCAGGTTGTAAGTAGAAGTTACTGGCGTTCAGAAAAAATTATCATTACATCTGTTCTCAGAAAAGACGAAAGCAAGACTTACGATGGTCAATTATCCAACAGGATATATTCTGAAACCACAGGTTGATGAATTTGAGGCATTACCTGAGGCAGAGCAGCTTGTTATGTGTATGGCAGATATTGTGGGAATAGTAACTGTGCCGCATGCTTTAATTCAGAACAACGGAAGTTATGCGTATATTACAAAGAGAATTGATCGTAAGATAAGTAAAGATAATGTTCAATTGATAGCTATGGAAGACTTTTGTCAGTTGGATTTAAGACTTACGCAGGACAAATATAAAGGTTCATATGAGAGATGTGCCAAAATAGTAGACAAATATTCAAGCAGACAAGGTCTGGATATGACGGAGTTATATCTAAGAATAGTTTTTTCATATGTAGTTGGTAATTCTGATATGCATTTAAAAAATTTTTCTCTTATAGAGACTAAAGAAGGAAGTGGAGAATATATTCTTTCCCCAGCATATGATCTGCTTCCGATCAATCTGATAATGCCGGAAGATAAAGAACAATTTGCACTTACAATGAATGGAAAAAAACAGAACATAAGAAGAAAAGATTTTCTGATATATGCTGAGAAATGCGGTATTTCTAAAGTATCGGCTGAAAAAATGATTGAAAGTATTGTTAGGAAGAAGGATAAATTTATTAATATGTGTATGGAGTCGTTGTTGCCAGAACATTTAAAGAATGAATTTGTAGAGTTGTTGGAAAAAAGAATAAGTGTGTTAGATAAATAATGGGCAGGGACTTGAAATTTTCAAGTTCCTGCCTATTTTCGTTAGATATTAAGTAAATCACTATATACCTTTAAAGCACCGTCTGTATCATGGGCAAGCACCTTCTTGGCAAGTACCTTACCGAGCTGAACGCCTTCCTGGTCGAAGCTGTTAATGTTCCATACGAAGCCCTGGAACATAATCTTGTTCTCGAAGTGGGCAAGTAAAGCACCAAGTGTCTTAGGAGTAAGCTTGTCTCCGATAATAATGCTTGAAGGTCTGCCACCCTTGAAGTTCTTGTTAAGGTTCTCATCTGACTTTCCGCATGCAAATGCGACAATCTGAGCAGCTACATTTGCACAAAGCTTCTGCTGGCTCGTGCTGTCTTGAATAGTAACATCTGTCTCTAACTGGTTGTTCTTAAATCCGATGAACTGTAATGGCACAATGTCAGTTCCCTGATGGAGAAGCTGGTAGAATGAGTGCTGTCCGTTAGTTCCCGGTTCACCAAAGATAACAGGTCCTGTAGGATAAGTAACAGGCTCACCGAATCTGTTTACTGACTTACCGTTAGATTCCATGTCAAGCTGCTGGAGATGAGCAGGGAAGCGGCTTAAAGCCTGTGAGTATGGAAGAACGGCTGTACAAGGATAGCCTAATACATTTCTTTCGTATACACCGATAAGAGCGTCTAACATCTCTGGGTTCTTACGCATATCAGGATTAGCTGATAACTTGTCCTCTTCTGCAGCACCATCAAGGAATTCTGCAAATACTTCAGGTCCGAAAGCGAGAGATAATACTGCACCGCCAACTGATGAAGTAGAAGAGAAACGGCCTCCGATATAGTCATCCATGAAAAATGCATCTAAATAATCATCACTCTTGGCAAGTGGTGAAGTCTCGCTTGTTACAGCAATCATATGCTTAGAAGGATCAAGTCCTGCCTTCTTTAATGCGTCTTTAACAAATGATTCGTTAGTAAGTGTCTCAAGTGTTGTTCCTGACTTAGAGACAAGTACGAATATAGAGTGTGCAACATCAGTAGAAGCAAGCACTGCGGCAGCGTCATCAGGATCAACATTGCTGATGAACTTAGCTTCCATCTTAAAGGCATTGTTCTTCTTAGCCCAGTTCTCAAGTGCTATGTACATTGCGCGAGGACCTAAGTCGCTTCCGCCAATACCAATCTGTACTACAGTAGTGAACTTCTCACCAGCGGCATTAGTAATCTCGCCATTATGTACCTTGTTGGCAAATGCAGCAATTCTTTCCTGCTGTGTCTTGTAAAATGTTCTCTTGTCAACGCCATCAGCTTCAACAGCGTCACCTAACTGGCCTCTTGTCATATGATGAAGAACAAGTCTCTTCTCACCTGTGTTGACAACCTCTCCGTTATATAAAGCCTTAAACTTGTCAGCAAGCTGTGCTTCACTGGCAAGCTTCTCAAGTGCAGCAAGTACATTATTATCAATCTGCTTAGACGAGTAGTTATATAATAGACCTGCAGCCATAGGTATGCTGTAATTCTTAACGCGTTCTGCGCCATTGTCACCAGACATAACATCAGTAAGACATGCCGGCTTAACATCAGCTAACTCCTTGTAAGATGAAAGTGTGTCCAAATTGTTCCATGAAACCATAATCCATATCTCCTTCATTATAAATATTAAATTACACAAAAAATCTTAACAAAATTATACTATTTAAGTGTGTCGAATTCAAGGAAAAGGAGTACATAAAATTACTTATTTCCCAATGATATTCTGGGATTCAGACTGTTTGTTGATAGCAGCAGTCTTTTTTATGGTGTCTTTTTTTACAGCTTCGTTGTGGGAGACAGTTTTCTTTTTAGCGGCGGTTCTGTCAGCCTGCCACTGTTTAAGCTTTCTGGATGTCTCGGTATTCAGCTCAGCATAAGCCTTGTCGGTCACTGACATGTATGCTTTAACTGGGTTAATTCGTGGAGGCATATGGGAAGCCAGAGATTCTTCCAGACAATTAAAGTCTAATTGCTTATACTCTATTTTCTTAGCTTTACAGTGCTGCTTATATAAATTCTCAAGATTGTCAAATCCCTCAAGACATTTGCACTCGCACATCTCCTTTAAGTAATTGACTACAGCAGCCTTACGGAGTCTTCCACCCAGGAAATGCTGTCCGTCAATAGAGTCCTGTCGTCTGCTATAGTCAGTATGCTCATCAAGATATATTCTGCAGGCGTTATAAGCCTGCTGTCTTAGATCAGCTGTAACAGGTTCTCCAGCATTGACACAATCAGTGATATCACTTGTAACCTTCATAACAGCATTCCACTTTGTAGATATAATGCTTGTCGGAACCTTCATGCTGTGTGCAGTAACAAGCTTTGCATATGCATAAGCAAGAGGTTCGCCCTTTGGATTTAAAAGCTTTATTGAGGATGAAAAAGCAACATAATTTTCATCATAAAGTTCCTTTGCTTCAAGCATCATACTCTTTAATATAGTCTGCTGCGTCTGGTAAGCATCCCGCTGAGAAGGGTCATCACCTTCTGCAGAAAACATATTGTCAAATTCATCCTTATCATTCCAGCTGTATTTACCGGATTCGAGAATGTCAAAGATTCTGGCTTGAAAGGCTTCCTTGTTGATATCTGTGTAGGATCTCCATGAAGTCCCTTTAAATTTTTCATCAAATTCATCCTTAAGCAGGCTGATTCTGTTAGATTGCATATATAATTTCTTAATTCCTTTCAGGGCATCGTTCATTATAGTCTGCTGTTTCGTGTAGCTGGTTTTTTGATCTGCTGTATTAGCAGCATGGATAACCTTATTAATATCGTCAGCGTCCATCCACAAATACTTGTTGTTTCTCATAACATCCCTGATAAGCTTCTCTACCTCAGAGGCATGTCCATCTATAAAGGTTTTCCATTCATCCTTATAATCAGAGGATAACTTTTCTCTGAATAATCTGGCAGCCATAAGCTCAGGGTACATATTTTTAACATTAGCAAGCACATCATCAAACATAGATTGAAGCTTTGTATAAGTATCCTTTGTTGCTGCATCTTTGGATTTTGCCAACATATATTTGTTAAGCTCGTATGAAGTGTTACACACGATTTTATGGTTTCTGGCAGAGGCTTTGATAAGTTCATTGACTTGCTGCGGGAAATCCTTAGCGAACTGTTTTAAGTGCTTGTAATTGTTATCATCACAGTAATGACCAAACTTATCACGCAATGAATCAATGACATATTTTTCAGTTACAGGTTCTTTCTTATCTGTTATGACATTCTGCAGTTCTTTTATATCAATCTGGGAATATGCCGTTGGCTCACAACTGGTTTTATCAAGCTTATAACTATATATATTATTAAGTTGTAGTTCATTAGTAGGTGAAAGCAACTCATCAAGGTCATCTTTTATAAATTGGCCACCTCTAAGCTTCTGGTCAAAACTGATGATTTGTCTTTTATCAAGGTCAACATCAGTAAAAGTAACAGCGTGGACGAAGTGGCTGTTTTTCATATATATGCCTAAGCACACAATTGTGTCCGTATCCTGCTTTAGTTCGTTAAGCTTATTAAGCAGGGCATCCTCAAGGTCTTTCTGACTGTTTATAGCTTCAGATGTATCAGAAATGAATTGCTGGTCTGTATTCCTGAGTCCGGGGCTGAGTAACTGCATTATTTCATTAAGATCGCCACCATCCGGGAATGCTGATCTTGAAATTGAATTCAGCTTATATTCAGTTTTATACGTGTCAGTACTTTCATCGTATTTTGCACTGTTATAGAGATTATCTATAACGCTGTCAGTGCCATTGACGAAGCCTGCAAGAATGAAAGCCTTAATAATCATCCTTATATCATCAGATGAATCGCTGAAATCATGATAGGTATTACTATCAATTACTGTTTTATCAATTGTTATGTCATATGGTTCACCTTTATAGTAAAAATGTACTATCGCTTTATTTTTATCATGCTCATCGTCTGTTATGATTTTCTTAAGGGCACCAGGTCCTTTTTTTAATAAAAGCGCTTTAAAGGGAGCAAGTATATAACAGCTGCCTCCTTTCCTCCGGTTCTGCACTGAATCACTCTCAATTGTAGAAATAGGTGTGGTACAGGCTGTTGTCTGTATCTCCTCATTATTAAACATAGTATCTGGAAAATATGCTTTTCTTCCCATATATCAACCTCCCGGGTTCATGATTATTATTCTGTATTGGGGATGAGCAGATGGGCATGTTCCCCTTACTAAAATATTGTATCATATCCTTGTAGACAAAAGAGAGACAACTAGTACATCGTTTTATAAATAACTGGCCTAATCACGCAGGATGCAGATTCGAGTGGGCTTGTTATTTTGTAAACGATGTACTAGGTAAAAAAGAGGAATAAGCAATAACTTATTCCTCAAAAAAACATATATTATGCAATTAGCCTGGCTTAGTAATTAGCCAAAGTATCTCTTTAAAAGTCCCTCGAATGCCTTACCATGTCTTGCCTCATCACGGGCCATCTCATGAACTGTATCATGGATTGCGTCAAGGTTAGCTTCCTTAGCACGCTTAGCAAGGTCAACCTTACCTGCTGTTGCGCCATTCTCTGCGTCAACTCTCATCTGAAGATTCTTCTTAGTGCTGTCTGTTACAACCTCGCCGAGAAGCTCAGCAAACTTAGCAGCATGCTCTGCTTCTTCCCAGGCAGCCTTCTCATAGTAAAGACCAACCTCTGGATAACCCTCTCTGTGGGCAACTCTTGCCATAGCAAGATACATACCAACCTCTGAACATTCACCTTCGAAGTTGGCTCTTAAGTCAGCAAGAATATCCTCGCTTACACCCTTAGCTACGCCAACAACATGCTCGGCAGCCCATTCTCTTTCTCCTGCCTGTGCCTTGAACTTGCTGGCTGGAGCCTTACAGACTGGACAGACGAAATCCTCTGGAAGAGATTCTCCCTCATACACATAACCACATACTGTACATACATACTTCATAATAATAATCTCCTTTCGTTTATAAACATAACAGGCATGTGCCTGAACTTTTCTTATCCAAACCTCTGAAAATGCTTCATCAGTTCGTAACTAGAATATAACAGAAATAAATCAGCTTGTCAATAAAAACAGTAATGATTCCTATTTTGTTTTGCTGACTTGTAAAAATGTTAATTTTCCGAAGCACATTTTTCACATAATCCATAGAAGCAGACTGAACCAGCCTCGATTTTACCAGGAAAATGTGATGCCACATTAGCTCCGAGATTCTCAAGGATTTCATTGTCAGATGGATTGGTGATATCGATTAAACATTTGCATCTTCTGCACTGAAAGTGCAGATGTGGCTTCGTATTGGCATCGTAATGCACGAAACCATCCTCACATGGAACAGTGACGGCTTCGCCATGCTCAACAAGAAAGGAAAGATTTCTATATACAGTACCAAGACTTATGCTTGGAAAATCGTTTTTGACAAATGTGTATACAACATCGGCAGTTGGGTGGTCTTTGCGTGACATAAGAAATGTTTTGATAGCGTCACGCTGACGGCTATGTTTAACAGCACCCATAAAATCACCTCCGGATTATTATTTACTATTATCTTTAATTAAATTCATTATTTTGTCAATAGAATCCTGTTGTTCGCTCTTTTCCATATTAAGGATATACTGGTGCCTGTTGGTGTAAAGCTCACGGACAGCAGAAAGTAAAGTATCCTTATTCATATCTTCCTCAGTAAGAACCATAGAATAACCATGTTCCTTGAAAGAATTGGCATTGAGAATCTGATCACCGCGGCTTGCGTTGGCAGAAAGCGGAATCAGGAGATTAGGCTTCTTTAAGGCAAGCAGCTCGCATATTGAATTAGCACCTGCACGCGAGATAACGATAGAACTGATTGCAAAAAGGTCGCGCATCTGCTCGCTTATGTACTCGAACTGGACATAGCCCGGAGTTCCGTTGAGAGATTCATCCATCTTGCCTTTTCCACACAGGTGAACAACCTGAAAATCCTTAAGAAGCTCAGGTAAAATGCTTCTTACAGCCTCATTTACATGGACAGCACCGGTGCTTCCGCCGACAACAAGGATAATAGGCTTGTCGGTTGTGAAGTTACACAGATCAAGACCGGCAGCCTTGTTGCCAAGAAGAAGCTCCTGCCTTATAGGAGAACCTGTAAGAACAGCTTTTCCCTCAGGAAGATACTTCATTGTCTCCGGGAAATTGCAGCATATCTTAGTTGCCTCACGCATGGCAATCTTGTTGGCAAGTCCCGGTGTCATATCAGATTCATGAATGATTACAGGGATATGCTGGGTTCCGGCTGCAAGAACAACAGGAACAGACACGAAGCCTCCCTTAGAGAAAACAATATCAGGTTTTATCCTTTTCATAAGCCGTACAGCCTGGTCTAATCCATGAAGTACACGGAATGGATCAGACAGATTCTTAAGACTTCTGTATCTTCTTAATTTACCAGACGAAATTCCATAATAAGGAATTCCAAGATCTTCGATAAGAGTTTTCTCAATACCGGTATAAGAGCCGATATAGAAAACCTCATAGCCGGCTTCCTTAAGGCTTGGAAGCAGGGCAATATTAGGTGTTACATGTCCGGCAGTACCACCGCCGGTAAGTACTATCTTTTTCATAGGTCATTCTCCTGAAAATATAATAAAATGTCCGATTTGTTCAAATGCGTCATTACATTTTGTGAGCAAATCTTTCCTTAAAGCTACAATGCATGCAGAGCGGTTCAACCGCAGTCTTTCTCTTGAAGCCTTCCATAAATGCGACGCTTCGCGGGCGTGCAAGGATATCCTCAAGTGTTGAAGCAAGAATATTGCCAAGAGCCATCACTCCATTACCATCAAGACAGCATGGAACTACAGTGCCATCACACAGTATAGCCATATGCTGGCGGAGTCCCTGACAGAACCCGCGGTCATTGCAATAGGTGCTGTTTACATCGGGCCATTCAAATGGAGACTGAACATTGACATAAAGGTGTCTCTTGATTGTGCAGTTCTTCTCCCCAAAAAGAAATGGCTCATTCTTAGTGTTCCAGAGCCTTAGTGAAATCTCCGTGTCAGTTCTTTCAAGAAGTGTCTCACAGCTTTCAAAAAGCTTATGGATATAAGAATCCATGTCAATACAGTCGTTATCATCAGCGCTGTGAAGTGACACATTTATCTGGTGTACAGGATATTCCAGCAGAACCGGAAGCTTCTCTTTAATGAGTGTGGCATTGGTAGTAAGGTTCACCGTCATGCCAGCTTCCTTACATATCTTAAGAATCTCACCAAGCTGCGGATGAAGAAGCGGCTCCCCCTTGACATGAAGATAAATGTAATTAGTATAATGTCCGATTTTTTCAATCACTATACGGAATTCATCCACACTCATAAAATGTGGCTCTCTCAGAGTTTCCTGACAAAACGAGCAGTGCAGATTGCAGCTGCTTGTTATCTCGACATATACCCTTTTAAAGCGAGCAACACTATTCATTCTCTTTCTTATATTCCTTCAAAGCCTGTGCAAGCTGGTCAGGACATGAAGTATCCTTATAGCCACATTTGATACCATCCATTCTCTTAATGGCATCATCAACATCCATTCCTTCAATAAGAGCAGCAACACCCTGGGTATTACCGGCACAGCCACCGGTGAAACGCACATTGACAACCTTTCCATCAACAACATCAAAATCTATCGCGCGGGAACATACGCCCGAAGTCTTAAATTTCATAAAAATCTCCTTACTTATCTTTTTTTACAGTATAACACTTTTACAAGATATGAAAAAGCATAAGTTGTTTTATTGCAAATGTTCAATTATAATGTATGCAGTTTGAAAGGAATATATAAGGGTATACAAGGAGGATTTATGATAGGTATTATTGGTGCAATGGATGAGGAAGTAGAGCAGCTTGTTGAGGTGATGGAGATTACAAGCGAGGAAACTAAGGCTGGCATGACATTTAAAGCGGGAAAGCTTGCAGGAAAAGATGTTGTTATTGTGAGAAGCGGAATTGGCAAGGTTAATGCGGCAGCATGCACACAGATTCTTGTTGATGATTTCAAGGCTGACTACATTATTAATACAGGAATTGCAGGCTCACTAAAGGCTAAGATAGATATAGCAGATGTAGTTATTTCATCAGATGTTCTTCATCATGACATGGATGCGACAGGATTTGGGTATCCTTTAGGACAGATTCCAAGAATGGATACACTTTCATTTGCAGCAGATGAAAGACTTATTAAACTCGCAGGCGAGGCTTGTAAAAAGGCAGTTCCGGAAATCGGAGTACATGTCGGCAGAGTTGTAAGCGGTGACCAGTTCATATCGGACAAGGCTGTTAAGGAGAGAATCAGCAGCAATTTCGAGGGCTTCTGTACAGAGATGGAGGGAGCAGCAATTGCACAGGTTTCTTACCTTAACGAAATTCCATTTGTAATATTAAGAACTATATCAGATAAGGCTGATGACAGCGCAACAATGGATTACCCGGCATTTGAAAAGCTCGCAATTGCTAACAATGTTAAGGTTATGAAGGAGCTTGTTGCAAATATTTAATAAGACGGTGGTTCGACAATATCTGCTTTAATTAAGCTGTATAATGCGGTAGTATTCAATGTCTTTTTGGGAGGTTTGTATGCAGACTGTATTAATAGCAATCAGAAATTATGCAGATGATGACAGCGACAATGTCGATATACATAGCAGGCTGACTGTAAAACCATTTAAGAAAGTGAAAGGTGCAGGACGACTTTTTTTACTGAAAAATGTAGATCGGGAACTTGTGAAATTAAATAAACAGTACAGGGAAATTATTAAAAATGTACGATAATTATGCAAAAATGTGCAGAAACGGAGGATTATTATTATGAAGATACTTATGTTGGAAACTATGACATACGGAGATGATATCTCGCTTGAGCAGTTTAACAGGCTGGGTGAGGTTGTGACATACAGCTTAAGTTCTTATGAGGAAGCTGTTGCGAGAATGAAAGAGCATAATCCTGATGTTGTTATTATTAATAAAACTAGCATGAATGCGGAGTGTATGGCTGCTGCACCGAATCTTAAGATGGTTGCCGAGGCAGCCACAGGCTACAACAATATTGACACAGAATATGCCAAAGTGCATGGAATAAGAGTTGCCAATGTTGCCGGATATTCAACACAGTCAGTTATACAGCATACATTTGCACTTGCATTTTATCTTATCGAGAAGATGAGATATTATGATGATTTTGTAAAGAGCGGTGAGTATGCCGAGTGGCCTTGTTTTTCACATTTTGCAAATGTGTTTCATGAACTGGCAGGAAAGACATGGGGAATTGTGGGACTTGGCAACATAGGCAGGGGAGTTGCTAAGATTGCGGCAGACTTCGGCTGTAATGTAATATATTATTCAGCAAGCGGACACAGCTATGATGTGCCATATGAAAGATATGAGCTTGATGAATTTTTGAAGAAATCGGACATTGTGTCAATCCATGCACCGCTTAACAAGTATACAGAAAATCTGTTTAATTATGAGATATTTAAGAAGATGAAGAGCAATGCTGTTCTTTTAAATCTTGGCCGGGGTCCGATTGTTAATGACGCAGATCTTGCAAGAGCGCTTAACGAAGGTGTGATTGCGGCAGCAGGACTTGATGTAATAACTACCGAGCCAGTCACTAAGGACAATCCGCTTCTGACAATCAAGGACAGTGACAAGCTTGTTATCACACCTCATTCTGCATGGGCGACATACGAGGCGAGAAACCGCCTGATGGACGAGGTATATCTTAACATCAAGGCATATATGGATGGGGAAGAGAGAAATGTTATTGTTTAAGATGTGAATTATAGAGGTGGTTCAGATGAAAAGTTGTAAAGAGAAAGCGGAAGAAAAGGGGTCAGAGTTAAGACTAATTAATTTGTCTTACTTTTGTCGCAGTACATATGTATAATGGAAGCAGTAACAACAGAACAGGTTAACTACCATCACAGATAAAGGGAGGAAAATATGCCAAATCCAGAAAATAAGAAAAATGATTACAGCAAATATGATTCCTTATTGAAGAACTCAATCCGCGGAAACAGAACTGTTGGTAACAGAGTTTCTAATTTAAAAACTCTTCGTGCGAATCTTAAGAAATTAAATGCTGAAATTGAAAAATGTTATAAAAAGGATGCAGATGGTTCATATCCTTTGATTGGTGAAGCGCGTCTGAGGAAGATTAAAAATCTTTATATGCTGTGTGATCACAGCATAAGTCTTGCTGAAAATGATTTGAAGAGAAATGGAATGCAGGGGACACTTATTGAGCAGCTTCACAAGGTTTTGAAGCAGGATGAAGCATGTGTCAATCTTCTTAATTCCAATGATGTATTTGCAGAAAAATTTAGACGCAATATTGTTTCAACCAAGGCTTATAATAGTACAAAGACTGTTGGAGATGTACTCAGCAAGCGTCATCCGATTGCATATACAGATGAGAATGGCAAGAAAATATATGGATTTTTTACGGAAACATCAACGGTTAATTTCAATTCACAAAAAGACTACGAAAATGCTAATTTATATAGACATGCTGGAATAAAAGTTGGTAGTAATCTTACTGACCGTAATTGTGCGATGACGAGAGTTGCTAATTTGCTTGGTGTCAGCAGTCTGTTGGCTGAATCCAATCCGATGACAGTTATAGACACTTCGGGCAGGGAGGCAGTTCATAAAAGCGGAATATTTATGGAAACATCAAAGGGTGTGACATTAGATAAGTTAAAATACAGAGATAACATTATGCATGTGTTTCAGGAAGGGCTTAACAACGGGCAGCTTAAAAGGAATATTTCTGATATGCAGATATTGGATTATATCTGTGCAAATGTGGACAGACATAATGAAAATATGACATATGTATTTGACGAATCTAACAAGCTGGTTGGAATTCAGGGCATAGATAATGATTTTTCAATGGGTAATATTATACCGGATAAGCGTATGAGTTGGCTGCCATCTTTAAGACAAATGCGCGTAATTTCTGAATCAATGTATGGAAAAGTTAATTCAATGAAAAAAGAAGATCTGGAGTATGTATTAAAAGGATTAAGCCTCAGTGAGGATGAAATCAATAGTGCATGGTCCAGAGTGGAAAAACTACAGGAATTTATAAAGAATAATGCCAAAACATATGATGGCAGCTTGAGTTATGGAACGATTAAGATTGTACCGGATGATAAATGGGATACAATAGATTATAATAATCTCCAGACAAAAAGTGCAGATGATTATAATTTATATGACACGGTAGAGGGTGTTATTAATGAAATCAAGATGGGTATTGAAGCTGTTGAAGATAAAATTGTCGAAAATAAACCGGTCGAGAATAAAAAAGATAAAGAACCTACAAAAGAAGCAAAAAAAGAAGATATGAATGAAGAATCGATAGATGAAAAATCGATGGAAGAAGAAGACTTTGTAATCATGCATTCAGATACCATATTACATGACATGGATGACGGCAATGTAGATAAAAACAACAGCATGGCAAATGACAGGAATGATAATACTGAAATGGATGATGATGACCTGATAATCGAAGGAGAAAACGGACCTATCACCGGACCTATTGATGTAAAGATTCTAAAGCCTGCAAAGCCATTGACTGAAAAAAAGGGCGCGTTCGAGTATGCCAGTGCGACGCTTACCAATCTTGCATTTACTCCTGAAGCGGTGGCAGTCAACAGCAATAAAATCCTGTCATTTATAGAGCGATTGGAAGATGCCGCCATAGATGAAGAAAAGCATGTGGTTGATCTGAAGGGAAGAAGCTTGAAGTATCAGGATGTGTATAATTCTGCAAATGCAATAAAAGAATGGTACGAAAAAAAGGATCCTAACCCTGACAAAAAAGAATTGGATGAGCTTCTAATCCAAGCTGCAGATGCATGCCAGAAATACATAAATGACCATAATCCTTGGTCTGATATAGGTAAGGTAAGACAGAAGATTGTTACGGACATGCTTGGATTTATCGGCACACAGGGCATCATGATTAATGAGTACCATGAGTATGTAAATGAGATTGTAACTGAAAGGATAATTAGCAACAGTGGAATCAGGCAGTCAGACAAGAATCTGAATGTAATGAATCAGTCAGGCAATAAGTCTAATGATAATCTTAAATCAGCCAACAAGTCTAAAGAGATGAAATCAGGTGGACGCCAGGCAGGTAAGTAGGTGTTAGTACAGCGTTTCCCAAATAACTAATCTTCCTCAATAACCTGGATTTCCATGTATGCAAAGTCTATGTCTTCAACAAAGTTGTCTTTAGTGAAGCGCACTTTGGAGTGACGCTGGAATTCGGAGACATTGGAATCGAGCCAGATTGGTTCGGCAAGGTCGAATTCATAACAGGCATCATGGATAGCAGCAAATATTTTGCGGGTTCTGTTTAAATCAGGATCCGCATTTTTAATTACAGTATCTTTAATAAGATGCTGTCTGTCGTCAAATAATTTACACCACATTCTAAACATATCAGAAATCCTCACTATCTATCAGTATTGTGAATGGACCGTCATTCTCAAGGCTGACCTTCATGTCAGCACCAAAGCGGCCTGTCTCTACCTTAGGAACACGCTCGCGGCACATCTCCACGAATTTTTCATAAAGGTCATTAGCTATATCAGGTGCACCTGCATTGGTAAAACTTGGGCGGTTTCCCTTACGGCAGTCCGCATAAAGTGTGAACTGGCTTACAATAAGCAGCTCGCCGCCGACATCTGTTACAGACAGATTAATCTTGTCATTCTCGTCTGAAAAAATACGCATTTTGCATATCTTATCTACATATTTCGGAAGCATTTCCTCAGTGTCGCCCTGTCCGGCACCGAATAGAACTAAAAGCCCCTGTCCGATACTTCCAACTACTTCGCCGTCTATCTTAACATTTGCATGATTAACACGCTGTATTACGAATCTCATACTAAACTCCTTAAATGTGTGAATAACTGAATATTATACGCTTAGTGAAAATGTGTCAACTTGTTATTTAAAAATGCGACTACCGATAGGTATCATATTGCAATCAATAATCCGTAGGTGATACAATCTAAGCAACAGCAATGAGGCGTATAGTAAATCAGGAGGCACGGGTATGTTAAAGAATATTCTGGTTGGTCAGTCAGGTGGACCGACAGCGGTTATTAATTCATCATTGTATGGTGTGATTAAGGAAGGTTTTAAGAATAAGAAAAAGATTGGCACTGTGTATGGTATGGTGCATGGAATTGAAGGATTTCTGGCAGGCAATTTTATTAATCTTTCTGAGGTGGCGGATAATGAGCCGATTGAAAGATTAAAGAGAACACCAGCTTCTTTTCTTGGAAGCTGCAGGTTCATGCTTCCGGAAGATTTAGGGGACAAGGTGTATGATAAATTATTTAATGCATTTGCACAGATGAACATTGGATATGTATTCTATATTGGAGGCAATGATTCAATGGATACGGTGTCCAAGTTATCAAGAGTGGCATTATTGAAGAAATCGGACATCAGGTTTATAGGTGTGCCTAAGACGATTGATAATGACCTTGTTATGACAGACCATACTCCGGGGTACGGTTCAACTGCCAAATATGTTGCTTCAACATTAAGAGAGATTATACTTGACGCAACATGTTATGCACATCCGTCTGTGACAATTGTTGAACTTATGGGGAGGCATGCAGGCTGGGTTACAGCAGCATCTGTGCTTGCAAGAACAGAGTACAGCAGAAATCCGTATCTTATATATATGCCGGAGCATGCGTTTGATATGGAAGAATTCAGAAAGTCACTTAAGGCGGCACTTGAGCAGGAAACCGCAGTTGTTGTGTGTGTATCAGAAGGTATTGCAGACAAAGACGGCAGATTCATATGTGAATATGCAGATGCGGCATCGGTTGACGGCTTCGGGCATAAAATGCTTACAGGTTGTGGAAAGTATCTTGAGAATTATGTGAAAGCAGAATTTGGAATCAAATGCAGAAGTATTGAGCTTAATCTTCCACAGAGATGTTCTTCGCTTCTTGCTTCAGTAACAGATATTGATGAAGCTGAAAATGCAGGAGGAGTGGCAGTTGCAGCGGCTCTTGATGGTGAGACTGGAAAGATGATAACATTTGTAAGAGATGATACTAACGGATATAAGATTAGTTACGGACTTGCAGATGTGAATGAGGTATGTAATAAGGAAAAGAAGTTCCCAGCAGAGTGGATAACTGCAGATGGAACAGATATTTCTGACAAATATGTTAAGTATGTAAGACCACTTATTCAGGGAACTAGTAGTGCTGAATATTCAGATGGTGTTCCGGTTCATATGAAGCCAGCTTATTACAGATAGGATAAAAAGGATGTCAGTCACAAAGAGGAGTTTACCTGTCAGCGTGATATGGCATCCTTTTTTTTTATGAGTATTTTTCTAATTCTTTTATGTATGATGAACTTGCAGCAGATGAAGCATATACCTGATTGTTCAGAAAGTAATTGAGAGCCGCCTTACGACATTCTTCGATATGTAATCTCATTGCAGCTTCAGCCTCAGCATATTTGTCATTAATAAGCAGGTTAAGAATCTCCATATGTTCATGTTTGGCGTCATGTATATGAGCCTGATTTTGTTTACTTGAAATAATTATTCGTGTATTTTCTTCAAACACTCGCTGCATCATATCTATAATATACTTGTTCCCACAATGTTCAATTATAAATAAATGCATAGCAGTATCAAGCCTAAAGCTATTGTGGATATCAGTAACGGGTTCATCAAACTTTTGACAGAATAGTGAAAGACCATCCTTAGGAAGACGAGGACCAGCAAGTTTTAATGCAATTGGTTCAATTTCTAATCTTGTTTGGAATACCTGTATAACATCATTAAATGTTATATTGGTAACATATATACCCTTTTTGGGAAGAATCTGAACAAATCCTTCCATTTCTAACTTGCTGATTGCTTCTCTGATAGGAGTACGGCTAAGATTAAGATCTGTTGCCAGCTGTGCCTCATTGATAAGAGAACCGGGTGGGTATATACAGTCAACCATACGTTCTTTAAGAATATTGTATGTCTGATCTTTTAGTCCTTTTTTTGATGTTTCTTTTGTTGACATAGTTTTCTCCATTTCTATTAATAAACACATCTGTAGTATCTGTTGTATACATCTATTATATTACATCAATTGCTAAATCAATGCAACTGTTGTACTGAAATGTTTTTTTATAAAGATAAAATATGTATTATGATAAAAAATAAAGTTTTTTGAATAGATATTTGTAAAAAATGCACAAATAATTTACAGCATATTTATTAATTGTTAAATATTGCACTAACATAAATAACTGTTGTATACTACAGTTACACAAGAGGTATGCAAAAAGAATTTGATTAAAAGTGCGCATATAAAATTAAATATTGTGAGTGCATATCACGAAATTAAAGAAAACAATAATAATTAACTAACAGGAGGAAAATCATATGGATATGATAATCATTCTCATTGGTCTTGCGTTACTTCTGGTTCTTACATTAAAGAAAGTACCAGTTGTATATGCAGCGGCGATAAGTGTTATTTTTATAGCACTGTTCAGCAGACTTCCAGTTGTATCAACGATGACAAGCGATTACATGACAGGATTTGCCAATTTCGTAAAATCTTCATGGTTAATGCTTCTTTTAGGTGCAATATTATCTAAGGTTATGGATATAACAGGTGCTGCCAGATCAATTGCAACATTTATAATTGGTAAGCTTGGTGTTAAATTTGCAATTCCGGCTATTGTTATTGCTGGTGGTCTTTTAACATATGGTGGAGTATCAGCAATGGTATCATGTTTTGCACTTTATCCTATTACACTGGCTGTTTTTAGGGAAGCAGATCTTCCAAGAAAGCTTATACCTGCAACAATTGGAGCTGGTATATTTACATGGGTAACGATGTTACCAGGTAATCCACAGGTTCAGAATATTATTCCATCATCATACCTTCCAACAAATGCAATGGCCGCTCCAGTTGTAGGTATTGTGTGTGGTTTATTTACTCTTACACTTATTCTTGTATATCTTATGTGGGAGAGCAACAGAGCTAAGAAAAAGGGTGAGAATTTTAAGGTTGATGATGAGACATTAAAAGTTCTTGCTAAGACAGATGAGATGGAGGCAAATGGAAAACTTCCAAATGTAATTCTTTCTATTCTTCCAATCGTATGTGTAGCTGTTGTACTTAACATATTTAAGCAGGATATTTCAGTAGCCCTTTTATCAGGAATTTTACTTTGCTGTATTCTTTTCTTTAAGAATATTACAGGTGTACAGCAGATGCTTACAGATGCAGTGAGCAGTGCGGCAGTTACAACAGTTAATGCATCAGCAATTGTTGCTATTGGCTCAGTTGTAAAGGCTGCACCAGGATTTAACCAGATGGTAAATGGAATTCTTAACTTTAGTACTTCAGGTGGTAATCCACTTATTATTTTTGGTATTGCTACTACATTATTATGTGGTCTTAATGCGTCAGGTATGGGGGGACTTTCAACAACACTTTCAGTTCTTGCAGAACCATATATGGCTATGGGTGTTAATCCGGCAATCATGCACAGAATAGGTGTTATTGCTTCAGTTGGTCTTGATAGTCTTCCACATAGTGGAGGTATTGTCGCAGTACTTGCAATATCAGGTGTTTCATATAAGGAAGGATATAAATATCTTTTTGTGGTAACTGTAGTTATAACATTACTTGCTCTTGTACTGGGACTTATCATGGGTAATATTATGTACCCGGTTGCAATGTAATCAATATATAGTATAGACTTTATATATGTAGTAGAAAGGAATTTAATTATGAAAGAAGAATATATGAAGAAAGAAACAGCATCTTTTAAGGAACTTGTAAAGAATGAGCAGATATTTGCACCATGTGTATGGGATTGCAGGACAGCAAGAGCAGCAGAACTTTCAGGTTTTAAAGCACTTATGTTAAGCGGCGGACAGCTTGCAGAAAGTGTTGCAGGACTTCCTGATATTGGACTTATAACAGCTGATGATTTGGTACAGTCAACAGAAAGAATATGTAATTATTCATCTCTTCCTCTTATAGTTGATGCTGATGACGGATTTGGAGACACTCCACTTACTACATACAGACTTATTAAGAGACTTATTAATGCTGGAGCTAAGGGTTGTACAATTGATGATACAACAGGTATCAGGGGTTGGAACAGATGGGGCTTTGCTATGATGAATGGTTATAAAGATGGAGATATCAAGCATGAAGTTGTTTCAAGAGAAAAGTGGCTTGCAAAGGTAGCTGCGAGTCTGGAGGCTGCTAAAGGCACAGATTTCCTTGTAATTGCCCGTACAGAATGTAAGCTGGAGTATGGCATTGACGAGGCTATTGAAAGATGTAAAGCGGCTGAGGCTATGGCAGCTGATATGGGAGTTGATATTATGACTCTTATAATTGGACTTAAGACAATTGAGGAGGCTGAAAAGGTCAGCCGTGAAGTTAAAGGCTGGAAGATGTGGCCAGATGTTATGAGTAAGAATGGAAAGGCTGATATTGATCTCGATGATGTAATTCCTTATGGATTTAATTTTGTAACTTGCCATGTATTTGAGAAAGCATCCATGTTTGGTATGTATGTTTATGGTAAGGAAACATTAAAAGATAGAAATACTGTATTCCATGATGAGCATGATATGGGTGGTATGCCAAAGGAAGATATGCCAAAGTGGATTGACATGGGGCTTAATTATTACATTGGAATTGAAGAAGAATTCAATGATATGGCTAAGAAATATGATAAGCAATAGTATTATTTATTATAATCATCGCTGTAAGGAGGTAAAATAATAAATGGTACGTAGCAGAGATGAAAAAATATATGATAAAAAACCAAGTCCCTTTAATGGAACAGGTGAAATACTGGTAAGAAGTCTCCTTAATGGTGAAGACGAGATGTATAAAGCAGGAAGGGTATTCGGACATACCACAGTATACCCGGGGTCTGCTATCGGATATCATGTTCATAATGGTGAATCAGAAACATATTATATACTTAGCGGAACTGCTAAATATAATGATAATGGAACAATTAGAACAGTAACAGCTGGAGATGTAACATTTACCGGTTCTGGTGAAGGGCATGGTATTGAAGCAATTGGCAATGAGCCGGTTGAAATGATTGCACTTATCTTGTATGACAAAAGATAAGTAATAATTTAAGAACTCCCTTTTACCCATAAAATTTGGAGTTACTATAGAAATCAACCACATGGACATAGTGCAAACCATGTGGCTGATTTTTATTAAAAAACAATAAAATGACAGCACGCTATTGACAGCGTGCTGTCGTTTTTGTATTATAGCAAGGCTACTTGAGAAATTTATCATAGGAATGGCAGGTGTAGATGTCATTCTGTTAAGAAAGGAAGCTATCATGCAACGAGAGTCACTCCATTGTGGGGAGCTTATCAAGCGTCTTAATGACATTCTTGGAAGATGCGCCAATAAGGATCTGAGGAATGATGGTATGACATCTTCGCAGGTTAAGATGCTTGTTACAATTAATGAAACAGAAGAAGAATGCATGACACTCAAGGAGCTTGAAAGTTATTTCGGAGTTGCGCAGGCGACTGTTGCCGGTACAGCTGCAAGACTTGAAAAGAAAGAGATGCTTGAAAGCTTCTATGATCCTGCAGATATGCGGGTGAAGCATGTAAGAATAACAGAAAAAGGCAAAGCTATGTGTGAACATGCTGGCAAAGCGATGCTTGATAAGGAAAGGTGGTTTCTGTCATCGCTTTCTGCTGATGAAAAAAAAGAATTCCACCGTCTGTTACAGAAAGTATATGATAATGTGAATAACTGCGAAAGGAAGTGCAAGAAATGTTAAAAACTTTATCAGCTTACATTGGCGAGTATAAGAAGGATTCGATAAAGACGCCATTGTACATAATTTTTGAGGTTCTTATGGAAGTACTTATTCCGTTTGTTACGGCTAGTATTATCGATAAGGGTATTCAGGCCGGAGACATGAACAAGGTGCTTATGTATGGTGGACTTATGGTTGTGCTTGCATTTATAAGTCTGTTCTGTGGAATCCAGGCAGGAAAATATGCGGCATCTGCGTCTACAGGTTTTGCCTGTAACCTGAGAGAGGGAATCTATGCGAATATCCAGAATTTCGCATTTTCCAATATTGACAAGTACAGTACGGCAGGTCTTATTACCCGTATGACTACTGATATTACAAATGTGCAGAATGCATACCAGATGATTTTAAGAATTGCAGTAAGGGCACCGCTTATGATGATATGCAGCATGATTATGTGCTTCATCATTAATCCTACACTAAGCCTTATATTTTTAGTGGCACTTGTTATTCTTGGATTCGCACTTTTCTTTATTATATACAAGGTAACTCCTATATTTACAGAAGGCTTTTCTAAGTATGATGACCTGAATGCAAGTGTGCAGGAGAATGTCACAGGAATCAGGGTTGTCAAAGCATTTGTAAGAGAAGACTATGAAAACAAGAAATTCAGCAAGGCGGCTGGGAATCTTTATAACACATTCGTCAGGGCAGAATCATGGCTTGCATTCAACAGCCCGATTATGATGTTCGTCATATATGCAAGTATTATCCTGCTTTCATGGTTTGCGGCGCATTTTATTGCGGATGGAACTATGACAACAGGAAATCTGACATCAATGTTTAGTTATGTAATAAGCATGATGATGTCACTTATGATGCTTTCAATGATATTCGTTATGGTATCAATGAGTGTAGCAAGTGCGAGACGAATTGCTGAGGTTTTAAATGAAAAGGCTGATATCACTAATCCAGAGAATCCGGTTATGGAGGTTCCTGATGGAAGAATTGATTTCAACCATGTGAATTTCACATATAAAAAGGACAGTGATAAAGATGCTCTCGAGGATATTGATATTCATATAAATGCAGGTGAGACAATCGGTATTATTGGTGGAACCGGATGTGGCAAGTCCAGCTTTGTCAATCTTATAAGCCGTCTGTATGATGTCAAGGATGGCTCGGTATGCGTAGGCGGAATTGATGTAAGAGATTACGACCTTGAAATTCTCCGTAATGAGGTTTCAGTTGTTCTTCAGAAAAATGTGCTTTTTTCTGGAACTATTCTTGATAATTTAAGATGGGGTGATGAAAATGCGTCAGAGGAGGAGTGCATTGAAGCCTGCCGTCAGGCATGTGCAGACGAATTTATTGAAAGAATGCCTGACAGATACAATACATGGATTGAGCAGGGTGGAAGCAATGTTTCCGGCGGACAGAGACAGAGACTCTGTATTGCAAGGGCACTGCTTAAGCATCCGAAGGTTCTTATACTTGATGATTCAACAAGTGCTGTTGATACAGCCACAGATGCTAAGATTAAGAATGCATTTGCAACAAAGATACCGGGAACTACCAAGCTTATCGTATCGCAGAGAATTTCAAGTATTCAGGATGCAGACAGAATATTAGTGCTTGAGAATGGCTCTGTGAGCGGCTTTGACACTCATGAAAAGCTGCTCGAAAATAATAAGGTTTACCGCGAAATCTACGATGTCCAGACACAGGGCGGCGGTGATTTTGACGAGGCAGGAGAATAGGAGGCAGAACATGGATAAGAATATTGATATGAAGAATAAGAAAAATAAAGAAAATCCACTCCCTCTTATGAAGAGGCTGCTTGGATACATTTTAAAGCACTATAAGTTTTCATGTATAGCAGTGCTTGTGTGCATACTTGTTTCAGCACTTACAACACTGACAGCAACACTTTTTATACAGAAACTTATTGACAGCTACATTATTCCGCTGACACAGTCGGCAGTACATGATTATGCTCCGCTTGCAGGTGCACTTATCAAGCTTGCTGCGGTTCTTATAGTCGGATTATTATGTTCATATGGTTACAACAGAATTATGGTAAATGTTGGTCAGGGAACTTTAAAGAAGTTAAGATTAGAACTGTTTACTAACATGGAATCTCTTCCTATTAAATATTTTGATACTCATGCTCACGGCGACATCATGTCAGTATATACTAATGATATAGACACATTAAGACAGCTTATAAGCCAGAGCATACCTCAGGTAATCAATTCATGCCTTACACTTGTATCTACATTTGTTAGTATGATCGTGCTTGATATTCCACTTACAATTGTATCGGTTGTGATGGTAATTATCATGCTTTATGTAACATCTAGGTTAAGTGCACTTTCCGGAAAGTACTTCGTTGAGCAGCAGAAGGATATCGGTAAGGTTAATGCTTATATCGAGGAAATGATGGAAGGACAGAAGGTTGTTAAGGTATTCTGCCATGAAGATAAGAGTATTGAGCAGTTTAAGGCGATTAACGACAGGCTTCGTGAAAGCGCTAATAACGCCAACAAGGTTGCTAATATAACTATGCCTATTAACAGCAATATCGGTAATATCAGTTATGTATTATGTGCGATAGCTGGTGGTATACTTGCGCTTAGTGATTTTTCAGGACTTACTATAGGTACTTTGGTTGCTTTCTTAAGCTTAAATAAGAGCTTTACACAGCCTGTAACTCAGATCAGCCAGCAGGTGAGCAGTATCGTTATGGCGATGGCTGGTGCCGGAAGAGTATTTGACCTGTGCGATGAGAAACCGGAGGTTGACGAGGGCTTTGTTGAGCTTGTAAATGTAAGATATAATAATAACAAAGAACTTGTCGAAACAGACGAAAAGACTGAAATGTGGGCATGGAAGAAGCCTGCAAAGGATGGCAGCAGTGCAGAGTACAGAAGACTTGCCGGAGATGTAACATTTGACGGAGTTGACTTTGGCTACAATCCGGATAAGATGGTACTTCACGATATCAAGATGTATGCTACACCGGGACAGAAAATTGCATTTGTCGGAAGTACAGGAGCGGGAAAGACTACAATTACTAACCTTATTAACAGATTCTATGATATTCAGGACGGTAAGATAAGATACGATGGAATTAACATCAATAAAATAAAGAAGGACGATTTAAGACGAAGCCTCGGAATTGTTCTTCAGGATACGAACCTCTTTACAGGTACTATTATGGATAATATCAGATACGGAAGACTTGAGGCGAGTGATGCTGAATGTATCGCGGCAGCAAGACTTGCTAACGCTGATGGATTCATTAAGAGACTTCCTGATGGCTATAACACTGTGCTTCACGGAGGCGGTGCTAACTTAAGTCAGGGACAGAGACAGCTTCTTGCAATTGCAAGAGCAGCCGTTGCAGACCCTCCGGTACTTATTCTTGATGAGGCTACTTCATCTATTGATACGAGAACAGAGCGTCTTGTACAGAAGGGTATGGATGCGCTTATGACAGGAAGAACATCATTTGTTATCGCTCACAGGCTTTCTACAGTCCGCAATGCAGACTGTATCATGGTTATGGAGCAGGGAAGAATTATCGAGCGTGGAACACACGACCAGCTTATGGAAGAAAAGGGAAGATATTATCAGCTCTATACCGGTAAGAGCATATCGGCGTAGGAACAGATGTACTAGGCGGCGGTGGAAGGCCGGAAGAAGTTCCAAATAAAGAGCAGGTGATGATTAGCTATGTGCTATCATCACCTGCTTTTTGTATGATGTTATGTAAGAATCTTTTTATGTATGATTATAATGTATTAACATTAAGATGCTTTGGAAGACCATCTACCATGATTGGCGAAAGTTCTGCCTGGATAAGAGGTCTGATGTAGTGGATGAGGTCATCTGTTACGAAGTCATCATCTGTAATCCACTCAAGTGGAACCTTCTTCTCGATATTAGCAATCTGGTGAACATCATTAGTCTCTGTGATACACATATATGGATCATCAGAAACTCTCTTAAGAACTACAACCTTACCTGTCTCGCCCTCAAATGCAGCCTTAACAGCAGCACCACCAACATTGTATGCTTCTGTGATATCTGTACGGCTTGTCATATGAGCTGCACAACGCTGAAGTGTTGAAAGCTCGATAGCACGAGTCTTGATTCCAAGCTCAGCACCTATCTTGTTAGCAAGGAACTTGGCTGAACCAGCAAGCTGCTTATGTCCAAATGCATCTACGAACTCTACATGGTCTGAAAGCTCGAATACATATCTTCCGTCAGCCACCTTGATACCTTCTGAGATAGCGATAACCATTGAGCGTCCCTTAGCTGCAATTTCCTTAACACGAGCCATGAAATGGTCAATGTCAAATACCTTCTCTGGAAGGTAGATAAGGTCTACACCTTCGCAGTCATCACTCTTGGCAAGAGCAGCAGCGGCTGTAAGCCATCCTGCATTACGTCCCATAATCTCGACAATAGTAACTGTAGGATAGTCATATACAAGACCATCTCTGATGATTTCTTTCATAGTAGCTGCAATAAACTTGGCAGCAGAACCAAATCCTGGTGTATGGTCTGTAACAGCTAAGTCATTATCAATAGTCTTAGGTACACCCATAAACTTAATATCACTGCCTGTAACGATTGCATAATCAGATAACTTTTTGATAGTATCCATTGAATCGTTACCGCCGATGTAGAAGAAATACTTGACATCAAGCTCATTAAGAATCTTGAAAATCTTGTCATATGTCTCTCTGTCCTCACTTATCTCAGGAAGCTTATAACGGCATGAACCAAGATAAGATGAAGGAGTTCTCTTTAATAAATCAATATCCATTGTTGTCTTAATCTTTTCTGAAAGATCAACATACTGACCATCAAGAAGTCCCTTGATACCATGAAGCATTCCGTATACCTTCTTAGCTCCTCTGTCAATAGCTGTCTTATAAACACCAGCAAGACTTGAGTTGATGACAGAGGTAGGCCCACCTGACTGTCCAACGATAACATTACCATCCATATTTTATTCTCCTCCGAATCATATTTCTGCATAAATTATGCAGGTTATTATGAGCTTAGTTTAGCACAATTTCCTTAATCGTACAACTTAAATGTTGAATATATTGACTAATATTAACTAAAACTTCATAATTATATTTATGCAAATGTACAGGTATTTATGATATAATTCTTTCCGGGTGTTTTTAATGCCGTATACACAAGTTGGCGTGCCTGTGCGGACAGGCAGGAATGGAGAGCTATATGTCGGTAAAGATTAATTTTTACAAAGGAAGAAGCATTAGACCAGTGTACAAGGCGAGAATTAAGAAGGATGAATATTCTAACGCGATTGACAGAATATGTAATAGATATAAATTAGGACACATTAAGCAGAATGAGTCCGGCAGGGAATATAAGAACAGGATGAATAAGCTGTTTTCAGATGATGTAATCCAGAGCATGAAGAAATATTCGCATCATGGACGGACAAGTCTTTTCGGGCACAGCGTACACGTTTCTTATTATAATTATCTTGTGTGTAAGAAATTACATCTTGATGAGAAGGCAGGAGCTAAGGCAGGTCTTTTACATGACCTGTTTCTGTATGATTGGCACAAGTATTCACCTAAGAAGGGCGAGAGACTTCATGGTTTTGAGCATCCTACCAAGGCGCTTAAGAATGCAGGCAAATATTTTAACATAACAGAAAAAGAGGGAGACATGATTGCAAAGCATATGTTTCCGCTTACCATTACACCGCCTAAATATAAAGAAACATTTGTTATTGTGCTTGTGGATAAATTCTGTAGCTTTAATGAGGTGCTGGATGATTTCATACACAGAAAGTTCTGTGGGGCAAAGGATACAAGAATTAAATGGTTTGGAGCGAGCAAGGGAGAGAAAAGATGAAGTATTTAAGTGAAGAGCAGAATAAATGCTTTGTGGGAACGGGAGAACTTAATAAAGCAGGCGATAGTCTGGCTGTTTTCCTTGACAAATACGACCCTGATAAATATCAGAACCCATGTAACACTGTGGATACACTTGTATTTACGAAGGAAGATTCACAGGTTAAGAGGATTCTTCTTATAAAAAGAGGCAATCATCCATGTATTGGATTGTGGGCGTGTCCGGGAGGATTTGTTGAGTTTAAGGAGAATCTATATGATGCAGCTTTAAGAGAGCTTCAGGAAGAGACAGGTCTGCATGATATTGAAGCAGAACAGCTTAAATCTTATGGCGATTATGACCGTGACCCAAGAACGAGAATTATTACAACAGCATTTGTTGCACTGATAGATGAAGGCGGCCAGAGAGCACAGGCTGGCGATGATGCAAGGGAAGCTGGATGGTTTGATATATCAGATGAGCTGGTTAATAAGACAGAAGATGAATCACAGGTTAAAGAAGAATGGCTGTGCAGGCTGTCCAATGCAGATAAGAATATTAATATCTGTGCAAGGGTAGAAGTTACCTGTAGAAAAGCTATTCTTAAGAACCGCACATATAAGGTTGTTGACGGCGATGGGCTGGCAGCAGACCATGCAGCTATTATTCTGGAAGGATATCATCATGTTAAGGAGGCACTTAACGCATGAGTGAGAAGATAAAAAAGCAGACATGGAGAGCAGGCAACATGCTCTATCCTTTGCCGGCAGTTATGGTAAGCTGTGCAAGAAGGGGAGAAAAGCCTAATATCATTACTGTTGCATGGGCAGGAACTGTATGCTCTGACCCGGCAATGGTTTCGATATCCGTAAGAAAAGAACGCTACAGCCATGATATTATTAAGGAAACGGGTGAGTTCGTTATTAATCTTACAACAAGAAAGCTTGCGAGAGCTACAGATTACTGTGGTGTCAAGTCTGGCAGGGATGTTGACAAATTTGCAGATATGCATCTTACAGCAGCACCGTCAGTTAAGATAGAAGCTCCGGCGATAGCGGAAAGTCCTGTTAATATCGAATGTAAGGTAAAGCAGGTGTTAGAGCTTGGAAGCCACGACATGTTTGTTGCAGAAGTTATGGCTGTAAATGTAGATGAAAGCCTGTTAGATGAGAAGGGAACACTGCATTTGTCAGACGCAGACCTGATTGCATATTCGCATGGAAGATACTATGGACTAGGCGATTTTATAGGCAAATTCGGATATTCTGTACAGAAGCCTTCTAAGGCAAAAAGTTCCAGAAAGATAAAATAGGGTTTACAAACCAAATCTCTTGTGCTAGTATAAATGTTACAAAATTGTTACAAAGATATTACAAGAAGATAACTATATATTAACACAGTATTTGGAGGAACTTATGGAACGCTTGTCAAGATATGGCAGACGAATGAGACTTACATTGATAAGAACAATGTCGGTTGCCTGTTTTGTATGTATTATTGCTATTCCATTTTTATCAAAGAATTTATTAAAGACGGAAGCTGATTATTATAGTATTACAATTAACGGAATCAAGGTTGGAGCAGCTAACACAGAAGAAGAGGTTATTGTTGCTCTGGCATCAGCAAGACAGGAGCTGAGTGCACAGTATGATGAAATTGTGTACATGGATCCTGATATAGAGATTATTAAAGAGAATAAGACAGTTGCCCAGAGAATGAGTGTGGACGAGTTGTCTGGAGCAATATACAGCTATATGTTTGATAATGTTATGGATGTTGATTTCCATATGAATTACACAGTAAGACTGGGAGATTTTGTTGTAACATTAGAGTCAAAGGATGCGGTTGTTTCTTTATTTGAGAAGCTTATTGCCAAATACAATCCTAACAATGCATTTACAGTATCTCTCGATACAGTTGATGCTGCAACAGGAACTTATGGCATAAGTATTACTGAGAAAGCTAAAGAAAGTACTGCAGCAGAGATTGTTTCGTCTGCAATCAGCGGTACTGCAATTTCGCAGGATGGAGAGACAGTAGCTGACGGAGACGGTCTTACAGGAATTGGATTTGATGTTGATATAGTTGTTGTCGAAGTTCCTACTGATAATGCAGCTGTAACATCAGTAGATGACGCATACGAGAACATTACTAAAGAACACGAAGAAAAGACAGTATATACAGTAGAAGCCGGAGATACATTATCTGTTATCGCACAGAATAATGGACTTACAATGACACAGCTTCTTGAACTTAATTCTAATCTTACAGAGGATAGTATAATCGCACCTGGCGATTCAGTAGTTGTTACTGTTCCTAAATCAGAGTTAGCAGTTATTACAACTTATCAGATGACTTATGAAGAAGATTATGAAGCAGAGCCTAATTATGAGGATGACAACAATAATTACAGAGGAACCAATACAGTTATTTCTGAAGGAACTGTTGGTCACAGATCTGTTATAGCAGAAGTTACCTACACTAATGGTAATGAGACAGCAAGAACATATGTTAAGGAGACTATTATTAAAGAGTCTGTTCCTAAGACTATTGCAGTCGGAACACTTACTCCTCCAACATATTTAAGACCAATATCAGGAGGAACTTTATCATCTGAATTCGGTTACAGATGGGGAAGCTTCCACAAGGGTGTGGACTGGTATGTTCCACAGGGTACAACAGTTACAGCTGCAGCCGCAGGAACGGTTACAAGAGCCGGATGGTACGGTGATTATGGATATTGTGTTGATATAACACATGATAATGGAACAATGACAAGATACGGACATTTAAGTTCGGTAAATGTTAGTGTTGGTCAGAGCGTTTCACAGGGACAGGCTATTGCAGCTTCAGGTAATACGGGTTACAGTACCGGACCACATCTTCATTTCGAAATATGGGTCGGAGGTTCACCTGTGAATCCGCTCAATTACGTTAATAAGAATTAATGATATTGTAATTATAAGGCTGCCCTGTTAAGGACAGCCTTTATATTATGTAACTAAATGCATTTTAAATGCATATAAATAAAATAAGGGTGAAATTGCCATATTTTTATAAATGTATTTTCAGGGAAAATCTTTACAAATAAAAGTTCTGTGATATACTTTATAAGATGTGACTATTATGTTTAGAGGTGCTATATGGAACAATATGTTGTCAAGGGTGGAGTGCCACTCAGAGGAAAAGTTTCCATTGGTGGTGCGAAGAATGCAGCTTTAGGTATTCTTGCAGCAGCAATTATGACAGATGATACTGTAACAATTGAAAATGTACCTAATGTTAGAGACACAAGAGTTTTACTTCAGGCTATAGAAGGAATTGGCGCTAAGGTAAAGTACGTTTATAACAATTCCGTTCAGATAAATGGTGGTTCAATCTGTGATACCAATGTTGAATATGATTTTATTAAGAAGATAAGAGCATCTTACTATCTGTTAGGTGCTTTACTTGGCAAGTACAATGAGGCTCATGTTGCACTCCCTGGTGGATGCAATATCGGAAGTCGTCCAATTGACCAGCATATCAAGGGCTTTAAGGCGCTTGGTGCTGATGTTGAGATTGACTGTGGAGTTGTACATGCAAAGGCTGGTACGCTTACGGGAGCTCATGTTTATTTTGATGTTGTAACAGTTGGTGCAACAATCAATCTTATGATGGCTTCCTGCATGGCAGAGGGAGACACTATTCTGGAAAATGCGGCTAAAGAGCCACATATAGTTGATGTAGCGAATTTCCTTAATTCTATGGGAGCTAACATTAAAGGTGCAGGAACTGATGTAATCCGTATCAAGGGTGTTAAGAGACTTCACGGATGTACTTATTCTATTATTCCGGATCAGATTGAAGCCGGAACATTTATGATGGCAGCAGCAGCTACACATGGTGATGTTGTTATTCAGGATATTATTCCTAAGCATATGGAATCAATATCTGCCAAGTTAATTGAGATGGGATGTAAGATTGAGGAAGGCGATGACAGCTTAAGAGTTATAGCAGAAGGCTGTACACTCAAGAGTACTAATGTTAAGACTTTGCCATATCCTGGCTTTCCGACAGATATGCAGCCTCAGATTTCGGTTGTACTTGCACTTGCAGAAGGTTCAAGCATGGTGACTGAGAGCATATTTGAGAATAGATTCAAATATGTAGACGAACTTGGAAGAATGGGTGCCAAGATTAAGGTTGAGGGTAACACAGCATATATTGAAGGTGTTAAAGGATTCTGTGGTGTGCAGCTTAATGCTCCGGATTTAAGAGCAGGTGCGGCACTTGTTATTGCTGCACTTGCAGCAGACGGTATCTCAGAGATTGATGATATCGAGTATATCCAGAGAGGTTATGAGGATTTTGAAGGAAAGATTACTAACCTTGGTGGAATTATTAAACGAGTTGATTCAGAAAGAGAACTTCAGAAGTTCAAGTTAAAGATTGGTTAATTGCAGGCTGTAGCGGATATTCCGTTACAGCTGTTTTTAATTTATATTTAATAAATTTAATACATTTGTAATGATACAAATATCCCTGTATATGGTAGTATTGAGAGGAAAAGGGGTTAATTATGAAGCTAAAGAATAAGTTGTATATTTCTTTCTGTATTATGGTTATACTTCCTGTGTTATTAAGCGGACTCGCTATGGGTGGGCTTTACCGTATTCATAAGGTAAGTATTGAGAAGACATATGATGTCGATGATGGTGCTGTGCTTGTAGGTGTGTATACACCAATTGTCCTGTTTGGAAAGATTACGGACAGCATATATGAGGATATGAAAACAGAAGTTGAGAATTATCCTGAACAGTTTACCAATGAACAGTATCTTGATGAGTTATCTGAGAAACTGTCAGCGAAGATGTCATGTCTGGTTGTAAGAAAGAATGGAATTATTATATATAATTCAACAGATTCACCAGATAGTGAGCTTGTAAGGATTCTTCCGGATTATTCTGCTGATGAGGAAAATGTATCTGATGTCGGAACTTATAAGGGCGGCGAGTATCAGAATCTTATCAAGCAGCTTAATTTTAAGGATTCTGAAGATAATTTCTACAGTGTTTCAATTGTTACTTCATTGAAACAGGTTCTTCCGCAGATTAAAACATTTATAATGGAAGTTATATTTGTTATAATTATGGTGCTTATTATGACAAGTCTGGGACTTACTCTGTGGATATACAGTTCAATTGTCAAACCACTTAATAAGTTGAAGCTTGCGACTAATAATATTAAGGAAGGCAATATGGATTTCGAGATGCCGAAGGTGTCTAACAACGAAATCGGAGATGTATGCCGTGACTTTGAAGAGATGAGAGTCGTACTTAAGCAGAGTGCGGAGGATAAGATTAAGTCTGATGCCGAGGAGAAGGAGCTTATAAGAAACATTTCGCATGACTTAAAGACACCACTTACGGCTATAAAAGGATATGTTGAAGGGCTTCAGGACGGAATTGCCAACACGCCTGAGAAGCAGGCTAAGTACATTCAGACTATTGCCAATAAGGTTAATGATATGGACAAGCTGATTGATGAGCTTACTATATATTCAAGGCTTGATACTAACAGAGTTCCATACACATTTGTAAGATGCAATGTAAGTGATTACTTTGGAGACTGCTGTGAAGAGATAGGCACTGAACTTGCGGCAAGTCAGATTGAGCTGGAATATAATGACCATCTTACTGAGCCGGCATATATGAATGTTGACCCGGAACAGTTAAAGAGGGTTGTTAATAATATTATAAGTAACTCGGTTAAGTATATGGCTGAGGGACGACAGGGAAAGATTAAGATTGACCTGTATGATGAAGGCGACTACATTCATGCGGTATTCTCGGATAATGGTATTGGCATCGCAGCCAAGGACGTTGAGAGAATATTTGAGCGTTTCTACAGAACTGATGAATCAAGAAACAGCAAGCATGGTGGAAGTGGTATTGGTCTTGCAATTGTTAAGAAGATTGTTGAGGACCACAAAGGAAAGATATGGGCAGAGAGTGTAGAGGGTGAGGGAACGACCATGCATCTTAATCTGCTGAAGGCTAAGGATGAAGAGAATCCTGAGAATGCATAATGAAACTACACGAAAGGGGACTACTAACTATGAGCAAGATATTAATTGTAGAAGATGAAGAGAGTATTGCAGATATTGAGAAGGATTACCTTGAACTTAACGGATATGAGGTTGAGGTATGTAATGATGGAACAAGCGGACTTGCAGCTGCACTGCATGAGGATATTGATATGTGTATCCTCGATATCATGCTTCCTGGAACTGATGGTTTCGAGATATGCAAGCAGGTAAGAGAAGTTAAGGACATTCCTATTATTATGGTATCTGCCAAGAAGGAAGATATTGATAAGATAAGAGGTCTTGGTGTTGGTGCAGATGATTACATGACTAAGCCTTTCAGTCCTAGCGAGCTAGTTGCAAGGGTTAAGGCACATCTTGCAAGATATGACAGGCTTGTAAGTAACTCTAAGCATAATAACAATATTATCGAAATCAGAGGAATTAAGATTGATAAGACTGCAAGAAGAGTATTTGTTAATGGCGAAGAGAAGCCATTTACAACAAAGGAATTCGACCTTCTTACATTCCTTGCAGAGAATCCTAACCATGTCTTCACTAAGGAAGAACTTTTCAAAGAAATCTGGGATATGGACTCAATCGGTGACATCGCAACAGTAACCGTCCACATCAAGAAAATCAGAGAGAAGATTGAGTTTGATACAAGCAAGCCACAGTATATTGAGACTATCTGGGGTGTTGGCTACCGCTTTAAGATGTAATGTGAATTGGAATATGAATGGAAAACTGGCTGTTTGTCAGGATGAGTATTGGTCGGAAGCATGTTTTTTGAAGCCTTGCAGGTCGAGTATCGGCTGAAAGCATACTAATTGACCGATAATGTGTAGATTAATGGGTATTTTTTGATCACGAACTACCTTGAATTTTGTTAAAGACCTACGAAAAGATGTTGATGCATTCTTTTCGTAGGTCTTTTTTCTTGTTTCAAGCAGTTAATTCAGGGGTTCATGTGCTAATTAACCTACGAAATTATAATAAGAGAAGTGTTGCGTAGGTTTTTAGCAAGGTATGAACGTTAGAAGGGCACGCAGGAAACCTACTAAGTGTGGGAAGAAAGCTTGTTGCGTAGGTTATTGGATGCTAGCTGCAAAAATTTGGACGCTGGCGGTGAATTTTGGACTTTATTAGGAAAACACTGGCACAACACTATAAGTTTTGCCATCGACAGTAAGTGAAACAGCGCACAGTGCAATCTGGTTACGCTTAAGCGAGGCAGCTTTAACAGCAGAATCCATGTCACAACCAGTTCTCACATACTTATAATCTCCAACAAGCGGGTGGTTGCGGCTTGCAAACTGCACTCTTATCTGGTGATGTCTGCCGGTAATCAGATGAATTCTTACATGTGAGATGTTGGTTCCTTCGTTGTAAGATATTACTTCATATTCAAGCTTTGAAAGCTTTGCTTCTTTGTCATTAGTGGCGATGTCTGCCGGAACTACGGCTGATGTGTTGCTTCTGCCGTCTTTCTTTAGATAATCCACAAAAGTTCCTTTTGGCTCTGGAAGTTTTCCACATATTAAAGCTTCATATTGTTTATTAAAGCCGCCATCTTTCTGCATTAGTGTGGAATACTTTGCTGCTGCAGACTTATTCTTTGCAATAAGTACAAGTCCTGAAACAGGTCGGTCAAGGCGGTTGATAATTGCTGCATATGCAGGCTTTCCATGTGAGGCATTGTAAGTCATAACCTCACTTACAAGGTCTAAGTCAAATCCTTTTGCTCCCTGTGAGAGCTGTCCAGATGGTTTATTCACTATAATTATGTCTTTGGTTTCGTGTATTATATTAAGCATAGCCATGTCCTTTTTAATGTTTTTATTAAGAATACATGCGTTTTAATAATTAATCAACAGAATTTAAGTAATGAATGGTATTTTGAATAGTATTGGGTGATGAAATAATAATCAGGAAAATCAGAGAATAAATGTCCCTGCTGTGCACACACTAATTAAACGATAAGAATTAGCAGGTGTGAGGTGGTATATGGGTGAAAATGTGTGGAGTTTCAGGAAGCGGCTGGCATTGCTTGTGAGCAGTGCGGTTATTATTGCTGTGGTTTTCTTTATATTTAAAGTGCTTTTCTATTATGTGTGGCCGTTCATGCTTGCATTCTGTTTTGCGGTGCTGCTTCAGAAGCCGATAATGGGGCTGTCGCGGATTGTGAGGGAGAAAAAGACGCTTGCGGCAAGCATTGTTGTAACGATGGTGACACTTATTATTCTTGCGATGCTCTTGTATGTTGGTTACATGGTGTTTTGTGAACTTAAAGATTTCATTGCCAATTTTGATGACAATCTTAACAGCCTTGACGGACAGTTCAAGCTTGTGTGCTGTCGTATTGATGGCTGGATTAAGTTAAAAGAGGGCTGCAGTTACGCATTTTTTGAAAAATACAAAGGGATAATTATAGATGGTGATGGCCAGAAAATGTTTTTTACAATTATGAGAAAACATTCTGTTCCGGTTATAACATGGTGTGTTATGGCGGTTGCCGGACTTGTGGTGTGTGTTATTGGAACTATATATGCGGCGGCTGGAATGGAAAAGTACAGAAGCTGGCGTGAAAATACTATATTTAAGGACGAGGTCAGTGCAGTGCATGTTGGGCTTCGCACTTTGATAAACGTATATTTCAGGGTGCAGCTCATTATAATGTCGATTAATATGGTGCTGTGTTCTACTGCATTTTTAATAATAGGAAATCAGTATGCTATTCTTCTTGGTGTGCTGACGGGAATTATTGATGCGCTTCCGATATTCGGTACTGGAACAGTGCTGATACCGTGGGCTGTGGGAAGCCTGCTTTTCGGACATGGAAAAAATGCTGTGATTCTTGTGGTTCTGTATATTATCACTTATTTTGTGAGGGAGATTATGGAGTCAAAATGTATGGGCGACAGAATGGGAATTGCGCCATTTACAATGCTTGCGGTTATATATATCGGGATACTTGTGTATGGAGTTGTCGGATTTATTCTCGGTCCAATATCATATTGTACGATAAAAGCACTTGTTCTTTACTTGAAAAGCATTTTAGAACATGATAAACTCTAGAGGTGCCGCCAATGGCAGGCGGACAATGCGAAGCGGTATTCGCATCAGGATTCGTAGACGGCGGACCTGTAATGTCATAGAAAGAGGTATATTATGGCAGAAGATAAGAAATTAGTAGAAGCGATTACATCCATGAAAGAGGATTTCGCTCAGTGGTACACAGATGTGTGTAAGAAGGCAGAGCTTATGTCTTACTCAAGCGTCAAGGGATGCATGATTTTTAAGCCGGCTGGATATGCAATCTGGGAGAATATTAAGAATGAGATGGACAGAAGATTCAAGGAAACTGGTGTTGAGAATGTTTATCTTCCAATGTTCATTCCAGAGAGCCTTCTTGAAGTTGAGAAGGATCATGTAGAAGGATTTGCACCAGAAGTTGCATGGGTAACTTATGGCGGACTTAATCCACTTCAGGAGAGAATGTGTGTAAGACCTACATCAGAGACTCTTTTCTGTGATTTCTATAAAGACGAGATACAGTCATACAGAGATTTACCAAAGGTATATAATCAGTGGTGCTCAGTTGTAAGATGGGAGAAGGAGACAAGACCATTCCTTCGTTCAAGAGAGTTCTTATGGCAGGAAGGTCATACAGCACATGCTACAGCCCAAGAGGCTGAGGCACGTACACAGCAGATGCTTAACATTTACGCTGACTTCTGTGAGGAAGTTCTTGCGATTCCTGTAATTAAGGGACGTAAGACTGATAAGGAGAAGTTCGCAGGTGCAGAGGCTACTTATACTATCGAGGCTCTTATGCATGATGGTAAGGCTCTCCAGTCAGGTACAAGCCATAACTTTGGTGACGGATTTGCCAAAGCATTTGGTATCCAGTACACAGACAAGGATAATAAGTTGAAATATGTTCACCAGACTTCATGGGGCTCAACAACAAGACTTATTGGTGCTGTTATCATGACTCATGGTGATGATTCAGGACTTGTGCTTCCACCTAAGGTTGCACCTGTTCAGGTTGATGTCATTCCTATTATGCAGAAGAAGGCTGGAGTTCTTGATAAGGCTTATGAAGTTGGCAAGACTCTTAAGGCAGCAGGACTTCGTGTTAAGGTTGATGATTCAGATAAGAATCCAGGCTGGAAGTTCTCTGAGCAGGAAATGCGTGGTATTCCTGTAAGAGTTGAGATGGGACCAAGAGATATCGAGGCTAATCAGGCTGTTATCGTTCGTCGTGATACAAGAGAGAAGATTACTGTATCTATCGATGAGCTTGCAGACAAGATTCCTGAGATTCTTGATACTATCCAGAAGGATATGCTTGAGAGAGCAAGAGCTCACAGAGACGCTCATACATACACAGCTCTTAATTATGATGAATTCAAGGATACAGCAGCTAATAAGGCTGGATTCATCAAGGCTATGTGGTGTGGAGACCAGGCTTGTGAGGACAAGATTAAGGAAGATACTACATGTACATCAAGATGTATGCCATTTGCACAGGAGCAGTTAAGTGATGTGTGCGTATGCTGTGGTAAGCCTGCTAAGGCTATGGTTTACTGGGGTAAAGCATATTAATTAAGATATATTAATTAGTTATATTAATTAAATATAAGATGGGAATTAAAAGCCCCTCACCAGATATGTCGTAAAGACAGCTGGTGAGGGGTGTTTTTATAAATATATTATGTTATTTAATATGTTCTATCATTGCAATCAGGGTTGCTTTGTCGTTAAGCTTAGGATTCTCTATTACTATATCAAGAAGCGCTTTCAGTGTTTCGCCAATCTCATGCCCCTGAAGACCATATTCAATGAGGTCATTACCTGATATATCGAGGTCTTTTATTGTAAAGCAGTCGCCGCGGGCAAGAATATCTGTTCCAAGACGCTTTAATGTAAGCAGATGTTTTACTTTTGCAGGATTGCTTATTCCAGTAATGTCTTCAGAAGCCTGAATTACAGCCATCATAAGCTCGTGCCACAGAGGCAGGAAATCTCTGCCGTACTGGTTAAGGGCAGTACGCACTGCTGGCTCAGTCTCTTCTATATCTATCTTGGATAATTTTACAAGCTTTGATACTGTGTCGACTGTTTTGTTATCCATCTTAAGGTCGCGGAGTGTATGGGCTGCCTCTTCAGGAGTTGATGTTATAAAAAGTGCTGCATAACGAAGATATATATTATCTGGTACATGGCGGAGTATAGCAAGAATCTTCCTGCTATAGCGGCTCTTTAATGCGTTATCAATTACTGGAAGAATCGGCTCAAAAAGTCCTGCTTCTGAATATTCTGCCACATAATCAGGATGGGCGGACATAAGTGTTTTGCCAAGTTCGACATGAACACGTTCCATGCTGATTTTACTGATGGTAGGGGCAAGTTCTTTGATTGCATTCCATGTGTCATCATGAATGGTGAATCCGAGTTGTGCAGAAAATCTTATCGCACGCATCATTCTAAGTGCGTCTTCTGTGAATCTTTGCTTGGGTTCACCTACGCATCGTATTATTCTGGCATCAAGGTCGCCAAGTCCGTTAAATTCATCAACAAATCCATCTGTTTCATTGTATGCCATAGCATTTATTGTAAAATCACGACGGCACAGGTCGTCTACAAGGCGGTCGGAGAACTCAACAGACTTAGGATGGCGTCCGTCCTCGTACTCTCCGTCGATACGGTAAGTGGTAACTTCATAGCCTATCTTATCGACCATTACTGTTACGGTTCCGTGAACGATTCCGGTATCAATTGTTCTTCTAAAGAAGGATTTAACCTGTCCGGGAACAGCAGAAGTTGTTATATCCCAGTCATCAGGTGTACGTCCAAGAATACTGTCTCTTATACAGCCACCAACAGCATAGGCTTTAAAGCCGTGTTCTTCTATTGTATGTATGATATTTCTGACTGCTTCAGGCATGTCGATGTTGTAGTTCTCAGGCATAATATCCCCCTGTTATTAATAATTAGTTCAAATGTGAAGTTCACATTTATACATTATAAGAAAAAAATACATTTTCATCAAGATGATGATTATGTTAATTCGAAGGAATATAGGCACAGTTAATTTCATAAGATAAGGCAGACGTAAGTGTGTGAGCAGAAGACGTCTGTATCAAGTACAGAAACGGGGGAGATTATGAACGATAAATCATTGGAATGTCTTAAGGCTTATGATATGCAGGTTAAGAAGATGATTAAGGGGCGTGGAGGGGTAATTCTGTTTACTGATATGGGATGCCGGCTTTTTCTTGAGTGCACAAGAAATGATGGATTTTATTATCGCGACGAGGCTGTGACAAATGCGGTCTGTGAGGCTGGATTTGAAAGTGTTGATACATATATAAGAAATCAGGATGGCGGGTTGTTCACTATTGGCGATGACGGCCGCAAATATGTAGTGAAGAACTGGTTCGGGGGAAGAGAATGTGATGTAAAATCTGTGGATGATGTAACGGAGGCGGTAAAGACGCTGGCGAGATTACACATTTGTTTAAATGTGGTATCTTCCCAGGGCGTTAAATATGTCCGTGATGATACAGGACAGAATGTCATGAGGCAGTGGGAGTGCATGGCACTTGCGGAATCGGAGGATGAAAGCAAGGATGTGGAGTTAATGGCTAGTGAGAGCCGTGGACAGAATATATATGTGAAGTTTGATAAAGCAACTGGAATCAGACAGAATCTCGACAGGCATACGAAGGAGATTAAGAAAGCTGCCAATTATATGAGGGGCAAGAAGAAAAAGAATGAATTTGAGCAAATTGCACTTGCCGCGATAGACGGGTTCTACAGGGAGGCACTTGCAGTCAGTGAGGCAGTGAAATCCGAGATGTTTGATGAAAGATTTGACAGGATGGAGCAGACTAATGAGCTTATTCATGGAAGTTACAATTATCATAACATTTTTCTTGATGCGGGAAGCGGCGGTGATGCAGTTACTAATTTCGAAAAATGTCACAATGACTGTCAGGTTGTGGATCTTTATCAGTTTCTCAGAAAGGTAATGGAGAAACACGATTGGGATATTAATGTTGCATACAGGCTGGTGGATGAATATGACCGGTGTAAGCCGCTTGACGATACTGACCTTGAGATGCTTGTTGCTTTGCTTAGTTTTCCAGAGAAATTCTGGAAGATAATTAACCAGTATTATAATGCGGGAAAGGCGTGGGTTCCTGCCAAGAATATAGACAAATTAAAAACTGTTATAGCACAGAACGGACGCAGGCGAGAATTAATTGATAAAATGTGCGGTCTGTGATAAAATTAAAAGATACGAGGGTATAAGTTTTGCGGATTGGATATACTACGAAGAGGAGATAATTAATCATGAATATTTCATTTTCACCACCGGATATAACAGAGGAAGAGATTCAGGCAGTTACTGAAGCACTCAGATCAGGATGGATTACAACAGGTCCAAGAACTAAAGAGTTTGAAAGAAATATAGCACAGTATATAGGATGCAACAGGGCGGCATGTCTTAATTCAGCTACAGCATGTCTTGAGATAGCACTTCGTTTACTTGGAATAGGCGAGGGCGATGAGGTTATCGTACCGGCTTATACTTATACTGCATCTGCAAGTGTTGTTGCACATGTTAATGCAAAGCTTGTGCTTATTGATGTCGAAAAGGACACATATCATCTTGATTATGATGCGCTTGAGGCTGCAATCAATGAGAATACCAAAGCTGTCATACCTGTAGATATCGGCGGAGTTATGGTGGATTATGACAGGATAAGAAAGATTGTCGAGAGTAAGAAGGATATATTTAAGCCAAAGAGTGAATTGCAGGAAGCAATCGGAAAAGTAGCTATAGTTGCTGACTCTGCACATGGCTTCGGTGCAAGTGAGGGTGGCGTTATGAGCGGTATGAAGGCTGATTTTACAAGCTTTTCGTTTCATGCGGTTAAGAACCTTACAACAGCAGAAGGTGGAGCTCTTACATGGAGAAGTATCCCTGGAGTTGACGATGAGGATATCTATAAGCAGATTATGCTTTTCTCACTTCATGGACAGTCTAAGGATGCGCTTGCAAAGACTAAGCTTGGCGCATGGGAATATGATATCAAGGGCACTTATTACAAATGTAACATGACTGATATCATGGCTTCTATTGGTCTTGTGCAGCTTAAGAGATATCCGGGACTTATTAAGAGAAGAAGAGATATCATTGAAAGATACACAGAAGGTATTGGTGCTGATGATGTGGATATTATGAAGCATTTTACAGATGAGTATACTTCAAGTGGTCATCTGTATCTTGTAAGACTTCTTGGAAAGGATGTTGAGGAGCGTAATGCACTGATTACAAGACTTGCTGAGGCGGGTGTTGCAACTAATGTACATTATAAGCCGCTTCCAATGCATACAGCATATAAGAATATGGGATTTGATATTAAGGATTTCCCTAATTCATATAATATGTACCGCAATGAGATAACACTTCCACTGCATACATGTCTTACAGATGAGCAGGTTGAATATGTTATAGAACAGTTTAATGGATTGAAATAATCGGACATTGATTACTGATTATTCATCAATATTTAAGAGGGGATTGATACGATGGAATTAAGACCATGGCGACTTCTTCCTGATGAGATGAGAACTAAGGAAGTCAGAAAATACTACAATATACTTACGAAACACAGAATGTGGCTTAAGATGAAGAGAGCACTTGATGTGGTTGTTGCAGGCATTATGCTGGCAGTTCTTATTATTCCAATGGGAATAATTGCTCTTGCAATAAGGCTGGAATCACCGGGACCTGTGTTTTTCAGGCAGGCAAGGGTAACACAGTACGGAAGAATTTTCCGTATATATAAGTTCAGAACTATGGTTGATAATGCGAGCAAGTTAGGTGCTGCTGTAACTGTAGATAATGATTCAAGAATTACTAAGGTAGGAGCATTTTTACGCAAGTACAGAATGGACGAGTTTCCTCAGCTTTTTAATATACTTGCCGGTGATATGACCCTTGTTGGAACAAGACCGGAAGTTCCTAAGTATGTTAAGAAGTACACGAAGGAGATGTATGCGACACTTCTTCTTCCTGCCGGACTTACATCAAGGACAAGCATTGCCTATAAGGATGAGGACAAGCTTCTTGGTGAGGCTGTTGATGAAGAAAGCACTGATAATATATATATTAATGAAGTGTTACCAGCAAAGATGCGTTATAATCTTGAGAGTATGAAACATTTTGGTGTGAAAGCGGATGCAGCTGTATTATGGGATACATTTACATCTGTTGTTGGCAGTGAAAGAATGACTATTAAGAAGTAGGTAGATTATGTTTATTACGATTGCCGTTATTGCATATAACGAGGAGAATACGATAAAGAATATTCTTGATGACATAAGCAGACAGGATTATGACCATAATCTTATGGAGATTGTGCTTGTTGACTCGGCATCAACTGATGGAACTAAGGCAGTTATGCAGAAGTTTGCAGACGAGAATAAGATGGAGGCAAGACAGATTGTTGTGCTTGATAACCCTAAGAAGACACTTCCGTGTGGCTGGAATGTGCTGCTTGATAATTATACAGGGGAAGCTGTTATAAGAGTTGATGCACATGCACATATTCCGGAAGATTTCGTCAGCAAGAATGTTAAAGTTTTAGAAGAAGGCGAGATGGTTGTCGGCGGTGTCCGTCCTAATATAGTTGATGAAGAGACACCATGGAAGGATACACTTCTTCTTGCCGAGAGTTCTATGTTTGGTTCAAGCATAGCACCTTACCGTAATGGTGGTAATGGAACAAGAGAGAAGATATATATGAAATCGTTGTTCCATGCTGCATATAGAAGAGAAGTTTTTGATAAAATCGGACATTATAATGAATCCCTTACAAGAACTGAGGATAATGAAATTCATTACCGTATGAGAAAAGCAGGGTTCAAACTCAGATTCTGTCCGGATATAGTATCATACCAGCATACAAGAAGTTCACTTCCTAAGATGCTGAAGCAGAAATATGCCAATGGCTGCTGGATTGGAAAGACAAGCAAGATATGTCCGGGATGTCTTTCTATATATCATTTTGTTCCATGGGCTTTTGTCATGGCTATTATTGTTACAACAGTTGCAAGTGTTTCATGTAAGCTGCTTGCTGTGAAGTCTCTTTTTTCTCGTATTGTGTATGGACTTACAGGGCTTATGTGGGGGTCATACTGGCTGTTGGCAGTTGTCATGTCAGTAGTTGCAGTAATAGGAGCGAAGAAGGAACGCAATAAAACATGTATTGTGCTGCCATTTTTATTTTTTCTGTTGCATATTTCTTATGGAATTGGTACAGTATGTGGGTTGGCTGGAAAGAAACCGGACAAAGAAATGAGGAACAGATGATGGGTGAGACTAAAAAGGACAGGATGCAGCTGTTAGTAAGAAGATTCTTCTTATTTGTAACAGACACATTTTTACTGAATGCATGTGTATATCTGTCACTTATTATGAGATTTGATGTTGGTATTGTATCTATCGAACCTCAGTATATTAGTAATTATGTAGAGAATATGATTCCGTACACGATAATGTCGTTGATGATATTCTGGATATTCAGGCTTTATCACAGTCTGTGGCAGTATGCGAGTATAGCTGAGGTGTACAGGATTGCAGAAGCCTGTATTACAGTTGAAGTGGTACATTTCTTAAGTAATAAGATAATAGGCAATATGCTTCCAAGAAGCTGTTATTTTAATGCGGCTATATATCTTATTATTACAATCTGTGCAAGCCGTTTTATGTACAGAATGATTAGAACTGTGCTTAACAAGTACAGAAATATTAAGACTTCCAACAATGTAATGATTATTGGTGCCGGAGAGGCAACTAATGTCATTATGAGAGAAATCCAGAGTTCAAGCTATCTTGCCAACTCTAATATTGCATGTATCATTGATGATGACCGCCGCAAGGTTGGTAAATACATACGAGGCGTCAAGGTTATAGGAACAAGGGACAAGATTAAGGAAGCAGCAAAGCTTTATGATATTGATGAGATTATATTTGCAATTCCATCAGCATCTAATGAAGTTAAAAGGGATATATTGAACATTTGTAAAGAGACAGATTGTACTCTTAAGATTCTGCCGGGTGTATACCAGATGGTGGATGGCGAGATTAATGTTAATTCTATCCGTAATGTTGATGTACTTGACCTTCTTGGAAGAGATCCGATTGAAGTAGATATTGAATCTATCATGGGATATGTTAAGGACAAGGTTATCATGGTAACAGGTGGTGGCGGTTCTATTGGTTCAGAGCTTTGCCGTCAGCTTGTAAGCCACAAGCCTAAGCAGCTCATTATATTTGATATATATGAGAATAATGCCTATGATATTCAGCAGGAATTAAAGATTAATTATCCTGATGCTAATGTTGTTACTCTTATTGGTTCAATAAGAAATGTCTCAAGACTTGAAAGTGTATTTGCACAGTACAAGCCTGATATTGTATATCATGCCGCAGCACATAAGCATGTACCTCTTATGGAAGTCAGTCCTGATGAGGCTGTTAAGAATAATGTTGTCGGTACATGGAATGTTGCTAAGATGGCTGATAAGTATGGTGTTAAGAAGTTTGTAATGATAAGTACAGATAAGGCTGTTAATCCGACTAATGTAATGGGAGCAACAAAGCGTATCTGTGAGATGATTGTCCAGACATATAACGAGATATCCAAGACAGATTTCGTTGCTGTAAGATTCGGTAATGTACTTGGAAGCAACGGCTCAGTTATTCCTCTTTTTAAGAGACAGATTGAGGCAGGCGGACCTGTTACAGTTACAGACCCTAATATTATAAGATATTTCATGACAATACCGGAGGCTGTTTCACTTGTTCTTCAGGCAGGTGCATATGCCAAGGGCGGCGAGATATTTATTCTTGATATGGGCGAGCCTGTTAAGATTGATGACCTCGCAAAGAACCTTATCAGACTGTCAGGTTACACACTTGGTGTCAACATGGAAATCAAATACACAGGACTCCGTCCTGGCGAAAAGCTCTATGAGGAGCTTCTTATGAAAGAAGAAGGACTTCAGGAGACAGACAACAAGCTTATCCACATTGGAAAGCCAATTGAATTTGATAAAGAGCATTTTTTTGATAATCTTGAGACGCTTAAGGAAGAATCTTATTCAGAGACTGGTAATATAAGAGAGTATCTTAAGAAAGTGGTGGATACTTATCATCCGAATGAACATTAATGTTCATTCGGGTGAGTTGGAAACCTACTAATTATGTTGTTTTCAAGAGTTGAGTAGGTATTTTTTTGTTGAAAATTGAATTAGATATTGGCGAAGACCTACTAACATGCTTTTTGACGGGCTGTTAGTAGGTCTTTTTGGTGTGAAATCGCTGGAATCTATTAGCTGGTAGATGAGATGTGGGAAAAAGACCTACTAATCAGACTATTTATGTGTATTGAGTAGGTCGATTCTTCCCAATAATTAAATTGAATGTGGCGAAAGACCTACTATATAGTATATATTGTCAAGATTAGTATGCTTTTCAAGTTGCTGTTTGATTTATGTGAGCGAAAATACCTACTCAATTAATGATTTTGGTTAATTGAGTAGGTGTTAGGAAAATAATTGCATTATTGGGGCAGATTTCTGTATTCTCGTATGCTGATAATGCAGTTTAGGTGAGAAGCCTTAATTTATAGATAAGCATTTATAAATAAGCTTCAACTGGTTACAAAAGATATTCATTAATATTGATGTCAACGGTATTGGAATTGAGAGGAATAGAGGCGGATTCAAAGGTGGCAATAAAGTTCTTGCCTAATACATAACCAGATTTAGCGTAATCATTAATCTTCTTTAATGTTTTGTTCATGTATTCAGAATCTCCCATAATGCCGAAGTGCTCCCAGATTAATTCCTGACGGGTACTAATATTAAGGCATGTGAAATCAGGATGAACGGTTACTCCAGTAGAAAGTACAAGCGGATATTCATACTTATATGGAATATTATGCTGCTTTAGTTTGTTGGCAATTATTAATTCGGATTTAGAACGCACCTGCTCGCCATTATCAGAGTAGAAGTCTGGAGTATCATCAGGGATGTCAAGAGAATTATATTGAACATCCTTCCAAAGATTCAATATATCTTGGGAAGGTGTATAGACAGGCGTTATAAGTTCCTGTCTTATCTTATTAAGAGAATTGTATAAATGCTCAATATGGTCAGGAGAATAGTTCTTAAGAAATGTTTCAATGGCATAAAGTTCTTGTTGGATTTCTTCCTTAATTTTGAGGTCATATTCTTTCTGAGCCAGATTCTTCGCAAGATTAAGGTTGGACTTCTTTTTTATGTATGTTCCTGTCCTGTCTGCAGAATCTGTCCTGTGATAATATTGATGAGCATTGCCACGTTTAGCAATGCGGAGAGTTCCGTTAGGGGCATTGCTTAGTCTGGAATTAATAGTATTAAGAAGTGAAATAAGTTCAGATTGACGATTGGAAACAGCACTGATAGTTAAATCAGGGGATAAAGGCTTTGACTTTAATATTCTGTTACTGGCTATATGGTTCATATATCAACCTCCTCATATAAATATATTAACACTATACAATATAATTTCAAGAAACACAATATCAAAAATATAAATAAAATATAAAGCGGCAAAAAAGATAGAGGAAAGAAGATACTGGAAAAGAGAAAACCCACGAAACGAAGGAAAGTCAGATAAATAGTAGGTGAAATAAAGCAGGAAAGAAGCTGATGAAAGGCAGAAAACCTACGAAACAGAGAAAAGCTAGATAAATAGTAGGTGAAATAAAGCCGGAAGAAAGTTGTTGGAAGAGAGAAAGCCTACGAAGTCATGCCAAGATGTATAATTAGTAGGTCTTTCGACAGAAGATTCATAGTCAGGACGGGAAAATAAACAAGAAAAGACCTACAAAAATATGGAAAATATGTAGATTAGTAGGTGAATGTTATCTGAAGAGGCAGGAAAAGAGATGAAAAAGCACACTAATTAAATAAAAAAGAGGAGATTAGTAGGTCTTTCGGCAACGTAGTGCAAAAAACCGGCTAATCTCCCCTGAAAATTAGATAAATACACTGAAAACGATAAAATCCAGAAATATATATCCCAACTAGTCAAACTTAAATGTGTTCTCAAGTGTATCCCAAAGCTGATCCTTATCACTTAAGTTAAGCTTTGTTCCGTCGCTTAAAGCATAGCCTTCACCTGAAGCTGAGCCGTTGTAAGTTCCTGTAAGTTCTGGCCATTCGATGCCGATTGCCGGGTCGTTCCATGCAAGACCACCTTCATCGTTAGGATGATAGAAGTCATCACACTTGTAGCAGAATTCTGCTGTATCAGTAAGAACGAGGAAGCCGTGTGCGAATCCCTTAGGAATAAGGAACTGCTTCTTATTCTCCTCGGTGAGGAGGATTCCATACCACTTTCCGTAAGTTTCAGAATCTGTACGAAGGTCAACAGCAACATCAAAAACAGAACCCTTGATAGCTCTTACAAGCTTTGTCTGTGGGAAATGTTTCTGGAAATGAAGACCACGAAGAACACCCTTAGTACTCATAGACTGGTTGTCCTGAACAAAGTTAATATTGATACCAGCTTCTTCCATATCACGCTGGCTGTATGTTTCCATAAAATATCCGCGGTTATCGCCGTGAACAGCAGGAGTGATGACACAAAGTCCCTCGATACCTGCGACATTCTTTTCAACTGTAATCTGTCCCATGATAAAATCTCCTTATATAGTAATGTTTATATAAAAGCTTATAACCTGTATAAAATCGTACAGGTTAATGTGCCGGATTAGATTTCGCCGATTTCCTTTAAGAATCTGTGAAGAGCATCCTGCCATGTTGGAAGCGGAGTGAATCCGTTAGCAACGAGCTTGCTCTTATCTAAGCGGCTGTTAAAAGGTCTAGCGGCTTTAGAAATGCCGTATTCAGCAGTAGTAACAGGTGTAACTTTAGTAGAAAGTCCTGCCTGTGCATAGATTTCCTTAGTAAAGTCATACCATGAAATATAACCGCCTTCATTAGTTGCGTGGTAGTAACCGTACTTGTCAGTTTCAACCATATCAACAAGAAGTCTTGCAAGATCTAAAGTGTATGTTGGAGTACCAATCTGGTCGTTGACAACACGAACCTCGTCATGAGTCTTTCCAACATTAAGCATAGTCTTAATAAAGTTCTTTCCATTAACACCAAATACCCATGCGATACGCACGATAAAGTATTTGTTAAGAGTGTTAGAAACAGCAAGTTCTCCGGCGAGCTTAGTTTCTCCATATACATTAAGAGGCTTGTAGTCCTTGCAGTCTGGCTCCCAAGGTGTTTCGCCCTGACCGTCAAATACATAATCAGTACTGATGTATACCATCTTGCAGTCAAGTTCCTTGCAGACATTGGCAATATTCTGAGTACCATCTGCATTGATAGCCTTAACCTTGGCTTTCTTATCATCATCTTCGGCAGCATCAACAGCTGTCCATGCTGCACAGTGAATTACAACATCAGGTGAAACCTTAGTGATAACTTCAGTAACCTGAGCAGCATCAGTTATATCCATAGGTACATATTCGGCTGTTGTGACAGCACTTCCATCAGCAATTCCTGAATATTCAGGTGCGATGTCGCTGCCAACACCTGTATGACCTCTGCCTATCAGTTCATTCATAACGTCGTGACCGAGCTGGCCGCCAACGCCTGTAACTAATATCTTCATATCAAATCTCCTTATAGAACTTCTTACAGAATAAATGTGTTAATTAGCGGTTGCTATACATTTTCTCATAGTAGTTCTGATATTCACCAGAAATGATTGTCTCCCACCATTCCTTGTTATCAAGATACCACTGGATTGTCTTCTTGATACCATCTTCAAATTTAGTCTCTGGAAGCCATCCTAATTCATTGTGAATCTTAGTTGGGTCGATAGCGTAACGCATATCATGTCCCTTTCTGTCACCTACATGAACGATAAGTGATTCAGGTTTTCCAAGTTCCTTGCAGATAAGCTTAACAATATCAATATTTCTCTTCTCATTATGTCCGCCAACGTTGTATACTTCACCAACACGACCCTTGTGGATGATAAGGTCGATAGCCTTGCAGTGATCCTCAACATAGAGCCAGTCACGGACATTAAGTCCTTCACCGTAAACTGGAAGTGGCTTATCGTTAAGAGCGTTAGCAATCATAAGAGGGATAAGCTTCTCTGGGAAGTGGTATGGGCCATAGTTGTTAGAGCATCTTGAAATAGTAACAGGAAGTCCATAAGTTCTGTGGTAAGCAAGAACAAGTAAGTCTGCACCAGCCTTTGATGAGCTGTATGGGCTTGATGTATGGATTGGAGTCTCTTCTGTGAAGAAAAGGTCAGGTCTGTCAAGTGGAAGATCGCCATATACTTCATCAGTAGATACCTGATGATATCTCTGGATACCGTACTTTCTGCAGGCGTCCATAAGAACTGCAGTACCCTTGATGTTAGTGTCAAGGAAGATTTCTGGGTTCTCGATAGAACGGTCAACGTGTGACTCAGCAGCGAAGTTTACAACCATATCTGGATGCTCTTCTTCGAAAAGCTTGTAAACAGCTTCGCGGTCTGTGATGCTTTCCTTAACAAATCTGAAATTAGGGTTAGACATAACAGGCTCAAGAGTTGAAAGATTACCTGCATATGTGAGGCAGTCAAGACAGATGATTCTGTAGTCTGGATATTTGTTTAACATGTGAAAAATAAAGTTGCTTCCGATAAATCCGGCTCCACCGGTAACGATAATTGTCATAATTAATCTCCTTAATATTTAAAATGTTTAATTATTCATGAAGCTTGTCGACATATTTGCCGTCTAAGACATCCTTTAAGTACTGACCATACTGGTTCTTCTTTAACACCTCATATACCTTGAGGACCTCATCCTTAGTAATCCAGCCGTTTAAGTAAGCGATTTCTTCAAGGCAGGCAATCTTTCTGTGCTGATGAGTTTCAACAGTCTTAACGAAGTTAGTAGCCTCTACAAGACTTTCGTGTGTTCCTGTATCAAGCCATGTGAATCCCTGTCCGAGAAGCTCTACATTTAAAGTACCCTTCTCTAAGTAGATACGGTTAAGATCAGTAATCTCAAGCTCGCCTCTTGCAGATGGCTTTAAGTTCTTAGCGTACTCAACAACCTTGTTGTCGTAGAAGTAAAGACCTGTTACACAGTAGTTGCTCTTTGGCTGTGCTGGCTTTTCTTCAATTGAGATAGCCTTTCCTTCATTATTAAATTCAACAATACCAAATCTTTCAGGATCATCAACATAGTAACCGAATACTGTTGCACCCTTTCCTGATTCAGCGTTCTCAACAGCTGCCTTAAGTCTCTTCTTAAGACCGTGTCCTGCAAATATATTATCACCAAGAACCATGGCAACAGTGTCGTTGCCGATGAATTCCTCACCGATAATAAATGCCTGTGCAAGTCCGTCTGGGCTTGGCTGTACAGCGTAAGTAAGGTTAACACCAAACTGGCTTCCGTCCTTTAAAAGCTCTTTGAATCTTGGAGTATCCTGTGGTGTAGAGATGATAAGAATATCTCTGATACCAGCACTCATAAGAACTGAGAGTGGATAATAAATCATTGGCTTATCATAGATTGGAAGAAGCTGTTTACTTGTTACCATTGTGAGTGGGTAAAGGCGTGTGCCAGAACCACCAGCTAAAATTATACCCTTCATGAATGAAGTTCCTCCTTGTTTGTTAAAATGTTATGTTAATTTTCAAGTAGACATTTTTTAAGTCAGGTATATAATAAAAGATGACGTTACGTCACCTTCAAGCATTTTTGGTAAAAATTTTAAATGGTCTGCAAAGTAAAGTATGCAGGCTTGGAAAGGTTACTTGTATGCACAGAGATGGATATTATTCTTCAGGGGAATTTGCGAAGAAAGCAAATGTATCTGTAAGGACTATAAGATATTATGACCAGCAGAACATATTAAAACCGTCACTTCTTACAGATGAAGGAGTGAGATTTTATACAGATTCAGATTTTACAAGATTGCAGCAGATATTACTTCTTAAATATCTTGGATTCACATTAGATGATATAAGAAATATGACAATCGGTGATTCGGACTACCATGTGCTTAAGAATTCGCTTGAGCTGCAGAAGCGTATGATACAGGATAAGATTACACAGATGCAGCTTGTGTGCAAAGCAATTGAGAAGACAGAAGATTCTATTAATGAAGGAAAAGGAGTTGACTGGAGTAACATGCTGGAGATTATCCATCTTACCAATATGGAAGACAGTATGAAGAACCAGTATCTTAATGCAGGCAATATATCTGCAAGAATTAATCTTCATAACCAGTTTTCAGTTAATAAGCAAGGGTGGTTCCCGTGGGTATATGAGCAGTGCGATATTGTTAAGGGGATGAGAATTCTTGAGATTGGATGCGGGGACGGAACTCTGTGGGTTGATAATATAGGTCAGCTTGCTATGACTGGAAAGAGAAATGAGCTTCCGGGAAAGAGGAGAAAGAACATAACAGTCGAACTTACAGATATATCAGAAGGCATGATAAGTGATGCCAGAAGAAATGTAAAGAAAGCAACAGAGAGCTGGAAGGAAAGAGACATTGATGTATCATTCAGGTTTAAAGTGGCTTCGTGTGAGAAAACAGGGGCAAAAGATGAAATATATGATCTTGTGATTGCCAACCATGTACTGTTTTATTGTAAGAATGTCAATAAGGCATTTGATGAGATTGCGCGGATGTTAAAGCCTGGAGGGGTGCTGGTGTGCAGTACATATGGCAGCAGGCATATGCAGGAGATAAGCAGACTTGTTTTGGGTTACGATAAGAGAATTGCACTCGAAGCTGATAAGCTTTTTGAAAAATTCGGACTTGATGATGGAGATAAGATTTTAAAGAAACATTTTTCAGCTGTTGAGAGAAGGGATTATGAAGATGCTCTGGTTGTTGATGAAGCAGAGCCGCTGGTGGACTATATATTATCGTGTCACGGCAACCAGAAAGAGTATCTTGTTGATAAATATACTGATTTTAAGAAATATGTTGAGAAGAAGCTGGTAAAGCCGATGAGAATAACGAAAGAAGCTGGCGTATTTGTGTGCAGAAAATAATGTATAGCAATTATATCTATAATATGGTAAAATCAAAAGGAACATGTTTTGTTACAAGGGTAGTTTGAACATGCATATTATGGAAATACTCTGATAGAATAATTGTTTATTGGGGGCAGGGAATACAGATATGAAGAGATTAAAGATTGCAGTAGATGCAAGAACTTTAGGCAGCAGACCGAGCGGTGTGGGTATGTATCTGAATGACTTCTTAGAACAGCTCATAACGTATGATGAATTTGAATGGGTTCTCTTTACAGATGTTAAAGAGAGTGAATATATTAAGAGATTTGAAGCCAGAGGATTAAAGGTTATTGAATGGGGAAAGCCTGTATACAGAAGTGCAGGTGTGTATGCATATTTTACATTTATTAAGAAGGAATTAAAGCAGGTAAGATCAGATATATTCTGGGAGGTTAATTCCATTATTCCGGTTAATCTTGGTAAAAGCTTTAAGACGCTTATCACAATACATGATATGTTTCCGATTCAGTATGTAAGATACTTTGGAAAAATATACAGCTATTATTTCAAGTTTAATCTTGGCGTGACTTTAAGACATACAGATATGATTCTGTATAATTCTGAACAGACTAAGGACGACACAGAGATGTATTTTCCAAAGGCTAAGAAGATTCCAAACTGCAATGCCTACATTATATCTAATCCGCTTACAAGATATGTACCGCCTAAGGATGAGAACTATTTCTTATATGTAGGTAATATGGAGAAGCGTAAGGGTGTTGATATCCTTATTAAAGCGTACAGAAGATACAGGGAAGAAGGCGGAACAAGACCTCTTATTCTTGCAGGAAAGATGCAGGAGGATGATATCGAGCAGCTTCTTGAGACAGCACTTACAGAAGTTGAAGGTCTTACTTATCTTGGTTATGTGTCACACACTACAAGATACGACCTGTATAACAACTGTTCATGCTTTGTGTTCCCATCTATGGCAGAAGGATTTGGAATGCCTATATTAGAGGTTATGAAGCATAATAAGCCGATACTTGCAAGTAATCTTAAGATATTTGACGAGGTAGTAGGCGACTGTGTTGAGAGATTCAGTCTTGTGGGCAATGACGATGATAAGGTTATAAGCCTTGCAAATGGAATGAAGAATATAGATAAGAAGATTAATTCAGGAATCGTTGATGAGAAAGCGTACAGGAATGCACTGGACAAGTACACACCGGAAAGACTCGGTGGAATGGTGAGAGATTTTATTAACGGTCAGATGGATAACAGATAGGATAGAAGAGGATATTATGGGTTTATCAAAATTTTTTCTTAATACCGGAGAAGCATTAAGACCTGTACTTACAAAGGTTATTCCAATGAAGCTTTTAAGTAAGATGAAAGCAGGAATAATTAATAATGCTACAGACAAGCTTTCGGCTGATTCTATTGAAAAGTATGAGCCGGGGCATTACAAGGCGGGAGCCAATATAATAGGTAATATTAAGGGTGATAACGGACTCGGTCAGAGTGCAAGAATCATGTGCAGACTGCTTGATGAGAACGAAGAACCTCATGTAATAAGAGATTTCTTTGTTCCGCCAGGAGGTTCAAGAGCTAATGACACTTATGATGACAGACTGACGGAAGATCTTCCTTATGATGTGAATATTATCCATGTTAATGCAAGTGAGTTCATGGTAGCTTATCTAAGTCTTGGCAAGGAAGTGTGGGATTACAGATATAATATTGGATATTGGGCATGGGAATTAGAGACATTTCCGGAAGAGTGGCTTCCGGCATTCAAGCTTGTTGATGAAGTCTGGACACCATCTGATTTCGTTACGAACACTTTGAAAAAATATACAGACAAGCCCGTAATAACTGTGCCACACTGTGTTTCGCCAGAGACAGATACTGAGAAGTATGACAGAAAGCATTTTAATCTGCCAGAAGACACGTTCTTATTCCTTGTTATGTATAACAGCGGTAGCGTTATGGAAAGAAAGAATCCGCTTGCGGCTATCAAAGCATTTAAAGAGGCATTCTGTAAAGATGAGCGGGCGAAAGAAAAGTATAAGGATGTCGGACTTGTTATTAAGATAAGCGAAGCCGAGCTTTCTGCTGATGATGAGAAGGTTATTAATTCTGTTATAGAGGACAGCGACAACATTTATTATATGTGCGGACATATGGGAAGATGCGAAGTTAATACGCTTCTTGCAGATGTGGATGTATATGTTTCACTTCACCGTTCCGAAGGATTCGGACTTGTTATGGCTGAGTCAATGTATGTTGGGACTCCTGTTATTGCGACTAACTGGTCTGGTAACACTGAGTTCATGAACAGTGACACAGCATGCATGGTCGGTTACGACATGATAGAGCTTGACAAGGACTACGAGCCGTTCAAGAAGGGCAATGTATGGGCTGATGCACATGTTGATGAGGCAGCAGACTATATGAGAAGACTTTATGAGGATAAGGAATTCTACCAGAGAATGGCAGAGAACGGGCAGACATTTGCTAAAGAATATCTGGCTTATAAGCGTTCAGCAGATATAGTCAGCGACAGACTGAAGAAAATACATGAAGAAAGTTGATTGACAAGGTAATCATTTAGTAATATTATCAACAGTTGATATTCTTTATAAAAGACAATATAGAAGGTAGTTATGAAAAAGTTTAAACCAATACTAAGATGCGTGGTATTCTTAGCAGGACTTATACTTATAATGGGAGTCATTGATTTTGCCTGTGTACAGACGGGTTATGTTAATTATATCCTAAGAAATGTGTGTGCTAAGTATAATGATACTGATTACGATACAGTTGTAATCGGAGCATCGCATGCAAGAGCATCATCTGATCCGGAACAGATTGACAAGAATGCAGGAACATATTCAATTAATATGGCGATTCCGGGTGAAACAGTAAAAGATTCATATTATGTACTTGAAGAGATATGCAGAACTAATGATATCAAGACAGTAATTCTTGATATTGATTATCAGTATTATTTCAATCCACCTAAAGAGGGATTCTATACTGAACAGTTCATACAGTGCCAGATGAGCTGGGGCTCATATGTAAAGTGGCAGTATATATATGATAACATGAATCTTATGGAGATAAGAAATGTCTTCACAAGAAGACAGGCATGTACTTTTACTCCGGCTAATATTAAAGAAAATATTGAGCAGAAATTATCAAAAAGTTACAAAGATGCAGACATATATTCGCTTAATGTAGATGGGGGAACATATGGTGGAAGAGGATATTTCTATATTAATCCTGTCAGTGGAGAACTTGCCGGTAAAGAACTTATTAAAAGGTGGAGCGTAAGAAGCAAAGAACAGGTTACAGGTTATCCTCTGAAATATCTTAACAAGATAATAAAATATTGCAAAGACAATGACATTGATCTTATCGCAGTAACATCTCCAATAACTCCAAGCAGTGTAGGTACTCTTCATATGGAAGATGTTCATAATACAATTAATAAGCTGCTTGCTGATAATGGTGTGTTCTATTATGATTTCAACATGGCAAGACAGGATGTACTGCCAAGAACAGATTCAGACTTTGTTGATAAAGAAGGTCATATGAATGGGGATTTTGCAAAAGAATACTCAGAACTTCTTGGCAAGGTTATCAAAGAACACAAACAGGGAACAGAAGATATTAATAAATATTTCTATAGTTCATATCAGGAAATGTATAATACTGATGCAGAATTGTACGGGGTAGTGGAGAAATAAAATGTCATTTACAACAGCGTTATTTTGGTTATTTATATTAATTGGAGTAGTTATATATTATGTACTTCCATCTAAAGTAAGATGGATATGGTTACTGGTGTTAAGTTATCTGTATTATTTTTCATTCAATGTGAAGAATAGTCTGTTCATGGTTACAGCATCGCTTGTTATATATCTTGCGGCATTAGCGATGGAACACATACAGGATAAGTCAGATGTATATCTGAAAGAACACAAGGCAGAGATTGACAGGGAACAGAAGAAGAAACTTAAGAATTCTGTTAAGCATAAGAAGAGAATAATTCTTGTGATTGCAATGCTTATTAATTTCGGAATTCTTGCAGTATTAAAATACGGTGGTTTTATCACAGGCAACATTACAGCGGTTCTTAATAAGATAGGAATTGACAAGACTGTGTATGCATTAAGTAATTATGTAATGCCACTTGGTTTATCATTCTTCACATTCCAGTCAATATCTTATGTTATTGACATATATCAGGGAAAATACAGAGCAGAAAAGAATCTGTTCAAGATAGGTCTTTTCGTATCGTTCTTCCCACAGATTATGCAAGGACCTATTGGAAGATTTGATAAGCTTGGGAAAACTCTTTTTGCAGGTAATTCATTTAATCTTCAGAATATACAGTTTGGTATCCAGAGAATATTCTGGGGTCTGTTCAAGAAGATGATTCTTGCAGACAGGTCAGGAGTATTCGTTAATGCAATATTTATCAAGCCTGATGAATACGGCGGAGCAATGGCAATAATAGCAGTACTTATGTATTCAATCCAGTTATATGCGGATTTCTCAGGTGGAATAGATATAGTAATCGGTGTTGCACAGCTTTTCGGTGTAACTATGGACGAGAACTTCAGACAGCCATACTTCAGTAAATCAATCGGTGAATTCTGGAGAAGATGGCATATAACACTTGGTACATGGATGAAGGATTATGTATTCTATCCATTCTGTCTGTCAAAGGCAATGAACAAGTTCGGCAAGTGGGGTAAGAAGCATCTTGGTGATCATGTTGGAAAGACACTTCCTATATGTCTTTCTAATCTTCTGATCTTCTTTATAGTAGGTATATGGCATGGTTCAGAATGGCGTTATATCATGTATGGTATGTATAATGGTGTGATAATAGCATTCAGCAACCTTGCAGAGCCCCTTTATAAAAAATGTTTACATGCATGTCATATTGACCCACACAAGAAGTGGTGGCAGTGTGTGCAGATATTAAGAACATTTATACTTGTCAATATCGGATGGGTATTTGATTGCAGCGCAGCAGGTATGGGTTCTGCAGTCAGAATGATAAAACGGATGATTACAGACTTAAGATTTGACCAGCTTAATGCAGGAATGTTTAATAGCATCGGCTTAAAGCCGGCAGATTACATAATTCTGTTAGCTGGATGTATTGTTGTATTGATAATAAGCATCCTCAAAGAAAGAGGCGTACAGATTAGAGCTGCAGTGGCAGCAAAACCAATAGCCGTAAGATGGATTATATATTATGGCCTTATAGTAGCAATATTTGTTCTGGGATACGCAAGTGACGCTGGAAGCGGATTCTTATATGCGAATTTCTAACAGCCATAATTAAATGGAGGATTTATGAAACATTTAAAGGAAATGTATGAATACAGAGAGATGATATTTTCTCTGGTAAAGAAGGATTTACGAGGAAGATACAAGGGCTCAATGCTCGGATTTATGTGGACATTTATTAACCCGCTGTTACAGCTTTTAGTATTTACACTGGTTTTCTCAATAATTATGAGAGCCAGTTATGAGCAGTATTACCTGTTCCTTTTCGTAGCACTTGTACCATGGATGTTTTTCGGCTCAAGTGTTCAGGATGGTTCAACATGTATAATGCGTGAATCTAACATGGTTAAGAAGATATATTTCCCAAGAGAAGTTATTCCAATATCTACAGTAACAAGTGCATTCATTAATATGATTCTTACATTTGTTGTTGTATTTATCGTGCTTCTTATCTCAGGAAGAGGAATTAATCCGGTTGCATTATTATATCTTCCTGTTGTAATGATTGTTGAATATATATTATGTCTTGGAATTGCGCTTATAGTATCTGCACTCACTGTTTATCTTAGAGATTTACAGTATATTCTTGGAATTGTAGTTATGGCATTACAGTATATGACACCAGTTATGTACGGTGTTGATATGGTAGAGAATGCTAATGTTCCACAGATATTAAAGACAATATTTAACTTAAATCCAATGACACCAATCATCAATATATACAGACAGATTCTTTACTATAAGGAAATTCCGGATTTGTCTACATTATTGGTTGCTATAATAACAGGCGTTGTTTTCGTTATTCTGGGCGCAATTATATTCAGAAGACTTCAGCGAGGATTCGCAGAAGAGTTTTAATGTTTAAGAAAGTGAGATAAGTATGCTTAACAATGAGAATTCAATTGAAGTAAGGAATGTATCTAAGAGCTTTAAAGTGTATTTTGATAAAGGCAATGAGCTTAAAGAGAAAATGCTGTTCTGGAAGAGAAACAGATATGAAAACAGAGTTGTTCTTAATGACATGAGCTTTACAGTAAAGAAGGGTGAGGCAGTAGGTCTTATCGGAAGAAACGGCTGTGGTAAGAGTACAACTCTTAAGCTGTTAACTAAGATTATATATCCTGATAGCGGTTCTATTGAAATGTGCGGAAGAGTTTCAAGTCTTCTTGAGCTTGGTGCCGGCTTCCACCCTGATATGAGCGGAAGAGAGAATATATATACTAATGCTGCTATATTCGGTCTTACTAAGAAAGAGATAGATGAAAGACTTGAGGATATTATCGAGTTTTCAGAATTACAGCAGTTTATTGATAATCCGGTAAGAACATATTCGTCAGGTATGTACATGAGACTTGCATTTTCAGTAGCTATTAATGTTAATGCAGATATTCTTCTTATTGATGAAATTCTTGCCGTAGGTGATGCGAATTTCCAGGCAAAATGTTTCAACAAATTAAGAGAAATCAAGGCTAACGGAACAACTATTATTATCGTATCACATGCTCTTGGACAGATTGAAGAGATATGTGATAAGTCAATCTGGATTAAAGACGGACAGATTGAGCAGGAAGGCGATCCAAGAGAAGTCGATATTGCTTATCTTGATTATATGAATCAGGAAAGATTAAGCAAGGATGAGCAGGAAAGAGCCAGAATCTTAAGAATTGAAGCAGAGCAGAGAAGACTTAAGAAGGCTGAGGAAGAGAATAAAGAAGGCGGTAACGATAAGCGTTACGGAAGTTTTGAGGCAAGAATTAATGATGTTATCTTATCATGTGATGATGGTAAGAGAACAGAGACACTTGAGACTGGAAGAAAAGCCGTAATAGAGATAGATTATTCGGTTGAAACTCCGGTAAAAGATGTTCATGTAAGATACATGATTTACAGAATTGATGGTCAGTTATGCAGCGGAAGCAGTACTAAGATAGACAGACTTGATGCATTTGACCTTGACAAAGATGGAAAGATTGTTATTGAGTTTGACAGTATGACACTTACAAGAAGTCAGTACTGGGTAGATATTGTGCTTGAAAAAGCAGATGGAACACCAATTGATTACTATAAAGAAGCAGCAAGATTTAATGTTGTATCAGGAATTGAAGATATGGGTGTTGCAAGAATTGAACATACATGGAAGAACTGTTAATTGAAAGGTAGCGGATATGAAAAAAAGTGATAATGTAATTAATATACAGCTTTCAGATAATCATGGAAAACTTCATATCAGAATTGCAGGCTGGTATATTCCTAAGAATTTTGATGATTATTCATTTGAATTACTTATTAATGGGGAAAAGACAGAGTGCAGTGTCGAGCATATAACAAGAGAGGATAAGCTTGATGAATTGCTGGATAGAGGTCTTAACAGAGATTGTAAAATAGGATTCATTATTAAGGCTGATACTGATAAAACTGATATTACTGAGATAAAATTTATTGTTGATGATTCTGGAAAAAGAAAAGAGCTCGCATCGCTTGATAATAAAGATATAGGATATACTATTGAAGATCAGCTTTTACAGTATAATATAGACCGTATATGGGCTGAAAATACACCAAATGGTGAGGCTGTGTATAGAATAGCGGGCTGGGTATTATCAAAAGATAATATGAGCATAGAAGTAGTAAATCGCGATAATAAAAAAATTAATTACGCTTATGTAAAATGCGACAGACATGATCTTATTGATAACGGATATACAGAAGATAAAGAAAAAGCATATGGTTTTATAATATCGGTAGAAAAAAAAGATGGTTATATATTAAAATTCATATCAGATTCTATCCAAAAGGATATAGATATAGATAAAGAGCTTAAATGGCAGAGAAGAACACATAACATAGATAAAACAAAGAGACTTATAAGAGCAATAACCCCTCATAATGTTGCAAGTCTTTGTAAATATATTAGTAAATATGGTTTTTCAGATTTAAGGGAATATGTATATAGTGGATTATATGGAGGCAACAATCAGGAACTTATATATAAGAGATGGTTTGCGGATCATAAGGTGACTCAGGAAGAACTGGAAAGAGAGAAAAATGAAATCTTTGAGTATCAACCACTTATAAGCATTATAGTTCCAACATATAACACACCGATTATATTCTTAAAGGAAATGATTGATTCTGTTGTAGCTCAGAGTTACGGAAACTGGCAGTTATGTATTGCAGATGGAAGTCAGGGAAATAAGGAACTTGAGGCTGTATTAGACGAGTACAGTAAATCGGATTCAAGAATAATTTACAAGATTCTTGACAGTAATCTTGGAATAGCAGGAAATACTAATGCTGCACTTGATATGGCTGAAGGTGAAATAGTCGGATTATTAGACCATGATGATACACTTGAACCAAATGCATTATATGAAGTGGTGAAGGCATTGCAGGATAAAGCTGTTGATGTTGTGTATACTGATGAAGATAAAATATTAGGTCCGGATTGGAAAAATGTTAATCCTAACTTTAAGCCTGATTTCAATATAGACTTACTTCGCTCATACAATTACATTACTCATTTTTATTGTGTTAAAACTGAACTTATTAAGGAAGTTGGAGGTTTTAGCGATAAGTATGATGGAGCACAGGATTATGATATTATTCTTAGAACAACGGAAAAAGCTCATAAAATAGCACATGTTTCAAAGATATTATATCATTGGAGAATGCATAGTAATTCAACAGCAGCTAATCCAGAAAGTAAGAAGTATTGTCATGAAGCTGGAAGAAGAGCGGTTGAAGATCATCTTAACAGGCTGGGAGTAGAAGCACAGGTTCAGCTTAGCAAACTTTTTGGCGGATACAGAATAAGATATGCAACACCGGGAAATCCAATGATTTCAATTGTTATTCCAAACAAAGATCATTATAAAGATCTTGATTTATGTGTTACCTCAGTATTAAAGAAGAGTACTTACAGAAATTTTGAGATAATTATAGTAGAGAATAACAGCACAGAAAAAGAAACATTTGATTATTATAATAAAATACAGAAAGAATATGATAATGTAAGAGTTCTTACATGGAAGAGAGAATTTAATTATTCTGCAATTAATAATTTCGGGGTAAAAGAGGCCAAGGGTGATTATATTCTGCTTCTTAATAACGATACTAAAATATTAGACAAAGACTCTCTTGGAGATATGCTTGGATATTGTATGAGACCAGAGGTTGGAATTGTTGGCTCTAAATTAATATATGGAGATGGAACAATACAGCATGCGGGTGTTATTCTAGGGTTAGGTGGAATAGCAGGTCATGCATTTATAGGTTTGGATGCTAGATTATATGGTTATATGTCAAGAGCATATTTGTCATGTGATTATACGGCAGTTACAGCAGCATGCCTTATGGTTCCTAAAACTGTATTTGATGAAGTTGGTGGTCTGTGTGAAGAATATGCTGTTGCATTTAATGATGTTGACTTCTGTATGAAAGTCAGAAGCAAAGGATACCTTGTGGTATATGATGCATTTTCACAGTGGTATCATTATGAATCTAAGTCAAGAGGATATGAAGATACTCCAGAAAAGCAGTTAAGATTCAAGGGAGAGATAGAAACTTTCCAAAGTAAATGGCAAAAAGAATTGGATGAGGGAGATCCATATTATAATAGGAATTTCCCGATGACAACAGAGGCATATGTATTGGCTTCAGAGTAATTATCAGAGGTAAAAATGTTTTTAACGAGAGCAGCGCAGATTATTGGAAAAGAAGGCTTTAAGACATTCGGCTATGCATTACAACAGAAGATGCATCAGAATATGACAGATGCTAAAGCTTATAGCATTTATCAGAAAAAAATTGCACCAAAACAGCGTATTACTGATAATAAGGCTGACTGCACAGCAATATGCGGACATAGGGGAAGCTATGAAAGCATGCTGGCAGCAGTGTCTGGAATGGATGCTGAATATATAGCCGTGTGTGATGAAAGCTGTGAATTCGATAAAGATTATACAGCGATTGTTTCACATTATATAAGGATTCAGAAGAGGGCAGGACGCAGACCCAGCTATATATATACTGATTCGGAAAAGTATGATCAGGAAGCCGGATGCGGACTTCCTGACTGCAAGCCTGATTATTCATGGGATACACTGTTATCTTTCAATTATATCGGGGATGCATTTGCAGCAGAAAAGAAAATACTGACTGATGCAATTAGGGAATGTATAAAGAATCATGATACAGGCGATAAGGTTAATTATTACGAACTGTCTTTAACAATTCTTTCAAAGTGTAAGATGTCAGATGTTGGGCATATCCATCAGGTGCTTGTTAAGGACATAAGAACTGATAGTAAATCAGACAGGACTGCTGATGATGGAATGGCAGCTTTTAAGAAAATGCTTCTGGAAAGTTCAGGAATTAATGTGAACATCGCAGCAGATAAGCATGATTCAGCAGTTGAACATGTGCATTACATTCCGGATGAACAGGATCTGGTAAGCATAATTATTCCATCAAAGGACAATCCAGACATATTAAAATGCTGTTTACAGAGTATCAGTAAGTTTACGAAATATATTAATTATGAAATTGTTGTTGTGGATAATGGAAGTAATGACAGCAACAGAAAAGAGTATGAGAAGCTTGTAGATACATTTGAAGGACAGACATCATATGTGTATGAAAAAGCAGATTTTAATTTCTCACATATGTGTAATATAGGAGCAGCTAAAGCTAAAGGTAATCTGCTATTGTTCCTTAATGATGACATTGAAATAATAGGACAGGATTATGAAGATACAGACTGGCTTTCAGTACTTGCCGGACAGGCAAAGCAGGAAAGTACCGGAGCGGTCGGTGCAAAGCTTCTGTATCCTGATTCGTCATATATCCAGCATGTGGGTGTAATTAATTATGAATCAAGCTGTTTTGCACATCTGTATGCGAAGGCGGTTGATGATGAGAATATCAAGGCTCACAGAAATTATGCCGATTATGACTGTCTGTGTGTTACGGGAGCGTGCTTTATGCTTGAGAAGGTCAGGTTTGATAAAGCAGGCGGATTTGATGAAGCATTTGAAGTAACACATAATGATGTTGATATATGCCTGACTCTGTATGAACAAGGATATTACAATGTTTTAAGAAATGATGTGGTTCTTTTCCATCATGAATCATTCTCAAGAGGTGATGATGAGGTTGACGAAGAGAAGAACAGACGTAATATGCATGCAAGGGATATGACATATGAGAAGCATCCTGAGCTTGAAAAGTATGACCCGTTCTATAGTCCGCTTCTTACGCAGACAGAGAATAACTTCAGATTCGGGGATGAGATATATTCTGTAATATACAGAAAACCACAGAAGGCTGACAGATTAAAGCCGGCTGCTGGATATATGGAGATATCACCTACAGTTAAGGTGACAGAAACCGGGTATCATGATGATATGCAGCTGAGGGGATTTGCATATAACGGAAATAAAGTGTATTATAATCCTGTAATTTTTCTGTGGAATGAACAGAATTGTTATACGGTTAAGGCACAGTCGGTATGTGACAGAGTATTTCATTTAAGAAAAGGTGTGGATAAGAATATTAACTATGCACCGTTTTTCTGTGGAATAGATACAACAGATATGGAAAGTGGTACATACAGATGTGCCATCAGAGCTAATGGTAAATATTACGATGCACAGGCAGGCATTGTGATTAATGATGAAGATAATATTGCACAATAAGGAGGGCTATATGAAGACAACAGCACTTATTATGGCAGGTGGTAAGGGAGAAAGATTCTGGCCAAAGAGCCGTGTTAATATGCCAAAGCAGTTTCTTTCTCTTACAGATGATGGAAAGACTATGATACAGCTCACAGTTGAACGAATCAGCCCATTGGTTGATATTAAGGATGTGTATGTTGCTACTAACAAGAATTACAGAGAACTTGTAAAGCAGCAGCTTCCAGGTATTCCAGAGGAGAATATCTTATGTGAGCCTATTGGAAGAAATACAGCACCATGTGTAGGTCTTGGAGCAGTTCATGTTGCAAGCAAATGTGATGATGCAGTTATGATTGTTCTTCCATCAGATCACCTTATCAAGAACAATGAGGTATTTGCAGATACATTTAAAGAAGCTGTTCAGATTGCAGAGGAGGGTGCTAACCTTGTAACAGTTGGTATTACTCCTAATTATCCAGAGACAGGCTATGGTTATATCAAGTATAATCAGGCTGATAAGAAGAATAATGCTTATTCAGTTGAGAAATTCGTTGAGAAGCCAGACCTTGAGACAGCTAAATCATACCTTGCTGATGGAACATACCTGTGGAACAGCGGAATGTTCGTATGGAAGGTATCTACAATATTAGACTGCTTTAAGAAGTTCATGCCTGATACATATGAAGGATTATTAAAGATTAAGGCAGCAGTTGGAACAGCTGATGAAAATGCAGTGCTTGAGGCAGAATTTCCTAATCTTGAGTCACAGTCAGTTGACTACGGAATCATGGAAAAGGCAGATTCTATCTACACACTTCCAGGCAACTTCGGCTGGGATGATGTAGGATCATGGCTTGCAGTAGGAAGAATCAAGAAGAATGATGAGAACAGCAATGTAATTAACGGTAATGTAGTTGCAGTTAATACTAAGGGCTGTGTAATTGAAGGTGGCGAAAAACTTATTGCCACAGTTGGTTTAAGAGATATTGTAGTTGTCGATACTAAGGATGCAACTCTTATTACAACTAAGGAGAATGCAGGCGAAATTAAGCAGGTACTTGCAAAGCTTCGTGAAGAAGGAAAGAACGAGTATCTGTAAAAAATAGTATAAAGATAGAAGATACATATGCTTAAAACAAGGCGTTTGGAGGAACTATAATGACAAAGGAACGTGTCAATACTAATCATACATTTGCGATATGTGCTTATAAGGAAAGTCCATATCTCGAAGAGTGTATTACATCACTTATGGAACAGACTGTAAAGTCAGAGGTGTTTATTGCTACATCTACACCTTGTAAATATATTGATGACATAGCAGGAAAATATAATTTAAAAGTGTATGTCAATGAGGGAGAAAGCGGAATTACACAGGACTGGAATTTTGCTTACTCTAAGGCCCAGACTGATTATGTCACTATAGCTCATCAGGATGATAAATATGTGCCTGAATATGTTGAGAATCTGTTAGCGTATACAGCGAAATCTAAAAGACCTCTTCTGTTCTTTACAGATTACGCAGAGATAAGAAATGGAAAGATTGTAACAACCAACAAGATTCTTAAAGTAAAGAGAATAATGCTTTTCATAATGCGTCCAAAGGCTATGTGGGGAAGCAGATTTATAAGAAGAAGAGTGTTATCGCTTGGTTCACCAATATGTTGTCCATCAGCAACATATTACAGGCCTAATCTTATGAAGCAGGTATTCCTTAATGGATTCAGAGCTGATGAAGACTGGGAAGCATGGGAGAGATTATCAAAGCTTAAGGGAGACTTTATATTCTGTAATAAGATACTCACATATCACAGAATACATGAGGACTCAGAGACAACTAAGATTCTTAATGATAATAAGAGATCTGAAGAAGATTACATTATGTACCAAAAGTTCTGGCCAAAATGTATTGCGAAAATGCTTACCAGGGCATACAGCAAGAGTGAAGAATCCAATAATATGAAGCAGGGATAGGAGTTAACGATGAAAGAATACGATGAGGCAACCCTAAAAAAAGTACAGAAGACAGAGATGGAGATTCTTAGAGACTTCATCAAGGTGTGTGACGAGAATAATCTTACATGGTTTGGTGATGCCGGCTCAGGAATCGGAGCAATAAGGCATAAAGGATTCATCCCATGGGATGATGATATTGATGTAATGCTTCCTAGAAAAGATTTCGATAAGATGATTGAAGTCATTAAGAGAGATTACAGTGATAAGTATTCAATTGCCAATGTTGAAACAATGAAGAATTATCCATTGATGACAACAAGAATTATGATGAAGGGAACAACATTTATAGAAGAACCTCTTAAGAATATCAAATGTGATCTCGGAATATTCCTTGATGTCTATCCACTTGATAATATATCAGATGATGAGGAAGAACTTAAAAAGCAGGCTAAGGCTGCATGGTTCTGGAGCAAGCTTCTTATACTCAGACATGTTGCGTTCCCGGTACTTCCTTATAAGGGGGTTAAGGGTAAGATAACACATGTTGCAACAGCAATAATTCATGCCGGACTTGTTGTGTTCAGAATCTCACATAACTGGATTGCTGGCAAATGTTTAAAGATTGCATCAAGATATAATGATGTTGATACTAAGAGAATGGCATTCTTATTTGATACAGATCCATATTATCATATAATGGTAAAGGATGAGATATATCCATTACAGATGTATGATTTTGAAGATATTAAGATGCCTCTGCCAGCCAATGAAGATGAGAAGTTAAGAAAAATATATGGAGATTATATGCAGCTTCCGCCAGTTGAAAAGAGAAAGAATCATTATCCATATAAATTGGAATTTAGAGACTAAGAGGTATATATGAATATTATTTCCACAATAATGGGTGTGGATAAAACACCAGAAGATAAGTACAAATATATCTGGTTTACAATGGGAACAGCATGCTTTGCGCTTGCCACACTTGTTATGACAATTGTTATAAGCCGTTTCTTAGGGGAGACTAAAGCAGGAATGTTCTCTATTGGTCTTTCAATAGCACAGTGGCTTGTTACAATAGCTTATTTTGAAATAAGAACATATCAGGTTACGGATGTTAAGAATGAGTATTCATTCGGATATTATTTCACTTTAAGACTTATAATGTGTCTCGTTACATTTTTGGCGAGCATAGTATATGTTGTATTTAACGGATACAGTCCGGAAAAAGTTACAGTTATATTACTTGTATGTATCTATAAGATGCTGGATTCAGTAGCAGATACATTTGAAGGTGAATTCCAGAAAGAAGAAAGAATAGATATGTCTGGTAAATCAGAGTTTTACAGGACTTTCTTTAGTATACTACTTCTTGTTATAACAGTAGTTACAACGAGAAATCTGATACTTTCCCTGGCATGTATGAACGTAATAGCGTTGATTATAATCCTGTGCCTTGATGTATCTGTTGCAGCTGGCAGAGTTAAGATATGTATAGTTGATGATTACAAAAAAGTTTTTGTACTTTTTAAGGTATGTCTTCCACTTGCTGTAAGCACTTTTTTAAGTAACTATATTATTAATTCATCAAAATTAGCTGTTGACAGGATGTTAGGTGATGCGGCACAGTTGTATTATACGGCTGTATTCATGCCTAATATGGTAATTAATCTGTTTAGTGGTATAATATTTAAGCCAATGCAGACATCAATGGCTGTTAGTTATTATGAGAAGAAATATAAGAATTTCTGGCATATAATATTCAGGATGTTTGCTATAATTGCTGGATTTACACTTGTATGTGAGGTCGGGGCATATATACTGGGAATACCGGTTCTGTCATGGCTTTATGGTGTTAATCTTAAGGATTACAAGATGACATTGCTTCTGCTTCTGTTATGTGGAGGCATTAATGCGGTCAATATAATATTCTATTATGTACTTGCCATAATGCGTAAGCAGAAATACATGACTATTCTGTATCTTATCGTGTGCGGAGCATCATTGCTTATTATGAATCCGATTACAGGAAGATTCGGACTTAACGGAGCCGCATTAGGGTATCTGATACTTGTCGTGTTATTGGGAGTATTATTAATGGGATATATCTTATATCAGATTAGAAAGGACAGAAAAGATAATGAGTCAGAATGAACAGTATGACCCAAAGGTTCTGAGAAAGCTGCAGCTTGCAGAATTAGAGGTCTTTAAGGATTTTATTAAGATATGTGATGAAAATGGACTTTCATATTTCCTGTTTGCAGGCTGTGCAATTGGTGTTGAGAGACATAAAGGATTCGTTCCATGGGATGATGATATAGATATCGGAATGTTAAGAGATGATTATGAAAAAGCTTTAAGGATATATAGAGAGAAATATGCAGATAAGTATGTTGTTCTTGATATAGATTCACATAAAACATTCCCTTTCTATAATGCCGAAATAGCGAGGATTGGAACAAAGAATATACCATATGTATTCAAGGATGCGAATGTTCCTATGGGAATTGATATTGCACTTTATCCTTTCGACAATGTTCCTGATGATGCTAAAAAGAGAAGCAGACAGAGAACATCAGCATTCTTCTGGAGCAAGTTAAGAATATTAAGAGAATTCAAAAAACCTGTGCTGTTTATGCATGGATGGAAGAGAAAAGTTGTAAGTGCAATGTGTATAGTGATTAACAGATTACTTACATGGACACACTTCTCAAGAAAGTTCATTAACAGATGTTATATGAAGAATGCACTTAAGTATAACAATGAGAAGACAAGATGGGTTGCATGCTTCTTCGGAGAGATGGATCCTTTAAAACAGGCTATAAAGTTAGATGATCTGTTCCCATTGGTTGAGAAGCCGTTTGAAGATATCATGGTAAAGGTTCCTAAGAATAATGATGTATTTCTTAAGAGAATGTTTGGCGATTATATGAAACTTCCACCGGTAGAGAGTAGAAAGAATCATGTGCCTGAGATTCTTGAGTTTGGACCATTTGACAAAGAACTTAAAAATATTGATATTTAAGCATGGACAATTATGGAGAAGCTATGAAAAAACTTATAATAATTCCAGCATATAATGAAAGTGAAAGTATAGAGAAGACTGTCAGGGATATTATTGAGAATGCACCAACATTTGATTATGTGGTTATCAACGACTGCTCTACTGATAATACAAGACAGATATGTGAAGATAATGGATTTAATATTGTTAATCTGCCGATTAATCTTGGAATAGGTGGAGCTGTTCAGACAGGATATCTGTATGCCGAAAGGTATGAATATGATATTGCTGTGCAGGTAGATGGTGATGGACAGCATGATGCAAAATTTTTAGGAGAGATGGCAGATTATCTTGAGAAGAATGACCTTGATATGGTTATAGGTTCAAGGTTTATTGAAAAACAGGGATTCCAGTCATCTAAAGCGAGAAGAATTGGAATTAATTATTTTACAGGACTGATAAAGTTATGTACTGGTCAGAAGATAACAGATCCCACATCAGGATTAAGACTTATAGGAAGACGTACGATTGTACAGTTTGCCAAGAAGTATCCTAAGGATTATCCGGAGCCGGAAACAGTTGTAGCAATATTAAAGAAAGGTTTCAAAGTGGCAGAGATTCCGGTTGTCATGAGAGAAAGACAGGGTGGAAGCTCATCAATAACACTTAAGAAATCTGTATATTATATGGTTAAGGTTACACTGGCAATATTGTTTGAGAATTTCAGAGGAGATAAGCATAGATGAGTATAAGAATTAAATGTGTTATAATTGTTGTTCTTATATTAGGACTGTTAAAGATATTAGGTCTTATCAAGAAGAACAAACTGGAATTAAAATATGCACTTTCATGGCTTTTTCTTGAGCTTGGAATATTAATAATTACATTAATACCTAATCTTCTTAATGTTATATCGAAGGCGTTGGGAATATATAATGAGATTAATATGCTATTCTTTTTGGGATTTGTGTTTATTATACTTGTTATATTCTCACTTACAATGTCACTTTCAAGAAATTCAGAAAGAGTCAGAAAGATGGCACAGGAGATTGCTTTGAATAGTTACGCTAATAATAAGAAAAATGGTTCAGACATTGACTAATGTCTGAACCATTTTTGTAAGTTAAATATCTTGTATATATTTATAATTGCGTGGTATAATAAAACGAATAAACTTGTTAGGAGATTAAAATACATGAAGAATAAATCAAAATACATTAAGATACTGCTTCTTGTGCTTGCAGCAGTATTATTCGTATTAAGAGGAATACATATTTATAATGTCACGACTGAAAAAGATGTAGATATGTATGATTCCGGATTTGTAGCCAGGGAGGAGACTGCAGGTTTAGAAAAAGGAATGGAGATAACCCAGGATATATATATTGATGGGGATTTTAATGGAATAGCACTTTATTTCAGTACCAATGCAATAAGGAATTTTTCTAAGATAACTGTAGAGCTTGTTGATAAAGCAACAGGTGAAGTTGTACTTCATAAGAAAGTTAATGGTGTTAATATCAATGATAATCAGTTCTCAAATTTCAGTGAAGAAAATGTTATATCAGGTGGTAAAACCTATACACTTAAGGTATCGTCAGATACTAAAGCGAATGGAAAGAAGTTTACATTGTGGACAGATAACCAGAATATAACAGATACATCAGTGCAGTACAGCATTAATGGTGAAAAGCAGAATGGAGCACTCTGTTATGCGGTTTTAAGAAATTACCATGACAGCGGGAATTATGGCGTATTTGCAGTAAGAATGGTATTTATGACGCTTCTTATGATTCTTGTATGTGCATTTATTATTGTTGGACCAAAGAAACTGTGTGAATTCATATTTGATAAGAGATTTTATCTTGCTGTTGCACTATTCCTGCTTCTTGTTATTATGAGAGTTAATTTCTCATCTATAGGAATGTTTGATAATTATGTGCAGCCTGGACAGGGAAGTGAGTTTGTAACACCTGTTTATGGTGAATCACATGCAATAAGAAGTGATGAATGGGCAGTTTCAACACCAAGATATCTTACAGCTAAGTACACTGATTATGGTAAATATAATTATATAATTATGGCGAAGCAGACAGATAATATAGCACAAACTGGCCTGTATAAGTCATATTCAGCATTAGCTAAACCTAGTACATGGGGATATTACCTTTTTGGAGACAGCGTAGGTATGTCGGTTGAATGGTGTTTTCCATTCATATTACTTATTGTTATGTCAATCCAGTTCTTCTACATTATAGCTGGAAAGAATAAAGTGCTGGCAGTAACTGGTGGTGTTATGGTAGCATTTTCCGGATATGAGATGTGGTGGATGAATGTTGATTATCTGACATGGGGACTGTCTGCACTTGTATGTATATATTACTTTATTAATGCAAAGAAAACATGGCTGAAGATGGCACTGTGTCCTTGTATTGCTATACTTGGGGCGGCATATATAACAATATTATATCCGGCATTTCAGGTGCCTTCGGGATATGTATATCTTGGAATTGTAATATGGATGGTTGTGAGTTCATGGGATAATTTCAAGAAGATTAAGCTTAAGGAATGGCTTGTATTCGGTGCATCAATGCTTTTCATGGCATCAATAGTTATTGTGTATCTTAAAGACAGAAGCTCATATGTGTTAGCGATAATGGAAACAATCTATCCTGGATCAAGAGTTTCAACTGGCGGATATTCATTGTACAAAATGTTTGAATATGCTGCGACATTATTTTATCCATTTAAGTCAACTCTGAATAATAGTGAGTATTCAATGATGGTGACATTATTCCCATTGCCAATGGTGCTGACGGTATATTGCATTATTAAGCAGAAAGGAAAGGATATACTGCTTGATATTCTGTCAGTGGTGTCGTGTGTATATATTATATATTGTACGATTGGTTTTCCATTGGTTGTAGCAAAGCTTACATTATTCAGTTATGTACCGGAAGAAAGAGCAGTAGATATTTTAGGACTTTTACAGGTTATATTATTTATAAGATGTATATATGTATGCAGGGAGAACAAATATAAAGTAAATCCTGTCATTGTTGTAGTTCCAATGCTTATAAGTTCTTATTGCAGCTGGAAAGAGGCAAGAAATGTATATGATATAACCGGGGCTGGCGGAATGTTACAGTATGCTGTAATTGCGGTTGTTGTTGTGTTTACAGTGATAACTGTTGTTGTATTCTGTGTAAAAGAGCATGATAAGCTTAAGAATATTGCATTGCTATCTCTTACGGGGATTGTGTTTATATCAGGAGTATGGTCGATTACAATTAATGTAGGAACAGATGCTATATATTCTAAACCTCTTGCTAATAAGGTAACTGAGATTGCGAGTGAGGATAAGGATGGTAAGTGGGTGATGCTTGATTCATGGGTAGAGTCAATGTATCTTGCTGCCTGTGGGGCACCGACAATTAATACATGTAATAATGTGCCTAACTGGGATTTATGGAATATTCTTGATCCAGATAAGGAAAATGAATACTGTTATAACAGATTTGCACATATGATACTTACACTTACAGAAGAGGATACCAATGAGGAGCTGGTACAGCAGGATCTTTTACAGTTGAATCTTAATTATAAGGATGCGGATAAGATTGGTGTTAAATATATTGCATCAAGAACTTATAGTGATGATTTTGATAAAGTCCTTGAAAAATATTATGATTACTCAATATTGTATGATGAGTTTGGATGGAGAATATATCAGCTAAATTCATTGAAGCAGGCAGCTAATTAATTGGAAGACAAGTGTGAAAAATATTAATAATTAATGATGAGGCAGCAGTTATAACACAATTGGGTTATAACTGTTGTTTTTTTATACTGGTAATTTAATTTGCTATCTGCTATAATTTTTTTGTTCATACAAACGAACAAAAAATTATAGAATGAACATGTTGAGAGGGAATATTTATGAATGAGAATAATCAGCTGGTTCGTGCTTTAGGGCTTAAGGAATCAATCAGTATGACAATTGGAACTGTTGTAGGTGTAGGTCTTTTTACTTGCGGTTCAGCACAGATAGGAAGTGTAGGTTCATGGATAATAGTATTTACATTTGTTGCACTTCTTATATCTATATGGCCATGCCTTATATATGGAGAAATGTCAGCAGCACTTCCATGCGCAGGTGGAACATATAATTATGCCAAGAGGGGGCTTAACAGAGTGTGGGCCAACATGGCAGGATGGCATTATATAGTATCGGTTGTAGCTATTGGTGCAGGTGAGACACTTGCATTTGCCAATTATTTCAAGATTCTTATGGAACAGCTTGGAATAAACATTGAAAAGCTTGATTCAAGAATTATAGCAATTATTCTTGTTGCAGTTTTTCTTATTCTTAATTTTAGAGGTATTGAGCAGTCGGGTAAGGCACAGACAGCATTTATGTTTTTCTTCTGGGGCTGTTCAGTGTGCTGGTTCCTTTATATGATACCTAAGGTTCATGTTGAATATTTTGGTGGAATAGCAATGAATTCATTGCCTCCATTTAATGAGATAATGTATATATTCGGTCTTGTATGGTGGTGTTATACAGGATTTGAGACATGCGTATCTATGGGAGCGGAGACTAAGTATCCACAGTATACACTTCCAAGAGCATTAAAGATTTCAGTATTTATGGTATTTGCACTTAATGCTTTATTCCAGTGGTTTCTTGTTGGACTTGTTCCAAAAGAATTTTATGGAATTCTTGCGGCAGCAGATGCTCCATATGCAGAGGGACTTAAGGCGGTAGGTCTTGTAGGATTCCCTATTATACTTTTATGTATTGGAATTGCATTTGGTGGAGATTTATCCACTATTAATCCGGGAATTGCAGCACCGGCGAGATATATATATACAATGGCAGAAGATGGTGCGTTGCCTAAATTCCTTGGAAAGATTCATCCAAATTATAAGACACCATATGTTGCTGTAATTGTGGTTGGTATTATTAATTTCATACTTATTGCAACCGGCTCGATTAACTACATAGCGTCAGTATCGCTTATATCGCTTGCAATATGTTATATGATAGGCTGTCTTTCATATATTGGACTTAAGAAGAAGTATCCTGATATGAAGAGACCTTATAAGGCACCTTTGGGAGTTGTTGGATGTATATTTACAATTGTTGTGTATTGCTTCATGTTAATATTTGCAGATAAGGCAGCACTTCTTACATCAGGAATCATAACAGTAATATGTATAATATTCTACTTCGCATATTCTCACAGGAAAGAATGTGTTATGCCGACAATTGAAGAAGAGATTGGTGTTATAGAAGAGCCAGATGAGCAGACTAAGGCCAAGATGGACAGACAGTACACTATATGGAAGGCGTGCACAATTATTGTTACATGCATTGCACTTGGAATCTACATAATTCCAATGGTACTGTAAGGAGGAAATATGAATCGTTATCAGTTTGAAGTACTTACATATATTGAGAAGAATGGTAAGAAGGATTATCCGATGAGAACTCTTTCAGATACATTAAAGATATCAGGAACAGCTATATCCAAGGCACTTGATGAATTAGAAAATGAAGCTTTTATTAAAAAATGTGATGACCAGATGGAGATTACCGAAAAAGGTCTTGAGGCACTTGAACCTTACCGTGTAAAGAGAGCGGTTATTATGGCAGCAGGATTTGGTTCAAGAATGGTTCCTGTTACATTAGACAGACCAAAGCCAATGGTTGCTGTTAATGGTGTAAGAATTATTGATACATTGCTTGATGCACTTGTTGCTGTAGGAATTAAGGATATTACTCTGGTAAGGGGTTATAAGAAAGAAAAGTTTGATGAGATTCTTGATAAGTATCCATTCATTAATCTTATAGATAACGATATATATGATAAAACCAATAACATATCTTCAGCAATGGCTGCGTTAGAGCATATTGACCAGTGCTATTTATGTGAGGCAGACCTGTATATATCTAATCCGGATGTTATCACAAAGTATCAGTACAGCAGTAATATTCTTGGTTCATATTCGTTAGAAACTGACGACTGGAGCTTCAAGCTTGATAATGGACATATAACAGATTACCAGAAGGGTAATACATACTGCTTCAATTATTATGGAATATCATACTGGACTAAGGAAGACAGTGCCAGATTAAGAGAAGATTTTGCACAGGTATATAATGAAGAACCAGATGGCAATGATTATTTCTGGGAATTCATCCCGCTTGTACTTCGCAAGGACAGATATGCGGTAGAAGTGAGACCTTGTGAGAAGTCAGATATTATGGAGATAGATAATTTTTATGAGCTGGTACAGTTGGATTCTTCTTATAAGGATTATCCGTGACAGGAACAGTAAATGCAGACATTAAAGGGAAGGTGATTGTCTATGATATGTTATAAGGGTAAGATTCTTACAGTTGACAGTAATGATACAGTAGCTGGTTATCTCGTGGAAGATAAAGGAAGAATTGTGTATGTGGGGGATGAACTGCCAGAACAGTATAAGAATGTTCAGACAGTAGAGCTTGGAAAGAAAGTACTTGTTCCGGCATTCGTAGATACACACCAGCACATGGCATCATTTTCTACATTTCACGCAGGACTTAATGTTATGGATGCAGAGTCTAACGAAGAGATTGCACAGATGGTTAAAGAATTCGTGCAGTCAAGTGGTAATAAGAAGACACTTATAGCATTCGGTGCATCACCATATTCAGTTAAAGAAGGAAGACTTATCAGCAGACAAGAGTTAGATAGGGTGTGTCCTGACAAAGAGATAATGGTTGTTAAATATGATGGACATGCGTGCATAATTAACAGTAAGCTTCTTGATAAGCTGAAAGGAAAAGTGAGTAAGTTAAGAGGTTATCATGAAGATACCGGAGAGATGAATCAGGAAGCATTCTTTGAGTGCTCTAATTACATTACTAATTCACTTTCTGTTATTGATTTGTTCAAGAATATGCAGAGTGCCATTGATTTTCAGGCATCGCATGGAATTGGCTGTATTCATACAGTAAGCGGTGTTGGATTCACAGGTAATCTCGATATTACATTTGAAAAAATATTTGCAAAATCCTTAACTAACGGTTTTCAGGTAAGGGTATTCCCACAGTCAATGAATGTTGATATTGCATTAAAGAGGAAGCTGCCAAGAATAGGCGGATGCTTTGAATGTGCACTTGATGGCTGTTTCGGCTCGCACGATGCAGCTATGAATGAACCGTATATTGATTCATTAGGCGGTGACGGAGTACTTTATTACGATGACGAAAAGGTTATTGATTTCTGCAAGAAGGCTAACAGAGCCGGACTGCAGATAGAGATGCATGCGATTGGTGATAAGGCATTTGATCAGGCATGCAGGGCGCTAAAGGCAGCGCTTGATGATTATCCAAGAAAAGATCACAGACATGGGATTATACATGACTGTCTTCCTACTGAAGAAGGTATTAAGATATGCAGGGAATATAATATACAGATGCCTGTCCAGAGTGCTTTCATTAACTGGAAGCAGGAACCTGATGAATACCTTGAAAGCATTATGGGTAAAGAGAGAGCAGAAAGACTTAATCCGCTCAGAACATTTAATGAGAACGGAATAGTTGTTTCGTGCGGTTCTGATGCACCATGTACATCACCGGATCCTATCGTGTGGATTGACAAAGCTGTTAATAATATGAATCAGTCTCAGGCAGTGTCTGTTCAGGAAGCACTCAGGATGTGTACATATAATGGATATTATGTAACATTTGACGAGAAAGAAAGAGGAAGTCTCGAGGCAGGAAAGATTGCCGATATGGCGGTTCTTTCAGATGATTTGTATTCAGTTGACAAGAAAGACATAAAGAACATTAAAGTAGAGGAACTTATACTTTCGGGAAAGAAGTATGAATCATGCAGAGAAAATGTTGTCAAAGCAGTGATTCGTGGAATGTTCTCAGGAAACATGGCATAAGGAGATATGTATAGTGAGAAAAGAAGAGTTTTATGTATTGAACAGCCTGTATAATGGCAGTAAGGGACGTGCAGGATGCACATATGATCTGGAGACTTCCAGGGCATTAGAAAATGCAGAGATATATAATGAACTTGTAAAAGACGGATATATTTCCAAAGATACAGGAAGCCTTACCCAGACTGGCCGTGATGCACTTGAAAATTATAAAGTAGACAATGCGGTTATACTTGCAGCAGGTGCATCTACAAGATTCATTCCTTTATCGTTAGAGCAGCCAAAAGGTCTTTTTGAGGTAAAGGGTGAGCGTCTTATAGAAAGACAGATAAAGCAGCTTAAAGATGCGGGAATTGATGATATTACTGTTGTTCTTGGATACAAGAAAGAGATGTTTTATTATCTCAAGGACAAATATAATGTCAAATTCGTTATTAATGAGTCATTTAATATAAAGAATAATATAGAGAGTCTTTATCTTGTAAAGAATGAGCTGAAGAATACATATATATGTGTAAGTGACAGCTATTATATAGAGAACCCATTTAACAGATTCGAGTACAGAACATTTTATTCAGGATATTATGGTAATGTTTCTTCTGATGAAGTGTATGCTGATATCGATGGAGATGGCCGCATTGTTAATATTGAGAGAGATGTTAAAGAAGGCAATGTTCTTATGGGACATGCATTCTGGAATAAGGATTTTTCAGACAGCTTTATCAGTCTTGTAGAGCAGATAAGAGATGGTGGACAGTATAATAACTGTTATTGGGAATTACTTATGATGGACCGTCTGAATGACCTTGCACCGATATATTTTAAGGAATATAAGCAGGGTAATATATTCGAATTTGATTATTTCGATGAACTCAGACAGTTTGATTCACAGTATCTTGGGCATACACACAGCGAGATTATAAGAAATATCAAGCTTGTGTTCAGATGTGATGAAGAGGATATTGTTGATTTCAGGAATGTAAGTGAGGGAATGACGAATACGTCATTTATATTCAAGATAGACGGAGTTGATTATATATACAGACATCCGGGTGATGGAACAGAGAGCATAATCAACAGAAGAAATGAAAAGAAATCCCTTATTAAAGCTAAGGAAGCAGGCGTTGATCCTACATATATATATGCAGATGTTAATGAGGGCTGGAAGATATCAGTATTTATTCCAGAATTCAGAGAGCCTGATTATAAGTCATTTGAGGATTCTAAGAAGATATTAGCAGTTCTAAGAAAGCTGCATAAGGCAGATATAACTGCAGACTACGGTATGAAGCCATGGGAAGATGCACTTGATATGGAGAAGCTTCTTGAGAAGAAAGACCCGGTATGCTTCATCGAGTATGAAGGACTTAGGAACCGCATTGGACAGCTTTATAAGATGACTCTTGGAGATGGTATTGAAAAATGTTTCTGCCATGGTGATACATATAAGCCGAACTGGATGATAAGACCAGACGGAAGTGTTATTCTTATTGACTGGGAGTATTCTGGATATTCTGATCCGGGAATTGATGTTGGATATTATGTGGTTGATGCCATGTATGATTTTGATAAAGCTGAGGAATTCATAAAGGAATATCTTCAGGAAGATTATAATGAAACAACCAGATTTCATTATATGGCATATGTTGCAATTATTGCATATTACTGGTTTGTATGGGCTATGTACAGGGAGTCATGCGGTGCAGACATGGGCGAAGCATTAGACAACTGGAGAGATATGGCAGTTAAATATTCAGATTATCTGATTAAATAATATTATAGGAGAATTGTTTGTGATGAAGAATAATAAAACAGGCAGCACACAGGGGGCAGCTTTACAGAAGAATCTAAGCCCTATGAATGTATGGGCTATCGCATTTGGATGTATAGTAGGATGGGGGTCGTTTATCAACCCTGGTAAGAAATTCCTTCCTAACTCAGGTGTAGCGGGAACAGCAATAGCTATGGCACTTGGTGCACTGGTTATGATAATAATTGCATTTTCATATGCGTATATGGTGCCTAAGTATCCACAGGCTGGAGGCGAATTTACATTTACTAAGATGTGCTTTGGCAAGAATATGGCTTTCCTATGCGGATGGTTTCTTGTAGTTGCATATCTTACAAATGTTCCGATGAACAGTACGGCGATTGCGCTTATTGTAGACGGACTGGATGGTACGGCAGATATTCTTAAATTCGGATTTCATTATTCGATAGCAGGCTTTGAGATATATTTTGGAGAAATGCTTCTGGCGATTTCAATTCTTCTGTTATTCGGTATCCTTAATATCCTTGGCGTTAAGAAGGCTGGATTTATTCAGACTGTACTTAGTGCGTTATTGATTGTATGCATATTATCGCTGACTATAGCTGGGCTTATAAGTGCCAAGACTAAGGGAATTAATATGGAGCCTATATGGGGCTTTAATAAGAGTGCGGCAATGGCAGCCGGGGCAACGGCAAGCGAGATATCACAATATGCACATACAGGTACTAAGGGAATAATGTCCGCTATACTTGCTACATTTGCAATTGCACCATGGGCGTATGTCGGATTCGATTCCATTCCACAGGCGGCAGAGGAATTTAATTTCTCTTTAAAGAAGGTCAGCGGAATTATGATAGTTGCAATTCTTTTTGGCTGCTTCGTATATACAAGTAATAACACAGTATCTGCGGCTGTATCAGCTAACTGGCCTGAAAGAGTAATGGCTGGAGACTGGGTTCTTCTTATTGCAGCAGAGGAACTGTTGGGTGTTGGAGGAAAGGTTCTTGTCGGTATAGGAGTTTCTTGTGCTGTGCTTTCAGGTATTATGGGATTCTATCTTACTTCATCAAGACTTATGTATTCTATGAGCCGCGAGGGATATCTTCCACAGTGCTTTGGAAAGATTGATGCGAAATACGGAACACCTAAGAATGCTATGATATTCTGCATAATTGTCAGCCTGTCAGGACCGGTTCTTGGAAGAGAAGCTCTTGGCTGGTTCGTAGATATGAGTGCAATTGGGGCTTCTATCGGATATTTCTTTACATGTGCAAGTACGCTGGTGACATTAAAAAGAGATAAGGATGGAACAGCATTTTCTAAGCCGGCAGCGATATTAGGAGTTATATTCTCTGTTGCTTTCATGGTATTACAGCTTGTTCCAATTCCTGGATTACCGGGCGTGCATTTTTGTAAAGAATCGTATATAATGTTAATCGTGTGGACAGCTATGGGAGCAGCATTCTATATTAAACAGCACAAGTTTTTCAGAACTAAGGCATAGAGGGGAGAAGGAGAATAGCAATGAACAATACATTAACTAAGAAACAATTCGATATATTGGTACTTCTTGAGAAGGAAAGAGTGGCACTTACACAGAGGAAGATAGAGGAAAAGACAGGTTATTCATTAGGAACAGTCAATAAGACAGTTCAGGAGCTCACAGAAGCAGGATATATCAGTGATGGTGTGATAACCAATGACGGCGTTTCAGCATTAGAACCATATAGAGCGAAGAGAGCAGTATTCATAGCTGCCGGTTTTGGAAGCAGGATGGTTCCTATTACATTGAATACTCCTAAGCCGCTTGTAAGAGTGCATGGAAAGAGAATTATTGATGGACTTATTGATGCCTGCCTTGAGGCTGGTATTAATGATATATATATAGTGAGGGGGTATCTTGCAGAGCAGTTCGACCAGCTTCACTATAAGTATCCTATGATAAAGTACCTTGAGAATCCTGTATATAACGAGGCTAACAATATATCGTCATCTGTAGTTGCAAGGTATATGCTTTCTAATGCGTATGTGTTTGAGGCAGATTTACTTATATCTAATCCTAAGATAATAACTAAGTATCATTACACATCTGATTTCCTTGCTATTAAGAAGGACAGGACTGATGACTGGTGCTTTACAGTTAAAGACGGTATTATTGTTGAGGAGAAGGTCGGTGGTCTTGACTGCTGGCAGATGGTTGGAATATCTTACTGGAATGAAGAAGATGGATATAAATTGTCTAACGATATCAAGGAGGTATATGAGCAGCCGGGCGGAAAGGAAAGATACTGGGAACAGGTTCCGCTTGTGTTCTGCAAAGACCATTACAAGGTGCATGTAAGAGAGTGTAAGGAAGATGATATTATTGAGATTGATACATTCCGTGAATTACAGGCTATAGATAAAACTTATGATGTATAAAATTTTATGGGCGAGTGAAAAAACGAAGGTTTTTTTTGTACCCCCTTTTTCAGAAAAAATTTAGAAAAATAAAAAGACCACCTACCTAGGACACATTCTCAGTGTCACAAGTAAGTGGTCTTAATAGACCGTAAATCTCTTGGGTGTCTTTCAAACACATATTCTGCTCATATAGACATATGAATCATATTTTGTTACAATATCTTTGCATCTTAAATTACATATAAAAAAAATCTGGGAGTCTTCATTTTCCCAGATTTTTTATTTATACACTTTTAGCACTACAGTAAAACCCCTTTTAAAATAAAAGCTAGAAAAAAGGTATTATCATTTGCTAACGCCACATAAGGCAGTAATTAAAAATCAATATATGAAACTTTATAGGGCATAGTAAAGAGGCGATTAAGGCTTTGACTGTAAAAGGTCAGAGCCTTTTTTCTAT